>NZ_JAVWDJ010000118.1:0-1550 GCF_036642255.1 Clostridium sp. | reverse complement strand
GAATATCATGCATAAGTATAAAAATTATGCCTTTTAGGATGTTATCCTTTTGTTATTTGTTTCATACTACTTGCTTCGTAGAGGATCAATATCAAAGATTAATTGGGAGGTGCTGAACTTTTCACAATAATTCACTTAAATGCTGTTTTCTGATTGTAAATTTTTAGTCTGCTGATATATCCTATAAATTAATTACAATGAATAAAGGTTTATACATGAGAAAAATGCTTCTATTTTTTTTTCTTACTTGTTCTGCTTATACTGAAATTTTAGCTAATTCAGAAGTAGAAAATATAGAGCAGTTAATAAATAAAAAGACACAAGTAGTAGCAAAAGACAAGAGTAATATTATTAAAAAAGGTGACTCTCCTATTGTTAACATAATACAGGGGGTTAGTGAAAGCACTACAATTAAAGTACATATTAACTTTGAAAATGAGCCAGATAAACCTTTAAGTGAATATACTGTTGCTTCTAAGGTTAACTACACTGCTTATAAAATAAGAGCGCAATTAGTAAATAAAGATTCATTTGTACCTATATCAGTGATTGTAACTGTTAACAGTGATTGTTTAGATGTATCTATGAAGTACATTTCAAAAGATAGTCATGGTGAGAATGTTATTTCTTATTATGAAAGTAAATTCAAGCTTACTGAAGAATATCGATACGAAGTACAATAAAATAGGTTCTCTATTTATTTACACTGATTATATATTTGCAGTATTGAGTATTAGAACTTCAAATTTATTTATAGAGGGATTGGTAGGAAATGGTATTGTTGGTCAATCTGTTATTATGCATTTGTAATCTTTAAAAGGTTTGGGTAACTTTTTTTGGTGAGGTAAATCTAGGAAATTCTCAAGATGAATTTTTATAAGTTTATATGGAAGTGGCTTAAATATTTAATGGAAGATGATTCTAAATATTTATAATTTTTAGAAAAAAAGATCAAAATTTAGTAACTTTTAACTAGATGATTTATGTGGAATTAGGTGGTGATTGATGCAAAAAGATAATTATGTTTCTATTTGGATTGGAGTATCAGATTCTAACAATTCATTAGATAATTATACCTTTAATAATTATTCCTTAGACGGTGAGTGTGAAGGTTCTAATTTCTCAAATAAATTTGAAATTGATTTCGTTGATGATGATCTTATTGAAAAGAGTTTCTTTAGTTTGAGTAGTGATTTAGGTGTGGTTTTAGATGGTTTTTCTTATTGTGAAAAGATAATAGAAGAAATAAATTTAAAGAATTTAAGGTTGGATTTTTCTATTAACTCAATAATACTAGTTTATAATTATTTATATAATTTAGAGCACAAGACATCAGAAGATATTACTTTCTTGTGTGCAGTTCCTTATAAGTAACTAATTGTTTTGTCGGGCTAACATTACATATATTTAGTAATTCAGCCCAATTATTAACTTAGTATTTGTCCAAATTGGATATCACTCCTTATTAACCAACAACTGTTCCACCTTAAAATTTGGTGGAGTCAACACTGTCTTGCGAATTTCATTTGAGAGTTCTGGATAATCTAGCG
>NZ_JAVWDJ010000117.1:0-1598 GCF_036642255.1 Clostridium sp. | reverse complement strand
CCAATCCTGTAAGTCTTTTTAATTTCATATCAACAATAGCAGAAGCTTGAACTTCACTTAGGTTGTATTTAGTTCTAAGAGTTAATATAGCATCCTTCGCATTTGAAGAAGATTTAATTAAAGTAATTACATTATCTATATCTTCAAGAGCAACTAATAACCCCTCAATTAAATGAAGTCTATCTGATATCTTATTAAGTGAGAAATTAGTTTTTCTTTTAATTATACCTAAACACTTAATTATATATTGGTCGATTATTTCTTTTAGATTTAATTGTTTAGGTTCTCCATCTAATAAAACATTTTGATTAATAGATACTGTTTGTTGCATCCTTGTGTATGCATATATTTTATTAGCTACTACATCTGCATCAAACCCTCTTTTTAGAGTTATAGCTATTCTAAATTCTTTTGTTGTTGTTTCATCAGTTATGTTGGAAATTCCATCTATTTTGTTATCTCTAACACATTGAACTATTTCTCCAATTAAATTGGATTTTTTAGCTGAAAACGGCATGTCATAGAAAACAATTGTTCTTCCTTTATCTTCAATTTTATACCTTCCTCTTGTAATGAAACCACCTTTGCCTTCTTTGTATATTTTAACAACATCTTTTTTATTTATTATTTCTCCACCCAAAGGGAAGTCTGGTCCTTGTATATACTTCTCAACCAACTCCTCTATTGTTATGTCAGAGTTTTCAATAGTAGCATTTATAGCGGATACAGTTTCTTTTAGATTGTGAGGAGCAAAATTAGAACTGTAACCTACAGCTATTCCTGAAGTTCCATTCGCTAATATATTAGGAAAAAATCCACTCATAGAACATGGTTCCATTTCATCTTCTGAGAAGTTAGGTTTCCAATCTACTGCATCTTTCTTTAAATCTTTAAGCATTTCTTCTCCAATCTTAGATAATCTACAAAGTGTATATCTCATAGCGGCTGGAGAATCTCCATCACAACTTCCATTGTTACCTCCCATATCTATAAGAGGATATCTTACATTCCAATCTTGAGACATTCTTGCCATTGCTTCATATGCTGATGTATCTCCATGTGGAGACAGTCTACCAATAATTTCTCCAACTAGTCTTGCTGACTTTTTATATGCTCCATTACTGGCAAGACCTAGTAGACTTGCCCCATATAAAACTCTATTGTGAATAGGTTTACATCCCATTATATCTGGGATGGCTCTATCCTTTATTACACTTAAACTATAATCCAAATAACTTTTTTCCATTTCCTCTATAAAATCAACATTAAATACATTTAACATACACATCATCCTTTCTATTACACATTAGCTCTGTAAGCATTCTTTGTGATAAATTCTTTTCTTTTGTCCGCACTTTTCCCCATAAGTTCTTCAACTTTTTCTAAACAAAGTCTATCATTTTGGATAACTACTTTTTTCAGTCTTCTCTTTGTTCTGTCTATTGTAGTATCTAGAAGTTCTTGAGGTGAGAGCTCACCTAACCCCTTAAGATAATGAACATCAAATTTTCTGTTTGGGTGCTGTTTTTTAAATATATCCAATTCATCATTATCAGCCGCATAATGTACTTCCTTACCCATTATTATTTGGTATAAAG
>NZ_JAVWDJ010000116.1:0-1665 GCF_036642255.1 Clostridium sp. | reverse complement strand
AAGAAAGCCGAATAGAGACAATAGGTTCTAAGTATCCTTTTGTTACTAGAAATGCAAGTATTGACTATAAAGAATTTTCTTTGAGTGGGACTATAACTCACTTCATGGATGAAACAGAAGAGTTTGCTCCAAGGGCAGATTTATTTGTTGATGATGAGTTTAAATCACAACTACCATATGATATGTCTATTCACTACGATAGTTTATATAGAGAAAATAATCTTAACAACTACAATAATACTGTACTTGAAAGAGAATTTAGAAATAGAGTTGAAGAGTTTTTACTTGATGGAAAACCTAAACTATTTAAATCTCCAACAGAAGGAAACTCTATAGTTAGAATTATGGATGTTAACATGACACCAAATCAACAACTAGGAAGACTTATTTATGACTTCTCTTGTAACATAATAGAAGTTGATTCTTTTAATGTATTTAATCTAAATAAATATAATATACAAGAGAGTGGGCGATAAGTAATGTTTTTAGAGAATTTTTTAGATGACAAAGAGTTTTTAAAATTACTGGAAAATACAACAGTAAAAGAGCACCATGTGAAAATGGAAGTGTTGGACTTTAATGAAAATACAATATCTGAAATACAAGGAAAGAGTACTGGAGGTTCCATCTCAATAGATGGAGCAAGTGCCATGAGAAGAACTTGTAATATAACTATGAACGTTACTGAGGATGGATATAGTTTAACTAATCTAGATAACTTAATATCTATTAACAAAAAAATTAGAGTTTTTTCTGGGTACACAAATCCCTCCAATACTCATAAAAAATATGGGGAAATACTATGGTTTCCTCTTGGGGTTTTTATTATAATAACTGCCTCAATCAGTCATAATTTAACTGATGCAAATATTAATATAACAGCAAAAGATAAAATGTGTCTACTGAACGGTGAGTGTGCTGGTCAACTACCTGCCCCAGTAGCTCTTCATGAAAGATACACAAGAATTGATGAAGATACAACTAAGATTGAATATGTAACCATATATGATATCATCAGAGAGGCTGTGATACATCTTGGGGGAGTGGATCCCTCTAAAGTTATAATTAATGATGTTCCTTTGAAAATCAAAAAGGTTTATAGGTACAAAGGAAAAAGTCCAATCTACTTTGATGAATTTGGAAATGAGTTTAAAGAATCTACTGCTCCTGGAGTGGTGAGAACTTTAAACAGTGGAGATTTAGCTGGGTATGATTGGGTTGATTTTATATATCCAGGAGAACTAATAAAACAAGCAGGAGAAACAGTTGTATCTATATTAGATTCTATTAAAGGCATTCTAGGTAATTATGAGTATTTCTATGATCTTGAGGGTAATTTTGTCTTTCAAGAGATGAAAAACTATTTAAATAAAAGTTATGTTCCTATTACAAACCTAGAGGGAGATGATTATACAGTAAATTTTGGTGAGAGTCAAAATGCATACTCCTTTAAGGAAAGTAATATAACTACAAGTTTCAACAACACTCCAAATTATCAGAATATTAAAAATGATTTTATTGTTTGGGGCAAGAGAGAGAGCACAAGTGGGGTGGAATTACCTATAAGATACCATGTGGCTATTGATGAAATACCAACTGTTCCTAGTGAATTTGGTAACATTCCTTGGCAAGTATATTTATACGAATATGGTAAAAGTGCTAGTG
>NZ_JAVWDJ010000115.1:0-2041 GCF_036642255.1 Clostridium sp. | reverse complement strand
TATTTATATAAAAATAATTAAAAAAGATGCAATTATAAAAATTGTATCTTTTTATGTGTGCCAGGCATGGCATATAACTAAACGGTGAAAGTCCGTTGTGGGGGTACATATCGACCAACCACTAGAGAAACACAAGGTTTCCATCGTGAGGTGTGAGCTGGAGGAAGTGCGAAACAAAATCGTGGCTTGATGTATAAAAATCTAATATTAAGGCTGTATAAATGGATAAGGTTGCATAACAAACTAAAGTCCAAAAGATATGCGTAACTTTATGCAGTAAATTAGGCAAGTAAACGAGGAAAGTTATATGTCTTACCCTGGGAGGTCTCATAGACACCAAATCCATAATCTTTAAAACAGTAACTGGTACAGTGGTCGAAAAAGGTTTACTATGAGAAGTCAGCCGACGTCGTAGTAGGTATGGTAAAATACTGAAGGACTGAACAATTTATATAGTTTCTAAAACTATAACTGGAATAAATAATAATCAGAATGTGTTAATAATGGAAATACAAGCGTATCTTGGAGGATAATTAAAAATGATGATTTATTTATTTACGATGAAAGAAAGGAAGAAACAAGTATGGAACTTTTAGAAAAGATACTTAGTGGTGGTAATATTGCTGATGCAATTAATAAAGTAATAGGCAATAAAGGCAGTGCTGGTGTAGATAGAATTAATACAACTGAGTTTATGGAAAGATTTAATAAAGGAGAAATAAATTTTGAAATTATTAAAGAACAAATAAGAAATAGAAAATATAAACCGCAACCAGTACTTAGAGTAGAAATCCCTAAGGAAAATGGTAAGAAAAGAAATCTTGGAATACCTGCGGTAATTGATAGAATTATTCAACAAGCAATAGTGCAAGTACTAAGTCCAATATATGAAGAACAATTTAGTAATAGTAGTTATGGTTTTAGACCAAAACGCTCATGTGAAATGGCTATAGTTAAAGTGTTAGAATTATTTAATGACGGATATACTTGGATAGTAGATATTGACTTAGAAAAATTCTTTGATACAGTTAATCAAGATAGATTAATGAATATTATATCAAAAACTATAAATGATGGTGATGTTATATCATTAATAAGAAAATTCTTACAAAGTGGGGTTATGATAAATGGTGTTATAAATGATACTAATATAGGAACTCCACAAGGAGGAAACTTAAGTCCTTTATTATCTAATATAATGTTGAATGAACTTGATAAAGAATTAGAAGCAAGAGAACTCAATTTTGTTAGATATGCTGATGACTGCTTAATTGTTGTTAAGAGTGAAAAATCTGCAAATAGGGTAATGAATTCTATAAAGACTTTTATAGAAAAGAAACTTGGGTTAAAGGTTAATATTGAAAAGAGTAAAATAGCAAAGCCTAAAGATATTAAATATCTTGGATTTGGATTTTATACAAGTAAACAAGGAACAATTAAATCAAAGCCTCATTTAAAGTCAGTAGAAAAGTTCAAGAGAACGCTGAAAAGATTGACTAACAGAAGTTATAGTATTTCATTAGATGAAAGAATAACGAAACTTAACTATGTTATTAGAGGGTGGATTAATTACTTTAAAATTGCAGATATGAAAGTAGTAACTACAAGGATTGGGGAACTATTAAGGCATAGAATAAGAACAATAATATGGAAATACTGGAAAAAGCCTATGACTAAATATAAGAACCTAAGAAAGTTAGGTATCACACATGAAAGTGCCTATATGGTTGCGAATACAAGAAAAGGCTATTTTTGGGTAGCTAAAACTGTAATACTTCATATGGCTGTATCCAATAAAAGACTAAAACAAAAAGGACTAGTGTTTCCACTAGACCATTATCTAAAAGTACATATTTAAATATAAATTGAACCGCTGTATACGTGAACCGTACGTACAGTGGTGTGAGAGGGAATAAATAAACTAATTATTTATTCTCTACTCTATTTTAATTTGTCTAAAAAACTAGTACCAATAAATGGTGTGGGCACTTTAAAATTATCGCTAATTGTTGCTCCTATATCTGCAAAAGATTCTAATATA
>NZ_JAVWDJ010000114.1:0-2256 GCF_036642255.1 Clostridium sp. | reverse complement strand
GATATTTCTGAGGCTACTTCAAATATAATAGAAGAGGCGCCAGTAACATAAAAGTTTAAGTTACTGACGTAAGCATTATTTAATAAGAAGGTTCTTATAAATAATGCTTTAAAAGCATTTTGTTTTGAATTAGCTATTAGTGTTTTAGTTTCTTCTTCTGTCTTATTTCCGGTATTTGTAGCATTAGGATTACTGCTAAGATATTGATATTGATTATCTATTTTATTAACTAGATCAATGAGTTTTTTATCTAATATAAAAGCATATGTTTCCTTAATATAAGAATACATATAATATTCTCCTGGAGTATCATCTATTTGTTGAATAAATTTATAAGCATATACTCCTTGAATAGCACTAGCTGTACTTTCTTCTTGAATAGTATTTATATAGTTAAATGATTCTGTTTCATTAATTCGAGTAAAAGCAATAGCTAAGGCTTCTTCATATGTTATTGGTTCTATTTTATTTGGATCATGATCACCAATTGAAACAAAGGAACTAGGTATTGAAATAGGAGTAGTAATACTAGTTGTTGAAGAAGATTCACTAGAAGTACTAGTAGTAGTTGAAGTAGAAGAAGACGAAATATTACTAGAAGAACTAGTAGTAGAACTAGTATATCCAGTACACGAGGTTATCATTGCTAAAGGAGCAATAACCGTAAATAATAATTTTCTTTTCATAATATAATTCCTTATATCTAAATTATATAGTTTTATTTACTAAAATGGTATTTTTTTGATTGAATTGTAAATAAAATTATTGTATATTAAATAAGCGCAAAGCGTATGTGGGCCTTTAGCTCAGTTGGTTAGAGCGCGTCCCTGATAAGGACGAGGTCGATAGTTCGAGCCTATTAAGGCCCACCATTAAATTTGCAACATACTATTTCTTAGAGATTGAATGAGTTAAGTGGACATTTAGCTCAGCGGGAGAGCGCTTCCTTCACACGGAAGAGGCCATAGGTTCAATCCCTATAATGTCCACCAATATACGCCGTCTTAGCTCAATTGGCAGAGCAATTGATTTGTAATCAATAGGTTGTTGGTTCGATTCCGATAGACGGCACCAGAAAAAAACAATAAATCGATCCTTACGAAGGATCGATTTTTTATATTTTACGTTTATTTTCTAACGTCATAAATTGATTTTGCGATGGTAAACGTAAAAGATATTTATACTTGAACCCACGAACTAAATTTAAAAAGAAAAAAGATTTAAAACAAATAACATATAAGTAAAAGTAAATTGAATTGAAAATATTTAACTTACAAGTTTAATATTTTCAAAATAATAAAACTAGATTATAATGGTATTATTCAAAGTGAAAATATGAGTTATTAAAGTTTGTTAAATAAATAATTTTAGGTAAAGAAAGATGAATAAAGAATGGTCGGAAAAAAATAAAGAAGTAAAATTATTGTTAAATAATAGAGTTTCTTTTAATGAAGGCATTAAAGAATTAATAAAGTTAAGAACTCTATTATTTTATTATTGGTTTGATTCTATGAAAGAATTATCAAATGATGATTATTCAAAACAACCTTTTATTGCTAAAGAAGGATATGAATCTAAAACAATTTCTTATTCTATTTATCATGTATTTAGAATTGAAGATATTGTATTAAATACATTAATAAAAAACAAACAACAAATTTTTACGAGAGATAATTACCAAAATAAAATGAATTCATCAATTATTACAACAGGAAACGAATTAAAAAAGGAATGTATTTTTAATTTTTCTAAAAAATTAAAAATAGAAGAATTGTGGAATTATGCAAAAGAAGTATTTGAAGAATCAAATGAATGGTTATCTTTACTTACGTTTGAAGATTTAAGAATAATATATTCTGAAGAAGATAAGAATAGAATTAGAATAACTAATACAATAGCTCCAAGTGAAACGTGGTTGATTGACTATTGGTGTGGTAAAAATATTAAAGGGTTATTAGGAATGCCGTTTTCACGTCATTATATAATGCATTTAGAAGCATCGCTTAGAATCAAGAATAAGATTGTTAGATAAACAAAGTCATTAATATAAAACAAACACTTTAAGGATAAATCAAGGGATTATAAATTGAGTGGTTATATTTAAACTATTTGTTATTTGTAATTACATGTATATAAGAAACGTCTATGAGGACTGGTGCTGATTGCATTGTTGATATTAACAGGGAAAAGAAGTTTTATTAATTTAATTTATTTTTTTAATGAAAGACAGTGTTTCTATTTTAATAACGTTAAACT
>NZ_JAVWDJ010000113.1:0-2302 GCF_036642255.1 Clostridium sp. | reverse complement strand
TCTGAGAGGCTATAACAACCTCTTGGCTATTGTTTTTAGATAGTATTTCTTTTCTGATTATAATTCTATATTCCCAAATTGGTGAAGGATTTAAGTTTCCAGTAATTGGATAAGCTAAGTTAATTCTCATAGCACCTATTTTAATCCTAGAAAAATAATCAGATTCACTTAGATTTGTCATGTCATCCTCAATTAGAATCATAGGGTTCGCATATAATTCCCGCAAATTCTCATAGATATTAGAAAACATTACTTTAGCTTGACAAACCCATTTTCCATCAATAGCAGTTAGTAGAAGATTGCGGTCTTCTTCAACCGAACCTTTTATTATAGCGTGAGTTCCTTTAATATTAGGATAACTTTCTACATTAGGCTCATCTCTAACATACTCTACTGTTGTGCCTGGAGTAGGTTTTAAAAGCAGTTGTTTAGCCCTTATAGTAATATCCATTGAAGCATCTTCACTGTTTGGATTTATATCAATACTATTAAATAATTCTATAACAGGATAAGTTGTAGAGTGTACTTCATATTGATGAGTGCTAGTATATAAATTTTTAGTTTGCACAGACAAAGTAACTATATATGAAGTTTCTTCTATTAACTCTCTTGAGAAAGAATATTCCATATTTAATTCATTACCTATCCCAGCAAACTTAGGTCCACTACTCTCAACTAACTTCCATGTGTTTTTATCTCCTTTGTTGACAAAAGTATAAAGATTGTAAACATAGGAAGATAACACTTCTTTTTTAAGTTGGTCTTTTGGTTCATAGAAACCTGTAAAAACATATCCAGTAGAAAACACATTATTTCTTTCTGTTGTACTAAATCCTTGAATCCCAAAAGATGGAATTGTTATTGGCATTGCATATGTTACAATAGACCATTCAGAAAGTTTATTTAACGTATTTGGATTTTTTAACCAAGTTCCAAGTTTCTCGTTTGTGTTATGTTGAGTAATATCTTCTTCTCCCACTCTTATCTGAATTTTATACGCACTATCAGAAAGAGGAAATAGTGAAGCTGGTATATCTACATAAAAATATCCCTTTGCAGTGTCTTCAAAAATCTCATTTCTCTTTTTAAAGATTATCCCAAATGGATAAGTGTTTTTGTTTAATATAGTTCTGTTGGTGTCAAATCTAACAATAGTCATCTGAAGATGTTTAATTTGCGTCATAGTGTTTTGTGACGATGGTTTAAAATAATATCTTAAAACCTTAGTCTTGTCAAAAGCTGGTAATGAATTAGGAACTATAGGTGGAAATAAAAGTTTTCCTACTGCCATTTAAATTCCTCCTTTATATACCTACTACAAACCAAGTTAAAGTTCCAGCTGTAGACATCGCTCCATAATTGTAAGAAGCTCCATTTACTGTTAGTGAGTCAATAGGCTTAGTAACTACAGGTATATTCTGGTCCGCGGTTTCTACTGAAAAACCATCAAAAAGAACTTTAGCCACAAAAGGAGTTTTAAAAGTAATATTTGCTCCATTTGTGTTGCTCATATCTACTTTTCCATATTTCACCTTTATTAAACTACCTAATGATATCTCTTGCTCTTGTTCATCTAACACAACTTCATCTTTAACTTGTGCAGCTATTTCTTTAAACACCTTGTCAGCAGACCATAAATTAGAAGTTGTTTTCACTTCATCATCTACAGTGATAGCTACTCCACGAGTTAGAATACTTGAATGTGTATGAGAATCATCTTTGACTACAATAGGCACATTAATAGAAGTACTTTCATCGCCTTTTATTTGAAACTCTCCAGTTACATCTCCACTTAAAGCTATCCCAACTTTATTTATTAAACTAGAAGCAGTTGCGGCGTTACCAGTAATTCCAGTTGGAAGTAATCTATTTGAATTTAATTTCAATATCTTGTTGGGTTGCGCCTCTGAAGTTACATCTGTAGATTTAACTCTTTTGTCCAACTCTTCTGTAGTTTTTGCGGAAGTCCACATACTCTTATTAGATACTACAGTATCACTTACATTTATACCATCTATTGTGTCTGCGTCTAATCCACTTCCAGCACCATCTACAGTTTTAACCGCTTCAATTAACTTGGCTGGTGTTAATTTTAAATCTATCTCATCTATTTTAGCACTCATTGTAGTTTTTCCTTTTCTAGCTGAAACTAGTTCACTAGACCTAGCATTCCAATCCGCAATCTTAGTTTTAGTTGGAACTTCTTTTGCCGTTCCAGCTACTACATGATCTGCATCTGTTTCTGGATGCAAAACAACATGAGTTCCATTTGATTTAACATCTATTATTTGAAATTTAGTTG
>NZ_JAVWDJ010000112.1:0-2303 GCF_036642255.1 Clostridium sp. | reverse complement strand
TTTTTTCTTTTTCCATAACCCACCATCTTTCATTTTTCTATTTAATGATATGATTGTGTAATTATTGATATACCTAAAAATTCTTTATAATTAGAAACTGGTACGTAAATAGCTACTGTTATATCATTTTTCATAGTAGATAATGTCCTTTTTCCAGATGTGGGTATTTTATTCATTAGCATGTTCTAAACAAGTTACTTGTTTAAAACTTTCACCTCCTTTCCTTTTAAATTTTTTATTATTTCCGTCTTTCAACAATAATAAACACTTTTTAATATGCTCTGTAATCATTTGGGTTAATATCTAGTCCTGGTGTGAGATCATAATGATCATATACGGTAGGCCAAAAGTTGATTACATATCCCATACCATTGCTGCTTAAATCATAGTTTTGTGAATCTGCAAGTGTTACATTATCAACGGCATGTTCGTATGCACCATATATAATTGGAGATGCACCTACAATTCTAGTTTTTACTGATGTAAACAGTTCTAAAGCATTGATACTATCATCTACCAGATTCATTGATATTCCATATCCATTGTCTTTTAATACCATGTTTGTCCCTTGATATGAATAATTAACAGTATCTTGAGACCCATTTGTTCTAGTAAAATATTGTTTTCCAAATTGAGTTCCATTATACATAACTACATCATAAAATCTTAAAGCAATAACATCAAAAGATCTTCTAACAGGCATGCCTTTCCACTGTGCTGTAAAATTAACTAAAAAATCATTATTGTTTAAATCCATTGCCATTAAAGTTATTCTTTTATAATTAGTTTCAAGAAACCCACCAAAAGGTGCTATTCCACTTGGACAATAGTCATTATTAGGTATAAGTATTTCTTTTTTTGTTATTTTACTATAGTCGTAAGCAGAATACTCAGTATATTCCTCAGGTGTCCAAGCATCAATTACATAAGATGGAAACATTTTTAACATATCTTCACGTGTTGCAGTAGCACTTACATTATTAATAAATAAAAATGTAAGTAAACTAATAAATCCAAACTTCAAATATTTTTTCACCACAATTCTCCTTTCTATAATTTCAGTTTAAATATTAAGTCGAATTTTAGCAATCGAAAAATCGTAGAACTATGTTCTACGATTTAGAGAATTATTGTTTTATACCTAAAGTATCATTAAAAACAGTTAATACTTCTTCTAAAACTTTTAAATAATCTGTACACTTTCCTTCTAGACAGTTCAATTTTTTATCTGTAATATAATATTCATAATTTTCAAAAGTTTCTTTTTTATTAAAATTATTTGTTTTATTTTTAGTTACTGTTAATATGTTTTCTTGATACTTGTAGAAATAATTATATTCTATCCTTTTATTTATAAAACTGTAATACATTTTTTCTGATTCTATATCAAAGTACAAACTATACTTTTGCAATTTTTTGAAGTAAATGTTGGCGCCTTTTATTTTTGTGAATCCTTTAATGGATAACTCTGCTGCGTCAACTATTTTGGGTTTTTCCTCTAATTTGACTGTAGATGCAAAGTTATCTTTCCTTTTTGGAATTATACTCTTATTTGTATAACTTTTCCTTAATAATAGTTTTGTTCTATAAGTGTGTACTTTGTTATTAGTGTCTATTAAATCTATTTCTATATTTAAAAACTTAGGAATAGCTTTCAAAATATTTTTTTCTAGTCTGTCTGTTTCAGTACTGATTTCTTCAATCAAGATGTTGTCTATTTTATCTTTTTCATAAAAGTATGTTTTTTTATTATTACCAACAAAAGTATAAAGTTTGATTTTACTGCTAGTTACTTCAAAATTTAAGTCTTTAACTCTTATATTAGTAATAGCTAAAGAATTTTTAACATTTGTTGTAAGAAAATACCCAGTATCTATAGTTATTTCACCATCATCTGCTCTTAATTCGTACATATTGATAGTATTATAGTTATTAATGAAAAACAATATAAAGAATAAATACGAAAATATAGAAAACAACTTTAAAAAGTTATTTTTTATTATTAATAAAACTTTCTTAAGTTCAAACTTCTTTTTAGGCTTTTTAGTTACCTCTTCTAAAAACTCACTTGTCTTGACATTAAAAGTTTTACAAATGCTTTTAATCATTTCTATATCGGGCAAACTTGCTCCAGTTTCCCACTTTGAAATTGTTTTGTCTGATACATTTAAAATTTCTGCTAATTGTAGTTGTGTTAAATGTTTTTCTTTTCTAAGTTCATATAACTTTTTACTAATATTTTTATCATTCATTATATCCACCTTTTCCATTTTAACATAAGTTATTTTAAAACATATACAACA
>NZ_JAVWDJ010000111.1:0-2422 GCF_036642255.1 Clostridium sp. | reverse complement strand
ACTTTTATAAAAATGCAAAAGTTATATTTACCTATGTAAGCTTCCAAGGAGAAGTGGACACTATCAGAAGTTTAGCATTTGAAAAAAATATTAGCCTCCAAGCCTTTATAAGTTAAAGGCTTGGAGGCATTTTCATTTTTACATGTAAAATACGATTTTTGATGGAAATTGTAACACAAATATTTATCTGAAAAATCTTGAAAATTGCATAATAAAAGCATCCTTTCTATAATTAGTTTTACGAGAAAAAACAAAGAAAGGATGCTGATAAAATGAGTAAAAGTTATTTAAAACAAATGCTCACTTACTTTAATAAGGTATATCATCTTGGAGAAAAAATCAATAGTTTAGAGGATAAAAGAATAAAATCTCCAGTTAATGTTGCAACAATTAGCTTTGTAGTGCTATTTGGATTTATGCTTCAAATAAGAAGTTTTAACAAGTTAGAACATTGGCTCAAAGTAGGAAAGCTAAAGAAAGTAATACCACCCAAAACAAAAATGCCACGCATTGATGCCGTTAGGCGGTGTTTAAAAGATTTTGATACTGATGGTTTAAAAAATATTCAAGAAGATATAATAAAAACTATAACTAAAAATAGAGTCTTTGGGAAAGGTACCATAGATGGATTTAAAGTAGCAGCTATAGATGGTGTAGAATTGTTTGAAAGCACTGAAAAGCAATGTACAGAATGCCTTACAAGAGAAAGTAAAACAGGGGTGATGCATTATTTCCATAGGTCAGTAGTTTGTGCAACCGTAGGTTCTGATCCACATATCATATTGGGTCAAGAAATGCTTAAACCCAAGCATGATGGTTCTAATAAAGATGAAGGTGAAATAACAGCGGGTACAAGGCTAATAAAAAAGTTGTACAAGCAACATCATCATTTTGCTGATATTATAGTAGCGGATGCTTTATACTGTAAATCTACTTGGGTTAAAAGTATTTTGGATATTGGAATGGATGCTGTTGTAAGAGTTAAAGATGAGCGACTTCACATTGTGAAAGATGCATTAGCTATATTTAATTGCCGAGAGGCAGATAAGGTTTGGGAAATTAAAGAAAATACTAATGTTAATAAATATAAGTTGATTAAGGCTTGGGATGAAGATTGGTTTGAAATGTCAAACTCAGGTATTGTGGTGAGATTCATAAAATTTATAGAAGAATTCCACAATGAAGACAAAGTTGAGATTAAAGAAAGTTGGATTATAACAACTAATAAAACCATTGCTGTAGAAACTTTATGGAAGATAATGCATAAAAGATGGGATATTGAGAATAATGTATTTCGTCAATTAAAAACAGAATGGCATATGAAGCATTGTTTTCTTCATAGCCCTACGGGCGTAGAGACCGTATTGATGTTTCAAATTATAGCATTTAATCTCATGCAGCTATATTTCTTTCGGTGTATTAGGGAGTTTAGAAAGAAACGGATGCTTCAAACAAATATTATTGAAGATATACGCGATGAGCGATTTACAATCGAAGATGGTTGGTTAAATCCACTATTTGAAAAAACGTAGTTTAAATCTAAAACAGGAAAATAATTGTCAGGTTTTTATGGGGTAAGGGGAAGTTATACTTATTTTCAAGACCTGTCGGTCTGCGGACTTACCAGTCCTTTGATTTAGTTGAATAAATTACAATTATAGTAAAAAGAAAATTTTCACTGGAATTTTGGTGCTAAACTTCTGTCACAGATAAAGAACTATTGACATAGGTTATTATAAGAATTATAATAATAGAAAATATTAAAAAATCGTTGAAGCGAAGTAAGTAGTGTTAAACACAGATTTAAAGAGAGTGATAGCTGGTGGAATTATCACAATTATGCTTAATATGAATGGGTCGCTGAGATACTGGGTGAAATTCAAGTAGCTTAGTACGTATGCTCACGTTATAGAGCTAGGATATGAATGTATCTTAAAAGAGATGAGAGCTTAGCTTTCAAAATAGGTGGTACCGCGTAATTTATGCCCTATGGAATTATTTCCATAGAGCTTTTTTTATTATATTGATAAATTGAAGGGAGAAATAAATCATGGATGAAAACAAAAAAGTTATATTAAGTGGAATAAAGCCTTCAGGCGATTTAACATTAGGAAATTACTTAGGAGCTATTAAAAACTGGGTTAAGCTTCAAGATGAATATGATTGCTATTTCTTTATTGCAGACCTACATGCAATAACAGTAAGACAAGTGCCGGCTGAACTTAGAAAAAGAAGTTTAGAGGTATTAGCAATATATATTGCAGCAGGTGTAAATCCAGATAAGAATACAATGTTTATTCAATCACATGTACCAGCACACTGTGAAGCTTCTTGGCTTTTAACTTGTAACAGCTATATGGGTGAGCTTAGCAGAATGACTCAATATAAGGAAAAATCTAAAAATAGTGGGGATAGTATAAAT
>NZ_JAVWDJ010000110.1:0-2627 GCF_036642255.1 Clostridium sp. | reverse complement strand
TTTGAGCTATATCTCTAAATGTATCATCAAAAAACTTAACATTAAATTCTACAAGGGGTTTTCCATTAATGAAGTATCTAGAGCGGCAATATTGCATCGGCAATTCCTGTAAAACCATTTTGGTTGGGTTTTCTATTCTGTAACCATAATAAACTCCATTTTTAACTACTTTTAAGGCTATGTCTCCAAATACATATTTTACATTTATGTTATCTAAATAATTTAAAGCTTTTGAAAACTCACTTAAAACTTTTTCTTCTTTCATGTTGTCACTATTAACATATGGCACAGCCAACCAATCGTATCTATACAGGTATGCTAAGTATCTAACAAGTCTTCCGTATATACCATTAGCACTATAAAAAAATTCTGAAACTTCTCTTAAATGCGGCAAATCACCTTTATCTATTGCATCTAAAATTCTTTGCTTATCTGCTAAATTTCTGTTTACTTTTTTTAAAGAGCCTAAATCAAGTATTGCATCATCAAGTGTTTTACTTCCAACTCTTAACTTGGAAAATTCTTGATAACTCATAGAACTCTCTTCTGTTTGAGAAGGCTTTAAATTCATAGCCATTCCTTTTGTTCTATTTCTGATTTTTGACACCTCCTCGCTTTATTTTAATTATAACACAAAAAGGACTTGTTTGTCAAGTCCTCCTGTGAAATATTTAATATCCTGCTTCTTTTAAGATGTAATCCAAGTCTAATATATTATCGTTCCAATAGGGGATAGCAATTAGTGTATATTCATTTCTCGCACAGTATATTCTCTTTTGGTTGTCATTATATTTTTGCTTGAATAAACCTCTTTTTCCACCAAATTTCTTTACTGGTTCATAATGTTGTGCTCCCTGATATTCAATTAAGAAATCTATATTGCCATCATCATCAAACACTGCGAAGTCAAAACGAAGGCTGCGGTTTCCACTGGTTTTCAAATCTTCAAATTCATATTCTTGTTCATAAGTGAAACCGTTCATATCTAGTATTTCACTAATCTTAATCTCACCTCTGCTCGGCTGAGCCATGCATAATCACTCCTTTCTTAGTTAAATAAGAGTAAGTCTCCAACATTAAACTTCTTCTTCCTTTTCATCATATCCTCTTGCTTCTTAATATAATACATTCCATACTCCAACGCAGAGAATTTATCTTTCTTAATTCCTTTGTTCGCAGCTTTTAGAATAATGTTAGTTCCATCACTTTCCTCTTTAAGATTTAACATCTCTTCTTTTAATATAGAAGTTAATGTAAAAGGTTTTAGATACTCTGCCCTTTCATTGTGTGACATAGCCATACCTACTTTAGTAGACATAAGCTTAGTCTTAGCTGTTCTTTCATCTATTAACATTTTTAGCTTACCAGAGGCAAGTTGTGATTGTATATTAGCATGAGCCTCTGTGTTAATTGGGGCATTTGCTTTAATTATATAAATAGCATCTAAAACTGTATCTTCTGTTCTATATTTTCTGTAGAAATTCTCTTCATCATTATCTACTCCAAAACTAGGATAAGTCTCATTAGTTTCTGAGTCTATTTGGTGTTTGACTAGGTAGTCAATAAGACCGATGCCTACGTTTGTGTTCAATAGCAATCGTTAATTACTATCCGCCTTTCGAGCAGCTCATAGTTTCCTATGAGACCAGACCATATCTTCTTCCTAATCAAGGAAGCTCTCCATTTCCACTCACTTGAGTGTACGTCTTTCGACTGGTCGTTGAACCTTCTTACAAAAGAGTATGTAAGCTTGGCTGCTGATTTTCTTATTGTTTAAACAACTTAGAGTTCCCAGCAATTAAAAGAGTTTGCTATGCATGTTACCACACATAGGAGCTATATTATTAACCCATTTCCATCCACTACAAGAGAGCGAGCATTATACTTAAAGTATAATTTCTTTAAGTTTATTGCCTGTGTTTCAAAATGCTCTTCATCAAAAGTATGAATGTTGACTAACGTTTTTATTGCGGCACTCTGCGGTTGCGGAGTTACCTTAATGATTGTGGCTACAGTACTGCAGCCTTTTCTGCCAACGTCAACAGACACTACATAATATGCATCTTTGTTACTACGTTTACTATATTCATGTTCTGGTTGATTTAATACTCTGTGTTTGTCTATTGTATCTGAATCGAAGAATGCGTCTTCTCCAGACCCAAGCCAAACAGATTCATACTCCCTTGAAAAAGATGCTTCATTAAATGTTCCGTCTGATTTCAGATCTTTAACAAAATTTCTGTCGAGTAATTTCATTAGTACTGGCACACGCCAAGTCCCACCCATCACAATTGATTCTGTGGGTTTAACTATTTGCCATATTAATAGTTGTATGAGTTTGTCATAGGGGAAGGTATTTTTATAGCCAGCTGTAGTTACATAAATCTGACTCTTGTTTAATTTTTCTTCGGGGTAAACTTCCCCATCTGCGCATCTTCTTGATACATTCATTAAGGGAATAATTACTTCCGAGAGCGCCTGCCCATCGACCAGCACACATTCTTCAACAAGACCCCCATGCCTACGGCCGCCACGACTAGACTGTCTCGCTGCTACTATATCCAGCCTCGACTTATTCTTAAACTCTACTTTAATATAATCTTTAGAGAATAGGGATTTACCCGGTC
>NZ_JAVWDJ010000109.1:0-2685 GCF_036642255.1 Clostridium sp. | reverse complement strand
AGTTTATTGGCATCGCCATAGCTCCAGGAATGGCAGAGAAACCTTTTTCAAAAGCTAATAAAAGATGATTAGGGAAGCGAGTTGCAATTGTTGTTTTCAGATATACCGTTCCTTTTGGAATACTTTAACTCTGATTTAACAGACGGCTTAGACTATATCTTCATTTTGATAAATTCATATTCTGGATGTTGTCTGTGTCCATTAGCGTATCTGGACATAGAGGTAGGTGACAAACCATACTCATTACAACAATCTTTCTGGGTGTAATATAATTTTTCTTGTTTTGTTTTTCTATGAATCGCCTTAATTGTAGGTTTTCTATCAAAGGTGTTTGAGTATGTCCACCAAAGACCATAGGCTATATTTGAGGCTTTACAAACCCTTCCAATTGTTCCTCCGTTATATGAAGTAGTTCTTGAAATATCTGCACCAGACTTAAATTTACCTATAAACTCACCACTAAGACTAAAACAATAAATCTCTCTCATTTCTTGTTTTTGTAGACCTGTTTTAAATGAGTGGAACATATTTTCCTGAGGTGTATTCCACTCTAGGTTTTCTACGTGATTGTCAGTTTTCACTCCATTAATGTGATTAACCTGCTCTTTATTTTCTGGATTGTTAATAAATAGCATTGCAACTAATCTGTGACCTAGTTGGTATTCGTCATTCTCTTTTCTGAGATGATACATAACATACCCATTTTTCATTATTGTTCCTTTTAGTATGTTACCATCTTTGGTATTTTCCACTCTTCCGAAAGAAGATACTGCATAAGCACCGCTTTTATAATCCTTTCATTTTTCCATATCTATAACCTCTCTTTCTATTTATTCATTTTAATTACATGAATTATCAAAATGCGTGGCACTTCGGGTAGCTACCCTACTCTACTAAGTTCACCAAGTTAATTGGGCTTTTCGATAGTCGTTGAACCTTCTCCATGTCAAAAGAGCTTGGCTGCTGATTGCCCAATATTGTTAATTTTCAAACATTCACGCCTACTATTTTTAGTTACGTTGTAGTTTAACAATCTCTAAGGGGTTTCCAGCAATTCACCACGTTTTTAAAGTCAGGCTAAACTAACAACCAGACTTAGGATCTCCATATATTAAGCACGAATACCCTTTTAAATCTCTTGATACCTTATGTGGTTGAATGTTCATTAAATCCATATATTATCTCCTTGCGTCTGTCGCCACTTATTATTTATTATATTTTATCTTCTCTTCTAATCCAAAAGAACTCAGTAGTCTTTTCTCTACGGTTTGGCTCAAAAACAAACCAACTGTAACTTTGAGCGGAGCTTTGTTTTTTACTAAAATCTCCATTTTTATAACAAGCTATCCTATCCACATATTGATAAATTCTACTTGGTGGATTCGAGACAAATATGTTTTCGTATCTAGATTTACTTTCCGCAAATTGTGTTCTTGCTAACATTATAATTTTATTTGCCCTACCAAAAGATTTAAGAACAAACTCTTCTATTAAGTCATATGGAGGATTCATTACTATTACGTCAGCTTTTTTATCAAAAGGATAATCATCACTAAGAAAATCTAATCCTGTTACTGTTCTCGAATCTGAAAAACCTCTATCAACTAAATCGGTTCCAAATACCTTAACTTTATCTTCTAAATTATTTGCTTTTAGAAACGAATCTATTCCCATTATCATGTGGCCCCCGCCACAGTTACCTGTTATAAACGGCTGGTTGTTTAGTCTTGCAACAAACATACCAGTAGATACTGTAAAGCAATATTTAAAGTCTGTTTCTTTAGGTGTAACCACCTCTATATCTATCCTACCAGAACTTCTCCTCATAGAAGTTTTATTTTTTGATAACAATGCAACTCGATACTCTATGCTTGAGTTTGGTCGTTCCTCTCTGTCATATTCTGAAAAATTAGAAGACATTCCACTTGAGTGCATTATAAATTGAACGAAATCAGCGTTTGATTTCTCCTTTGTGAAATAAGTTTTATCTCCATTTTTACCTATTGAACCGTCCCAGTGAAACACCTCTTCAAGAAAGACTTCTTTCAACCTATCACTCATAGACAACCACTCACTTGGAAAAAGTTTAACTCCCTTACTATAGTAAAATGTAAAAACTTTTTTATCTCCATCTTCTGTCTCTCTATACTCCAAAGATAAAGATTTTAAGAGATTTTTGAGTCTTATTATTTTTCTTTCTTTTTTTAGCGATATTTTCCATCTGTTTGTACTAACAGTTCTTAGAGTTCCATCTGCACTCAGAGCAATAGCAAGTCTGAGTTCCTGTTCTGATAAACAGCTTTTATCTCCATATTGCCACCCTGTTGGTGTTCCACCCCTAAAACCACACTTATCATTATAATGTCTATTAAACAATTCTCCCATTGTCATCTCTTTAAGCCTATTTTTATAATCAAAATAAATCATTCTGTGTTCCCTGCTAACCTCATAACTTAATAGGTGATTTGAAAAGCAATAGAAATCTGTGGCTTGTGTTTTTATATATTTAATTGGTAATTCTAGGTGAGCCTTTCCTGTTTTATCCCATACTAAAACCTTATCTCCTTTGGAATAATCTTCTATTTTTTTCCACTCTACCCCATTAAAAAACTCTGTCCTGCCAGAAATACAGCACGGTTCTAGTACAATATTCCCCTCAACAAGAGGTTCAAATCTAAGAATGTT
>NZ_JAVWDJ010000108.1:0-3010 GCF_036642255.1 Clostridium sp. | reverse complement strand
CTACATTGTAGCGTCGTCACCACTTGGCGACTTTTATATCTTATCATCATTAAAAGACTTTGTCAACACATTTTTAAAATTCATTAATTTATTTTCAATGTTGCGTCCATCTCTTAAGGACAAGACTTATAGTATCATGATACTTATTCCGAGTGATGTGGTAAAGTTCGTGAATATTAATATTACACCTAAATTACTCCATATTTCACATTGTTTCTCACGATATCATTTAATGATACACATGGCAAAGTTTCTAGCGCTTTTAGATGTTCTAATATGCTTTTAAAGCAATTATATAAACTAAATATATATTATGAGTGAAGGTATAAATCATTATACTATAAATTATTCTCTACAAATCACTACAGCAAAACTTAAATATATTTACATGCTTATTCTATAAGACATAAATTTTTATAAGAAAACACCTCAATATGCACTGAATTTATTAATTAACTTCATTAATAGAAGTTATCAAATTAAAAACTAGCAAAGTATTCTTTGCTAGTTTCTTTATATCATCTTTAATAAATTATAAACTTGTAGAGTTGTAGTATTGATTAAACAACTGAACTAGTGAGTTTTCTGATTTATGACCTAGTTCCTTTAATGTTAAGTCTAACACATTTAGTACATAGATTACTCTCTCTATCCTTGCATTTTCACCCATATGCCCTATTCTAAAAACCTTATCTTTTAAATACCCAAAAGATCCAGCCAATAAAACATTATACTTTTCTAATAAATTATTGCTTATTTCTTCCATAGTAATATTCTCTGGAACTTCAACTACTGTTACTGTATTAGAATAACCACTATTAAGATAAAGTTTTAGTCCATACTCTCTAATTGCGTTTCTAGTAGCAGATGCTATTTTCTCATGCCTTTGGAGCACATTATTTATACCTTCACAAAAAATATTATCTACTGCTTTTCTTAATCCCATAATATCACTTATTGGCATCGTGTAAGGAAACCACTTTTTCTCGTAATAGTCTTTCCAAATAGTAAGATTGCAATAAAATCCTATAATTGGGGTTTTTCTATTTTTCATAACCTTGAAAGCATCCTCACTAATAGATAGTATAGTAAGTCCTGGTGGTGCAGAGAAGGCCTTTTGAGATCCACCCAACACAATGTCTATCTTCCATTCATCTACTTTAATAGGTTCCCCTACCATAGCAGCAACACTATCTACAACTGTTATAATTCCATATTCCTTCAACATAGGACAAATTCTACTTATATCATTTAATACTCCTGAAGGTGTATCGCAGTGAACCACTGTAGCATATTTAAAATCATGATCTTCTTCTAAAAAACTTCTAAGTTCTTGAATATCAATGTCCTTAGTTCTATCAACAGAATAGTATACTGGAACTCCACCATAAATCTTTACAAAATCTCCAAAACCTTCTCCAAATATACCATTATCTATAATTAATACTCTATCTTTTTTCTCAGTTAGAGATGCACAAGCAGCCTCAAGGCCTAAAATCCCTTCACCACTGAGTATATATACACTTTCTTCAGTGCCAATAATTTCTCCAATTCTTTCACAAGTTTCCTTATAAAAATCATAAAAATTTCTATCTATATCTGGATTGGTAGTTTCTAACGCTCTTGCCATTCGAACATTTTCCCTAACCTCAGTTGGACCTGGTGTAAATACATAAGGTTTCATCATAATAGCAGCTCTCCTTTGCCTAAAATTACATAAACTAACAACTATATTATACTATAAAGCCTATTTATAGCTATCATATAATTTTAATTTGTAGCATAATTATGCATGAAATTTTACTTTGAATAGATTTTTATTTAAATGAAAATTTATCATTAAATGTGACAATAAGATTTACTATTTATATCATTAAAACCATTTAGATACCTTATCCAGTATATTAAAGTTTGTCAAATCATAGTGAAGAGGTGTCAATGTTATGTACCCTTCTTTTATATATAATACATCTGTATCTATTCCATCCAAATCTTCTGGAGTTCCCTTAACTTTGTATTTTTTATGTGAATTTGTTGATTCTATTTCTATAAATACGTCTTTATAACTTCGTTCTCCTATTTTACAAACCTTTATTCCCTTTACCTGGGACTTTTCTACAGGAGGAATATTTACATTTAATACGATATCGCCTTCGAGTTCTTGATTCTCTAAAGAATCTATTATTTTATCTATATAATCTATTGCAATTTCAAAACTTTTCTCGTTCCCATTACAGGATATTGCAATAGAGGGTACTTTCATAATAGCTGCTTCTATTGCTGCTGATACTGTACCTGAGTATAATACATCTGTCCCTAAATTAAATCCATCATTAATTCCTGATATTACAAGATCGACTTTATCACAAACTAGCTTTTCTAAAGCTATCTTTGTGCAATCAGCTGGCGTTCCACTAACACTAAAACACCTACAATTTAATCCATCTACTTCTACTAACTTTATTATTAATGGCTCGGTAAGAGTTATTGAGTGACTACTTGCGCTTCTTTGTCTATCAGGTGCCACTACTGTAATCTCATGCCTATGTTGTAATGATTTAGCTAAGAGTTGAATTCCTCTTGCATTAATTCCATCATCGTTTGTAATTAATATTTTCATAACATATCTCCTTAATCTTACAATCTCTATGTATTTTATTATTCTCAATACTAACCTTGTTTATAAATTAGTTATTTATCCATTTAAATTTCTATATGTTTTTATATTTCTAACATAAAATATTTATTTGCCAATAATTTATACTAGTCAAACTTAAAATTTCACACATTCTTAAATAGGAATCTTTCAATTCATAACATATGATTTTATAATTATTATTAGCATTGTTTAATAATTCGTTATATAAGAAAAAAAGCAATCCAATCGGATTGCTTTTTGGTGGAGATAAAGAGACTCGAACTCTTGACCCCCTGCGTGCAAGGCAGGTGCTCTCCCAACTGAGCTATACCCCCAAATATGGTGGACCTTCAGGGACTCGAACCCCGGACC
>NZ_JAVWDJ010000107.1:0-3119 GCF_036642255.1 Clostridium sp. | reverse complement strand
GCTCTGTAGCTTCCCCTCTTAGTATTGCTCTTGCAACATGTGTTTCATCAAAACTCTGCCCTACATTTTCTTTGAAATTTGAAAATAATATATTACCATCTTTATCTGTGATGTTTACTTCATGAACTTCAAGTTTCTTAGAAATATCTTTCAACAATTCATCACTAAAAGTTCCGCTTCCATTTGAAACTGCTTTTAAAGCTACCATTAGCTTACTATCCATAGTTTTATTTATCATTTCTATAGCTGATGAGTTATATTTTATTTTGCTTCCAACTTCCCTAGCTAAATTCAATCCGTCTACTTTCATTTGATCATGCATATTTTTCCTTAAAATATATGATGTTACACTTGTGATTAAAAAAATACATGTGAAAATAATTACTAGTGGTATTGTAAGTATTTTCCTTGTTATTGATACATTTCTTTCTTTTACTTTAGTGTTTCTCTTCATTTCTTCTCCCCTAACCTAACCGTAATTAATTTACTTCTCTATTATGGTATATTATTCTCGTTTTTCTAATATTCGCCAATTTTCTTACATTTCCTCTTAATTCACTGAAATTTTACAAAAATATACAAAAAAAGAGTCACAATAATGACTCTTTCCATTTTAATTATACAATTATTTTATATAGGTCTTAAGTTTATTAAAGTATATATTCCATACACTGCACAAAGTACTAGTGCACTAGCCAGCAATTTTTTCATTTTTAATTTCATTAACATTAGCCCCCTTATTAGCTCCTGATTTCTTAACTGTTGAGTTTTTGCTCTTAATAGCTTTATCTATTAGTGCTGTACCATGGCCCATAGGACAGACTTGGCACCAACTTCTTGGTTTGAAAATTATTCCTATTATTGTACCTACAAGTAGTGATATGGTCATAAATCTAAACAAGGCAAAACTAGTGTTTAAAAAATTAAATCCATGGCGATTTGCATGATATAAAGCTACTGTAAGTAATATAACCATAGTCCCTAGCAAAAGATTTTTTACTAGGTTTGATTTAGCCGCATTTGGGAAATTATTATTCAAACTAACATTCTTTAAGAACTTCCCAAGTATAGAACCTCTTGGACAATACATAGAACAATGAATCTTTCCTCTTCCTCTAATAGCATGATAAAGAGGTGCACCCATACACACTGCCCCTAAAATACCAAATCTATAGTCTAATATTGACAATATCAAAAATGCTACCATCAGTATCCATGACCAACTTTGATGAGACTTTCTTTTTTTCTTTTCCATAAAATTACCTCCATAATTAAGATTAATTATTATAATGCAATACATAGAAAAATTAAAAACTAATTTAGGATGTCCATTACGCTTAAGCTTTAAATATAAGCTTCCCTAATTCAAATTTAAAATCATTCATATATAATATATATTCATTACTATATTCAAATATTACGATATATTCATAAACTTGTCAACTCCTGTCCTTGAAAATTATCATGGCATCTTTTACCTCACTACTCCCCCATGTATTTTTTACAACATATTTTTGAACCACACTCTTCCATCACCTCGGGGGCGCTACCATAAATTTGCATTTAACTATATAAACAAAATTATTTTTTGAGTATTATAAAAACATATAAAGAAAGGATATGCACCTTGAATTAAAGTTCATATCCTTTATTATTTCTTTTCTGTAATACATTTTATTACTACAACTAACTAATGAATTCTTTTAAACTGACCATATCATTGAGTCTTACATTGACCTTTTGTACAAGGGTCATATATCATTACTTAATCATTGATATTATTTTAGTTTATATTGTTTTTGTTGTGTTTTTTTAACTCTTCATTTAGTGCTTTAGTTTTCTTTTCCCAATACTTCTTAAATGAAGCCCATATAATAACATATACTAAAATATAATTTATTATAAAGATCAGTCTTCCAATTAATGTTCCTGGCATCCATCCTGCATACACTGCTACTGGAAAGTATGGAAGCATTGCAATTGAATGAGTAATAGTTTGACGTAACAAACTCCATTCTTCAATTTCAAATATAACGCTGACTCCTGCACAATAAAACCCTGTTAAGCTAGAAATAATAAATTGAGTAATAACAATATTTGATGGAATACTTACAATGTTACCATTCATAGCCATGATCAGCATGATAAGCTGATTTATAAAAACACCTATTGTTATCCCGAATAAACCTCTTAAAATAAACTGCTTCATATACCTCATATTACTTACCTCCTACACCAATATATTCTTTTACTTTAGATACAAATCTACGTGATATAACTTCTTGCCTACCATTAATAAAATTCACCACTAAGCTTCCATTAAAGAACATCTCTATATCTTTAATTTTATTAACATTTGCTATGGCAAATTTAGAAATTCTTATGAATCCTAGCTCATATAATTCTTCCTCTAATTCATATAGCTTTTGTTTGATTTCATAGCAGCCATTTATTGTATCTGCCTTTACCCTTTGCTCTTCACTGTAAAATAACAAAATATCTTTTGGGTTCAATATATACATCTTTTGATTATCATTACCTACAATACTTTTGCTTTTAGTGTTTTTAAGTTTTTGCATTAGTTCCATAATTTCTGATGTTAACTCTGGCGCTTTTATTATTATTGTAGTTTCTTCATAGTCCTTATTGATATCAATATCTATTTTCATCCTCTCATTCCCTTCCAAGGATTTGCTATAATATAAGTATATTGAAACCTTCCATATTTATCTATATTTTCTATGTAAGTGGTGCTTGATTAACATTAAACGGTATTATTATTCTTATTAAAATTTCTTTAATGTTTATTCTTCAATACAATAAAACCTCCTTAGCTGGAAAATTCATTTAAGAATTCATATCCAACTAAGGAGGTAATTTTTCTATTTATTAATTAAATAATGAACAAGTTCATTAGGTGTACAGCTTTTGAAGGAGATTTCTCCCCCATGTATTTTTTGCACCATCTTTTGGTAGCACCTCGGAGTCGCTACCATTATTTGGATTTAAATCAAAAAGATCCTTAATACAAATGTTTGTGTTAAAGATCTTTTTTATAGATTTCTATTAACTATCTATTATACTCAAAAACTGCTTTAGTCTCTCATTGCTTGTATTAT
>NZ_JAVWDJ010000106.1:0-3198 GCF_036642255.1 Clostridium sp. | reverse complement strand
CCAGAATTACTAACCTTAGCAATAGTTTCATCGCTGCTGCTCCAAACTACAGCTTTATTCGCCGCATTGCTTGGGCTCACAGTGTGCTTTAAGGTTAAAGTGCCTCCAACCTTTAGACCTTGTTGAGTAGAATCTAAAGTAATTCCAGTAACCTTTACAGGTAAGGTATCCACAGTTACACTGCACCTAGCAGATTTAGTGCTATCTTGAAGAGAAGTAGCTGTAATCACTGCAGAACCTTTAGATACAGGAATAACTACTCCATTTGAACCAACAATAGCTACACTCGGATTACTGCTAGTCCATTTAATCTCCTTTAAAGAAACATTATCTGGGTTTACTTTAGCAGTAAGAATTACTCCACCATCTCCGACTTTTAGTTTCAAACTATTTGAACTTAAAGTAACATTGTTAACTCCTTGAACCACATAAACCACAGAAAAAGTAGAAAAATTACCATCTACAGTGGTAGCTCTAATAACTGCAACTCCTGGAAGCAAAGGTGTTACTATGCCTTTATCATTAACGGTTGCAATCCCTTCATCACTGCTAGACCAAATAACTTCCTTATTAGTAGCATTGCTAGGGTTAATAGTTGGAGTTAAAGTAAGCTTACTTTCCATTTTCAAAGTAACCTGACTTTGAGATAAGGTTAATCCAGTTACTTTAACAGGAGGATATTTAGTCACCATCACAATGCAGTGATCCTCATGGCCTCCATCTACGGTTTTTACCTTTATCACAGCAATCCCCTCAGAAACAGGGGTCACCACACCAGAACTACTGATTTTTGCAATAGTCTCGTCACTACTACTCCAAGTTACAGCTTTATTTGAAGCCTCAGCAGGTAGCACAGTAGCAGAAAGAGTGCCAGTACTACCGCCTACTTTTAGAGCTAGGTAGCCAGAAGAAAAACTTATATTACTAACAGCTGTTGAGGCTGAAGTAGTATAATTAATGGCTGCATAGACTTTAGTGTGAAAAGACAAAAATAGAAAGAAAAAAAGTAAAGCAATGCTTTTAAAAGCATATTTACACCTTTTGTTCAATTTACCACCTCCAAGATATATCCATATAAGTCTCAAAAGACTTATACAGCAATAATTTAAAATTTACGACATTTTGGAAAGATAAGCCCCCCATGCTTCTTAAGTAGGAATCCTTCATAGAAAGTGAAATTTTGGTGGGATGAAATCTCCTTCCAAGATCGCTTACCAAAATAAGCTTGTTCATTAATTAAAACAACCCTAAAGTTAGGAAGATAAAACTTTATTAATGGAACATATATATAAAAGGAAATTAGTTATCACAGTAGCACAACATGCCTAATACTTATACGGCTATATATCGGTAATAGTTTCCAAAACTTGAGAAAAAAAGGGGCATTCACATATAGCAGTACAGCTCAGTCAAGCAAACTGTACCAAAATCAATATAAGCATTTTTATAAATTAATTTCAGATGGTTCTCGCAAGATTTTTCATGATAATGCCTTATTCTAGCTGTGCTATAACTGTTCTTTATAAATAATCACCAATAGTATTTTTTGTTACTACTATTATAGCATTACTTATAATGAATTTGATTATTTTTCCATGGAGTTTTATAACAAAAGAAGTATATAATATAGTAATAGTGGAAGATTATATAATTTAATAATTGAAATTTTAGAGCATACAGCGAAGGAATGAAGGAATCCAACAATACAAAATATAAGAATATAACAATATAACAACTTAAGAATATAAGAATATGCATAAGGAGACAAAGCAAATTGGATAAGAAAGTCAGCATAATACTTTTAAATTACAAAGGTACAAAGGATACCTTAGAGTGTATAAAAAGTCTAGAAAATATAGAGTATGATAACTATGAGATTATAATAGTAGAAAATGATTCCCCTGATGATTCCTATAAAGTTTTAAAAGAAGCTATTGGAAATAAACATACCTTAATAAAAGCACCCAACAATGGAGGATTTGCAAAGGGAAATAACCTAGGCATAGAATATGCCATGAGAAATAATAGTGGTTTCATGCTTCTTCTAAACAATGACACCTTAGTAGAAAAAGATTTCTTAAAAGAAATGGTAAAGTGTTATGAAAAACATGAAAAGGTAGGAATAGTGGGATGCAAAATCCTTTATGAGAGTAGAAGAGATTTAATTTGGTACGGTGGGGGAGAAATAAACCTAAAAAGGTTCTATGGCTTCCATTATGGTGAAGGCGAAAAAGATGGTGAAGCCTTTAATAAGGAAAAGGAAGTTACCTTTACCACAGGATGCATTATGTTAATTCCTAGAGAAGTAATAGAAAATGTAGGACTCCTTCCAGAGGAATATTTCATGTACTATGAAGATGTAGATTACAGCTTGAAGGTACAAGAAGCTGGATATAAAATATACTATTGTCCTAGAGCTGTAATTTACCATAAGGTTAGTGCATCCACAGGGGGAGAGGAATCTTCTTTTGCAGTAAAATGGAACACTAGAAATAGAATAATCTTTATGGATAAGTTTAAATATAAAGTAACTAAAGAGGGATACAAAAAGGCTGTAACGTTTTTTTACAGCACAAGATTAGTTAAGCTTACTCAGTATTATTTAAAAGGAAAAAACGATAAAGCTAAAGCTTTAAAAGAAGGTATAAAAGAAGGAAGAAAATTTATTAAAAAAACTGGTAAGAAGAACTAACTCTTACCAGTTTTTTTCGTATAAATAGTGGTAAGTTTTTAAGGAAGTATGCCAAAAGGTAATGTAACACTATTTTTATAATCTAATATAATGAAGTTGTAGGTAATTATTTAAGGTTTAATTAAGGTGTGTTTTGTAAAATCAAAAGAGAAAAACAAGCTAAATGAGAAATGTAATAGGTATTGATCAGTTTTCCAAATTAATGATAAAGGAGATACCTCTAATCAATAGAAACTAAGTTAGATGTATGAAAATTTATGGATTAATATGGAATCATAGGAATAATATACTTAAGTTAAAAACTATAAAGAATATACACAATAGTCCGAGAATAAAATTATAAGTAACAGATACAAAATAAAACAAATACAAGCAAAAATAAGGAAGATTTTTTTGGAATTATAAACGTTTACTTGGAGTGTAACAGGAAAAGTTGGAATAATTTACCCCGTAAAATTTACTTGATATAGGTTGGACAAAGATGTATAATGTTACTTGTAAACCAA
>NZ_JAVWDJ010000105.1:0-3332 GCF_036642255.1 Clostridium sp. | reverse complement strand
ATTTATGAAAAGAGTGTTATATCTGCAGAGGATTGTGGATGCCCAGGTAATCTTGTAGTGGGAGCTAACATTGCTGGCTTTGTAAAAGTAGCGGATGCTATGCTAGGTCAAGGAGTAGTATAATAAAGTTTTAAGCTTGTTAAGGTGGAGTACAAAAAGATCTTAAAAGCTATGAAAGCAGAGGCAAATCTGTTTTCATAGCTTATTCTTGCTGTAAATCCTAAAAGTATAAACACAGTGAAATTTATCTTATTTAAGGTCATGTTTTAAATGCATGTTGAAATTAACTATCTACCATAAGCAAATATCCTGTAAGGAATAATTAGGGCACATTCTTTTCTAATTTAGACTTTAAGGGTGGATAAAGTCCACCCTTAAATTTATAATATCAACATAAATAACTTATAAATTTACTGCACCCTCACTGCAATTTTCTGTGGAGGATTTAATTTGGGACACAAGTATTCCTCCAAGTATTAGGGCACAACCTATATATCCTCTTGAACTCATGCTTTCGCTAAGTAAAAGTGCACCACCTATGGCACCAAACACTGATTCCATACTTAAAATTATAGCTGCATGAGATGGTTTGGCATTCTTTTGAGCTACTACTTGAAGAGTATAGGCTACTCCTACGGATAGAAGACCACCATAAAGTATTGGAATTAAGGCTTTTGATATACCGCTCATAGTAATTTGTTCAAATAACAAAGCTGTTACTAAACTTAAGAATGAGCAGGTTGCAAATTGGATACAAGATAATTTCAGTGGATCTATCTTTTTTGCAAAGTTGTCTATTGTTAAAATGTGAATAGCCCAGAATATTGCGCCTATAACTTCAAGAATATCTCCATATCCCATACTGAAATCTTCATTCACACTTAATAGGTACAGGCCAACAACTGCAAGTGCTACTCCTATCCATGAGTTTTTCCCAATCTTCTGTTTTAAAAATATCCCCATTAAAGGTACAAACACCATGTACAATCCAGTGATAAAGCTTGCTTTTCCTGCAGTGGTATAAATAAGACCAACTTGTTGAAGGGTGGCACCTGCGTAAAGAACCATACCAACTACTATTCCAGATATAATTGTTTTCTTTGCAGTTACTTCAATTTTGCTTTCGCTATCATCGCTACTTTGACTTTTCTTTTTCTTATCAAAGTAAATTATTAATGGTATAAGGGAGAGTGCTCCAAGAGCAAATCTTATTCCATTGAAAGTAAAGGCTCCAACAAATTGAGAACCTATTCTCTGTGCAACGAAAGCAAATCCCCATATAGCAGCTGTAAGCAATAAGAGCAGATTTGCAACTAATCTTTTATTATCCATTTAAATATTGTCCCCCTTTAAGTAATAGTATTTTAAAATAAGTTCTTAACTTAATTATTCTATATTTAAAGGTTTAATCCTTTATACAAAACACAGTTAAAGTTATATATTTTTGTACTTTATACAGTAATGTGTTATGAAAGATATTTAAAAGGAATCCATAGAATAAATCCGAATGAGTCTTATTCTACAAATTTCCTTGTAAAGTTGAATCTAAATGTTATAAATTTTGTCCAGTTTTATTGCTATTGAAAGTTGTTCATAGAAGCTACCCTCACAATGCTCCATATCTAATATTTCTTTTATCTTGCCAATTCTATATCTGATTGTATTTTTATGTACAAAGAATTCGTTGGCAGTTTCAATGATCTTCCCATCATTTTCAATATATTTAACTGCAGTTTGAAACAATTGAGTATTATATTTTTCATCGTAATTCTTAATAGGAGCAATTATTCTGTGATAGAAATTATGAACCCACATTTCATCAATAAAAGGCATAAGAATACTGTATATGCCGATATCACAAAAATAATTAAAGGAAGTGGGTGATACTTCACCAGTTTTTTGGGCAAAGATACTTTCATTTATTCCATTCGCCAATTCTCCAAGATTAGAATGTAGATTGCTAAGTCCTATATAGTACTCAGACTTATTTATACCAATACCATCTATTAAAGAAGTTATAATGGTTTTAATATTTTTTTTATCAATATTTTCATCTGAAAATACTATTAATATACCATTTCTATATTTTAAAGCAGAACTATGAATGTTAATATTCTTGCTTCGATTTATCCTGCCTAGTAGTGTAATCATGTTATTATCAATGTACTTTTTATTTTTGCAATAAAGCACAAAGAAATCCTCTTTAAAACTGCTGTTTATTTCTAAGGCTATGTCTCTTACAGTAGCCTTATTAAGAGGCCTTTTTATAAGTATATCAACTTTAGTTTCAAGTAATTCGTAATTATCTACAGCTCTTATTTTGTCAGCCACATCTGTAATAATATCTTCAAAATAAACACTGTTGTCAAATATAAATATTGGAAAGGCATTTTCATTTGCAAAATCAACTACTTCTAAAGGCAGTTCGTTAAAATATATATTCTTTATTGCAAGACCAGAAACACCATCTTTTTCTAATTCCTTAATTGATTCTAGGATAAAATTAGGATTATCTTTAGCAAAAAATAGACTAGTGATAACAAATTCACCTCTAGTAAATTGTTCTTCTATTTTTGTGATGAATTCATAATCTAATATTCCAACTTTCTTTACTATGTTATCGAGACCACGATGTCCAGCTATCAATTTAAAGTTTTTAAATGTATCTAATTTTGTTGCTTCAAATACAGTAATAGACATTTTAATTTCTCCTTATAATAGTACATTTTCAATGTAAGATGTACCAAATTAGAATATTCCTATACTACTTATTTCTAGGATGAAAATTTAACCACATTTTCGAAGCTTCAAGTCTGTAAGCTCTAAAAGTGGACGTTCTTCAGCTTAGAAAAATTCCTTTGGGGTAACAAAATTCTTTTGTTCGCAAATTTTTTTCTTTCACAAAATTCTTTTATTCGCAAAGGCGCTTTGTTTTAACAGAGTCTACTTTGTTCTAACAAAGTTTACTTTTTTCATCAAATCGACCTCCTGAGTCCTTAAATCTAAGAAGCTTGCTGAGATTTTAATTTATCCACTTCCGAAAGCATTAAGAGAACCAAGAAAAGTTCATGTACAAGTTAAGGCTTCACTTTGTTTTACTATAATTATAACATTAGTTTCATGTAGTGCATAAATCTTGCTGTGTTCTTATAAATATAACAATAAAAAAATATTAAAATAAAAAACAAAACAATATAACAATATATAGTGTTTGAGCCACATTAGGGGGGAACGCCTTTTATATAAGAATTATCCTAATTGAATTTATAAAGAATTTGTGTAATAAATTTATTTCAATGGATGTAATTATATTAGTGAGAGTTTATGGCGAA
>NZ_JAVWDJ010000104.1:0-3426 GCF_036642255.1 Clostridium sp. | reverse complement strand
ATAGAAATAAAATCATTTTAGTTGGACATAGTGAAGGATGTATACTTTCAACTATTGCCAATACCATAAATCCTGTGGCAGGAATGGTATTAATTGCAGGAGCTGGTACAAATCTTAGAGAACCTTTAAAGTACCAAAATGCTCAAATTTTAAAGGAAATAATAAATTTAAAAGGCTTAAAAGGTATTCTACTAAGATTAGCTCTTAATGAAAAGAAACTTCAAAAACAACAAGATGATTTGTATAATACAATGATTAATTCTAAACGAGATACTGTAAAATTAAAGGGTAAAAAAATGCCTGCAAAATGGTTTAGAGAACACTTTAAATATACAGATGAGGAAATACTAAAAGCTTTAAGTGGTGCTAATTGCCCAATATTAGCAGTTACAGGAGACAAGGATGTTCAGGCTAATCCAGAAGATTTAAACACAGTTGGGAAATTAGAGAAAGATAATATAAAAACTGTAGTTATAAAAGATATGGATCATATGCTAAAAGAGTTTACAGGAGAAAAAACAGTTTTAAACATTATGAAACAATATAAAGGTGAGGCATCAAAACCAATGCATCCAGAGTTAGAATATGTTTTAGAACAATGGTTAAATCAGCAACTATAGAATACAGTGTTTGTTAGAGTTTATATTTAAGAAATAGAAAGAAGGAGGGCCAGGCCCTCCTTTATTATTAACGTAACGGATCTTCTATTAGTGTAGCAAAAATATACTCATGGGCGTGGTTAACGTCAATTGTAGTCACACGTTTAACTAAATGAATATGCCTTCCTTCGCCAATGAAAATAGCAGGTTCAGTAGTAACCCCCACTTCATGATGGTGACCCACTACAAAATCAGTGTTAACCAATATACTGTGGACATGAGAATCTTCGTAAGGGATTGCTTCGCTAGTAACTCCAGCAAAACGATGATTATGGGTAAGCTCCGATGGTCCAGCCAGTTTTGTGCTACCTAAAAACTCATGAACATGAGTTTGGCAAAAAACGGGACGCTCACAACACATGCTGTCGTAATCATATTGTTCTTCAAACATATTAGCACCTCCTTTATTGTAAGCTAATATATCATATGCTAAAAATCCTGCTTTGTGATTGCTTGTCCATGCGTATTCACAATAAATTGTATAAATAGAGCTTTGTAGTTCCATAAATTTTAGATAATTTATGCTATTAAAAATCTTAAATCACAGATTCATTAATGTAATTATTAAGTATATTGAAATGGAGAAAATTACTTTTCAGATTTTTTTTTACAAAAATATAGTTGGAACAAGAAATCTCAATAATATTAACACAATAGAAGCTTATATAATTATTTTTCTTAGAGTTCCCCATGAACCTTTTAAATTATTTCACATATTATAAAGTAGACAAGCTTTACATTTACTTAAGCAAGAATATTAATACTACAGCTTATTTAAGTATTAAATAGATTGTTGGTTTATTCGATTCAACCAACTTGCTTAAAATAATTTAAAGGGTGATAGGTATGAATGAACAAGAATTATTAAATAGTATTTTAAACTCTAATGAAGGAAGACAATTACTTGCAATGCTAGGCAACAATAACAATGTAAATGCAGGTTATAATACTAACGAACCATATTCTCAAGGAAATAATTGGTGCAGACCTAAACAATGTTGTCCCAAAAAATGCGACGATGACTTTGGTGAACTAGGCATATTATTCCTTTTTCTAATCTTTTTCTGTGGAGGATGTTGGTTTTAATTAAGTAGTGAAATATGCTAGGTATGTGCAACCATACCTAGTTTTTAATTGTGTGGGAATTTTAAACTTTCATTTGAGAGATCAATCATATCGGATATCCATTGAAAAAATTAACTTGTTCAGTATTATAAATTAATACTATTTTAATAATAGGAATAAATGTTTATAACTTTTACCAAAATAAGAAGTGATATAAGGTATCTGAGATATAAAATAGTATTCTATCTAGGTATATTTTGAAGGTGCTGAAACTTAATAATATGGAGAAGGGAAGTTGTCACCATGAATGAAAATTTGAAGGACCCTAGAAACTTAACTATGCTTATGGATTACTATCAGCTCACTATGAGTAATGGATATTTAAGTCATGGACTTAAAGATACAATAGTTTATTTTGATATGTTTTTTAGAAAGATTCCTGATAATGGCGGCTTTGCTATCGCTTGTGGATTGGAAGAAGTAATAAAATACATACAAAATCTTAAGTTTCATGAAGATGATATAGATTTTTTAAGAAAAAAAGCAATATTTAGCGAAGAATTTTTAGAATATCTAAAAAGCTTTAAGTTTACTTGTGATGTATGGGCAGTACCTGAAGGCACTGTGATTTTTCCGAATGAACCAATACTCACCGTCAGTGGTCCCATAATGGAAGCTCAGCTTATTGAAACTATGGTTCTTTTAACTATAAATCACCAAAGTCTTATAGCCACAAAAACTAACAGAATAGTAAGATCAGCACAAGGTAGAAATGTAATGGAGTTCGGCTCAAGACGTGCACAAGGTTACGATGGTGCTATTTACGGTGCAAAGGCTGCCTACATAGCAGGAGCAATAGGAAGTTCCAATGTTTATACAGATAAGGAGATGGGAATACCAGCCATTGGAACCATGGCTCATTCTTGGGTTCAGCTTTTTGGAGACGAGTACAAGGCTTTTAAAGCCTATGCAGAGACCTACCCAGATAAGTGTACTCTTTTAGTAGACACCTATAATGTGATTAAAAGTGGAGTACCTAATGCTATTAAAGTACATAAAGAAGTTTTAGCACCTTTAGGAAAAAACCTTAAGGGAATAAGATTGGACAGTGGAGATATGGCATATCTGTCTAAGGAATGTAGGCAGATGTTAGATAATGAAGGACTTACAGATTGTAAAATTGTTGCATCAAATAGTCTTGATGAATTTATAATAAAAGAATTAATTAATCAAGGAGCATGTATTGATACTTTTGGAGTAGGAGAGAGGCTAATAACCTCAAAGAGTGAACCAGTTTTTGGTGGAGTATATAAGCTAGTAGCTGTGGAAGAACAAGGTATCATAAATCCAAGAATAAAGTTATCTGAAAATGTAGAAAAGGTTACAAATCCTCATTATAAAGGTCTTTGGAGACTTTATGAAAAAGAAAGTAATAAAGCTATTGCGGATATATTAACTATTCATGATGAGGTAATAGAGGAATCAAGGCCTTATGTAATATTTGATCCTGTTTATACTTGGAAGAAAAAAATCCTAACAAACTTTAAAGCAAGAAATCTTCATATAAAAATATTTGAAAAGGGACAGCTTGTTTATAAACTACCACATATTGAAGAGGTAAGAGAATACTGTAAAAAAGAAGTAGGGTCCTTATGGGATGAATTAAAAAGATTTGAAAATCCACATAAATATTATGTGGATT
>NZ_JAVWDJ010000103.1:0-3521 GCF_036642255.1 Clostridium sp. | reverse complement strand
AGCAGAGGACTGAAAATCCTCGTGTCGCTGGTTCGATTCCTGCTCGAGCCACCAAAAAACCTAGTACATTGTACTAGGTTTTTTATTTTGCTTTCTTATAAGCTAATATATAATTGTTCACCAATTAAGTATTATTTAATAATTTTACATGGTAAATATCAAGCTATTTCAAGTTAAGGGATATACAATCTATAATATCTTCAACATGTCCATCAACTTTTACTTTTCTGAAAATCTTTGATAAGTTCCCTTGCGTGTCAATTATAAAAGTGCTTCGTTCTATTCCTATAGTTTTTTTGCCATACATATTTTTTTCCTTCAAAACATCATATAACGAACAAACTACTTTATCTTCATCAGATAATAAAATATAGTTTAAACTTTGCTTTTCTATGAATTTATTATGTGAATTAACAGAGTCCTTATTTATGCCGAATATTATTGTATTTAACTCTTCCAGAGTCTTTAAGTTGTCTTTAAAAGACAGTGACTCTTTAGTTCAACCAGGCGTATTGTCTTTAGGATAAAAAAATAGAACAATATTTTTACCAATAAGGTTACTTAAAGTATAAGTATTTCCATCGCTACCAGGCAAAGTAAAGTCAGGCGCTTTTAATCCTTCTTGTATTTCATTCATATCATACACTCCTAAATAAATAATTATTATTTGTTGAAAGTAATTATACACTAAAATTTTAATATTTATCAACAATTTTATACAAATATGTTTGGTTTTATATTATATAAGGTAACATCTATTAGGTAATTAAAAAACATATAGAATAAACTTTAAAATAGAATTTATATAATACATCTTAAGGTCTTAAAGAGAGAAAAATTTTATCATTAATAAGTTGTAAAAAATAAAACATACCACTATTAATTATAAGTTCTAGTTAGGTGGTTCTTACGAAACCAAGGAATGAAGAATAGAATATAGTAAAGATACAGAAAACAAATAATTAGGAGGTATGACGATGCGAGTAGGAGTTATAATGGGTGGGGACTCTCACGAAAGAGATATATCGTTATTAACGGGAAAGGAAATTATAAGGAACTTAGATTCTAATAAGTATGAGATAGTTCCAATATGCATAAATAAGCAAAGCGATGCAGTAGATAAAATTAAAAATATAGATTTTGCAGTTATAGCCCTTCATGGCAAGTTCGGGGAAGATGGTTCAATACAAGCAATTCTAGAAAGTTTAAATATACAATATACAGGAAGTGGAATTCTATCTAGTGCATTGTGCATGGATAAGGATATGAGCAAAAGAATATTCTTAGCTGAGGATATTAATACTCCAAAGTGGATTAATATCAATAAAGAAAACTATGCAAACTTTAATCTATTAAAAGATTTGAATTATCCTTTAATAGTTAAACCCAATAATGGGGGATCAAGTATTGGAACGTTCATAGTTAATGAGCCTATTGAATTAGAAAATATTATTCACAAAGCATTAAGTTATGATAGTGATATAATGATAGAAGAGTATATAGATGGTGAAGAAATAACCTGTTGTGTTCTAAATGGGGAGGTATTGCCGATAATATCAATAAAAGCTAACTCTATATTTTTTGATTATAATTCAAAGTATAGTAAAGATGGCGCTATAGAAAAAGTTGCAATATTAGAAGAAGAAGTTAGAAAGAAAATTGAAGCAATAGCCATAAAGTGTTGGAAAGTGTTTAAATTAAAAAGTTATGGTAGAATTGATATGATTATTAAAAATGATGAGATTTACGTTCTAGAAATTAACACTCTTCCAGGGATGACGAAAACTAGTCTTTTTCCTAAGAGTGCAGCAGCTATGGGAATTGATTTCATGTCATTGCTAGATAAAATAATAGAATACTCTATCATAAAAGAATAATAAATATATTTGTATGGGGTGAAGTAATGTTTTTCAATGTAAGTTTTAATAATAAAAAACCTATTTATGAACAGGTTTATAATAAACTAAAAGAAATGATTGAAGAAGGATTGCTTCCTCCTGAAAGTAAACTTCCATCAACAAGGGAATTAGCTTTAATGATGAAGGTGAGTAGAAGTACCATCCTCACTGCTTATGAGATGCTTGAGAATGATGAATTTGTGTATACATTACAAGGTAAAGGCACTTTTGTATCTAAAATAAAAGTAGCGATAAATGATAGCTGGAATATCAGCTGGAATGAAAAGATTAATGATTATGGGAGAGCTGCTAATAAATTAGATATTATGAAAAATGAGTTAATGTATGAGAAAGATGTTATATCTTTTAGAAGCATCGCTCCAGATGAAAGATTATTTGATGTAGAGGAAATTAAACGTGCATTTTTAAATGTTATTTCTCTTAATGGAAATAGGATACTAAATTATGGATATGCCAGAGGATATTTACCATTAATAAACTACATTTATAATTATATGCAAAGAAAAGGTGTCAACACAAATAATAAAGGTATAATTATTACAAATGGATTTACAGAAGGGTTTGATATGGTTTTATCAGCAATTACTAGTGAAGGGGATACTATTCTTTGTGAAAATCCAACTCATAACACAGCAATAAAACTCATGAAGTTAAATAATCTAAATATAATTGGACTTGATATAGAGAAAGACGGAGTTAGTCGTACAAAGTTAAAACATATACTGCAAAATAATAAAGTTAAAGTAGCATATTTAACACCCTCATATCATAATCCAACAGGGCTGGTTATGTCTCATAAAGACAGAAAAATTATCTATAATCTATTTAAAGAATATAATGTACCAATTATTGAAGATGGATTCAATGAAGAACTTCAACACTTAAGCACACATATTGCACCGGTAGCCGCAATATGTGGAAAAGAAAACGGAGTTATTTATATAGGTAGTTTATCTAAAATTTTATTCCCTGGTATAAGAATAGGTTGGATTTTAGCTGATAATGCTTTAATAGATATATTAGAAAGTGTTAAAAGAAGTAGAAATATTCATACCTCGACTTTAGATCAGGCGATTCTTCATGAATATCTTAAAAGTGGTAGTTTTGAAAGGTATACAAAGAAGGTTAGAAATATATATAAGGACAAGAGCGAAAGAGTAAAGGAATTAATTGATAAGTATATATCATATGATTCAATATATGAATGTGGAGGATTATACGTATTTATTAAGTTAAAAGATATAAACTCAAGAGACTTATTAGATAGATGTTATAAGCGAGGCGTTATATTTACTCCAGGGGATATATTTTATATTGATAATGATAGAAAGCATACATTAAGACTAGGTTTCTCAAGATTATCAATGGAAGAAATCGAAAAGGGAATTAAAATAATTGGAGATGAAATATTGAAGATTAAAAACAAATAAGAAATTAGAAAATTTCAATTTAATAAATATACTAACCCTAGTGTATCAATATGCAAAAAATAGAGATATATGTAGTTATTTGTAGCATTATCTAAATGGTTATATCTAATAAAGTGTTTAAATATAAACCATAAAAATAAATATGATAAGATATTCCTTGTCGCTAAGAGGT
>NZ_JAVWDJ010000102.1:0-3526 GCF_036642255.1 Clostridium sp. | reverse complement strand
TAAGAAGAATGTGTCGTATCTATATATTTATATTATTTCTTATTCTATAGTCATATTGACCTGTCCAATAAAAAAATTCTGAATGAACATACTTTTTCATTTAAATATTTGATAAAAAAATAAAATACTCTTACCATATTTTCAAGGTAAGAGTATCTATAATATATATGTCTTAAAATATTACTCATAACTCAAAAGTCATCAATACCTTTTTGGTTATGCTTTAAAGTGTAACACCTTAAAGTTATCTACTGTCTACCCTACATTAAATTAAGTGCTTTATTCCAATTAATCTCTAATTGCATTTAACTTATGAAGTAAATACTCTTTTTTGTTTAAAGGGTCATAGGTTGATTTTTGGCGGGTTTTAGCAAATTCAAATGGAACTTTCTTGTATCCAAAAAACTTTGTTAAAAACATACCTTTTCCTTCTGTATACGAAGCTATTTTTAGCTTGTATTCTTTTGAATTTTCTACTGGTATTAACCCTTTTATTAAAAATTCATCCTCAACAATAATCGGATTATCAAAGGTTGCTCTCATAGTTTGCAAGTCCCAAATAGCTTTACTCAAAACATTTTGTGGAATCCTTAGTTCAAACTCATGCAGAGGTTCCAATAAGTCAGTTTTAGCCTGATGCAATGCTTCCATAAATACCATAGGAGTTACATTTCTAAAGTCCGCTGGGGTGCTGGCTGGACTAAAAAATTCTCCGCAGGTAAGTGTAACCTTTATATCAGTGACTTCCCAACCAAAAAGGCCTTGCTTACTTGTCTTAACAACTGCTTCCTCAATAGCATTTTGAAAAGATTTTGGTAATGATCCTATTGATACATTAGACATATATTTTAATCCTTCTCCCCTTATCCCAGGCTCTATTTTTAGACCTACCGTTGCCCAGAAAGGATTTAATCCTTCCTGCATAAGCATCATTGCAGTACCAACACCTTTAGGCGTCTCTTTGTAAATAGTCTGGATATTCGAAAACTCTACTTTAATTCCATAGAAATCATCTAATATAGAACTTAGTATTTCCATCTGAACTTCACCAAATAAGTTAATATAAATCTCTTTATCTTCATCATCCATGCCTAATTCTAATAGTGGGTCTTCTTCTGTAAGGAATGTTAATGCCTTAAATAATTCTCTATTTTCTTCTTTATTAACAGCAGATATATTCGTCTTTAATGTTGGTTTAGCTATAGATATATTTTTAGTTCTATCATTTGCAATTCCAATGACATCCCCAACCTGAAAACTTGTAAGTCCATGTAGAATACCTATATCTCCCGACTCCATGCTGGCGATTTCAATTAGCTTACCATTTTCTAAACCATTAATTTTCTTCACTTTTTCTATAATATCTTTATTAGGAACTTCAATTCTATCTCTTACAGAAATTTTGCCTCCAAATAATCTTACATAAACTTTCTTTTCATTTGTATTTGTCCTTTCAATTTTGAATACCACTCCAGATAAATCACCACCGCTGTCTTTACTTGCAAATGGTAGGTAACTGCAAATTCCATCTAATAATTGTTTGATACCAAGACCAACTGATGCTGCACCGAAAAGCACAGGGTATAAACTTCCTTCTCTTGAATACAATGAAATTTTTTCTTGTATTTCATTTTTATCATATTCTATCCCGTTAACATATTTCTCTAAAAACACTTCATCTAAATCTGATAAAACATTAATAATTTCATCATTTGTTGTATTTATTTCATCCAAATTATTTAGACAAACCTCTCTACTTCCTTCACCATGTGCCTTTTGTAATCTAACTATCTTATTAGACATAGCCTTTTTTATGTCCTCAAAAACTTTATTGCAATTTGCTCCAACTCTATCTATTTTATTTATAAAAATTATTGTTGGAATTTTTAGGGTCTTTAATGTGTTAAATAATATTCTTGTCTGGGATTGAATACCTTCTACTGCAGATATAACTAATATAGCTCCATCTAAAACACTTAAAGAGCGTTCTACCTCAGATACAAAGTCTGCGTGTCCTGGAGTATCGATAATATTTACTTTAACACTATTCCATGTGAAAGATATTGCTGAAGATTTTATAGTAATTCCTCTCTTACGTTCAAGCTCCATTGAGTCCGTTTGAGTGCTTCCTAGGTCTACTTTACCAACTGATTTTATAGCTCCACTGTAGTATAAAAGATTTTCAGTTGTAGTTGTTTTGCCTGCATCAACGTGAGCCACAATTCCTATATTAATTGTTTTCATATGTATCCTCTCCCCCTTTAGCGCTCTTAACATCTTTTTTATCCATTATCAAAGAAAGGATATATAAAACTAATACTGGCGTTACTAATAATGAAGTACATGCTATACCAATACTTATAGAAAATTTTGTAGCTATAATCCCAATAATTGGTCCCCCTATAATTTGTCCTAATGCATTGATTTGTCCATTCATAGAAAGTATAGTTGCCCTTGCACTATCATCTATATGATTATTTAGCCATGCATTAAATATAGGATCATTTATAGATCTAAACAGACTTGTTGATAAATACGCTACTAGCATTAAATTAAAGTTTCTTGTAAGTGCGAATGCTAACATAAAGGATATATAAAATATATTTGCAACCAATAATATCTTCCCACTCTGATTCTTATCCTCTTCTTCTAATTTCTTAGCTATAAACTGCATTGCTATAGCACTTAATACCATTCCAGCAATACCAAATATCCCAAACCAAGTTACAGGCTGAAGGTTTCCTATCTTAGGAAGCGTAGTGTCTTGTAGGAAATGTGCATTGGAAAGTCTATCATAACCTTCGCTAGATAAACCATAAAATAGAGTTACAGAAAGTAAAATCATCATTATATATTTACTTTTCACAAACTTTAAGCCAGATTTAAAGGTATATCCCATCTTTCTAAAAGTGTTTAGATCTTCTGCAGCAGATGGTGTAAAATTATTCTCTGGCATATACAATGCTAAAAATAATGCACTAATCACAAATAAACATCCACTGATTATAATAGGTAATCTAACAGACAAATTACCTACTATGGTACTTAGTATTATCCCGATAACTGCTCCTATTTGTCCTGCTTGTGCTCCTTTTATATATATTTTATCTAAGTCTTGTTCTTTTTCTTCCTCTGCAATCCACGCCTCAATAGACCCACTAGTAAAAGTTGAACCTAATCCCCATATTATCTGTGCTACAAGCACAGAAGCAAAACTAGAAATGGAGCCTTCTAAAATAAATCCTAATCCTGTCAAAACTGCACCAATAACAATAGATAACTTACGGCTATATATGTCTGCAACTATCCCTGTAGGAATTTCAAATATAAAGCATGCCGCCTCTAATGTAGTGCCCACAAGTATAAGTTGAAGTGGATTTAAATGAACCTTTTCAATGTGGTATACTATCATAACTGTAGCAACCAACGAAAAACACATCGCCGTAATAGCTGAAAATAACAAATAAATTTTATATGCTGAAAGTTTTTTAACCATTAATTATTCACCATCCCTATATTATGAAAA
>NZ_JAVWDJ010000101.1:0-3716 GCF_036642255.1 Clostridium sp. | reverse complement strand
TTCAAAGAGTTAATATAGAAAATAAAATAAATAAAACTAATAGAGAAATAAAAGCCTTATAAAGATTGAATTAATATTAATTATTTGATAAACTAAGGTTATTAAAGATAGGAGTTATAGTATGGAAAAAAATAAGAGAAAAAAAGTTTTAATTGGAATAGGGGTTTTATTATTAATTACAATAAGTTTAGGAATTGCTTATGCGTTTTTTAAGGGAATTATAGGTCCAGGTGCTAAATCAAATATTGGTACACTATCTAGAACTACAGATTCACTTACATTTGATACAGGTGGAGATTTAAGTATTGTTGCTACACAACAAAATTTTACTCCAACTGGAGCTAGTTTAAATGCAACTACTACTGGGTCTGCTAAGCTTGTTGCAAATAATAATACTAATAGTGCATCTTTTACTTATAATGTAGGTATTTACATTACAAATAATTCTTATATTTATACAACAGGTGCAACTGCGACACCTGAACTTATTTTAACTGTAACTGATCCAGCAGGTGCAGCTGTTACTTCTATTCCAGGACTTACTTATATAAGTAGTGGTGCTGTTACTGGATTTGATGTAACTACTAAAGAAGGTTTAATAAAAGTTGCAGAAAACTATGCTATATCAGCAACTGCGACATCTACTACTCAAAATTGGACTTTTAAACTTACTTTTGTAAATTTAAATAGTAACCAAACAGAAAATGCAGGTAAATCTTTTAATAGTGTTTTAAGGATTCAAAATGAAACCTTACCTCTTACTATTGCATCACTTTGTGTTGGAAAAAACATGGCATCTTGTATTAAAGATAACTATTATGTAGAAGGATTAGAAAATCATACAGCAGCACTAGCACTTTCTGCAGAAGACAATAGTTATCGTTATACTGGAGGCGACTACAGTGTTGCAACACAACATCAAAATACTTATAAAAGAGTAAGTGATATAATTATTTATGATGCAGTTGGTGATGTATATAAGCTAGCATATAACAATACATTAACATTTTACTATTATGACCAAGCCCTAACTAAAACAATAGCGGATGGATATGTAGTGAAGGATGAAAGTTTAGTAAAAAACTTTGTATGTTTTGGAAGCACTGTTAGTCCGTGTCCCATAGAAAACAAGTATAGAATAATAGGAATATTTGGAAATCAAGTAAAACTTATTAAAAATACCAGTGTGGGGGACAAACCATGGGATACAAAAGGACGATATGGTGAAAATACTTGGTCAACTAGTACATTAAATACGTATCTTAATGGAGAATACCTTACAAGTCTTTCAACGTGGAGTGATAAAATAGCCACAAATACTTGGCAAGTAGGTGGAGTTAATGGTGAGAATTTTTTTATACATGAACCAGGTGTTATTGACAAATATGGCCCTATAGAGTTTAATTCTAAAAACTTTCATACATATGAACTTGGTTCCAAAAAAACTGCAACAACGTATGCTTCTAAAGTAGGATTAATGTATTTAAGTGATTATAGTTATGCGGTAACTCCTAATAATTGGGAAAAATTAATACGGGGTTTATCATCAGATGAAGGCTATCCAACAAATAGTTATGTAAATACAAATGTCTTAGATACAAATTGGATTTTTACTGGGTTAAGAGAATGGACTATTTCTAGAGATAGTTTTAATTCGTCTTATGTGTGGTTTCTGTTCGAGGACGGTAGTGTCACTTTTTGTAATTCGACTCGTGACTGGTCAATTGTGCGTCCGGTCTTTTATCTAGAATCTAATGTATCAATTTCGAACGGAGAAGGTACTGAAAGTTCTCCATATACTTTAATAGTATGATGAACCAGGATATCGTCGCTGGTGACTCAAAGTCTTCCGACGAATTTTAAAAGTTAGTAATAAAATAGTTAAATCTAAACAGTGTCAAAGCGAATTTTGACACTGTTTTGGTTCTTCGAAATCTAGTGGGGAGTTTTACTTATCAAGCTTCGAGATTTAGTGGGGAGTCAGATATTAAAAAAGCGAGGGTTTAATCCTTCGCTTTTATTGTGCTTAAATTTTGTTATAATTATAGTGCAAACATTAATTATATATTCTAATTTAAGCACAATAATAGATTAACACATTATTTAGAATTTATAAAGATAGTTTAGCTGAAAGAGGTATAGTTTTGAATAATGAAATTTTAATATTGTTAAACATCAAGAACAAAGATTTGAAGGTTGTTGAAATTAAGGAAGAAGAGATAAAAAAGAAGAAGGTAACTGTGGTTGTAGTTGAGAGCACAAAGAAAAAAGTAAGGTGTCCTGAATGCAACAATTACACTTCATCTGTGCATGATAGATTAAATCCAATTCGATGTAAATATTTGGACACAGGTGGAGTTCAATGCATTCTTAATATAAAAAAAAGAAGATTTATATGTCATAAATGTAATAAAAAATTTACAGAAAAACTTTTAATAAATGAAGCTGGAAAAACATTATCTAATTCATTAAGAATTAAAATTAGAAAAGAGTTGTTAGAATATAATCTTTCAATAAAATATATAGCAAAAATAAATAATGTGTCGGATAATACAGTGAGAAATGAGTTATTAGATGCTATGAAAAGTTATCCAGAATCAATAAAATTATTGCCTATGGTTATATCCTTTGATGAATTTAAAGCAGATACTGATGAAGGGAAATATGCATTTATTATCAATGATCCAATTCATAAAAAAACATTAGAGATTTTACCAAGCAGAAGAAAAGAATTTTTAATGCAATATTTTACTAAAGTAGAAAATAGAAGAGATGTAAAATTTATTATTAGTGATATGTATGAGCCTTATCTTTTAGTTCAAAAGATAATGTTTCCAAATGCAAAATATGTAGTGGATAGATTCCACTACATCAGATATATAATGGATGCATTAGATAAAATAAGAATAAGAATTGAAAAAAGCTATAGTTATAATTCTAAAGAATATAGACTTTTAAAGAATAAAAAAAATGTTTCATTATTAAGAAAATACGGAAAAGAAATTTCATGGTTTGTTTATGATAAAAGATATAGAAATGGGCGAATGTTTGAAATATTACCATCTACTATATTGGACGAAATATATAAAATAGATGAAGTTATAAAAAGAGGATATCAATTAAAAGAAATGTTTTTAGATATAGTAAATTTTTCTACATATGAGACTGCTACAAAAGAATTTATGGCATGGATAGAATTATGTAAAGAAAGTAATATACCAGAATTTATCCAAGCCTCCAACACCATTAATAACTGGCTTGAATATATAGTAAATTCTTTTATAGATATAAGATATTCTAATGGTTATACTGAGGGGTTAAATAATAAAATAAAGGTTATAAAAAGAAATGGATATGGATACAAAAGCTTTAAATTTTTAAGGTTAAGATTGCTATATATTTTGAATGGAAAATTAAGATAAAAATATGAAAAAAGTCAAAATTGTTACTTTTGACTTTTTTTGAAAAAGGCAATTATTATCATTTACTGTTTTCTTAAAAACTACCTTCAACAGCAGTAAAAAATAGGCTTAATAATACTAATATGAAAAAGCCGTGTTTTTCCTGATATATTCCAATAAATTCAATTTTCTAACTCCCCACTAGATTTCGAAGAGCCAAAATTCACTTTGACACTGTTTTTGGGATAACATTTGTGAATTGTAAAAGTTTTGTGAAATTAGCAGTTATATATTGACAAGTGCTAAGCATACTAT
>NZ_JAVWDJ010000100.1:0-3758 GCF_036642255.1 Clostridium sp. | reverse complement strand
GTACCTTCTATAGAAATTTATTTTTGCATTGAAATTATGTATAGAATATAATTTGATTACAAGTTCCTATTTATTATTTCTGTTCTGCTATTATAAGTAATTTAAACTAAGGTTATCAAATACCGCATATATCAATGAATAAATTTATTTTTTTAGTTATATATTATTTAAAGTTGGAATGACACCATTTTAAAAACCATGATGTCATCCTTATCACTTATAGAATTTCTATGATACTATTTTAACTTTGTAATTTTTATGAGAAATCTAAAATACTCCACTATTATATTGCAAAAAAGGCTAAAAAAGTAATTACATTAATAGTTAATATCCAAATATATATGATAATTCGTTTATTTTTGTAAACTTTGAACAAAAATAAATTTAGAACATTTACAGAAATAAAAAATATAACTACATTTAACTTCCATAAAAGTGGTACAAAGCCTAAATATTGTACATATTTAACACTAATCAACTTTATGGCACTCATAAGTCCCATAGCAATTGAAAACACAGCACATATTGATATGATAATAACTGAACTCTTGCAAATCAAATGCTTTATTATCAATATTAAGGAGACAATAAATACCACTATCGGTATATAAAACTGTATACTTTGTGGTAAGAATCTTGCAAGAATAACAGCAAATATTGAATAAAACACAACTTTGTCGTAATTGGTTGAGTCATTTATTTTTTTATTATCATAGTATATTTACCACCTTATCATTTCATCTACAAACAAATTTTATATCACTAAACATTTCTTGCATCTTATAGATTCAATTAAATTAATATAAACTGATTTGTTCTAGTTTTTAGTTTCATAAAATTCATCTTCGTTAGGCTCTCTGTTGATGTTTTTTCCAATATACTCTTTTTTAGCTACTTTAAACAGCTTATAATTATCTTTTGCTTCGCATAATGATATCTTGTTAGCACCAATTACTCTATTTGGATATTTATGTGCAACCTCATCGTATTGCCATAAGCATACTTCGCATATCTCAACAACAATTTCATCATCGCTATCAATAGTATAATTTCCACAGCAGGGACATTGTAATTTTTTATACAAGTGAATCATCTCCTTATCATGGTTTATATTTTGCTATTTGCTCTTGCCAATACTTCATACCATCTGTAGGTTTAAAATAAGTTGATATTCCTCCATATTGATTAACCATTCCAAATTCATTTGTTTTGGTATCATATCTAAAATAAGTGCCTTCTTTAGATACAAAACTTTGGGTTGTTGAAGTAGGCTTTTTCATAACAAAATTTCTTGCGCCTTCAAGGTATTCATCTGCCGTTTTATATCCAAAATCAGCTCTATGGTCTGTGAAATGAGATGAAAGCTTTTTACCATTCTTAAAATCTGCACTTAGATTCCTTGACCCTCGGAAAGCATTTCCCCCTCTCTTCTTAGCTAACTTATTCCCTAACTCCATGGTACCAGCGACAATTGTAGTAGAAACTATTAAGATTAAAGTATTTTTTTGAATTTGTTTATTAACTTTTTTTAATGTGCTAACTACAGATGAAAAATAACTGTCACTTCCTGCACCAACTCCATCTGTAGCTGAAAAACTTAAAAATCCACTAGGATCCTGTTTATTAACAGGATTATTGTCGCAGTAAGCAAACATATTATGAGATAATAATTCACCGTGAACTCCAGTTATGCCATCAGCATTAATAAACCTTCCCCACTCTTGGTTATAGTATCTTGAATTTAAGTAGTAAAGTCCTGTCTCGGTATCATACCTATACCCTCTATATCTGTATGGATTTTTAACTCCAACTGTATCTTTAAGAGTTCCTTCTATGGATATAAGTTTACCCCAAGTATCATAAGTATAGTTTACTACTTCACGTCCATATTTATCTACTAAGGATATTATATCTCCTTGAGCATTTCTTACATAAAAGTATTCTTTGTTTACTTCACTTGTTTTTCCTTCTTCATATACTCTTATGTTTGTTATATAAATATTAGCTGGATTTGGATTACTTAAGTTATTAAAGAATCTTAAGCTTGATGCTGTCATGTCTGGTGAAGCAGAACTTATTGTTTCTTTAAACTTTTGAACAGTAGTTTTTGCTACTGGGTATCTTTCTGGCAGCGTATCTGGGAATAAGTCTACATTGAATTGTACCTCTTGTTCTTCCGACCAATAGTCAAACTCTAACACGTAGTTAGTGCTAGGTTTTAGTGCAATTAGCGGTGACCAGATATTGGGAATGCTCTGCCCTTTGTTTAACTTTATAGCTCTTACTGTATTTTCTGTGCCTGGGATTGGAACATTTACATATTCCATACCATTCTTGTTGATGGAGTCTTCAAAAATACCTATTTCACTTTTTCCTTCAACTTCATTAATATGAAAAAGCCAATGAAGTTTTTGGTCTCCATTGACTTTATTTTAGCTCACTTAAGCACTTTTATAAGCTTTTGCATTATTACGATATACTTACTTTATAGTTGTTATTTTTGAATCTGTTTATAAATAAAGAGTTTGTTCCACGTTTTCTTTACCATCAAAAAGCTTCAAAATTAAAATTTTACTTTGTAATATATTTCCACTTCTAGTTGTTACAAATATTTTTGAGATTTAGTTGAAAGATATTTTTCTGTTAAAATCTATTTTCTACCCCAGCCTTTTTCAATCTCGTCGCTTATCTTCCTCGTTTCTTCGTTCATATATTCCTTTGCTTTTGTTAAAATTACTTTGTCATCTCCTATTCTCTCTAATACTGTACAAGCTAACACTTCCTGAACAAGTAAATCATTAGATGTTGCCATTCTTCCTAAGAATACAAACACTTTTTCTAGAAGTTCTACTTTTGCATTTTTCTTAAGCAATTCAATAAGAAATGGATTAAGAACATCTCCAAATATATTATGTGCTCCTGGATCTTCACCATCCCATAAATCTAATTCTTGTTGATATATATACTGTAACTCTGGAATATGTTTTATTAATTCTTCTGATAAATTACAATATCTCAATTTATACACCTCTATTTTTTATTTAATGCATCTTTCAAATCCCAAAGTAATTGTTGAGCAGTAGAAAGATCATTTTCATCTAATGTCTGTTTTTTCATTATATTTTCAAGGTTTTTAACTCTTTCTAATCCTTTCTGTAGATGGGATCTACCTCCTACTAATTCTCCAGTTTGCAATTCATGCCTAATTGCATCTGCTAACCCACCATCTCCACTTGTTGCGCCAGGTCGATACATTTCATTTATACAATTCTTTAGTTTTTCATTTGATACAGAGTTTAGTAGTTTCTCCCTTTTGGGGATTTTATCTACTTTATTTGCAACTCTCCCTATAGATTTCGAGACACTAGAAATATTTTTGGAGACTCGTTGTCCTGCATTCTGAACTGTTTGTGCAACTCTAGATATTGCAGCACTGCCAGCTATCACAGCACCTGCAACAATCTCTTGTGGTAGTGAAATCACTGCTATAACAACAACTGCAACAGCTACTGCAGCCCCAATTGCCCACTTGGCCCATCTTGGTAAGAATCCGGTAGGATCTTCCATGTTTATAGGATTATTTAAACAATACGTAAACATATTATGAGATAGTAATTCACCTGGCTTTCCAACAAGTCCATCCGGATTAATAAACCTACCCCACTCTGAGTTATAATATCTGCTCTGCAGATAATACAATCCAGTCTCGGTATCATACCTATACCCTCTATATCTATAAGGATTCTTAACTCCAACAG
>NZ_JAVWDJ010000099.1:0-4013 GCF_036642255.1 Clostridium sp. | reverse complement strand
ATAAAAGATAATCACTTCAAAGTACTTGTATAATTATCTTTTACACTTTTAAAAACACACTAATAATAGTAAAATTAAATAAACAACGATATAGAAGAAATGAGATGGATTCAGTGGAAAATAACAATTTAGAACTAACTAAACAATTACGTCATGAATTGCATCAACATCCTGAACTCTCAAATCAGGAAGCTTGGACAAAACAACACCTAATGGATTTTTTGAGAGATCATACGAAATTAAAAATCGTAGACAAAGGTCTTTGGTTCTATGCTATTTATCATGCAGGAGAAGGTAAAAAGAACATAGCCTTCCGTGCAGACTTTGATGCTATTGCTATGGAGGAAGCTATAGACATCCCTCATGGGTCTAAGCTCCACGGAATATCCCATAAATGTGGCCATGATGGTCACGCAGCATCACTTGCTGGGTTTGCTTTGGAAATCCACAAGAAGGGTGCTGACAAAAATATATTTTTCCTCTTCCAACACGCAGAGGAAACAGGTGATGGCGCTGCTCAGTGTGTCTCTTTTATTAGGGAGAATAACATTGATGAAATTTTTGCATATCACAATATGAGTGGTATGCCTTTTAAGTCTGTTAATGTAATCGATGGAACTTGTCACTGTGCATCAAAGGGCCTCACCATTCATATGGAAGGTTCTCCAGCTCATGCCAGCCAACCAGAGGATGGAACAAACCCTTCATTTGCAATTGCAAAAATTATTGATTCCATTCCTGAATTAATCTCACCCCAAAATAACAAGGGCATGGTTCTTTGCACTGTTATTCAAGTTGACATAGGTGAAAGAGCTTTTGGAGTATCTGCTAGCAAGGGGAATTTGCTTTTGACCATTCGTGCCCTATACGAAACAGAAATGGATAAACTGCAGAAAAACCTTGAAGCTCTTGCCTTAGAGCATGCAGAAAAGTATGGTTTAAAGGTAGAATTTTCTTATAATGATACTTTTCCAGAAACCACAAATCATAAAGAGAGTTTAGATAAAATCAGACAGGTTTGTGAGAAAAAGGGGTTTCAGTTAGTTGAAATGGTAGATGCCTTCCGTGCTTCAGAAGACTTCGGCCACTATTTAAAGTATACAAAAGGTGCAATGTTCTATATTGGGAATGGGGAAGATTATCCTCAAATACACACCTATAATTATGACTTCCGTGATGAAATTATAGAAACAGTAGTTGAGCTTTTTAAAGGGCTTGCTGAACTGTAAACCCTACTTAAAAGAAAAATTATTATGTAAAATAATTAAAAGTAGTTACCTCATTTATTTGAGGTAGCTATTTTTTAAGTATCCATATTATTTTGATAATTGTTTTACTTAAAATTTATTGGTAAAAGTTTCAAATATTACTTTACTTGTCGTAGTAATTATGTTATAGTGATATTACTACGACAGATAAAGTACGACTGATGAAGTAAAGTTCAATAATTAATGATATAAAATTTAGGTTAAATTTGTATCTTCAAAATCCATATTCACAAAGAGATAAATAATGCTTAACTATTTAATATGAGATAAGGAACATACACCTTATTAAATATTTAGGTTAAATTAGAATGCTGTTTATCTATATTTAGCAGGAATAAATTTTATTTTCCATTAATATTTTAGTAGTTGAAAGGAGAGGAGAAACATTTGATTAGCAGTGATGTTATTCGAGGATACAATGACACTATAATTCTTTACATGCTTATAGATAATGATTCTTACGGATACGAGATATCAAAAAAAATCAAAGATCTATCAGATGAGAAGTATATTATAAAGGAAACTACCCTGTATTCAGCTTTTACTCGGCTTGAGAAGAATGGCTATATTGAATCTTACTATAAAGATGAAACCTTTGGGAAAAGGCGGACATATTACAAAATTACTGAAGCTGGAATAAACTATTATAAAGAAAAATGTAATGAATGGGAACTTACAAAAGAGGTTATAAATCGATTTGTTAAGGAGGTAAATTAAGTGGAAACAATACAAAATTATTTAAATAATATGTTTGTAAACCTACCAAAAACTAGTGAAATACAGAAAATGAAGAGTGATTTATTATCCAACATGGAAGATAAATATAATGAGCTTAAAAGTAATGGCAGATCAGAAAATGAAGCCATTGGTATTGTAATTTCTGAATTTGGTAATATTGACGAGTTAATAAGGGAACTTGGAATTGAATATAATAATAATCAGGGTGAGATCCTTCCATCTCTTACTGAACGCGAAGTTGTTGATTTTATCAATGCAAATAAAAAATCAGGTAAACTTGTTGGAATTGGGGTTTTCCTCTGCATTCTTGCAGCAGCCTCACTAATTTTAATAAATCAATTGGTTGAAGATAGAGTTATAGTGGGTATATCAAAAGAGTTTGGTGATATTGTCGGGCTAATTCCATTATTTTTCCTTGTGGCAATAGCAGTTGGATTATTTATATACAGTGGAACCTTGGTTGAAAAATTTAAGTATTTAGAAGGAGGTTTTATCCTACCAAATCACTTGAATATACAAGTTCAGCAAAAAAATAATGCTTTTACTTCAACTTATACTGTATCTACAATTGTTGGAGTAGCAATGTGTATATTATCGCCAGTTCTGCTTTTTATTGCCTCTACTTTTGGTGATGATGCCTCAACTTATGGGGTAATAGGATTACTAATAATAGTTGCAATCGCTGTATATATCTTTATATATTTCGGAAAAATTAGGGAAAGTTATAAACGTCTATTATGTTTGGATGAATATTCAAAGCCCTTAAAGGATAAAAATGATAAGGTGATTGCTGCAGTTGCTGCATTTGTGTGGCCACTGGCAGTGTGTATTTTTCTAATTAGCGGATTTTTATATAATCAATGGTATATAAACTGGATTGTGTTCCCAATTACAGGAATATTATTTGCTATGTTTAGTGGAGTTTATGGTATTCTTAAAGAAAAAAGATAGATCAAAATTAAATGTTTTAGCCCATAAGCATAGCTTATGGGTTTTCAAGTTTTCAAAAATATGCGACGCAATAAAATAAAAATTTTAATAAGTTTAAATTATCAGTAATTACCATATGTTGCCCTATTATGTATTGACATAAATCTGTTTAAAGTATAAAATCTATGTGTGTACTAGGGGAGCCAATAAGGCTGAGATGAATTTTTTCAGACCCTTTGAACCTGCACTGGATAATGCCAGCGAAGGGAAGTTGTAAGATAATAAAAAAGCTAAATGTAAAATTTACATAGGTTTACAATTATTAAATTACCAACTCTTTTCTATGGTATGTTAAATACTGTTTGAAAGGAGTTTTTTTATGCTATTTTCTCAAAGATTATTCTTTAAAGTAAAGCCTATTTGGGAGGCATGCCTAGAGCATCCATTTCTTAAAGAACTTAGTAATGGCACTTTAAAAGAAGATAAATTTTGTTTTTATATTAAACAGGATTATGTTTATTTAATAGATTATATTAAACTTTTTGCTTTAGGGATGGTTAAATCTGATACTTTAGAAAATATGCAAGCTTTTTCTAAATGTGCAAATGCTATAGTAAATATTGAAATGGATGCACACATTGGATTTGCCAAGAAGTTCGGAATAACTAAAGAAGAACTTGAAAATACAAAACCTAATATGAATAATTTGTCTTATACTAAGTTTATGCTTCAAGTGTCTTCAGAAGGATCCTTAGTTGAACTAGTAGCTGTGTTACTTCCTTGTATGTGGAGTTATGCTTTTATTGGTAAGACTTTAGTTAATGATGAAAAAGCATTACAGCATCCACTTTATAAAGAATGGATACTTACTTATGCAGATGTTGAATATAATAACGAAAGTGATTGGTGCATTAGATTAATGGACAATCTTGCTGAAGGGCTTCCTGAAAGACAACTACAAAAACTAGAGGATCTATTCATTATTTCCTCAAAATATGAATATATGTTTTGGGATGGATGCTATAAAAAAGAAAGTTGGGCTATTTAAATGAAAGCGTTAGAAATAAATAATTTATC
>NZ_JAVWDJ010000098.1:0-4148 GCF_036642255.1 Clostridium sp. | reverse complement strand
ATGGACTTCATAATGGTTCAATAATGTTAATTCATGCTGTATCAAAAACAAACACGGAAGTTCTAGAAGAAGTTCTCAAAGAAGCTAAGGCTCAAGGATATGTATTTGAATTGCTACCTTAAACTTCGAGGAAAATCTATACTAGTTGAGGAATGTATTTTTTTGCTAATAGATTAATGGTTACAATTTACTACAATATAATTTTCCAGCAAAAACTTCACTAGAATTTATTTCTCAATAAAACCATGTTATAAGATTTATAAACAAATAAAAAATTTTTAAATATAAAAAACTGCTTACAATACATGTAAGCAGTTTTTTTATGGGGTGACCGATGGGACTCGAACCCACGACAACCAGAACCACAATCTGGCGCTCTACCAACTGAACTACGATCACCATATGGTCGGGGTGACAGGGATTGAACCTGCGACCTCATGGTCCCAAACCACGCGCGCTCCCATCTGCGCTACACCCCGATAAACGACTTTTTCAATGTAGCTAAATCACTTAGCGACATAAGTTATTTTACAACTTTAATTGCTATTCGTCAACCCTTTTATTAATTGTTTTTATATATTGAATATTCAAAGTATTATCAACTAATTTTATCTCCTTAATAACTTCCATAAAGAGCTGTTTTTGATCTTCAGCAGATTATTTACCAAGAAACCGCAGAAATAAGTTTTTCACTAAAAACTACCATACATAGTTTCATTGAAAATCTACTTATACTATATATTATAACAATTAAAGAGAGTGGTGATAAAAATTAAACACTTAACAAGATATATAAAATCAATCATTATTTTGATAGTTATTATAACTTCTATATTCTCTATGTCATGTGAAAATAAAAGCAATGAAATTTCTGTACCAACATCAGTATTAATAGATGCTCCACTTATATCACAATTCCCTGAACTAAAAAATGGCTGTGAGGTAACTTCTCTTACAATGATGTTAAATTATTCAGGAATAAAGGTTGATAAAATGACTTTAGCTAAAAAGATCCCAAAAGACGATACTGCTGCAACATATGATCAAAACGGTGAAATAGTAAAGTGGGGGAATCCGGATAATGGGTTTGTCGGTGATATAACTGGAAAGAATCCAGGCTATTCAATTGATCCTGAACCTTTAATTGGAATAATCAATGAATACTTACCGGATAAAGCTATTGATTTAACTAATGCTTCTTTTGATGAACTACAAAAAACATTATCAAACAAGATACCTATTGTTGTTTGGGTAACATGTGATTTTAAAACTCCAGAGAAAAATGCTCAATGGAACTGCAATGGGGAAACAATCGATGCTACGTTCTCACAGCATGCTGTTTTATTAACAGGTTACGACGAAAAAAATTTGTATTATAACGATCCACATAGCAATACAAAAAATAAAAGTGTAAGTAAAAAAACTTTTCTTGAAATTTGGAATGCTATGGGAAAAAAAGCTTTATCCTATAAGAACTAAACCACACCTAATATTCTGGATTTTTCAATGAAAATAGAATCACCTATAATAATGCAATAATATATAAATTTAAAACTTAAAAGCATAGAGATACATACTCTATGCTTTTCCATAAATATTATTTCACCATATCTTAGCCTATTATCTTTGTAAGAATTTCATTACTTCTACTAATGAAATTAGACATTGCTTCTGGATCTAATTGCTTATGACTAATCATTGCAAGGTCATACACATGCTTGCAAATTAAATCTTTCAACTCCTTCTTACTTTCATCTTTGCTAAAATCTATAAGTTTGTTTATAAGTGGATTATTTTTGTTTATAACTAAAGTTTCTTCTTTAGGGAACATTCCACTCATATCCATACCGCCAAACATAGAACTCATTTCAGCCATTCTTCTTGATTGCTCAGAAAGTAACATCATAGCTGGAACTTCTTTTGCCTTAAGGCTTTCTACTAATAGTTTTAGTTTATCATTATTTAATGCAGCTTTAAACATGCCTTCTATTTCCGCAGTAAGCTCAGTATCTATTTCTTCTTCCTTAGTTTTTAAAGTAGTTGCAAGATCTGAGTCTATACGATTAAACTGAACTCCACTCTCATGACCTTCTAAGAAACTTATAAAGTGATTATCTATTGTAGACGTCAAAATTATTGCATCTAAATCATGGTCTTTAAGCATTTTAATATATTGGGCTTGCTGCTTTTCATCACTTACATAAGTAACCTTATTTTCGTGTTTTTCTTTATTAGCTTCAAGATATTGCTTCAAGGTAATATAATCCCCGTTGATAGTTTTAAATATTATAATATCCTTTACCTTCTCATAGAACTTTTCATCTCTTAAGCAACCATACTTAATGAAAATATTAATGTCTTTCCAAAATTCATTATATTTTTCTCTCTCACTTTTAAAAAGGCCCGTTAATTTATCTGCAACTTTATTCACAATATGTCTAGAAATTTTAGTTACATTGCTATCCTTTTGTAAAAAGCTTCTTGAAACATTAAGTGGAATATCTTCGCAATCGATTACCCCTTTTAAAAGTAACAAAAATTCTGGAATAACTTCTTTTATGTTGTCTGCTACAAAAACTTGATTATTATAAAGTTTTACTTCTCCTTCTGTGGCTTCAAACTCATGCTTTAATTTTGGGAAGTAAAGTATTCCTTTAAGATTAAAGGGATAATCCACATTTAAATGAATCCAAAAAAGTGGTTCATTAAAATCCATAAAAACTTTTTTATAAAACTCTTTGTATTCTTCATCAGTACAATCCTTTGGAGACTTTAGCCATAAAGGTGTTACATCATTTAGAGGCAATATTTCTTTCTTTTCTTCCTGATTTGGATCAACTTTTTCATTTTCATTTACTAAGTAAATCTCCACTGGCAAGAAAGCACAATGTTTATTTATAATTTCTCTTAATTTGTATTCCTCTAAAAATTCTTTACTATCTTCACTTACATATAGGGTAATGGTAGTTCCTCTCTCAGTTCTTTCAGATGAAACTAATTCGTACTCAGTGCCACCTTCACAAATCCACTTAACTGGTTCTGCTCCTTCAACAAAAGATAATGTATCAATTACAACCTTATCTGATACCATGAATGCAGAATAAAATCCAAGGCCAAAGTGTCCAATAATATTATTTGCTTCATCCATCTTGTCTTTATATTTAGATATAAATTCTTCAGCTCCAGAAAAAGCCACTTGGTTAATATATTTCTTTACATCTTCTGAAGTCATTCCTATTCCATTGTCGCTGAATTTTATGGTTTTTTCTTCTTTATTTAAAGATACATTTATTTGAAATTTGGGGTCATTTTCAATTTTAGCCTCTCCAATAGAACTTAATCGCTTAAGTTTATTTATGGCGTCAGACCCATTACTTATAAGTTCCCTTACAAATATATCCTTATCAGAATACAACCACTTTTTAATAATTGGCATGATATTTTCCGTATGAATTGAAATGTTTCCATTCTCTCTAAGCATATATAGTACCTCCAAATATTTTTTTCTTTCAATATTTTACAATAAATTTTGCTATAAATAAAGTAGCTTGTTAAACTTTTACTTTATGTTTACAGTTTATTTCAAAACATTTTCTACTAAAGCTACTTGTTTTGATTTAATAATTGCATCTCGTATTTTATCTTTTATAACTTCATTATGATAAGCATTATCTAAACCAATTTTACATTTGTTCATGATTGCCAAAAATGTTATACTTTTATTTCCTTTAGTAAGACTGTTTATAGCTTTATTAATTTTTTTATCCATAACATGTATCTCTTTATGATATTTCATGCTTTCTAATATATAACTTCTTAGTTCTGGATATTGATTAATTATGTATGGAGTTATTCTTGCCTTTTCAACAACAGCAGCGAATACTAACCTTTCCTCGTTTGAAAGTATGCTTACTATGGCTTCATCAACATGAATTTTATATTTTTCTACACTTTCCGTATATAATTCTGCACCCTTTAGACAACTATCCATGTTTTCACTCCTTATTCGACAATATTTATACTATAATAATATTATATTGCCAAAGATTTGTAAATTATTTCATTGTAAGGATTTTTAGCTTAATATGGATAAATAAGCTATAAAGTTAATTCTTATAGATTGTAATCATAAAGTAATGTAATTACAT
>NZ_JAVWDJ010000097.1:0-4441 GCF_036642255.1 Clostridium sp. | reverse complement strand
AAATTTGTTAATTTAAAAGAGTATTACTATTTAGGTGGATTCAAGTTTTTGGTTTCTAAATATTTTCTGAGAAATCAATGAAAATTGAATAATGAAACTAATTTAAAAACTAGAGTTATTCCTTATATCTATACAGCAATATTGGAATTTTTAGAACTAATAGTATTAATTGGATGTTAGTTGGTAAATAATAAGTAGAAGTGAGTAATTAATTCAAATAATAAGTAAGAAGCTGTCATAAAAAAAATTTTAATTACTACATAATTACTGTAATTTTTTGGAATTACTATGTTATTATAAGGTTATGAATCGGAAGGAGGTATATCTATGAAAAAGTTAATAGGACTAGCTTTAACAAGTATTAGTTTATTTTTATTTCTTTTAAATTTTCCTACTGCTAATTACATAAAAGACGTTAAAGCCGCTACTTCAACTTTATCATTATATAGTGAAAAAAATAAAATAGGGCTCATAAATAAAGATATAAAAGAACAAGATGAGTTTATTGACATAAATCTATCTATTCCTATCATTCAAGGAATTAAGGACGAAAATTTGCAAGATAAACTAAATAAGGACATTGAAGAATATATTTATTCCTTAAGAAAAGAAGTAAAAGATAAATATAAAGAAGATTCTTTGTTTGCTGAAGAAAAAGGATATTCTCTTCCAAAATATGAAGTAAAAAGTAACTATATGATAACCTATGAAGACGAAAATATATTAAGTTTTACTATTACAACTTATAAATATACTGGTGGAACATATGGAATAACAAATAAAAAAAGTTATAACATAGATTTAAAATATGAAAGGATACTTCAACTTCAGGATCTTTTTAAAGAAAATGAAGATTTTCAAACAGTAATTAATAAAAAATTAAATGAAGATATTATAAAAAATAAGAACTTATATAATAAAAATAGTATATATAGCATTAATTATGATCAACCATTCTACTTGCAAGATAGAAATATAATTATTTATTTTCCAATGAATGAAATATCAGTCTATACTCTTGGAATTCCAGAGTTCAAAATTCCTTTTGATAATTTTTATAATGGTGTGGATCTTGGAAGCCTCAATAAATATGAAAAGCCTAAAATTACAACTAAAGAGATTAATGAGCATAGTAAGTATATAAATTTGAATGTAAAGTTTCCTGAAATTGATTTAACAAATAGTGATTTTAACAAGAAGATCAACGAATATGTGGAAAACAATATATTTAGTTTTGTAAAGTCTTTAGAAAATGAAGCAAAAAATGCTGAAAAGAGTTCAATAAAAAACACTGGAATTTTTATTCCATATAGCGTTAATATTAGCTACACAATTCTTCAAAACAATAAATGGAATATTATAATTGGCATAGTAAAAAGCCATTTCGATGGAAATAGTTTTAAGACCACTGACAGTATTATAAATATTGATCTGAAAACGGGAACAATAAGTGAGTAGTAGGCAAAAGAGATATTTTTTAAAATATTGAAAATGAAAAAAGATTTCTATAGAAGATGGTAAAACTATGGGAATCTTTTTCTCTTATAAAGTAATTTCAACTAAGGAGCTTTAAAATTACAAAATATAATCCTTGAATAAATAAATTTGAATAAATAATGACAAATTGCAACTTCTCTGAGTACATTAGCAGTACAATTAAAATAAAGTATAGGTTTTACAAATAAAAAACGGGAATATTACATAAATTAAAATATATAAAGATTTAATGAATTGAAAAAGGAGGATTGTATAATGCAGAATGAAAAGTCCTGTGGTGCTGTTGTATTTCTTAAAAAAGAACAACAAGTTGAATTTTTAATTATACAGCAAAATGTAAATATATATTGGGGATATCCCAAAGGTCACATGATAGATGGTGAAATTGAAGAAGAGACTGCTTTGAGAGAGGTAAAGGAAGAGACTGATCTACAGATAAAATTACAACCTGGGTTTAGGCATAGAATTGAATACAAACCAAGACCTGATGTAGTAAAGGAAGTTATATTCTTTCTCGGAGAAGCTGAAGATAAAAATGTAAATATAGATAAGTCAGAGATTCAAAGTTATCAATGGGTTACCTTTGAACAAGGAAAAGAAAAGGTTACCCATGATGTAAGTAAGGAGTTATTAAAGGAAGCTTATAATTATATAATGAATAAAAAAAATTAAACTAGCTTTTCTGTATTTACGAAATTTAAAGCTATAAATTTTATATTAGGAAACTTAAGATATGTATCATGAAAAGTTTCCTCACAGCATATGTTAATTTAACTCATTTTAATTAAAACATCAAATTTCAATAAGTTGATTATAGTGCACAGGATTAAAATCATAGTATGTATTTATAATTGATAGAAGTCATTTTAGAGAAAATCCTTATGGAACTGTTCATTCCTTGGGGATTTTTTTATTTGAAGATCTAATGAAATTAAGCGTTAAAAAAAGGGACGTAAGTGCTTTTGTGTATAAATTCAACTAAATTTTTTTAACACCATACTATAGATTAAGCATATTGTATAGTATAGAAAAAATATGGAAAAACACATGAGGAGATGAACAAAATGATTGAATTAACGGCCCTACACTATGTATACTTAGTTTTCATTTTACTAATTTTAGGTGTAATGATAAGGAAAAGGGATTGTTCATTAATATGCATTGTAGGTATATTTATACTTGCTTTTATTGGCACAAATTCTCTTTCACTATCAGTAATAGGAGTATTTAACAGTTTTATATATGCCATTACGGAACTATTACCTACAATACTAATTATTTCAGTAATAGTATCACTTGGTAAATTATTGACTGTTACTGGAATAAATGAGGTCATGGTAAGCCCTTTTACAAAGCTTATAAAAAATGATACATTGGCATTTTGGGTAATTGGTTTAACTATGATGGTTATATCATGGTTTTTCTGGCCATCGCCTGCAGTAGCTTTAATCGGTGCAGTTTTTGTGCCTGTAGCAATTAAGGCAGGGTTGCCAGCAATAGGTGCTGCAGTTGCAATGAATTTATTTGGCCATGGAATTGCGCTTTCTAGTGATATTGTAATTCAAGGTGCACCAAAAATAACAGCAGATGCTGCAGGAATACCAGTTGAGTCTGTTATAGCCGCTTCAATCCCACTAATTATAGTTATGGGGTTAGTTACAACTATAACTGCCTTTATTATACTAAAAAGAGATATGAAAAATGGAAATATCAGCTATGAAATGATTTCAGATGCGTCAATTGAAGTAGAAGCTGATAATAAAGATAAGAATAAGCTAAGCAATAAGTGGAAAGTATTATTTTCAGTATTGATTCCAATATTATTTCTTATTGATGTAGTTATAATGGTAATTTTAAATTTAAGAGGCGGAGATGCCACGGCTTTAATAGGTGGAACAGCAATATTTCTACTTATCCTAATCTCTGTTACAACCTTTAAAAATGAGTCCTTAGAAAAGATTACTGGTTATTTTATTGATGGATTCCAATTTGGATTTAAAGTTTTTGGGCCTGTAATTCCAATTGCAGCATTTTTTTACCTTGGTGATATGGGATTTGTAAAAATTATTGGAGAATTTTTACCTCAAAATTCAACTGGGATAATAAATGATTTAGGATATGTTTTAGCACATTCAGTACCATTAAATAACGGGGTTAGTGTAGCCACATTATCAACAGTTGGAATAATAACTGGGCTTGATGGGTCTGGATTCTCAGGGTTATCCCTTGCAGGTTCAATAGCTAAGCTATTTGCCACAGCTACAGGGGCGAATGTAGCTACGCTTACAGCTTTAGGGCAAATTTGTGGTATATGGGTCGGTGGAGGAACAATTATACCTTGGGCAATTATTCCAGTTGCGGCAATATGTAAGGTATCACCTTTTGAGCTAGCAAGGAGGAACTTTGTTCCAGTAGCAATTGGAATTGTTACTACAACAATTTTTGCATTATTCCTCCTATAAACGATTATATGGTTAAATTGCTTTAAGTATCTATCAGATTTAAAAAATATATATTTGAGACACTATTGGCTTGTACGATAGTGTCTTAATTTTTATAATTAAGTGAGCTCTAATAATAGTATATTTATACTTACCATTTGAAAGAAATCAATATTAATTCTGATATTATAATATAACTGTTCCCAGTGTATCAATAGTAAATAAAGCTAGATAAAAGGAGAAATCTAAAGATTTTACCAACAGGTTTTGAGTAAGTCGGAGAGAAGTATGAATTCATTATTGTTCATATGATAAGATATTTCTTGTCCCTAAGAGGTGACAAAATAAATTATTTAAAGTTCAAAGCTGCACGTTAAAACAAAATTTAGTTTTTAAAAAGAAATTAAAAAAAGTATTGACGAGGGTGAGAATAAGTGATAAGATATTGAAAGTCGCCAAGTGGTGACGACGCTACAATGTAGCGACAAATTGGTCTTTGAAAA
>NZ_JAVWDJ010000096.1:0-4514 GCF_036642255.1 Clostridium sp. | reverse complement strand
CAAATCCAGATACTACAGTAGAAACTCCAAAAACTGAAGATCCAAAGGTAGAAGTACCAGTAGTAGAAGTGCCTGTAATCGATGAACCAAAAACTGAGGATCCAGTGATTGAAGTTCCAGTAATTGAAGAACCAAAGGTGGAAGTGCCTGTTAAGGAAGAACCAAAAACAGAAGCACCTAAAGTTGAGACCCCAGCTACAACCCCAAGCACAAGTGTGCCAAGCGGTGTTCCTGCTAACCCAAGCAATAAGAGCTTTAAATATATGGACGCAGTAGAAAAAGAGATTTTAACTTATGTTAATGCAGAAAGAGCAAAAGCAGGTTTAAACCCATTAACTTGGGAAGAGCAAATGAGACCAATCGCAAGATATAAGTCTAACAACATGCTTCAGCATAACTACTTTGCACACAACACACCATCACTAAACAATGCAAGTCCAATGGATTTAGCAACTAAATACTTCAAGTATAATACAAATAGTTATGGTGAAAACTTATTCTACAGCCAAGGTTATTCAGAGTCTACAACTACAGCTAAATACCTTGTAGATCAATGGATGAACTCACCAGGACATAGAGCTAACATTCTAAATGCAAACTGGACTAAAATGTCTGCAGGAGTGGTGTTTAGCAGTGAGGGTAACTGGGTTTATGCAACACAACATTTCTCAACTAACTAATTCTTAACTTAAAGTAAGAATTTGTACAAAGTAACAATTAGTTTAAAATTAGAATTAAGAAAATTAGTGAAGAAGAATTTCTATTAATTTTCTTATAATAAATAGAAAGATGTAGGTGATCAAATCCCCTACATCTTTTTTTATTTTTATTGTTGAACTTCTTACAGTTTTTATAGTTATATTAATTTATGGCTGTTATGCAACTTAACAATTTATATGAATTTCTATATTTACAATATAATCAAACTCATTGTGATTCTATAGTTAATATTATAATTATAAGACTTGATCGCTTTCACTTATAGCTCATGAGCTATTATAAATTCTTCATATTTCACGTAATCAACTTTACTGCATTCTAAAGCTAGTAAAGTCCCATTACTTTCATACTTTATAGATTTTACATTAGTCTTCTCTCTTAAATAGGAAACTACGTCTCCCTTATCATAAGGTATTAACATTTCACAGTGAACATAATCTGTAAAAACTTTTTGGCTTATTAACTTGATTAAGTTATCCATTCCTATTTTTTTCTTAGCTGAAATAAATACACTGTGATTTTTCTCTTCTGTAATTGGCCCCTCTACTAAATCAACCTTGTTATAGGCATAGATTACTGGTATATCACCTGCTCCTATTTGGTTTAGAGTATCAATTGTAACCTCTATTTGATGTTTGTAATTAGGATTTGAGAAATCCACTACATGAATCAATAAATCTGCTTCACACACTTCTTCTAGCGTTGAGCGAAAGGCTTTTATCAAATCGTGAGGTAAGTTGCTAACAAAGCCAACGGTATCAGATAATAAGAAATTTTTATTGTCTGGAAGAATTATACTTCTTACTGATGTTTCAAGGGTTGCAAATAACATATCCTTCTCAAATACTTTCTTATCATCAGAGTTCTTAAAGGTATCTATCATTCCATTCATTACTGTGGATTTACCTGCATTGGTATAACCAACTAATGAAACCAGTGGCAGATCTCTTTTATTTCTTCTTTTACGTTGAGTTTGTCTTTGAAATACAATGTTTTCTAATTCTTTATTTAAAGCCACTATTCTTTCTTCAATTTTTCTACGGTCAAGCTCTATTTTTTTCTCTCCAACACCTTTGTTTTTTGTACCTACTCCCCCACCTTGTCGTCCTAACTCTTCTCGTGACCCCATCAATCTAGGTAGCATATATTTTAAATTCGTTACCTCAACCTGTAGTTTTGCCTCATGGGTTTTTGCCCTCTGAGCAAATATCTCCAAGATTAGCGCTGTTCTATCTAAAATTCTACACTTTAGTGTTTTTTCAAGATTACGTAATTGTGAAGGAGTTAACTCATTATTGAAGATAACTACATCACTTTGATGTTCTTCTAATAAACTTAGAACTTCTTTAACTTTACCTGTTCCAATGTAATGGGAGTTGTTAGTGGACTTTAAGTTTTGTACTATCTCTCCCACTACTTCAAAATCACAAGCAATTGCTAAATTACATAGCTCCTCCATAGATTCCTTAAAGTCTGATTTATTATTTAAATTTGCACCTACTAATAGTGCCTTTTGTCTTTCTTCCATATACTTTACTCTCCTTTAAATAATCAATTTATTGATTATGAGTTTTTACATTGATAATAAATTGATTTTGCTATTTTTAGTTATTCATAGCACGGAATCATGATGCTTTCCACATTTAAAGGGATTTTACTTTGCAAGTAAAAATTAAATGAGAGTTCCCACTGCACATTAGATAAAATAATGTCTCAAGGATATTAAATATATTATGAGTCTAACAATGAGATAATCTATGCTGATAGTAGACTATCAGTATTTTCTATCATCGCAGTAAGATACAATATATACAAACATAATTGTTTATTACTTTCGAATATACCTTAAAAGTAGGAAGTCATAATCCCGGTACTATGCTCTTAATCTGATGCTAAATATACATGCCTTTAAAATCATTTTTAATTCCTCCTTGCATAATAAAAAGGCTACAAATGAATATAATTCACCTGCAACCTTAAAATACATTATTAATAAAAACATAAAAATATGCTTTTAATTAAAGATGTTTTATTGGTATTAAAGAGGTCATAAATATTCTTTGAAAGAGTCCAAAATAAGGTACACAAATAAACCAAAACTCTTTGAGTTTTGCACCTTATAATCTATTTAGTTATTTTATTAAACTAAATCACGGAATCTTAAAAAGAAAACTAACACCGTTAACACCTCATCTTTAAATATTTTATTTAATTATAGCATATCACTCTATAATTGTCCAATGTAAATTCCATATACTGTAATATTAAATACCTATGATCTCATACTATAACTTATATTTCTACTCTTTATTTTAAAAAGGTTAACTCATTGTAAATCTACGATTGATGTAGTGTATGCTTTATCTAAAATGCAATAACTAATCCACCATCATCCGCATAAGTTGAACTTAATCCACCCATCTCAACAATAACTATATCTTTAAAATTATATTTCTTTAAAATCTCATCCTTAAATTCCAATGCTCTATCTACACAATTACAATGAGCTATTGCAAGGACTCTTTCTTCAAGGTTTGTACCCTCTTCTCCAATAACTTCCACAAATCTTTTGAAGGCCTTTTTATATCCTCTAGTCTTCTCAACTAGTTTAATTTCACCTTCATCTGTAGCTCCCATGATAGGTTTAATAGAAAACATTCCTGCTATCTTTGCAACAATAGGATTTAATCTACCTGCTTTTGCTAAATGATCTAAGCTTTCTAGCAAGAAAAATGTTTTCATTTCTTTTATATAACTTGTAACCTTATCAAGGATTTGTATATCGCTAAAATTCTTCTTAGCTAATTCATTAATTTTAAGAGCAATTAGGGTTTCACCAGCTGAAGCACTAAAGGAGTCAAATACATGAATGAACTTTTCACCCACTTCTTCTAAAAATATATTTTTTGCTAATACTGCGCTGTTAAAACTTCCACTTAATCTATTAGATAGTGTAACTACAAATATGCTGTCATCCCCCTGATATCTTTTCATATAATCCTGTGGTGATGGGCATGCTGTTCTAGGTGAAGTTTCACTCTGTCCCATAGCCTTAACGTACTCATTTACATTTAAATTTTCGTCATCTACATAACTTTTTTCCCCTAGTTGCAATATTAGTGGGGCCATTTCAATATTCATTTGTTCTTTGAGCTCTTTTGATAAATCACAACTACTGTCTGCAACAATTTTAATTCCCATATTCGCTACGCTCCTTGCTTACTTAATATAATTACAATCCATAATGCAAAACAATTCTAGAGAACTTTCTTCATATTTTTCGAGAAACGTAAAATCTATTTACCTACTCCCATCTAATCTAAAGCCAATGTTTTTAATGGGTTATATTTACATTAATTATATCATTTAGTTGTTTAAAATCAAAGTTAATGTTAATATTACCACTTTTGATTTGGTTTATAACTTCTAATTTATGGTTTTCATCTATAGCTAAGTGAATTATCTAAAGTAAAAGAATTTTTTAAATAGTTGTAATATAATCTTGACATTTGCTTATATTAATAATAGAATAATAAAAAACAATTTAATTCTATGAAGGGAAAAGTAGGTATTAGTTAGTATCCAAAGCGAGTGGAGGATGGTGAGAGCTCCATGAGAACAGTAATATTGAAGGACCTCCCAGAGAAGTTTACTTGAACATTTTTATAAGTAGAGTAAACCGGATGCCACCGTTAAAGGGCTTAGAGATGACTTAAATAAATTTTTTGTCAAATTAGGATGGTACCGTGAAGCTTATGCTCTCACTCCTACATGGAGTGAGAGCTTTTATTTTT
>NZ_JAVWDJ010000095.1:0-4527 GCF_036642255.1 Clostridium sp. | reverse complement strand
ACTCATGAATTCTTCATCTATCATGTATGCTTCATCATCTCCAAGTTCTCTTTCTCTTAATTGTTGCATAAATCTATCTCTTTGAACTACAGGATCATTAAGTTCTGAGTAAGCATTACATACTTCTCTACCATATATAAACCCTTCAAATCTCTCAGTAAATTCTGCATTTCCACGTTTTTTCTTTGTAAGTGGTGATATTTCTACTGGGTAGTCACAAAGGAACGTTGGTTGAATTAAATGTTCTTCTGCATATTCTTCGAATAATGCATTAAGTACATCAGCCTTTGTACAGTCTTTTAACTCTTTTTTAAACTCTAAATGTTTTTCTTTAGCTATAGCTCTAGCATCTTCATCAGTTTTAACTAGCGTAAAGTCTACTCCAGAATACTCTTTTACCGCATCTACCATAGTGATTCTTCTCCATGGTGGTGTAAGGTCAAGTTCAGTTCCTTGGTATGTTATTTTAGTTGTACCGTGAACTTTCATACAAACATAAGCTACTAAGTCCTCTGTTATTCTCATCATATCATTATAATCAGCATAAGCTTCATAAAGTTCAATCATAGTGAACTCTGGATTATGTCTTATATCAATTCCTTCATTTCTGAAGTTTTTACCCATATCATAAACTTTTTCAAATCCACCAACTATACATCTTTTTAGATATAGCTCTGTAGCGATTCTTAGGTACATATCTATATCTAAAGCATTATGGTGAGTTGTAAATGGTCTTGCTGCAGCTCCACCAGCTATAGGTGATAGTATAGGAGTTTCAACTTCTAAATATCCTCTATTATCAAGGAATTCTCTTATACCACTGATTATTTTTATTCTCTTCATGAAAGTATCCCTAACTTCTTTATTCATAACTAGGTCTACTTCTCTTTGTCTGTATTTTAAGTCCGGATTTTTAAGTCCATGCCACTTTTCTGGTAGTGGCTTTAAAGATTTAGATATAAGTTGAACGTCTGTAGCTTTAACTGATATTTCTCCAGTTTTAGTTCTAAATACTGTTCCTGTTACCGATAAGAAATCTCCTATGTCGAAGGTTTTAGCATCTTTAAACTGTTCTTCTCCAACTTGATCTAATCTTATATAAACTTGAACTTTCCCGTATCTGTCATGAACATCACAGAATCCAGCCTTACCTTGAATTCTTTTAGACATAAGTCTTCCTGCTATAGTTACAGTTTTTCCCTCTACTTCCTCTGAACCTTCAAATTCTTTTATAACTTGCTCAGAAGTATGAGTTCTCTCAACCTTATAGACATCAAATGGATCTTTTCCCTCAGCTTGTAAATCTGCAAGCTTCTGTCTTCTTATCCTTACTTGTTCATTATATTCAGCTTCTTGTGTTTCTAATTGTTCATTGTCAATTTCTAATTCTGGTACATTTACGTTGTTTTCTCCTGTAGACATGTATACTCCTCCTATTGCTTTATCTTTTTATTTCTAAAATCTCGTATTTGCTTACTCCATCTGGAATTATAGCTTCTACTATATCTCCTACTTTTTTGCCAATAAGAGCTTTTCCTACTGGTGATTCATTTGAAATTTTATTTCTCATTGGATCTGCTTCTGCTGATCCAACAATGTGGTAATCTTCTATTTCATCAAATTCATAATCTTTAACTTTAACAATTGCTCCTATGTTAACTACATCCTTTTCAATTTCTGTTTCATCTACCACAGATGCATTTCTTAACATATTTTCAAGTTGAATTATTCTACCTTCTACAAAAGCTTGCTCATTTTTAGCTTCATCATATTCAGAGTTTTCACTCAAGTCTCCATATCCTAAAGCTACCTTAATCTTTTCAGTTATTTCTTTTCTTTTAACTGTCTTTAAATATTCTAACTCTTCCTCAAGTTTCTTTATTCCTTCATAAGTCATTACATATTTTTTAGACTCGCTCATATTTTTCTCCCCTTTTAATAATATAATAAAGCTACCTTAGATAATTTATACGTACAAACTATAGTTTTATACATTCTCAAATGAAAATATTATAATTCAATGAAACATAAGCAAGTTGCCTTAATATAAACTAAGCTATCAACTTGCTTATCTGCATATTAAAATTATCTAAATTACGCCACGTTTTTAATGCTTTAAGTTATTATAAAACACACTTACAATATTGTCAATAAAAGCCAGTGTTTATCTAATTGTTAGTTCATTTTTATATTCTTCCAATATTTTTAACACATCTTGATACTTTGTCATGGAATTAACTCTATCTTTGATATCTGTGCAATATTTCAACCCTTTAATATACCATGCTATTTGTTTTCTCATTTCTCTTACAGCTTTAGCCTCATCAAAATACTTCATAGCTAAGTTTAAATGCAGTATACACATTTCAAGCTTATCAATTGGTGAAGGACATGTAATTTCTTTACCTTCTAACCCTTCACTTATTTGTTTAAATATCCATGGATTACCCATAGCACCTCTAGCTATCATTATACCATCACAATTAGTAAACTCTTTAAGTCTTATGGCATCCTCAGCAGAAAACACATCGCCATTTCCTATAACAGGGATACTAACATTTTCTTTAACCTGCCTTATTATATCCCAATCTGCCTTTCCTTCATACATTTGTTCACGAGTTCTTCCATGAACAGCTATAGTATCTGCTCCTGCAGCTTCTAAATGTTTTGCAAACTCTACTGCATTTATATTACTTGAATCAAAACCTTTTCTGAATTTAACTGTTACAGGCTTTTTTGATACCTTTTTCATTTCCTTAACTATTTCAGCTGCCAGTTTTGGATCTTTCATCAGAGCCGACCCCTCGCCATTTTTAACAATCTTCGGCACTGGACACCCCATATTAACATCAACTATGCAAATATCCTCCATAGTATTAAACACTTCACAGGCATGAGCCATAATCTTAGGGTCACTTCCAAATATCTGCAATGCCACAGGTTTTTCTTCCTCAGATATTTTCATAAGAGTTTCTGTATTCTTGCTATTATAAAACAATCCCTTGGCACTGACCATCTCTGTATAAACTAGTCCACAACCCATTTTCTTGCATACACCCCTAAAGGCAATATCTGTTACCCCTGCCATTGGAGCTAAAAACACCTCATTTTTAAAATGAAGATTTGCTATATCCATTTTCTCACCTATTCTTTTCACTTTAGTAACTACTTATATAATTGGATTCATCCATTCCTTTGAATTATATTATTATCTATCATACACGCAAATTAAAATTACATTATGATAATGAATCAATATTACTTATTCAACTAATATAATATTTTAATATATGGGTATAAATACATCCGTACTTTTACTCTTTATTCTTCTGATAAATTATTCTTAGTCCGTCTAAGGTTAAGAACGGTTCAACCTTATCAATAGTAAGAGAATCCTTAGCAATTAAATTTCCTAACCCTCCAGTAGCAATAACCATTGGAGCTTCTTCTCCTTTAACTTCCATCTCTTTTTTCATCTTATTAACTATATAATCTACCTGACCAATGTATCCATAAATTATTCCTGCTTGCATACTAGCTACTGTGTTCTTACATATAACTGTATCCGGCTTAATAAGTTCTACTCTTGGAAGTTTTGCTGCTCGTTCAAATAATGCCTCAGAAGAAATCTTTATTCCTGGGCATATGGTGCCGCCTAGATAATCTCCATTTTTAGCTATGGCACAAAAAGTGGTTGCCGTTCCAAAATCTATAATTATCAATGCCTTCTTATAAGTTTCATAAGCCGCTACAGCGTTAACTATTCTATCTGCTCCTACTTCCTTTGGGTTGTCATATTTAATATTAATTCCTGTTTTTACTCCAGGACCAACCACTATTGGAGTAGTATTAAAGTATTTTCTTATCATATGTTCAAGCGAATACATAATATTAGGAACAACCGAAGAAATTATAACCCCTTCTATATGTTTCATATCTATATTACTTTGATTAAACAACTGTGCTACCTGAGTAGCATACTCATCAGCAGTTCTCTTGTAATCTGTAGATAATCTCCACTCAACAACTAATTTTTTTCCCTTGAAGATACCTAGAACAATATTTGTATTTCCTACATCCAATACTAAAATCATTTAATTCACCCCTATATAATTAAAAGCAGCTTAATAGCTGCTTTTCAAATCTTTTCAACATTAGTTAAAATGAAAATAGCTACAATAAAAAAGCATCTATTCTCAAATAAAACAACAATTTAATTTTAACAAGTAAATCTCATTTGTCAAGGTATGTCATTAAATTATGTATATATTAAAGTGTTTATTATATTATGCACTGTTCATTCAAGTTTATTCTTTCCACGATTTCTCTTTCATCTTTAAGTATGTTATAAATCTCCTGTTTAATCGTTCCTTCTTTTTCACTTAAAATAAGATTCATATACATGTTCATCAGATATCTTTCACCATTTGTTATTTTACGTTTTCTAAGCATTTGTTCTTTAGCACTACGAGTAATATTATCCATATTAAAATTACCTCCTCAAGAGTTTTTGTAAAGTTGATATGT
>NZ_JAVWDJ010000094.1:0-4687 GCF_036642255.1 Clostridium sp. | reverse complement strand
CCAATTATGATCAAACTTCCACAAGCTGTCATATTTGCAATTACTGCAGTTGAAAGTACAGGACTTAAAAAAGCTGCGCATAAGGTTATTAATCCCTGATATATAAGTACTGAAACTCCAGAAAACATTACTCCAATCCCCAGAGTAGATGAAAATATAATAGCAGAAACACCGTCTAAGATAGATTTTGAAAATAATATGTCATGTTTTCCTTGGAGCCCACTTTCTAGAGAACCCACTATTGCCATTGCACCAACACAATAAAGCAAACTAGCACTAACAAAACCTTCTGAAATCTTGCTTTCACTATTTTTGAATTTATTTTGGAGCCAATCTCCAAGTTTTTTTAGAATATTATCAAGGTCTGCTAATTCCCCAGTAACAGCGCCAATACTCATGCAAATTATTACCACAAGCATATTTTCAACTTTAAAGGCACCAGAGATTCCTATGTATAAAATACATAGTGATATTGACTGCATAACTGTATTGCTAACTTTTTCAGGAATACCTCCCTTTAGAAATAACCCTAATAGCGCACCACCTACTATAGCTAAAAAGTTAACTATTGTACCTAACATTTATCCCAACCCCCTTCAATATTTAATTTTATCAATAATAATTTTACAATAAAGCGTTAATATGTCAATAAATTTAATCCTATTATGGTGTAATTTAAAAGATCGCTGAGCATGCTAAATTACTAGTATGATGACATTTTACTTAATATTAAAAATATCACAAGTACAGATTATATCGCAGATAAAAATAAGTTAAATATATTGAAAATATGCTGCTGTAAAATGATTTTTATTAATATTCACTAAGTGTTTTTCAAAAGTATTCTTAAATAATTTGATGTTTCATTATTTATGCACAAAATCAAGGGTCTCTATCATATTATAAAACAATACTAATTGTATCGAGGGAGAGTATGAATTATTCTGGCAAGTTAAAAGTAATGGTTTTTCATGGTGAAGGTTATTTGCCATACTCTGGAGCTAAGGTCATCATAACTCCAGAAGAATTTCAATATAATAATGTTGGTATAAAAGAATTATATACAGATTCAAACGGACTAACGGAAGTAGTTGAATTACCTGCGCCATCAACTGCGTTATCTCAATCACCTGGTGACAATACGGACCTTGCACCCTATAGTTCTTGGGAAGTTAAAGTGGAAGCAAAGGATAGATTACCAGTGACTGTTAAAGGTGTTCAGGTATTTCCAGGAATAATATCAATTCAACAAATTAACTTAAAACCAATAACAATGTCAAACTCACAATTTATGGGTATGAGAAGTGAAGTGCAAGTTTCAAGTAATATGGGAGAAATAATAAACATAGGTGCCCATGGTTTATATGGTAACTATGAAAAGAAGAAGTCTGAAGAGGAAGAAAAAGGCATACCAAATCCTAAAACCATGTATAGAGTACTACCTGAAGTAGTTATTCCTGACAAAATCGTTGTCCATATGGGTACCCCAAATTCCTTTAGCACAAATCATTCAGTAACCTTTAGAGATTATATTAAAAATGTAGCCAGTAGCGAAATATACCCAACATGGTCAGAAAGCACCATAAGAGCAAACATACATTGTATTGTATCCTTTACTTTAAATAGAATTTTCACAGAGTGGTATAGGTCAAAAGGAAAAAACTTTGACATAACTAATTCAACAGCTTACGATCACTATTTTGTATTTGGAAGAAATATCTTTGAGAATATAAGCAAATTTGTTGATGAAGCTTTTGCACAATATATCAAAAGAAAAGGAGCAATACAGCCACTTTTCGCTCAATATTGTGACGGAATAAAGGCAAAATGTCCTGGCCATTTAACTCAGTGGGGGAGCAAGTATCTTGGAGATCAAGGTAAAACACCTTATGAAATATTAAGTCACTTTTATGGAAAAGATGTGATTTTTGATACATCAACAATGATCCGTGGAGTCCTACAGTCTTATCCTGGCTATATTCTAACAAATGGGGCTAGAGGAAAAGATGTAGTTACTATTCAAAGATATTTAAATAAGATTTCAAATAATTTTCCACTAATTAAAAAATTATCTACAGATGGCATCTATGGAAGCCAAACTAAAAATTCCGTAAAAACTTTTCAAAGGATATTTAACTTAATTGAAAATGGAACTGTTGATTATGCAACTTGGTATAAAATATCTGAAATATACGTAGCAGTAACTAGAATGGCAGAGGTTAATGGAGAGGGTGAAAGAGAGTCAGAGGTATTACCTCCTTTTCCAGGAAAAGAGTTGACCTTTGGATCTATAGGAAATGAGGTAATCCTTGTACAAGATTATTTAAATGTACTTAGACGTAAATATCCAACTATAATTTTTCTCAATGGTGATGGAATTTATGGATATAATACAGCTTCAGCAATAGAAGAATTCCAAAGGATTGCAAAAATACCTGTAACAGGTAAGGTGGATAAAATCACTTGGGATACCTTAGTGAAATATCATAATGATATTAAATTAAACAATGGTTAAAGTTTTTAAACTTTACTTGGTTAAAAGTTCAATTTCAATTTGATTTTTTTCAAATTAATTAATTTTATTTATGTAAACTTTAAATTTTTAGTACAATAATGCTATGAAAATTTGTTAAATTTTTAATTACATTATATTTTCAAAGATATTTACTGATTTATTAAGTTTTTTATGAATAAATAAATTTAGAAAAATATATTTTAGTGAAATATGCAAAATATTGTCGAAAATATTATTGACTTTTATACAAATCCCCATTAAAATTAAATTACTTTAATAATGGTGGATGATAATTGTTGGAGATATTTGTTTAAATAACCGTAGAAGAAAGAAATAAATGGAGCTACTCATTTATTTTGAAGCTTTCAGGTCAAGTACAATAATTTGACACAACCCTGGAGAGTTCACTTAAATGTGACATCAACGGAGCAAGTCTTTTAAAGAGGAATCTTTCAGATAAATGGACAGGGAATAAGATAGCTTTTTTTAGCATGCTATTTTATTCCTTGTCTTTTTTCTGTTTAGAAACATGAATTATGAGGCAAAATAACCCCAATACCTCATAATTAAAGATAATAGGTCATTACAAAGGAGGATTATTTTCATGGAACTAAGAAAAGAAGAAATTCAAGAAGCATCAAAAGATCAAAAATCAAGTTCCCTAAAAAAACAAATAGGATTATTTGAATCAATTACAATGGTTATAGGTATTGTAATAGGTTCTGGTATATTCTTTAAGGCTTCTGCAGTTTTTGGCAATGGCGGAACACCTATGATGGGTATTTTAGCTTGGATAGTAGGAGGTATAATTACTATAGCTTCTGCACTAACTATTGCAGAAATAGCTACAGCTATTCCAAAAACAGGTGGGGTTTTTGTTTATTTAAAAGAACTGTATAGTGAAAAATGGGCATTTTTATTTGGATGGGTACAGAGTTTTGTATATGTACCAGCAGCTGTAGCAGCACTAGCTATAGTATTTGTAACGCAATCAACATATTTTATTCCCATGACTAGTGTTCAACAAAAGCTTTTAGCAATTTTTATGATTATATTTATTATGGTATTAAATATTGTGTCTACAAAGATTGGAAGTAAGGTTCAATTAATATCAACTATTGCAAAACTTATACCAATTGCTATTATAATTATCTTTGGTTTAATGAATGGAACAGCTAATAGCTTTTCAAACAACCCAATCCCAGGAGCTGCAGTAGGATTATCAGGTTTCGGAGCAGCTATTTTAGGTACATTATGGGCTTATGATGGTTGGATAGCTGTAGGTAATATGGCTGGAGAACTAAAAAATCCAGAAAAAGATTTGCCAAAATCTATAATCATTGGTTTACTAGTAATAATTGCTGTTTATGTTCTTATTAATCTTGCTATAATTAAAGTTATGCCAGTGGCTGATGTAGTAGCTTCATCAAAGCCAGCTACAGATGCAGCAGTAATATTATTTGGAGAAACTGGAGCTAGTCTTATTGCAGCTGGTATTATGATATCAATATTTGGTGCATTAAATGGATATTTAATGACTGGAGTAAGAATACCATTTGCTATGGCACAAGATGGACTTTTCCCTTTTGCAAAGTTCTTTGGAAAGATTAATGAAAAATTTGAAACACCGTTAAATGCTTTTGTAATAGAAGTTGTAATTGCTTCATTGTATGTTTTAAGTGGATCTTTCGAATTACTTACAAATCTTGTAATGTTTGTATTATGGATATTCTTTACTATGGCAGTTGCAGGAGTGTTCATCTTAAGAAGCAAATTCAAGCATCTTCCTAAGCCATTTAAGGTGCCTTTATATCCAATAACACCAATCATAGGGATTGTTGGAGGTATATATATAATTTTTAGTACTCTAATGAGTGATACAATATTGGCATTAGTTGGGCTTGGAATTACTTTAGTAGGTTTACCTGTATATTATGCTATAAAAAAGAATAAATAGTTTATAGAAGAACTCCAATAGTTTACATTCTTGGAGTTCTTTTTTCATTTCACATTTTAATACATGCCAACCTAATAATACAAATAAGATTATGTAATAAGTATCCCTTATGTTATAGGTAATATGGTAGAATTATAATGATCAATAATTTTAAAGATATCTATATTATTTATTAAAGTAGTATAGGAACTCTTTTAAATTCTATTTAAATTTTA
>NZ_JAVWDJ010000093.1:0-4695 GCF_036642255.1 Clostridium sp. | reverse complement strand
TTGGAGGTACTATATTTACTGTTGCGGACAGAGGTGGTGCTATCTATAAATTTGGTGACACGTACAGAATAGATATATGGTTTTCCAATCACGCAGATGCACTTGCCTATGGAAGGAGAAGTGTTTCCGCATACATTCACTAAGAGGCGAAAGCCTCTTTTTTTTTATGGATTTTTCCTTTACTTGATTTTTCATATTAAAAATGTTATAATATATATATAAGGTATGAAAGATAAATTAAATGAAAACTACAGAAGTACAATTAGTATACGGAGGTAATAAAATGAATAATTATTATGATAAAGAATTAGTAAATAAAGAATTTCCAGAAGCTATAATGGTGCCAGCTATGAAGGTGTGGTCTTTGCCAAAAGGAAAAGAGGGTATGCTTATAGATATGTGCGAAAATGGAGAGTATTTTGGGCAAATTAAAAAGGATGGTTTTTGGTATGAGTTTAATAAAACAGAAAATAACTCTTATCTATTCAGTAGGAATGAATCAACTACAAATGGTTTGTTGACAGAGAAATTAAGTAATGTACCTCACATAGGAAAAGTATTAAATGTTTTACCAAAAGACACAATAGTAATAGGAGAGGTGTATGTGCCTGGAGGAACATCTAAAAATACAACTAGAATTATGGGAAGTTTGCCGCAAAAGGCAATTGAAAGACAAGAAGAAGAAGGTTTAATACACTATTACTTACATGACGTTATTATGTTTAATGGCGTTTGTTTGTTGAATAAAGGTGCGGCTGAAAGGTACAAAGTCTTATTGAAAATAGTGGAAACATTTAGCTTGCTGGATAATGATTTTATAGAGTTGGCTATTGCTTATACAGATAATTTATATGAAAGAATAGGAACTGCATTAGCAAATGGAGAGGAGGGAATGGTTCTCAAAAAGAAGGGTTCAATCTATTCTCCAGGAAAGAAACCTGCTTGGTCAGCTATTAAATGTAAAAAAGTAGATTTCGCAGATGTTGTTTGTATGGGGTTTGAGGATGCAAAAGAGAATTACACAGGTACTGAATTAGAAACTTGGCAATTCTATAAAGATTCTCAAGGAATAAAATATAACACTTTTGAATCTGCACAAGTAAGTGAGTGTGCGATTTATCCTATAACAAAAGCACATTATTATGGATGGAAGAACTCTATAATAATAGGAGCATACAATAGTAAAGGTGTATTAGAGAAAATAGGAACTGTTAGTTCAGGACTAACAGACAGCATGAAAGCTTCAATTACTAAAGAGCCAGAAAAATACATTGGGCAAGTTTTATTTGTGCAATGTATGGAATTGGATAGCGAAGGAAAAAGCTTAAGACATGGCATATTTAAAGGATTTAGAATTGATAAAAATGCTATTGAGTGTACTATAAAAGATATCTTTAATTAGGAACTCTATCTAAGATAGAGTAGATTTAAAATATGAATATGACATAATGTAAAGGAGGAATTATTAATGAGTAATTTTAAAGCTGGGGACAAAGTTGTAAAAACTAATGGCAGGGACTGGAGTGATGGTAGTGAGTATAAAGAAATCGTTTCGGTTAATAGTGATGGAATTTCCTGTCACGTCAAATTATTCTCAACCACTGCTCAGATCAGTGAACTTAAATTATATAAACCCAAATACAACCACTTAGAGGTTTTAAGAAATATTAAAACAGGAGAAGTTTGGGTAGCTATTGATAATAGTATAACCATAACGAAAACAAAAGAAGGTTTGATTATTATAGGTAGCAATTCAGCATTGAGTAAAATTATAATTGACACAAATACTGAATACACTTTAACAAAAACATCAGTAAGTTTCCAAGAGGCGTTTTTAGCATATGAGGATGGAGGAGTGATAGAGAGTGAAGTAGACCATGAAATATTCTACAACTCTAAAGAAGGTGAAGGGTGTTGTTTTTCACCAAAACAAATAAGAGGAATGTGGTTTATAAATAATTAAAACAAAAGTAAAGTAAGTGAATTGCGGCGTTCGCTTACTTTTTTTTAACAAATAAAAAATGACAAATTTAGTAGCTCGTGAGAATGTCTTTAAAAAAAGTGACAAATTTAGTAGCTCCTTTCTTAAAAAAAGTGACAAATTTAGTAGTTCGTTTGATGTAATTTTGGACATTTTTAGTAGCTTATCCTAATCACTAATCCTTAATCAGTTTTTCCTAATCAAAAGAACTCTCACTTCGTGAGAGTTCTTAGGGACAAAAAGCCGCTCAAAATCAAAAAGGGGGACATGACCATGAATGAAGGCAAAAGAAGATTTAGCCTGGAGGAGAATTTCATGAAAGGAAACGTGAATGATATTATCTATGGAAAACTGCAAGCTGTAAGCAAAATCAATGAGAAAAAAGAAAGGTACTCCTTTAGTACTGATTTCAATTTAAAAGACCTTGCAGCTAAGCTACAAGTCTCAGATAGAACCATAAGTCGTCATTTAAAATCACTTGAAGCTGCTGGTTTTATAATCAAAGGAAAAGAATTACATCAAGAAGGTAAAATGAAGAGTTGTTTTTATTTACCTTATAATGTTAATGAAAGATATAAATTAATCCCCACAACTACGTTAGAGTTCCTATTGGACGTAGCAAAACCAAAAGTAATAAAGGCTTATTTGTACTTTTTAGATAAATACAGTTGGAAAGAAAAAACAAAAGAAACATATGTATTTACGAACGAGGAGGTTATGATAGGAATAGGTTTAAAGATTAATGACAGTAAGAATTATCAACAAATGAGAAACATCCTTATTTCTCTTGAAAATCATGGCTTAATATCATATGTTGAGTTTAGGCACAAAGGTGTCATACCTAACAAAAGACTAACTAATGTTAGTTTAGTTGTGAAAGGACTGGAAAAGGAAACTCAAAAAGAATTTGCTCAAGAAGAAAAGATAATAGAACTTAACTCTGTTGTCTATCCTAAGCAGCAATACGAAGAATTTAAGAGCAGTGTAGAAGTTGCAAAAGACAATAACATTCCTATTGAATATTTAGGTGAAAATCTTATTAAATATATATCAACAGGAAAGATATTTAATATAATAGGAGCTTCTTCATTTGAGATAGAAGAGGAGTTAAAACTTTAAATGTAAAAGTATAAGGAGTGATTAGTTTGATAAGCACATTTGTAATTGGCTTCATTTGTGGCTCTTGTATTGCCACTTTAACTATAATGATTGGTTTTTATGTTAATAAAGATTAATTTCAGAACAGTTGACAAATATAAATAATTATGATATAATAAGAGTATATTATAGAAGGAGGTTAAATTTTATGGATATGAATATGTTATCTAAAATGTTCGGTGGTGGAAATTCAATAACACCAGATATGATTGCACAATTTACAGGAGTTTCAAAAGAAATGATAGAGCAAGTTACTGGCGTTCAAAAGATGCTTAATAAATTACCAAAAGATGAACAAGTCAGAATTATGACAAGCTTTGTAGATGATTTAAAAAGTTCTGTTAGTAAAATAGAAGGGACTGTAGTAGATGATACTAAGTAACACAAAGAAATGGGCAAAGGAAATTCTTAGATGCGAAAGTATTTTAGAAGATGTAAATGCTGATACAAAAGATAAAGAGCAGGCTCAATGGAAGATTGAAAGTATAATGAGAATTTATGAAAAAGACTTAGAAAAGACTTTGGAATTGATTTCTGAAATAGAAAAATTAATTACAGAAATGTTTGACAAAGTATAGTAAATATGATATAATAAGTATATAAGATATGAACAGCAATTAATATTTATTTGGATAAATTAAAGTATCTTGAAAAAAAATCTTTTAGAAATGTTTGACAAAGTATAATAAATATGATATAATAAGTATATAAGATAAGTAAATAACTTGGTAAAATACCAGTTAATAAATAAAAAAAATATGTAGCGGCAACCCCGCAGAAGGAGAAATAAATTATGGCTATATCACAAAACACAGTAAACGTTATCAACTACTTAAAGGGAATAAACGATGCAGATGTTACTGCAAACGACATTGCAGAAGCTTTAGACTTATCACCTAGACAAGTTAATGGAATATTAACAGGCGGCTTACAAAGAAAAGGTTTATGCACAAGAGAAGAAGTAGAAGTTGTATTAGCAGATGGAAACCACAAAGTAATTAAACTAATCAAGTTAACATCAGAAGGAAAAGCATTTGATCCTACAGCTGAAGTTGCAGTTTAAGACTAGTAAATAGTTAATTAAGAAACTCAAGTTAATTCTTGAGTTTCTTTTCTATGTAAAGACTTAATTTGATTTTTTAATAAAAATATGATATAATAAATATATAAGATATAATATTAAAAATAATGTAAGGGAGGCTGGGTAATAATATGTTCGTCTGTCAAAAATGTGGAGCTAAATTTGAAAGAGATACTCACTACTTATATATTTTGGAACTACAGAACTGCATAAATGCACTTATGTTTGGAAGAAAAATAGTTGATTTGTGTGGAAACTGCAACCATTTTGAATATGAGAAGTAGCTCACAATATATAAAGGAGGAGACAATTATGAAAAAAGATAATTTTATAGAAATGGTAGAGGCACTTATCAATATCTTAGAAGATAAATCACTATTAACCAATGGTTACCCAGAAGGATTGGAATATTTTACCAGCCTTAAAGAGGGGAAAGATAAAGATAAGACAAAGCCGCAACTCACAGATAATGGAA
>NZ_JAVWDJ010000092.1:0-4956 GCF_036642255.1 Clostridium sp. | reverse complement strand
TATTATGGCCAAACATAATATATATACAATGAGTATAGCAAGAGTCTATCCTCTTTTGGTTGCAAAGGCGGAGAAAAAGGGACGAAGGAAAGAAGAAGTGGATGAAATCATCACTTGGTTAACAGGATATAGCCAAGAAGAGTTAGAAGCCCAACTGGAAAAACAAACAGACTATGAGACCTTCTTTGCGGAGGCTCCCAAACTGAATCCCTCTAGGAATTTAATCAAAGGTGTGGTTTGCGGTGTTCGAGTGGAAGATATTGCAGAACCAACTATGAAGGAAATTCGCTATTTGGATAAGCTTATCGACGAGTTAGCAAAAGGAAAAACTATGGATAAGATTTTACGAAAATAATAATTAAAAACTAAGAAACACTGATTCTATATATAAATATGAAGAATCGGTGTTTTTTTGTTGAATCTACAATAATCTTGAAACTCCAGGCAAATCAGTCCACTAATCTCATATAGTAAAACTATATCATATAAAGAAGGGAATTGTAGAGCTAAAACAGCCGATACAACCATAGGGAGAACCCTATTATAAATAAGGTGGGACTTTTTAAAAGATAAGAAACGTAAGAATAAAATGGGTACAGTGTTTTTCGTGGATTATTTAATTTATCTTTACTCTGGGTAAATTACAATTCCAAATTAAAATCTAAATTCATTACAAAAAAAATCTAAATAACCTATTATTTAACTCATATAGAAGACATGACAATAATATTTATAAACTCTATTGACCGAATTGGTTGATGGGGTATATAATTTAATTAAACCGAATCGGTTGATAAAATCTGTGAGGTGTATACATTGGAAAAATTTTTAAATTTACCTGTAGAAAAACAAAAGACAACTATTGATGCAGCTCTTAAAGCCTTTGGAGCTAACGGCTATAAAAAGACCTCTGTCAGCGACATTGCCTCAGCTGCAGGGATTTCTAAAGCAATGATATTTCATTACTTTGGCACCAAAAAAGCATTATATCTTTATTTAGTTGATCTCTGCGGTAATACCATTATAAATGAAGTTACCGAGAAGTTTGACAGTACTATTACTGACTTTTTTGACAGGATTAAACTTTCAACGGAAATTGAAATTGCGGTTATGAAAAAGTATGCAGCAATGCCCAGTTTCTTAGTTAGCATGTATTATGAAAGTGATGAAGAAGTAGTAGGGGATATAAAAGCTAGAATAACCCAAGGTGAGGATTTTAGAAGTAAAATTGCCTTTGCTGGTACAGATGTTTCTAAGTTTAAAGATAATGTTGATCTGAAACTTGTTATGAAAATGCTTTCTTGGATTGGAGATGGTTTTACTAATCAATTTTCCGGTAAGGAAGAAGTTGACTTTGAAGTCGGAGCTAAGGAATTTTATGATTGTATGGATTTACTAAAGCTTAACTTTTATAAAGAGGAATATTTGTAAAATTACTATTAGTATAGAATTTCTTAGTAAAATTTTAATGTATTCACTTTCAAAAGACTTAAGGGAACCAAGGTAGTCTCATGTATAAGTTAAGTATTGACTTTGATTCTCTATATTTAAAAACACTATAAAAATAGGGAGGGGACATTTGTGAATGTTGTAGAAATTAAAAATCTTACAAAGAGTTACGGTAAGTCAAGGGGCATCCTAGATGTAAATCTAAATGTAGAGCAGGGGGAGATTTTTGGATTTATCGGGCCTAATGGTGCAGGAAAATCTACTACCATCAGAACACTCCTAGGATTAATCTATCCTACAAGCGGAAGTGCTACAATCTTTGGAAAGAGTTGTATAGATCACCCTGAGGTTAGGAAAGAACTTGGTTATTTGCCTTCAGAGGTATTTTATTACGACAATATGAGAGTTATTGACCTTTTAAAATACTCTGCCAGCTTCTATAAAAAGGACTGCACAAAGAGAATTAACGAACTTGCAGAAATAATGGACCTAGACTTAAAAAAGAAGATTGACGACCTTTCTTTCGGAAACAAGAAAAAAGTTGGCATAGTACAGGGACTTTTACATGAGCCAAAGTTAATTATTTTAGACGAACCTACAAGCGGGCTAGACCCTCTTATGCAGCAAAAATTCTTTGAACTTATTGAGGGGGAAAATAAGAAAGGGGCTACAGTATTCTTTTCATCACACATATTAGGAGAAGTTCAGAGAATGTGTAATCGGGTAGCTTTTATTAAAGAAGGGAAAATCATTAAGCTTGAAAAGATGAGTACTCTCCAGGAGAACAATTATAAGAGAATCAGTATTGAAGCTAGGTCAAAAATTACTGAAGAAACTTTTACTATAAAGGGTATCAGCGATTTAAAGATTAAAGGAAGTACTGCAGACTTTATCTTTAAGGGGAATATAGATTCTATTATGAAAAAATTAGCAGAGCTTGAACTACGGAATGTATCTATTAATGAACCGGACCTAGAGGAAATCTTTATGCATTATTACGCAAAGGAGGAATAGGTGCTGTGAATATGTTTCTACATGAACTTAAATCTCTGCGAAAATCTACTATAATTTGGACATGTGCCTTAGTAGCACTGGCTGCACTATATCTTTCAATTTATCCAGAAATTGCTAAAGATGCTGAAGGTTTCAAGGCACTACTTGGGAACTATCCAGAACCTGTTAGAGCAATGCTTGGTATTAATTTAGACTACATTACATCGATTTTGGGCTTTTATTCAATGGTATTTTCCTTTATTGTGCTTTTTGGAGCTATTCAGGCTATGAATTTGGGAGTTTCAATTATTTCCAAGGAATCAAGAGAAAGAACGGCAGACTTTCTTCTTGTAAAGCCGGTTTCCCGGTCAGCCATAGTCAGCGCAAAGCTTATGGCAGCTTTTACTGCGCTACTAAGCACTAATATAGTATTTTTTATAGTATCTACAGTATTAGCTAACGGCATTAAAACTGCAGACTTCGATGTGAATTTGTTTTTTATGATAAATCTTACTCTGTTTTTTATTCAACTTATTTTCCTTTCAATGGGCCTCGCAGTTTCAGTATTCTTCAATAAGCTTAAATCAGTGCTACCAATCTCACTTGGAGTAGTGTTTGGATTTTATATGATTGGAGCACTACTTGCTGCTGGCAAAGAAGAAAATATGGTACGTCTCATTTCCCCTTTTAAATATTTTGATATACCTTATATCATCACCAATTCAAGTTATGAGATTGCATATTTGATTGCCAGTGCTGTTATTGTGGTTGTTGCTGTAGCTGTAAGCTATATTGTTTATATTAAAAAAGATATACATGCAGTGAGCTAAGTTGCGCTTTATTAATTGGAAGGAGATAAGGGTATGAATATTTTTTTAAGAGAGCTAAAGGCTAATAGAAAAGCCTTAATTATATGGAGTGTATGCATGTTTTTAACTGTGCTAAGTGGTATGGGTAAATATACAGCTTATTCATCCGGTACTACTGCTGATGTTTTTGCAGAAATGCCTTTCACCTTAAGGGCGCTGCTTGGTATTGGTTCCTTGGATGTCAGTACAATAAGCGGATTCTTTGCGTTTTTATTTCCTTATCTTGCAGTGATTGCGGGAATCCATGCAGCACTACTTGGAAGTGGTATAATTGCAAAAGAGGAGAGGGACAAAACCACAGAATTTCTTATGGTAAAGCCAGTATCAAGATACACTGTCCTTACTTCAAAGCTTTTTGCAGCTCTGGTTAATGTTATTATTATCAATTTAGTTACAATGGTTTCCTCGATAGTAATGGTTTCAGCCTATAATAAGGGGAAAGATATCACAGGTGAAGTGATAATGTTTCTTTTAAGTATGTTTATCCTTCAGTTAATTTTTCTTTCTCTTGGAGGATTTTTATCAGGGTTTATGAGAAAGCCCAAAGCTTCAGGTTCTCTTGCATCAGCAATACTAATGGGAGCCTATGTAATATCTAAAATTACTGACTTAACAGATCGTGTGAATGCAATAAATGTACTTTCTCCCTTTAAATATTTCAGTTATCAGGATATTTTAAACGGTAAGGGGTTAAGCCTAGTAAATGTAATATTGTCAATTTTGCTTGTTGCTGTATTTTCTGGTTTAACTTATTTCTTTTATAGAAAAAGGGATTTGAATATCTAAATAGTATTGCGTAGAAGGGATATTTGTTGAACACAAGTATCTCTTTTTCATGGAAAATTCTGTTATAATTAATTTAGATAAATGTAAGGGGGGATATATGGTGAAAAATGTTGTGATTACCGGTAGCACAAGGGGCTTGGGAATGGCAATGGCTAAAGAATTTCTAAAAGCGGGGTGTAATGTTACAATATCTGGATCAAGAGAAAATTCCTTTCATAGGGAAAAAGAGCAGGTTAAGGTTTTTGAAAATAAATTTATATTTGTACCATGTAATGTAAGAAACATATCAGAGATTAAAAACCTATGGACTAAATCTGTAGAAAAATGGGGAAGTGTTGATATCTGGATTAATAATGCAGGACAGAATGTACCTCATGAATTTTTGTGGGATACTGAAGAGGAATACATTGATGCCGTTGTAGATACTAATATAAAAGGGATTATGTATGGATGCAAGATAGCACTTGAAAATATGCTTAAACAGGGCCATGGCCAGGTTTGGAATATGGAAGGCTTGGGGTCTAATGATATGATTATAGAAAAAACCATTTTATATGGTACTTCAAAGCGTGCTCTTACTTATTTTACAAAAGGGCTGGCAAAGGAGCTTAAAGATTCTCCAGTTAAGGTAGGTAGATTATCTCCAGGGATGATGCTTACTGAGTTTATTACTAAATCCCCTACAGGAGAGCTTTCTTCAGTTACTCAGGATAACCAATTTAAGAAAGTATTTAACATTTTAGCAGATAAGCCCGAAACTGTTGCACGGTTCTTTATTCCTAAAATGTTAGAAAATACAAAACAAAATGCACATATTCAGTGGCTTACAAATATAAAGTCTGCTCAAAGGTTTATGATG
>NZ_JAVWDJ010000091.1:0-5710 GCF_036642255.1 Clostridium sp. | reverse complement strand
ATTCGGAATTAACTGGTTTTACCTTTTTCTCTGTTTAATTTTCAAAGACCAATTATCGCTACATTGTAGCGTTGTCACCACCTGATGACCTTTTAAATTTTATCATCTTTATTTTTTCTTGTCAACATCTTTTTTAAAACTTTTTAGGATTTTTTTCACTCTCTACAAAAATTTCATTTATGATGTTTTCGCTGTGCATTTGTTATTAACTCAGCGACAAGATGTATTATATAACATTATTACTGCTCTTATAGTTCTATATTCATTATTAAACAAAATTATGTACTATTTTCTATCTTTTACATTAAATTTCTAAATATTTCTTGTAATGATACACTTGGTGAAGTTTACTTTTATTACAGTTCATAAACCTAATTATTATAGATAAATTATAATCTCATCATTAACTTTACTATAATCAAGTGAATCTAAATATATCAAGTGATCACCATTAAGAAACTAAAACTTCTTTTATTACCTAATTCTCTATGGTAGTATTCCATCACTTTTCAATAAAAAACTTCTCTTTTCAAATCAACTCCATTAAAACATAAAATCCAAGTTCATTATTAGTAGCGAACTTGGATTTTTAATAGTCTTTATTTTAAGTCATTAACTATTTCTTTAAACTTATTTCCTCTTATTTCAAAATTAGGGAACATATCAAAACTTGCACAAGCAGGTGCCAGTGTTATAATATCTCCTCCCATAGAGATTTCTCTTGCTTTATTCACAGCATCTTCTAAAGAACTCGTTATATAGATAGGCACTTCTATTCCTTTTTCTTCTTTCAGTAAATCAAAAGCACCTTTTATTTTGTTTTTAGTAGCTCCTAATAGCACTAAAGCTTTTATCTTTTCATGACCCTCGAAAGCCAGTGGTTCAAAAGGTAGGTTTTTATCATATCCACCCGCTATTAGTATAACTGGTTTTTCAAAAGATAGTAAACTTGCTACTGTTCTTGTTGGACTGGAGGCAATAGAATTATTATAGTATTCTACACCGTATAATTCTCTAACAAATTCATTTCTATGCTCTACACCAGTGAAGGTCATTGCAATCTTTCTCATTGTATCTATGGAAACCTCCTTGCAAGTTGCAGTAAATGCTGCTAGAAGATTTTCAATATTATACATGCCTTTTAACTTAACTTCATCTTTCGCACAAACTTTTTCACCTTTAACATAAAGAATACCATCTTTAAAATAAGCTCCTTGCTTTATGACTTCATTTGTACTAAAAGTATATAGTTCCCCTTTTTCCTCACCAATCATAGAACTAGTAATTTTATTATCTTGGTTTAGCACTAATAACCCATTATCATTCTGATATTTGAATATGTTTTTCTTAGAGTCTACATATTCCTCCATGCCCTTATGCATATCCAAATGATTTGGTGATAAGTTTGTTATCAACGATACATCTGGTGAATCTGTCATAGTCATTAGTTGAAAACTCGATAATTCTAATACTACTCTATCACTAGGTATTATTTCTTCGATGTTTGTAAACAATGGAGTTCCTATATTTCCTCCAACCCAAGTATTATATCCTTCTTCCTTTAAAATTCTATAAATCAAAGATGTGGTGGTTGTTTTCCCATCACTTCCTGTTATTCCATAAACCTTTGCTGGACAGTATCTTACAAACTCCTCCATCTCAGAGGTAATGTATGTTCCTTCTTTCTTAGCTGCAGTAAAAGCATCACTATCTATTCTCATTGATGGGGTTTTAAAAATCACATCAAAGCCTTTTAAATTCTCTAAATAGTCGTTACCTAACTGAAATTTAACTCCCATGTTTGAAAATCTATTCACTACTTCTTGTAATTGATCTAGAGTCTTTTTATCGAATGCCGTAACTTTAGCATCTAATTTAACAAGAAACTCTATCAAAGGTATATTACTTACCCCTATACCTACTATTGCTACACTTTTATTCTTAATAAATTTTTTAAAATCATCAAAACTTCTTCTCATTATATGCCTCCATAATATACATAATTTAATCTACTTAAATAAAAACCTAATTTTACTTATATCTTGTAATAATCCATGTAATTAATTAAATTAGTAATATAAAACTACTACTAATTATATCACTTATTAAGTTTTTAACAAATATCGTTTTATATACTATTTTCCATTATGATAAACTTTCACTTTTGATAATACCGCCGTCTTATAAGTTTCTATGATAAATTTTTAATTTATTCATTTCCCAAAACCTTAAATTAATAAAGGCAAATTCATGTATAAGCTAGATTCTCACTTTGGTTTTCTACAATATTTCACATCCATATACACGCTTACTCTTCATATCTTTGGCATTTTTTCCTATAATCAGAATTATAAGAATAAATTAAATATAAAAACTTAATTTCGACATATTGATTTACAAATTTCGCTATGATATACTAACTTATGTGCCGTAAGGAAATATGTTAAAGCGATCCCCAAAGTTTTAACATGACACATAACATATCCCCATGATTAAACCCTATTTTACCGGATGTATATCCGGTTATTTTTTTACCCAAAACCAGTAATGGCCTCATAATTAACACTATATAGTATTTAATTTAAAAGGATTTTTAGAAATTATACAAAGCATTTTCCGTATATAAAAGCTCCTGAGATAAACCCAGGAGCTTTATTTATAGCTGTTTTCAGCTTTCCTTTTTATTAATTTCAGAATTGTAGAATTGATTTTCAAGTCGTAATTTGTAGAATTAAGGATACTATTTTCTCTTTTTTCTTAAATAACCTTAGTACAATTAAAATTCTATCTTATTGTCGATGTATCCTACAAGCTCATCTATAGAAAGTCTAATTTGTTCCATTGTATCTCTGTCCCTTACTGTAACAGTGTTATTCTCCAATGTATCGAAATCAACTGTAATACAGAATGGGGTTCCAATTTCATCTTCTCTTCTATATCTTTTTCCTATACTTCCAGCCTCATCATAATCCACACTGAACTTTTTAGAAAGCATAGAGTAAACATCTAAAGCCTTATCACTTAATTTTTTACTTAAAGGAAGTACTGCAGCTTTAAATGGTGCAAGGGCTGGGTGTAAGTGCATTACAGTTCTTACATCTCCACCTTCAAGCTCTTCTTCCTCATATGCGTTGCACAAGAATGCCAAGGCAACTCTATCTGCTCCAAGTGATGGCTCAATGCAATATGGCACATATTTTTCATTAGTAACAGGATCAAGATAACTTAAATCCTCTTTAGAATGATCCATATGCTTTCTTAAATCATAATCCGTTCTATCTGCTATACCCCAAAGTTCACCCCATCCAAACGGGAATAAGAACTCTATGTCGCAAGTAGCATTACTATAGAAAGATAACTCCTCTTCACCATGATCCCTAAACCTTAAATTTCCTTCCTTCATTCCAAGATTAAATAAGAACTTTTTACAATAATCCTTCCAATAATCAAACCATTCAAGATCTGTTCCTGGCTTACAGAAGAATTCTAACTCCATTTGCTCAAATTCTCTAGTTCTGAATATGAAGTTTCCTGGTGTTATTTCATTTCTAAAAGATTTACCTATTTGTGCGATACCAAATGGAACTTTCTTTCTTGAAGTTCTTTGAGCATTCTTAAAGTTTACAAAAATTCCTTGAGCTGTTTCTGGTCTAAGAAAAATCTCATTTTTGCTATCATCAGTAATACCTTGGAAAGTTTTAAACATAAGATTAAACTTTCTTATATCTGTGAAGTTTCTTTTTCCACACTTAGGACAAAGAATTTCATGGTTATCTATATACTCTTTATACTCTTCATTCGTCCATCCATCAGCTACTGCAACTTCTGCACCTTGAGCTGTCATATGGTCTTCAACTAACTTATCTGCTCTGAATCTAGCTTTACATTCTTTGCAATCCATTAATGGATCTGAAAATCCACCAACGTGTCCAGATGCAACCCAAACCTCAGGATTCATTAGTATTGCACAATCTAATCCCACATTATATGGACTTTCTTGTACAAACTTTTTCCACCAAGCCTTTTTAACATTATTCTTAAACTCTACTCCTAAAGGACCATAATCCCAAGAGTTTGCTAATCCTCCATAAATTTCTGACCCTGAGAATATAAATCCTCTATTTTTGCATAACGCAACTAATTTATCCATTGTTAATTCTGCTGCCATATTATTACCTCCATCTAAGTTATTTTATTTATAGTTAATCATAAGCATGAATTCTTAATTCAAGACTTACACTGACTTTTTATTTCAATTTCACTTTTACTTATAATTGCCTTAGCACGATCCTAAATAAAACAAGAGTCTTGCCTCATTATTCTACTGAATAATTTATTAAAAAATAAAAAAAGCTTTACCAACTAAGGGACGAAATATAATTCCGCGGTTCCACCCTTATTGGCAATAGCCCATCTTTCAAAACTCCCACTCAAAAGCTCCCTTCATATTAATCTCTTAATGATTTCCACCACACATCATCTCTCTATAAAAGAAATTAACACTACTCTTCTTTATCATTGTGATAAATATTATATTATTTAAAAACGAAAAACTCTAATAATACTATTATAATAATCCTATGATCTATTGTGCATATTTATATAACACAAGATTATAATTTATATTCTACCAAAACTTACTTTAATGTCAAGCTAACGTAGCGATAATTTTCATCTTTATCTTATTATTTCCATTACTGTTTATCTTTATGCTTTTTATAAATTTATCTAAAATTCTTCTGCATCTCACTCTTCTTTACAATAAATTTTCTCTTATATCTTTGCCTATAGCTTCTATAAAAGAAAATTTCTTCTTCTTTATTGTTATATGTGATTTTACAATAAAAGTAATACAATTATGTCTTCAATATAATAGTTCTTATGAAATTATAAAATTTGTATCCTCCAGATTTTATAATGAAATTAGAATTTAAATACTTATCACAATCTATTTTTGCTTTTTTAAAGATCACATTAATATAAAACCTCTAATTCTACACAATAAAAAAAGATTGGTAATTACCAACCTTATATACTTATTTCATAATTGTTCAAAAAATAAAAATGGCTCCGCGAAGAGGATTCGAACCTCCAACCTATCGGTTAACAGCCGAGTGCTCCACCATTGAGCTATCGCGGAATATTTTGCCTTACAATATATATTATATCCATTTCCCCTAAAAATACAATACTTTTTATAAAATTTTTATAATGCTTTTTAAATATAGATTAGACTTTTTTCAGCCTTACTTAAACTACCCTCGCTATCGCATCTAATCCAACTTAGATATTTTTTATTTATGGCAGAATGTCTCAATAGTTTATAAGAGACTTTTTATATATCATAAGTTGTTAAAGTTAAAGAATTATTATAAGACAATTATTATTTCACAGAAAGACCTATTTTAGCCCCACTAATTAATATGTTTTTCCTAAGGATAAATTCATACTTGATACCTTATATTTGTATATATGAAATATAAGAGGCTATCCATATAAGGATAGCCTCTCAATCTAATCTTGTTATTATTGTATTGGTTTCATTGTTGGGAATAGAATAACATCTCTTATCGAATAAGCATCTGTTAAGAACATTACTATTCTATCTATTCCTATTCCAAGACCACCAGTTGGAGGCATACCAACTTCAAGAGCACTCATGAATTCTTCATCTATCATGTATGCTTCATCATCTCCAAGTTCTCTTTCT
>NZ_JAVWDJ010000090.1:0-5784 GCF_036642255.1 Clostridium sp. | reverse complement strand
GAATTAACTGGTTTTACCTTTTTCTCTGTTTAATTTTCAAAGACCAATTCATTTTTGTGCTAAAGTGAACATCACCTCAGCGACAAGTAGTATTGTATCAAATCCTGAGGTGTATATTTTGATGTTTAAGTCCACCTAATGGGTTTATGTTAAAAATCTTGCATTATCCTTTATTTTACTCTGCATTTCACTTGCGGATACTCTTGGGTGTGTTTACCTATATAATAATAAACTTTATTGTTTTTATCATATGACTACTAGCTATTTCACCATTCAATTAAAATAAACTATAAAACATGTAAATCTATATTATTAAAAACTACACTAAACATTACATTCATATATCATGAGTCAGGATAATGAATCAGAATCCAACAAAAGAAAAATATGATATCTTCAATAAATGAACATATCATAATACATATATCTTATGATGTGTTAGTAGTTATACTTTAGATAAGTTATTTATTTGTTCTATAAAAAATAACATGATCTCTCCATTTTCCATTAATATATAAATAATCCTTACTTATTCCTAACTCCTCAAACCCACAACCTTTTAATACTGACTGGGACTTTCTATTTTCCACAAGAGTACTTGCTTCAATTCTATGAAGGTTTAAATCCTGAAAGGCATATTCTGCCACAAGGTTTACTGCTTCCTTCATATATCCCTTTCCTTGGTAACCTTCATCTATAGAATATCCAATAAAACCACTCTTAAATACTCCATAAACTATATTGTAAAGTCGTATTCTTCCTATAAGTTTACTATCTTTATATATACCAAAATGAGCTCCCTCTTCTTTTAGAAACTGTTTATAATTAGTTATTAAAGATTGTCTTTGAACTTCCTCTGTATAAAAACTTTCCTCCCTATATGGTTCAAACCCTGAAAGATATTCTTTATTTCTTTGATAATAATTTAAGATACTCTCGGAATCATCTGGTGTCAGGACTCTAATTTCTACATTTTTTCCTCTTAATATAAAATCCTTAGTAATAATATTACTACTATATTCTTCTTCTGTTATGCCGAATAGTATAGTACTGCAAACTTTAGAGTCAATGTTTATATTTTCTGATATAAAGCCTTCAAGTTGAAATCCCAAATTAGTGAAAGGAGTTAAAGTAATATTTTCATCACAAATAATATTTACCTTATGCAGTTTATTTTTCTTTATTAGGGTTTCTAATATAAGTTTCAATGCATCTTCTAGCATTTTAGCTTCTTTTTTATCTTTATAAAATTTTAGCTTTAAAATTACACTTTTATTTTCTCTATCTAAGTTTAAGATAAACATTCTTCCAATAGTAATACCCACAGAATCTCTTATTATGTAATTGCGATCCTTATCTTCTACATAATCAATACTTACACACTTTTTTTTATCCATTTTTCTCTACCTGCCTTAAACTTAAGTTATTTTTGGTATTACTATAAATTAAATAAATAAAAATTATAGAAAGAAATAAGCTTATAGGAACCATATAAAATGCCTTAGTAGTTCCAATACTATCATTAAGCCTTCCAATTATAAAATTTAAAATCATATTTACGGAACTTGAAAATGTAATAACTACCCCTGTGACGTATGAACCATTTTCCTTAAACACTTTACCAATAGTTAGTGCTATAGTTGGAAATGCTATAGCAAAGAATATCCCTGAGATACATATTAGAATCAGTGCAGAATTTCCTATTACTAATGCTACTGAGAATAAAATTAGAGCTATTACTAATGATATTAATACTGATTTAAAGTACCCTTTTTTTTCAGCTACAAACCCACCAACAAGCCTTCCTATTGTGAATAAAAAGAAAAAGGTAGAAAGATACAGAGAACTTTTATGAATACTATACCCATAGCTTTCTCTAAGGAAATTAACCAGCCAACTAGATGTCCCTGCTTCTGCAAAAACATAAGTTCCAAGACCAAACCCATAAAAATACAGTAATTTATTTTTAAATACACTAGACATGTTTAATTTCATCTTTTCTTCAGCTTTATGTGCAGTTGGAACTTTTAAAAATTTAAACCATATGCATACAAGTACAAATGCTACTGCTATAAAAATATAGATGGTTCTCCATGAAAATCCATTATCAACTAAATAACCTATGGAAAGCTGCCCTACAGTAGAACCCGCTCCATAGCAAAAATGTGTCAGATTCATTATTATTGCTTGGAATGATATAAACACTAAAGGAATAAGTGTGTTAATTCCTATACTTAATAGTGCGTTACCTACATTCATAAAAAACATATAAATCACTAGGGACTCAAAACTTTTAGTGGTGGACATAAGAAAAACTGATATGGTCATAAATATAAGTCCAAGAGAAAATACTTTCTTTTGTCCAATTCTTTCACATAATATCCCACCTATATAAGTAAAAATTATATAAGCAAAAGATCCAATACTTATCATAATTCCTATATCTGTGTTGTTAGTATTAAAAGTTTCCTTGAAAATTGGAATTAAAATCCCCTTAGTATTATCGATAACGGCATTTAATGCCATAATTAAAAACATAAAAACAATAAGCCACAAGTTTTCTCCTCTTTTTTTCACTCTGCCAGCTCCCCTCTAGGCCCGAATTTTTACCACTAACATTATATCATATTTAACTTCTAGAATTATCATTAATTATTACAATAGTTAACTCCTATAACTAGAATATAAGTTGTTTCCATTGGATATACTTCTAGTTAAATTTAAAATAGATTACATCCCTTTATAAATTTTTTACTTTTAACAATTATTTAATTTTGATATACTTACCATTATAAATTAATATGGTCTTAGAAAGGTGATAAAATGAATAAAAGCAATTTAAATAAACTTAAATTATTCCTTATGGGTTTAGAAAATAGGTTCTCGGAAAATAACTCAATTTTTAATCACATTACTGTAAACTATACATCTGGCCTTAAAAACTTTAAGGGGATCGCCAACTTGGAAGATGATAAAACCCTTAATTATAACTTTAAAGGTATCACTAAGGCATTTACTATTGATCAATTGTTCCAAGAAATTATAAAAGAAGGTGAAAATTACGATTCTCTTTCTTTAACCTATAGTGAACGAGGGGAAGTTATACTAATAACTGCTGATAATAAAAATGTAACTATGAAAAATATTGATGTTGATAAAGCACCTGAGGATACTACAGCTCCGGCAAATAAAAAAGAAGCTATACCTCATTCAAATACATCAACATTGCTTAATAGAGATTATTACATAAAAACTGGGAAAGCTGATTCCTTGCTTAAGGAAATTGGGATTATGAGTAAAGATGGAAAGATTAAAAATGACAAAATACGAAAGTACAACCAAATTGATCATTATGTTGAACTTCTTGAAGGAATATTAGATGAACTTCCTAAAAATACTGCTATAAATATCTTGGATTGTGGTTGTGGTAAATCTTATTTATCCTTCGTTCTTAATTACTATCTAACAGAAGTAAAAAGAAGAAAGTGTCATTTTATTGGACTTGATTACTCAGAAGGAGTTATCCAAAGTTCTAAAGAAATGGCAACAAATCTTGGATATAGAAATATGGAGTTTCATGCTATAGATATTAAAAACTATACTCCCGATAAAAAGATCCATGTAGTTATCTCTCTTCATGCTTGTGATACTGCTACTGATATGGCCTTAGCCCTAGGAATTAGAGTGGAATCTGATGTAATAATAGCTGTTCCATGTTGTCATAGGGAGATGCTTAGTGAATACTCTTACGAACCTTTTAAGAGCATACTTAAACATGGCATATTCAAAACCAGAATGGCCGATATTTTAACAGATGGAATGAGAAGCTTAATGCTTGAAGCCAAGGGATATGAGGTTTCTGTAGTAGAATATATATCTCCTTTGGAAACTCCTAAAAACTTAATGATTAGAGCTATTAAAAGAAGAGAAGAAAACTTTAAAGCAATGGACGAATATATGGATTTAATATCAAAACTTAATGTATATCCTGCACTTTATAGTTTTCTAAATGAATGGTACTAAAAATACTCTAAGTATAAGCTTTTAAATATTATAGACCAAAAACCCCTAGTGAAATTTTGATGTTTCTACTAGGGGTTTTCTTCATATTTATTTATTTAAAAGCTTATATACCTTTTAAGCTTTAACTATTTTTCTAAGCTTTAGTTTCTTACATATCAATATACTATAATTTTATAACTGTCTTTTCCCTTTCCTTTTGAAAACTTTCTGCTATTAAGTCCTTTATCACCTGTCCGCCAATTATCATTCCAGCAACAGGAGGTACAAAGGAATTACTTGCAGGAATTTGACGCTTAATTGCACATTTTTTAGACCCACCTGTACATACACATCCAGTTTTACAAGTTATTACTTCATCCTGCTTTGGCTTTGTTGGCATCTCTTCTGAGTATAATACCTTGCAACTTTTTATTCCTCTTTTTCTTAGCTCATATCTCATAACCTTTGCAAGAGGACATACTTTAGTTTTGTAAATATCTGCGATTCTAAATTGTGTGGGATCAAGTTTATTACCTGTTCCCATACAGCTTATAATTTCAATATTTCTTTCTTGACAGTATTCAATTAATGCAATCTTAGAAGATACTGTATCTATTGCATCCACTACATAATCTGTATCATCAGTTATAATTTCTCCTATGTTATCCTTTGTAACAAATATTTCATGAGTTATTACTTCACATTTAGGATTTATACTTAATACTCTCTCCTTCATAACCTCTACTTTACTTTTTCCTAAGGTTTTAAAGGTCGCATGAATTTGTCTATTTATATTTGTTAAACAAACTGCATCATCATCTATTAGAACTAATTTTCCAACTGCTCCCCTAACTAATGCTTCTACAGTAAAGCTTCCAACTCCACCTATACCAAATACTACAACTTTACTATTTTTTAATTTATCTAAAGACTCATTTCCCATTAAAAGCTCTGATCTTGAAAATGCATGTTGAGCCATAATAATCACTCCTTTATGTAAATGTATCGATTATTTAAATAATCAACAAGTTAATTTAATTCAACCATTTCTAAAAAGAGATTTAACTCTTTTAAAGTTCTTTTATAAAAACTACCTCTTAGTAAGTGAAGTAAAATTTATTTTCCTAAAACGCAGTTAAAATCTACAATGTATATTTAATACTAAAATTAAAATTTAATCAAGTACTATTCTATATTATTATGGACAACAATAGCATGAACTATTAATAATATATATTATATAAATTATGTTGTTGTGTTTTTTCAGAATATTAACTATAATTGACTTAGAAATAAAACATAATATTGACAGAGTAGAGGATTGTGCGTCAAGTGTCAGTTGGACGGGAAGTTGCCACTGAACGAAAAATCAGAAATGATTTGCGGTACAATCATCGCATTCCGCTGTCACAGAAGAGAGATATTTCCTCTTTATGTGGCATACTTGTCATAAAAAGAAGGGGGTATTTTTTTGAAAACAACTCGTACTTTAGTATTCATGGCACTATTCATTGCCCTACAAGTAATACTAACAAGATTTCTATCAATTCAAACTCCAATACTTAGAATAGGCTTTTCCTTTATTCCAGTAGCCTTATGCTCAATAATCCTTGGCCCAGCATTAGGTGGGATAACAGCAGGAATTGCTGATATAGTGGGTATGATGATTTTTCCTCCGAGTGCTTACTTCCCAGGATTTACTCTTAGTGCCTTATTATCCGGTGCCATATATGGATTAGTTCTTTATAAGAAACCAAATACAATACTTAGAGTAGCTATTTC
>NZ_JAVWDJ010000089.1:0-6020 GCF_036642255.1 Clostridium sp. | reverse complement strand
AAAAGTTATTGAGTCTTCTGGTGCCTTTGGTAATGGGTTCACCATGAAATCTAATACCATTCCGGAGTTACACACTGACTTTATTTTTACTTATATTGTGTATACCTTTGGGTGGGTTGTTGCAGCTATAATGGTTGCACTAATTACTGTGTTTATTGTTAGATTAATCAATGTAGCTAAAATCACAAAGAACTCCTATGGAAAGCTTCTAGTTTCAGGATTTATAGCCATTTTAGCTTCAGAATTTTTACTTAATCTTGGAATGAATTTTGGTTTCTCCCCTATAATTGGTATTAGTCTTCCTTTTATAGGTTTTGGTGGTTCACAGTTAATTATTAATATGGTTATCGTGGGATTAATACTAAGTGTATATAGAAGAAAGGATATAGCACATAACTTTTTAACAAATAAGGTAGTGGAAAAATAGCTTCATTTTATTAGGATTTTTTCTTCAGATTACTCTTAAAAAGAAATATTCTTTAAGATTAATGTACCTAAAGAATCTATCTACTAAAATTATATAAGTTTTAATGTAATAATCTTAAACAATACAACCTTTTTAAAGATTTTCACAGTACAAAACCTATGCTAAATATTTAAATAGCATAGGTTTTTATTCTTATAAAGCCAGTATTCGTTTAGCTCTTTTAATCCCTTAATGAAATTCTCATCAGTAATTGATAATGTATATCCACATAGAAATACAAATAAATCCAACAAAACAACCTACAAATAAGAAATATCTTCTATACTTTTCTGAAATTATGGAACTGATGAATTTATTTTAACCTAAAATAAATCTCAGACGGAATACTTATATAAAGGGATGTTGTTAAACCATTTTTTCTAGAAGCGGCATCAGTGATACTATTAGAACTTAATTTTTCATTGTTTAAAGTTTCCTTTAGCTTTTGAAAATCTAATCTACCATATCCCCATTCTTCACTTGGATAGATTATATTTTCTTCTTTTATGGTAGAAGAAATTAATAACTGCCTTAATAACTTGGGATTTAATTCAAGATAATTTCCTTGAACAAAAGCCCACTGATATACTAGTGCAACTGCTCCAGCAAGTATAGCACCGGCTATAGCTGCACCACTAAACCCACCTAAATTATTACTTGTGCTAACAGTTAACATGTTAAAGCCCGGACATGATACTACTGGCTGAGTTTCACCCATTCTTGGAAATCCTCTGCCTGTGTGGATTGCAATTGTTTTACTTTGAGTGCCATAATATGAATTTGTTATTATATTCATGGCTGTTCCTGGAGTTAGTAAAGTAGTATAGGGGGTTGTTCTAAAAAATCTAGTATTGCTGTGTAATAACTCTTCTGGATGAAGCCAAATATCCACTATTCCACTTACAATATAACCACCTAAGAGGCTTATTTTCCAAATACCGCTTTTAACATCTCTAATTATAATCTCTAAGTTCTTAATGCCATTGGGTTTTTCTTGAACAAAATAATCAATAGGAATTCCTTTTTCTTCATTGGTAAGAATTTGATTTAGTTTGTCTACTGTAAATTTTTCAATAGTCTCCCCTGTCGGAGAAGTAATAGTAATATCAATAAGATCTATAGTTCTAGTATAAATTGAAAGATACAAGCTATTTTCAAGCTCATCAACCTCAACAAAGCTATTTTCCGTAGCTCCAGTTTCTTTAATAACTCTTCCAGAATGAGTCCTGCCATGCCCCTGAGCTCCAGTGTTAGTTACCACTATGAACCCTGTTCTTTCTGTGATAACATCAATATATCTTTCTAAAATGGTATCTCCGCTACGCCCACCAGAATTGCTTCCTAAAGGTAAATACACCACCATTGGTTTTTTTACAGTTTGTTGAAAATCCGATAAGTATTTAAGTGCTGTATAAATTTCTGCTCCTTGATATATATTTTCAAAACTTTTCTCAATTCCAATAGATTTAAGAAAGTCTTTATTAGCTTGTTTAAGATTTACTAATGCAAATTCGCACTTAGGTGCAATAGATGAAAATGGATCTTTATTTGTTAGTTTTCTTCCTCCAATAATACCAGCTAGGGCAGTGCCAAAGCTTTTTTCATATCTAGGCGAAACTGACTCATTGGGTAATTCACCAGTATTTGAAGCAATAATTGCATTGATATTTTCCTTACTATATTCTGTTCCATAGGGCATGGAGCTAGGCCTCGGTCCAGTGTTGTCACTTTGATCCCAAAAAGTAATAATTCTGCTTTTTCCATCTTCTGTGAGAAATCTAGGATTTAAATAATCTAGTTCAGTACCTATTATGCCAACAATTACACCTTCCCCGTCTAAAGTAAGGGATCCTTTATTTATTGAATTTTTATTTTCAGAGTTAAATGAATATAGCTCTGAAAGAGTGTAAACATAGTAAGGCTCAATATTCATAATTTTAGGTATAGCTTCAAGTAATTGGTTTAACATTCCTTTCTTAACAAAAATTATGGCAAAGGATTTTTCTGTAATATAGGCATCAGCATAATCTAGCACTGCTAATTTCGCAGCAAGATCACCCTCATACTCCACAAGATAAGAGTCATAGTTTCCACTAAGATAATACACCTCTAACTGCTTATTTAAAGGTGTAATTATATTTTCCTCATCTATTTCTCGATTAATTTTCTTCAAGTAATTGCTATACCCCATAAAAATCCTTCCTATCAAAGTTCTATCTAAAGTAATATATTCAAAGAAAATAAGTTTGTTCTTAAATATAATCTACAAAGTTGAAAATTTAGTTATTATGAGGTTACTTTGAGGCCCTTAAGATTTTTAAGAAAGTAAATTAACATTACAAAAGATTATATTTAAAATGTATTCAAATATAAAAACATCAGCATACTAATATTGTAACTAAAATTACATTTAAAAGGAGTGACACTATGAAAAATAAACTAATTTTATTTGTCGCAATGTTTGTGATGAGTTTTTTTATAGCAAGTACGAATTGCTATGCAGTAAATTTGGACGCTTTATTTTTAGCAACTAATGCGAAATCTTCCCCTCATCCTGATAGCAATCTAATTGGTGTAGATGCTGCAAAAGCAGACCATGAGTTAACTTTAGAAGATATGCTGACTTATGCCCTTCAAGATGAATATGTTGCTATATCAAAATACTCACTAGTTGTTGAAAAGTTTGGTAAACAGCCTCCATTTACCAATATTATTATTGCAGAGAATAATCACATTAACCATTTAAAACCTTTATTTATTAGTTACATTGTTCCTTTGCCAGTAGATAATTCAAATAATTATGTGAGTGCACCAACTAGTATAAAAGAAAGCCTCGAAGACGGGGTGCAGGATGAAGCGGAGACTATTGCAATGTATAATAGATTTCTTACTCAAAATCTTCCTAGTAATGTAAAAGATGTTTTCACTAGAATTAGAGACACTTCAAAAAATCATCTTCAAGCTTTTCAAAATGCTTTAGAACCTTAATAAAAAAAGCTTATATATCCTATTAAGTCTTTTGTTTCAACTGATTTAATAGAATATATAAGCCTTATTATTTTTATTATATACTAAACTCCTTTTCTATTTATAATATATACTTCAAATTTCCTTAGCTATCGTTAATTTATATCCCATTTATAAATCCCCTTAGTAAATCTTTTTTTAAATTATAAAAGTCAATGTCATCCTCTCTAAAAATCATTCAATAAAGTGAATTTGTTAACTATTTAATTAGTTTAACTGGATTTGTCATGGAACAAGGAAGGTTAACTAAACATTTACCACAAGCGTCAGTTAAACCATTAATATCTGAATGAACCTTATCATTATGAAGGCACATTTCATAACACTTACCTCTGTTAAAACCATGAACACTCAGAGCATCATTTACACATTTATCAACACATTGCGTGCATATATTCATATGCTTATATAAGCAACTCTCCTGATTTTTTCTTTCAGTAGGTTCTACATTTGCATCAATAATAAAAGTTCCTATTCTTCCACAACATCCTTTATCAGTAATTACCATATTGTTTAGTCCAAATTTTCCTAGTCCAGCTATAACAGCAACATGTCTATGGGACCAATCACTAATTAGTTTCTCTGAGTCAAAATTATGTGTTGCTGGTGTAATATTTGTTTTGCATCCTAACTTTTGTAGTTCATTCTTAATATAAGTATTTAAATCAAATATTAATTGATTAGTTTCTATATAAGCTTTTGCCCAAGCCCTAGAACATTCCATTCCTTCTTTATTACTTTTAATTATTTCCTCATGAAAAGGTATAAAATATGCCACAACGGTGCTCGCATCACGTAATAAATCTCTGGGTAGTGAATGAGAAGGGCTAACTATGTCTTTAAGCCTATTAAACATTTCATCATTTGCATCAGCATAAGTTACCAAAGGCTCCATCCATTTAGTTTCAACATCTTTCATATCTGAATAGTGTTGTACAAATTTTTTTATAATCATCTCAATTTTACTTTTCATTTTTACCCCCTAAAATACAATTACATAATTTTATGTTATACATAAAATAAACCATAAGGAAAGATAGTCCCATCAACTAACTCTATTATATCAAATTATCATTGGTATAATATACCTATAATATCGTAATTACTATTTATGAAAAGTGCAAAATTTGTATCTTATGAATCGTTTATATAATACTGAAATTTGGTGGTGATATAATAATAATGTTAACTATTATAAAAGGAGTAATTTCATAGTCTTTTGGCAACTCTGTAATAAAAACAGTGGCTCTAAAAAAGATGTATCCTATAAAGTAGATGCTCTGCATTCTACTTTATAGGATACATCTTTTAATTACTTTTGAACATTTTTTTCTCATGCACTGTAACTCTAAAAAATATAACTTTTTAGATACTAGCGTAAAAATTCCACGATAGTTTCAATTACATTTTACATTCTGATTTTTGTCCCCATGAATAGTTATTCCATGCTTATTTGAGTGAAACTCTGAATAACTACTTGGCATTTTTAAGTGCATTATCTACTGCTGCTTTCCATCCAATTGAGCTCCAAGTAGCACCAGAAATAACATCAACTTCAGAGGATTGTTTGGCAATCATTGCTTTTGCTAAATCCACTTTATATTGCTTTAGATTTGGATATCCCCGTTTAGTTCCATCCCATTCTTCATAATTAACTTCATTTTTATTATCATCTAATTTTTTCAGTTCAATATGTTGAATTCTTCCATTTTGTATTGTCACAATAGCTTCTTCAAACCCAGTTTGTTTGTTTTTATACATGCTTCCATATACCCCATCAATATAACCATTACCAACATTGCTGCCTGGAGCATTATCTTCAGATCTAATAGCAGTGCTATTTGTAATTTCCTTTTGAGGATTAGTAGCAGTGTTGTCACCTGGAGCATTCTTCTCATCAATGTTAGCATTGCTGTTTGTTATTTCTTTTTGAAGCTCAGTGCCAGAATTATTTGGTGAGTTATTGTCATTAATGTTTTCAGTATTTGCGCCACATCCAATAAAGGCAAAAGCAAAAGCTATAGTTAAAACATAAGTGCTTAATTTTTTCATATTTATCACTCTCCTTGAGGAATATATCATAGATTTAAATTACCCGAATATTGTTTTTTTTATCCTCAATTTTTCAAGTCACATTTACACACTGATACAATAAAATATGTAAAAAGTAAATACCGAAATTTTTTTAATTATAAATGTTCAATATGTCATTTGGTGTTTACGTAATGTTAAAGAGCTAAGTTTGATTCTTCCTCTTGCAAAACTTGGCATGTGCTCATCTTAATTATTAAATAATGAACAAGTTCATTTTGTTAAATTACTTCTTGAAGGAGATTTATCTCCAAACACAGTTTAACCTTCTGTAGAAAGCGCACTCTTAAATAGAATGTGATACTTATGCTTTTAAAATATCCCCAAATTCACCTTATACCAGCCCCCTTTATTCAATAGTTTTTAAATATATAACTCAAATTTGGATAATCTTACCCTTATTATGAAAGTCCTGGAGTGGGGTTGTTTTCGTTTT
>NZ_JAVWDJ010000088.1:0-6382 GCF_036642255.1 Clostridium sp. | reverse complement strand
ACACATACTGATTTAAATTTATATTCTTTAGCTTCTTTACATAACTTTATTACTGCATCTTTTGTAGCATCAGCTTTTAATATGGTATGATCAATCATTGAAGCAATATTCATAGTAAAACCTCCAACTATTCAATTTATAATATTTTTTACATATACTAGAAGAGTATACATAAAAATAAAAAAAATGTCAAATAAACAAGGAGCAATATAATAGATATATTGCTCCTTTGATTTAAAAATTTTAAGTATAAAAATTGTATTATTTAAAATTGATAAACTTATTTTTCAATCATTTGTAAACTATAATTGCTATTCTCTTTATTCTTGTTTATTATTCCTCCAATTTTATAGGAAACAGCCATAGCACCAAGAGATAAGAGAGCAGCATATAATTCATAATTTGCTAAACTTAATGAATCAAACAAAAATAGGCCCAAAACTAAAGTTAAGATTGTTATTAGAGTAGGAAATCCGTACCCCCAAAAGGTCATTTTAGAAAAATCTTTACCTTGCAAAGCTACCTTTACTTCATCACCAATTTTTGCGTTTTGTGTATTTTTTACATCCACAAAAATGATATCTTGAGGACCACATTTAGACTTGCAGGAAGAACATCCGCTACCACATCCAGATTTTTTTATAAAAGCTACTTTAGCAACATCACCATTAACAGATTTTACTACACCTTTTTGTTCCATATTATCACCTCTAAATAAATATAGGAGACTTATTTAAGTCTCCTATATTATATCATATATAATGAATTTTTTAAACCTGAGCGCTTTGAGTTTTTAAATTTGCAGCAGTGATTTGTTCAGGTGTTCTTAAATCTTCTATTGTTTTCTTTGGACATTTTACTACACATATTCCACAGTTTACACATTTACTATAATCAATTATAGGAAGATTATTTACCATTGTAATTGCGCTTTCAGGGCAATTTTTAGAACATATACCACAAGCAAAGCATCCAACACTACAAGTGTCCATAACATCTTTACCTTTATTCTTCGAGTTACATTGTATTCTAACTCTTGAATTAACTGGAGTTATTTCTATTAGGCCTTTTGGGCATGCATTCACACAAGCACCACAAGAAGTACATTTATCTTCAATAACTCTAGCAATACCATCTATAATTTCAAGAGCTCCGAATTGACAAACCTTAACGCAAGAACCTAATCCTAAGCAACCATACTCACAAGCTTTAGATCCGCCACCAGGATTAATAACAGCTTGGTTACAATCCATAATTCCTTGATAGGTATACTTTTCTTTAGCTACACTACAAGTTCCTTGACATTTAATGTAGGCTGCAGTTGGTTCACTTGTTTCAGTAACAACTCCTAAAATATTTGAAATTGCTTCAACTGCCACAGCACCTCCTGGGGCACACTTGTTAGCTTTTGCATTACCAGTAACAACTGCTTCGGCATATGCATCACAACCAGCAAAACCGCATCCACCACAGTTTGCACCAGGTAGAGCTTCTCTTACTAGAGGGATTCTTTCATCTACTTCAACTTTAAATTTATCATTCGCATATCCAAGTAATAAGCCGAAAATTATTCCAAGACCTCCAAGGCTTATTACAGGGAAAACTAAGCTTTGCATTTCCATTAATTACACCTCCTTATATTAAACCACTAAATCCAAAGAATGCTATTGCCATAAGTCCAGCTGTAATTAGAGAAATTGGTAAACCTTTAAAGGCTTCCGGCATATTTGTATTATCTTCCATTCTCTCTCTAATACCTGCAAGAAGTACTATTGCTAAGGTGTATCCTAACGCAGCACCAAGAGAATTCACAATTCCTTGAAGCAAATTATAACCTTTATCTGTATTTATAAGAGCAACCCCTAATACAGCACAGTTAGTTGTAATAAGTGGTAAGTATATACCTAGTGCTCTATATAATCCAGGATAAGTCTTCTTAATTACTATCTCAACAAATTGTACTAGAGCTGCAATAACAAGTATAAATGCTAACACAGATAAATATTCTAAGTTAAGTGGTATTAAAATAAATACATTAACTATATAAGTCATAATAGTTGCAAGTACCATAACAAAAGTAACTGCAAATCCCATCCCTTTAGCTGTTTCTATCTTTTGTGAAACACCTAGAAAGGAACAAATTCCTAAGAATTTCGCTAGAACGAAGTTATTTACTAATAGGGCACTTAAAAAAATACTGATTAATTCCAAGTTTGTTCACCTCTCTTATTTAGCCGCCTTAGCTTTATTTATTTTGTATTGATTTAAACAAGCTAGGAGTATACCCAATGTAAAGAATGCTCCTGGGGCAAGAATCATAATAATTGATGGCTCATATGAAGCAGGAAGCACCTGGATTCCATAAAAAGTACCATTTCCTAAAACTTCTCTAAAAGCTCCAAGCACTACTAATGCCAAAGTAAATCCTAAGCCCATACCTACGGCATCATATATTGATGGTAATACACCAAATTTTGATGCATAAGCTTCAGCTCTTCCAAGAATAATACAGTTAACAACTATTAACGGTATAAAAATCCCTAGAGATTTGTATAATGCAGGTACATATCCTTGTAATAAAAACTGAATTACTGTAACGAAAGCGGCAATAACTGTTATATATGCTGGGATTCTTATTTTATCTGGTACAAATTTTCTAATCATAGAAATAACAGCATTGGATCCCATAAGAACTACAGTAGTAGCTATACCCATACCTATCGAGTTTTCAACACTAGAAGATACTGCTAGGGTAGGGCACATTCCAATAATTTGAATGAATACTGGATTTTCTTCAACCAAACCTTTTTTCATTCTATCAATAAAAACACTCATGGTTACTTAGCTCCTTTCAATTGGTCGTTATAAAATTTGATAGCAGTGTTTACTCCATTTGTTACTGCTTTAGAAGTAATTGTTGATCCAGTGATTGCTTGAATATCTGAACCAACAGCTAGTTCTTTTTCTGCAGATTTTCCTTTAAATTGGTCTGCAAATTTAGGTTTTTCAGCATTAGAACCAAGTCCTGGAGTTTCATTGTGAGTTAAAATTTTAATTCCCTCAACTTTACCATCAGAAGAAATACCAACCATCATTTTAATTTCTCCACCATAACCACTAGGGTTTACTGTAATTAAGTAACCAGAGATTTGTCCACCTTTATTTCCTTCATAAATTGAGCTAATACCTTCTACAGCTGAAATGTTTTTTTCATTAAACTCATCTGCTGTAGGTAGTATCGCTTTCATTGCTAATGTTTGTTCTTCTTTTTGCTTTGCTTCAATAGGACCCTTTGTTATTTCATAAACATAGCCCAATAAAAGACCTGCTATAGCAGTTATTATTAAAAGTTTAATGCCTAAGCCTAAGTTTTCTTTCATTATTTTCCACCCCCGAATACGCGTGGATTTGTATATTTATCAATGAATGGAACAAATAAGTTCATTATTAATATTGAGTAGGAAACACCTTCAGCATATCCGCCATATATACGAATTAGAGTTGTTAGAACACCGCAGCATACTCCGAAGATTAAGTGACCAGTTTTTGTCATAGGAGAAGTAGTATAATCTGTTGCCATGTAGAAGGCACCAAGAATTAGACCTCCAAGTAATATTTCATATAATCCATTACCTGTCATTAATTGATCTCTACCTAAAATTGTAGTAAGTACAAATACAGTTCCGATAAAACTTACTGGTATATGCCAGCTAATTACTTTCTTATATAATAAGTAGGCTGCACCAATTAAAAGGGCTAATGCAGAAGTTTCCCCAATACATCCACCAATGTTTCCAACAAATGCATCAAATAAACTTGGAAGTTGAGCTGCGCCATCTCCTCTTAAAAGTCCTAATGGAGTTGCGCCAGTAGTTCCATCTACAGTCCAAGTAGTCATTCTAACTGGATAAGCTGCAAGTAAAAATGCTCTAGCAGCTAGTGCTGGGTTAACAATGTTTTGTCCAACTCCGCCATAGAAGCATTTAACTACTATAATAGCAAAGGCACTTCCAACAGCAACCATCCATAGAGGGATTGTTGGAGGAACGTTAAAAGCTAGTAGTAATCCAGTTACCACTGCACTTAAATCTTTAATCATAATTGGTCTTTTAGTGATTTTTTGGAAAGCATATTCTGATAAAACAGCAGAACCTACTGCAGTTAAAATAACTAACAGTGCGTTTAGTCCAAAAAAGTAAATTCCTGCAAATGTTGCTGGAAGTAGTGCTATTAATACATCTCTCATTACTGATGATACAGTATTCTTAGATTTTATATGAGGAGACGTAGATACGGTATATAATCTATCTGACATTCTATTCACCTCTATTATTTCTTTTTCTTGCTTAATACTCTTCTTTTACCTTCACGGCAAGTTTGAGTCAAGTGACGTTTTGCTGGACAAACAAATGTACAACAACCACATTCTATACAGTCAACACCATGATATTGCTCAAAGGTGTCATAATCACCTTTTATAACAGATGCATTTAATTTAGATGGTATCAAGAACATCGGACATGCTTCTACACATTTTCCGCATCTTATACAACTACTTTCAGGTTCTATATCCCACTCTTTTTGAGATAAGCATAAAACTCCAGAACTTCCTTTTATAGCAGGAGTATCTATAGAGAATAGAGCAGTACCCATTAACGGTCCACCAGAAATAACTTTTGCTGGTTCTTCAACAAAACCATCACAAGCTTCTACTAACTCTTTTAATGATGTACCAAGTTTTACTCTTAGGTTTTTAGGCGTTTTAATTGATCCTCCTGTAACAGTTACTACTCTTTCTATTATAGGCTTACCTAAAACAACTGCATTTCTTATTGCATGCACTGTAGCAACATTTTGAACGATACAACCTACATGAGCAGGTAATTTTCCAGAAGGAACTTCACGTTTTGTTGTAGCATAAATAAGTTGTTTTTCAGCCCCTTGTGGATATTTTGTTTTTAAGGCAACTACCTCGATATTGCTTAAACCACTTACAGCTTTAGTCATAGCATCAATAGCATCTTTTTTGTTGTTTTCAATTCCAATATATATTTTAGTATTTGGGAACATATGATGTAAAATTTTCAATCCTTCTGCTATTTCGTTAGAATTTTCAAGCATTAGTCTATGGTCACAGGTTAAGTACGGCTCACACTCAGCTGCATTAATTACTATGCTGTCAATGGTGCAGTCTGGTGCAGGGGATAGCTTTACGTGGGTTGGGAAACATGCGCCCCCAAGTCCTACCATACCTGCCTCTTTAATAATTTCAACTAGTTCATTTTTTGATAAACTTTCGAAATTTTTGTAAGATTTAAATTCTACTTCTTCGTAAAGGTTATCATTTTCTATTATAATTGACATAACCTTTGTACCATTTGAATGAAGCATTGGTACCACATTTTTAACTACTCCTGAAACACTTGAGTGAATAGGAGCTGAAACAAATCCAGTCGCTTGTCCTATTTTTTGTCCAACTAAAACTTTGTCGCCTTTTTTTACTAAAGGTTCGCAAGGTGCGCCTATATGTTGAGACATAGGAAAAACTAAATCTCCCTTTGGAAGATAGGTTTCAATTGATTTACTTTCAGAAAAGTGTTTTCCATGAGGAGGATGAATTCCTCTTTTGAAAGATAAAAGTCCCATAATGACCCTCCATTTCGTAATAAATTATAATGATTTTAAATAAGTTATAAAATACAACTTTTCTCTAATTATAACTCGTAACATCATCATGTGCAACTAAATAGTAAATCCTGAAATGGAGCAATGTACTAAATAAATAAAAATTATGTAAAAATTCTTGATTTTTTATGATAAATTTGATATATTATTTTTATGATAAGCAATTGCTTACAACATAAGCAAAAGTGTATAAGAAAAGGAGGATGTAGATGACAAATAGAGAAGAAGAAATTTTATATCTAATTAAAAAAAATCCTTTGATTTCTCAAAATGAAATAGCAGAAATTTTAGGTATAACAAGGTCATCTGTTGGAGTCCATATAACTAACCTAACTAAAAAAGGGTATATCACCGGAAGAGGATATATAGTTAATGAAGAAAATTTTATATCGATAGTAGGTGGAGCTAATATGGATATTTTAGGTTTCCCAAAGAATGACTTGCGAATTAGTGATTCTAATCCTGGAAATATTAGAGTTTCTCTTGGTGGAGTTGGAAGAAATATTGGGGAAAACCTTGTTAGATTAGGGGTTAATACTAAGCTAATTTCTGTGTTAGGCGATGATTTGTATGGAAAGAAAATTATAGAAGAGAGTAGGATAATAGGACTTGATTTAGAAGATAGCTTAAATTTAAAGGGGTATGCCACTTCAGTGTACATGTCAATATTAGATAATAGTGGAGATATGCATGTAGC
>NZ_JAVWDJ010000087.1:0-6569 GCF_036642255.1 Clostridium sp. | reverse complement strand
ATTTTTCAATAAAAAATGATAAATCTTCTATATTTTTTTCATATTTTTCTACTTCATTCTTTAAAGTTAAGTTTGATTTATAATCAATGATAATGTCAATTAAACTAACTATTTCAGAATTCTTATCTGATATTTTCACTAATTTATCAAAGATATCATATATTTCTGATTTATCTTCTTCCTTTAATTCGTCTATTAAAGTGTAGATTAATACATCTAAGTCTTGAATCATCGTAGAAACTTTATCAAAACTTATATAAATTTTTGTTGAGATATTAGAGGAAACTTCACTACCTTTCTGCTCTCTCCAACTATTGAATGTATATAGTAAAGCTATAGTTGCAAACATAGTTGCTGTCCAACCTAAAAGGCTAGATGCTGTAGCAGTATCTGATTTAAAAAATATTTGTATGAGAGCATATAGTGCTATTGATACAGTAACCAATGCGAAATAAATAATTATAAGAGTTGTTATTGGCTCAAAAGGTTTATTTAATTTTTCCATAATCTTACTTATCATTTCATAGCTCTCTGAACAGTAGACAATGATACACCAAGCTCTTTAGCAACCTTTCTAAAACTAGCTCCTTCTTTAGACATAGCCGATCTAATAGCATCATCATCAATAGACTTGGTACGTCCTTTATACTTCCCTTCTTCCTTAGCCTTTGCAATTCCTTCTCTCTGACGTTCTTGCATTAACTCTCTTTCAAACTCTGCAAAGCTACCTAGTATATTGAATAATAGATTAGTCATTGAATCAGATTTATCACCGTTAAATTTCATATTTTCTTTATGGAAGTGAACAGATACACCTTTATTATTGAACAGATTAATAAGCTCTTTAAGGTCTGCTAAGTTCCTAGCAAGTCTATCAATACTATGTATATGAATAGTATCCCCATCTCTTACATAGTCCAGCATAGCTTTTAATTGTTCTCTATCTTTATCTTTACCACTTTTGTGTTCAGTAAATATTTTATCAAGCTCTAAACCATCTAATTGTCTAGCTGTATTCTGATCAACTGTACTTACTCTTATATATCCAACATTAGCCATAATATGTATTCTTTTAAATCTAAGATGTTATAAATATACTGTATTCATATATATAAAACAATGTATTTGAATACATATATTGTATTCTTTTTTATGTACTCAATAGGGCGTGCCTAATGAATACAGACTACACTTAAAGTGTAGTGACTAAGAAAATTTCGTAGTTAATTTTGCTCTCTCTACGTGAATGAAATTATTTTAGTAGGGTAGTTATACACTTCTATTCACGTACAGCGTTCAATCTGATAGTCTTATAAGTATGAAAAATACATATATAGGCTTTTGAATCATGGCAACTAATCAAGTCACTACAGCACAAAAAGAATCTACTTTTGTTGGTATCAATCAGATCATTAAAGCTATCTCAACTCTTAAAAAGAAAGAAGAAAAGGAAGCAGAGAAAGTTGATATTAAAACTAAGTTACAAGGTATTAATACAGACTTTGTTAAAGGGTCTGCTATTGCTCCTCTATACCGTTTAGACAAAGTTAGAAATGCTCTTGATCTTAGAGTTGATCAAGTACACTCTATTTATGAATTAGCTAATACACGTTCTGCTACTTCAATTCAGAATGAAATTAAAAAGCTACGTAAACAAAAAGAAGCTATTGATAAGTCAATCAAAGAGCTAGAAAATCAGCTACTAGGCAAGTAATAAAAAAGGGGGCTATATAGCTCCCTTATTCTTTCTTATGATTAATATATCCAACTGTTTCAAGATATGGCATCCACTCAGTAACATAGAATGCATCTGATAGCATTGTAGCTATTCGTTCAGCATAGTCCTCTATATTCTCTCCTACATTAGCCTTATAGTGATTCTGAAAAGCTATATCTCTACTCAACTTATCACCAAACATAAGACATTGCTTGATACTTAGTCCAGTAAACATATCAACTGTATTCTGATCTTTGCTATCTTTCTTCTTCTTGGCTAACTTCTTACCTATCTTAAATAAGATATGAGATATAGTTCTTCCCTCTTTAAACTGCTCATATTTGATTGTTGTATCAGTCTTATCATTTATCTCTTTAACTGCTAAATCTAGTACACGCTTTTTAAAATCTGCTAATACTTTATATTCATTTACACCTATACCTAAAAGGCTTCTAATCTCCTCAATAGTATATTTTTTACTATTCCCTACATCTTTATATTTAATTAATAACTCATACAGTCTGATACTATACTGGCTTTTAAAATCACTAACTTGCTCTAACAGGTACTTAGTAAAATTAGCTTCTAATCTGCTTATCATACTTATTACATTTCTATTTAAGTATATAACTACAGTACCTTTATTATTTATATAGGTAGCTTCATTTAACCAACGTGAAACTGTTATAGCATCATCACCTTTATACTTATCTATATAACTAAATTGTCTATTAAATAATTGCTTTGTAGCTTCTGATAACTGCTTATAGGCTTCACTTGAATCAGTATTGTACTGTTCTCTATAGCTAGATGCTTTGATCTCTATAGGTGTATCAGGCGTTAAATCTTGTATCTCTCTAGCTTCTACAATAGCTAGTAACATTAACCTTTGCTCTACCAATGATAGGTTGAAACTAGCATCTATTAAAGCGTTATCCTTTACCACAAGCCTTGTTTCTTTACTCATTTTTATGTCTGACCATGAACGGTGAATTTGTACTTATATTGACAACATACATCAAGTCAATAACAGACACAACATATCACGACCACTAATACGGGGAATTCGTCCATGTATACGGACTTATCAAGAGGGGAATTCGTCCACATATAAGGGGGAATTCGTCCATATATACCCTCTAAAACCCTTACACAGCAAGGCATACAGAGAACAGTAAAGCATTTAAAAGCTTTTTTTATTTCAGAAAAGCCAATTTTCCTTTTTCAAAACTTAAATTTTTAATTTGTTTTTTTACCTATCAAACTGGGTACAGAAATCACATACCGATTACCCTACCAAGCCATGACCTGAAATCAGTGTGTGCTCACAGGCTCTCATTTGCGCTCTAAGGTGCTTGTTTTGAGTTGGGTGGTACATAGGTATAGGTGCGTACTCTAAAGTCGCTTAGAGTGCAAATGGTGAGCATATAGGACTATATATTAATCCTATCTTAACCCTATTAACTTGAATGCCACGTCCACCAGAGTTTTAAAAGTTGGAAAGTTCTAGCGTTCAAGGTAATGGGGTATCCAACCGACTGTAGGTATTTGATCAGAAATAGGGAGTAACAGAGGGCGTGGAGTAGTTTTAATTTCTAATCCATAAAGCATTTAGCGAAGAATGAGCATCGTATTTATTAACGTAATTCTTATTAACTTCACAATGAAAATAAAACGGAGCTTTAAAAATAAAACCCCTGCTTAATACGGAGTATGACTCCCACCAATGGTGTGTAGGGTTTAGGGGGTGGGGGCTAATTCTAAGTACTCCCCTACCATCTAGCAAAGTACCTTAAATACATACTAGGGCTACGCTGACTAGATTATAATTTATTTATTTATCCGTAGTGAAAGTTCTATCTTAACTCCCTCCAATGGAGGAAGTATTGACATGTGGGTGTGTCCAAATTTGAGCATACCCCCTTTGAGTCAATTTTTAAAATCTCAAATTAAAACAAGCATTAAATATTTTTTATAAAATTACTATCTTCCCAATGCTTTTTACACATGCTCTTAAATGGCTCTAATTTGCTTTTACAGCTCATTTGGTTGTGTGTGGTACAAGTGCATAGGTAAGGTGTCTAAACGCTCTCATGTGAGAAATGGTGAGCATACAGAATTATAATTATATCTCTAACTAGTGTCATATTGATCTGACAACCACAATATCTAGTATCTAATAAAATACATCATCCAAACTTGGATATATCTCCTAAGATTTAAGGAATTTCTTTAAGCTCTCAAAATTTAATGAACTACGAAACTTTCGTAGTAACTCTCCTAACAATCTAGGAACGTCTATACATTTCTATACCAATCATAAAACAACATATAGAAATATGGTGCTAATTAGATCAGCTCAAATATGAGCATATCTCTAGGACTTAGTACTATTTCTACTCATTCGACTTTTCAGGTCAGTAGGTGTATTCGTTCTTTCTTCAATAAATCAAATCTATTTTAAATATGAGCAAGTTTGCTCACATCTCAAAACACAATAAAAACACTGTATTTGTATGGTCTTATTTATCTTCTCATACCTTTGTCAGATGCGTCATAACATTGAATCATTAAAAAACCTATATCCTGTATGGGTAAAGGCTTACAGCTTGACTGCACATTGACAAATAAGTCATTGTATGATATGTTTATTTCATAATTTAGTACAAAACTTTTCACACAATAAATAGTGTATCTTTCAATAAAAACAATAGTAGCTAATTGTCCTTTTATCTATTAGCTACACATAAAAAGTTAGGGATTTTATTTAAGACAGTATATAGCTATATCAGTTATATCTATCTCTCTATACATCTTTTATATATCTCTATTTATATCTATATAAACAATAACTAATATCTATTTAATGGAATAACTTACATATGCCTAAATCAATTAAAACAGTAGCTAAAAGCTATACATACAATACCAATTACAAACTGGATTCTCGTAGATTTGAAAGTATTTTAACAGTCTTAGAAAGTAGTAGAGATAACCTTAACAAGCCACAAGTAGCTCATATCGTATTACAGGTAGAATCAGCAGACTTTAATAAATCATTAATCAATGATGCTTTAACTAAAACCTTATCACGTAAACTTAAAACAGGTTTTGGATACTATATAGCTATGGAGAAAAGTAAGTATTCAGGCTTTCATATACATCTAATGCTTACATTCTCTCAAGGCTCTAAGTATTCTTTTACTATCTTAAATGAAGCTAGAGATTGTCTATATGCTTTAGATGGTGTCAGTACAGCTATTGCTTTACCTCGTAAAACAGAAAGATCAGTATCTATTGATACAGCAGATTACTATACAGTTTTTAAAGATGTTAAAAAGACTAATAACTATTTCCATGATTTGAAAGATACAGCAGACTTTAAGGATGCAGTATATAGATATAGCTATTTATCTAAAGAAGAAACAAAGTTAGAAGAAGAATTGAAAGGTATTAGATTGACACAATCTAAGATACCTAAAGCAGATAAAACTAAACAAGAACAAAAGAAAAGAACAATTAAGAAAATAGGATAATAATAATGATAGACTATCAACAACACTTAATTAACAGTACATACAATCAACTAATTACACAGTTAGTATTATGGCAATATCTAACAAATAAAGTGAAAGCAGAAACAGAACAAGGCTATAATGTAGTAAAGAATAAAGAAAAGTTAGATAAGATAAGAACAAATATTATTGATGCTCTACCTAAATTAGATGGTATAGCTTTAAGCAATGTTAAGTGCTACATGCCATTAGTAGATGATGTAAAGCTATTACAGAAATTCAGGGATACAGAGCTATGACAGTATTCCTTATCCCTTTAGCTGTAGCATTCATTTTATATCAACTCAAAACAATAAAAGGATAGCTATTAACTATCCTCTATATCTATCCTCACGTGTAGGTGTATATATGCTCACGTGTGAGGTGCATTGCGCCTATGCGCTTTTATCATATTCTTTATATAAAGCATAATTTGCAAGATATATTTTAAAATTGTAATTTTGCAATTCATGTTCATATGATTTATTTAATATAATTTTGGATAAATCATTTGTATGTACTTTATTATCAGAAATAATTTTATTTGAATACATAATAAATAAAAGTGTTACTTGCCTATAATTTGATTGAAATATAGATATATTTTCATCAATTTCTTTAAATTGAACATTAACTAAAATATTTAATAGATTTATTCTTGTATCAATTATTCTTAAACAATCATTTAATTCTAATGAGTGTTTATTTGCAATATCAAAATTCATACCTAGTAAACTATATTTAAGATTCTCCGATATTTCTAATGATTCATTTAATTTATCTATGATTAATTTTGCTTCATTAGCTATTACTTCACTTCCTTTTTGATCTCTCCAACTATTAAATGTATATAGTAAAGCTATCGTTGCAAAAATAGTTGCTGACCAACCTAAAAGGCTAGATGCTGTAGCTTCATCATCTACATAAATTTGTATAAGTGCATATAGAGCTATTGATATAGTAACTAAACCTAAGTAAATAATTATTAAAGTTGTAGTTAAATCAAAATCTTTATCTAATCTTTTCATAATTTTATCAATCATTTTTCATAGCTCTTTGAACAGTAGACAATGATACACCTAATTCTTTAGCTACCTTTCTAAAACTAGCGTTCTCTTTATTCATAGCCAATCTAATAGCATTGTCATCAATAGACTTTATACGTCCTTTATACTTTCCATCCTCTTTAGCTTTTGCTATTCCCTCTCTCTGACGTTCTAGCATTAACTCTCTTTCAAATTCTGCAAAGCTACCTAGTATATTGAATAATAGATTAGTCATTGAATCAGATTTATCAC
>NZ_JAVWDJ010000086.1:0-6825 GCF_036642255.1 Clostridium sp. | reverse complement strand
TAAACAATATGCTTATAGATTTGTTGGCTACTATGGCTCGATTAGACAATGACAAGCGTAGAGAACGAATCAAACAAGGTTTAGAACGTTCTGGATACAAGCCAACAGGTAAGAAGCCAAACGAAAGTAAGCACAAGAGGATCAGAGAACTTCTAGCTACAAACAGTATGAGTAAAGAGGAAATCGCTAAGGCTGTTGGTTGTGGTGTTGCAACAGTTTATAGAGTATCTAAGGCTTTGTAACAAAAGTGTCTTTAAAAGCACCTTTAGTAGTGCTTTTATATGTGCTATGTTGTATTCCATAACAGGAGCACATATGAATCCACAACTTTCTCATATTGAAGATGAAGTACCTATGCAAGAGCTAAAAGAGCTTTTGGATATATATGATTCTGCCTCTAGTGAAAGGCCATGTAGTGCTCGTTTAGAACATCTTAGAGTGGCACCTGGATTAGAGGAACTAGAACTCACTAACATTCTAGATTTACTTCTCTCAAACTCCATTGTTTATAGAGCCAAATCAAAATCAATTTGGCAGTATCTCAAACAGAAAGAATCTGAAAGAAATCAATTGATTGCGAATAGACTAAAGAAAGAAGCTAAAGTATTTGAGCTAATCAAATATGCAAATCATCTGATATCAATCTATCCCAAACTGCAAATCATGAACTATATAAGGGACTAATAATGACTCAACTAATCCATGCACGAATGACTGCAAGTATTACTGAACTCAAGAAGAGTCCTATGGATACTGTATTAGCAGGTAGGGGTGAAGCTGTCGCAATCCTTAATCGTAATACACCTGCTTTCTACTGTATTCCTGCTGATCTATATGAAAACATGATTGAACAGTTAGAGGACTTAGAACTCAATAAAATTGCAGATGCTCGTGCGAATCAGAAGCGCATTCGAGTAAACATAAATGAGTTATAAATTAGACTTTTTAGAAGAAGCATTAGAAGAATGGAACAAGCTTAATCCAAGTATTAAGCAGCCATTAAAAAAGAAACTAATCAAGGTTTTAGAGAATCCTAAAGTTCCTAAGAACAAGTTATCAGGACATCCTAACCGCTATAAAATCAAACTTCGTAGTATTGGCTACCGTTTGGTTTACGAAATTATAGATGATGAGGTTGTCGTATTGGTTATTGCTGTAGGCAGACGTGAAAATGATGCTGTCTATAATACAGCAGACTCAAGGCGTTCTTAACTTAATGCAGAAGAGGGATGTTTAAAACATCCCTTTTTTAATACTAATTACACAAGGGAGCATCAGAAATTAATCTTATATCCCTACTGTATCCTTGAAATACTGAATCAAAGCAACGTCATCAACTAATGGGTAGGAAGATCGAATCTTAGACCTGTTCAACTTCTCAATATCAGGCAACATTCTCTGTACTGTTTCTTGAAATGAAATCATCTTTTCATAGTTATTTTTAGAGTTAAATCCTTGTTCTTTATCTACTTTAAATTTCTTATATAAGTAAGACCAGAACACTACTTCTGTTAAAAATTGATTGTATGCTTTGTTAATTAAAAACTGTTCTTTACTAATTTTCATTGTTTTATCCTGTTATCGTTCCAAATGTTTTCTTATATTTTACTTGTAATTTATCTTCTTGTTTTGCTAGATAAGATGCACGATATACGCAATCACTAAATTGATCAGTTTTTTTTAAACTGTGTCCTACCTTACTTCCACTTGTAATATATTCTTCTTTTCTCTCATGAAAATTTAGAGACACTGTTTTATATTTTTCATTATGAATTTCTACTCCATCCATGTTAAAGAATATTTTTCTTAAAAGATTAAATATTGTTAAAGGACTGTATTTAGCCTGATTTATAACTAATATCATTTCTAAATGAAGACCTCTATTCTCTGCATGCTCGAAGCTATAAATAAAACTATATCCAGCATCTTTAAAAATTGTTCTTATTTTTCTTGTTAATTTCTTAATATCAAAGCTATGGTCATCAATAAGACCTAATGTATATCTAAGTGCTAATGGTCTATCAATGCTATCTCTAGCATGAACTAAAGCTAAATATATATCTTTCATATTTGATTGTTTTAAGGTGTAGTTATTATTAATTGGGTAGCCTAAATAGCTACTAGTTTTTATTATTTTACTCATTAATTAAGGGAAGGGAATAAGTCTTATATATGTATTGTTTTGGTGGTAAATAAAGATAAAAAGATAGAGGAAATCTATATAAATAATATGTAAAGATAATAGCTTTACTTCATAGTAAATTAAGTATCAGATATAGAATAATTTCTCTGTTTATCCAAATTTGTTTTAATGTTAAAAAATATTTATAAATCAATAACATAAGTTGATTTTAATTATTAAATAAACAAAATAAAATGTCTAAGAAACAATGGTTTATAAAAACCAATTGTCAACATATAAACAAGTTAATTTTAAATCAATAACTTAGATAGTATTATAGGATATATAGTACTTGTTCATTCTTTTAATTTTTATAATTAACATATTAATATATAAGAACATTTATGTCAAATTCCGACTAATCTAACTAAGTTAGTTAAAAATATAAAATTTAGTTTGAAAGGATGAGGTATTTATTCAGCTACCTTTGGAATATAGGTACGGGTGGCTTGCTACTGTGCCCCAGTACCCCCTTTTAAGTACCTACTCCGATCGTTTCAAAACTTTTTCTTTTTCGATTGTGACAATAAAGAACTTTCCCTATCAAATAAACAATGGCTAACGCCCTCTGTTCTTACATTTCGTATCAGGTTGTATTCAGTCGGTTGTTACCTAGATTAATTCATTACTAAAATCTACAAAGTATAGTTTTAATTCTGTCGTGACGTAACAAATTGATCTAGGCATAAAAATTTAGTGGAGATATTGGATAAGTAAAAAAGAAAAATCCACAAAGTCTATAGCGAGGAACGAGCACCAGTATTTGATATGTACTATATTTTTAATTCACAATAGAGTTTTGTTAGGTGACATTAAAAAATACCTCCAAATCATCACCATTTGCTTCTAGTTGAATTTTTATATAGTAGTCTATACATACCTAGCTCAATGTATTTAATGTGCATTATCGATCAATTTAGAGTGTTTTAAAGAGTTATTGAAAATAGTAGTGAATTTTTTAAATATTTTATATGAAAAATAGGTGAATTTAATTATTAAAATAAATATTTTTGAAAAGAAGAAGATGTTTTTCTGAATATAAAAAGCTTTAAAATGCTTTACTGTTTGCTGTATGCCTTACAGAGAAAGGCTTATAGAGAGTATAAAGATAGTTTTTCCGAGTTATAAAGATAGTTTTTCCGATGTGGATAAGGGGACATAAAGATAGTTTTTCCGAGCATAAAGATAGATAAATATATTGCTATCTAAGATAGTTAAAGTATAAGCTATTCAAAATACAAATTTATATCTAATAATAGGCAAACAAAAATGGATAGAGAAAGACGATTAGTAGTCAAGGATAATGCTTTAATTGATGCTAGCTTTAACTTATCACTAGTCGAACAAAGATTAATGCTATTGGCTATTGTAGAAGCTAGAGAGATACCAAGCCTTACAATGAATACTGCTATTAAAGTTTCTGTTAAAAGCTATATAGATCAATACAAAGTTAAAGAAAGTACAGCTTATGAAAGTTTGCAAGAAGCAGTAAATACATTATTTGAAAGACAGTTTAGTTATTATGATAATGCTACAGATGAACGGTATAAGGAAAGATGGATATACAAAGCAAGTTATATTGATAATAAAGGGTATGCTGTATTGTTCTTTACCCCAACTGTTATAGGTATGATAAGCCGATTAGAAAAACAGTTTACTAAATACCATTTAGAGCAAATATCTGATTTTAAAAGTAAGTATAGTATTAGATTGTATGAATTATTGGTTCAATATTTGAATCTTGGTAGTAGCAAAAAATATGATGTTTCAGAGATTCGAGAAAAGCTAGGTCTTAGCCCGACTGAATATAAAACAATGAGCCTGTTTAAAGTAAATGTATTGGATAAGGCTGTTAATGAGATAAATAAAAAAACAGAGATCACTATTAAATATGATCAGTTCAAAGATGGTAGAACTGTATCTCATTTCCTTTTCAAGATTAAACAAAAGCCTATTAAAGCAGATAAAAATACAATTAATATGTTTAATACTATGTCAGCTAAACAAGTTCATATGTTTGGAGATAAGCTAAGTAAATTAAATAGCTTTCAATCTCACTATAAAGCTGAGATAGGAGAGAATACAGAGCAGTATGCTGAAAGAATTAAGCTTAAGTTACTAGAACCGTTTTATGTTAATGCTTGGATACAATACTTAGAACAAGTTGGATATGTAGCAACGAAGTTATCCAAATAAACGACCTAATAATCCTTTCTTATCATTGCTTTTATGTTCAATGAGTTTTTGATCTAGCTGCTGTTTAAGCCATGCTTCATTAGCTTTGACATACTCTAATTGACTTTCTAATTGTTTAACTTGTGTCTTTAGTTGTTCAATTTTTTGTTCTAAAAGTTGTTCAGTATTGCTCTTGGGGTGCTCAGTAGAGTGATCAATTTGCTGTACTGTTTGTTTAGTGGTGTTCAGTAGTTCAGTAACGGCTTGATCAGTTACTTTTTTATCTGTTTTATTCCCAAACAATCTCATCATATCTTGAACAGAAACAAAGCCTTCACTGTCTTTTGTTATGTCACCTTTTTTAATACGAGCATAAATTGTATTACGGCTGACTTTGAATAATTTACTTGCCTGATTGATTGAAAGCTTGCTCATATATGCTCATTCTTGTTCTATTCAGATGAACAATACTATACAGCTATTAGCATGTATAAAAATTCAATTTAATTGAAAAAATGAAAATTAACAAAATATAGTAAGATTAAAATTTTGGTTTACTTTATTTTTTTGCTATTATCAAATTAATTATTATTAATTAATACCTTACAATGAAAAAAAATATTATTTTTGCCATTCTATGCATGACTAAAACCTCTTTTCTATTAGCAGGTGATAATATTTCGTCTGAGCTAGAGGATAGTTTACTTTGCAAGAACTTTGATAAAATCGAATCAAATTATAATCTTAATACAGTCTATCGAAATCATAATCAATTGTTAGAGGGAATCACGAGATCTTCTAATATTAGTACTGAATTTAAAGAAAAATTTGTTGTAGATGAGAAATTTTCTGGGCAGAGTGGAAGTACGATTGTTTTTACTCCAGAATTCCCATCATCTTTTAAATTTGTTTATCTATCATTGTATTTAGAGAATAAGCCTACTCTTACTACTGAATATATAGGAGATATTCTTAAATTTGCTGCAGATTTCCGAAAGAAAAATCCAAATACAAATTTAGATTATATGAGTCAAGCTAAAATTATAGAGTACTTAAAAGAAGAAAATGGATTCGACCTGCTTGAAGAGATAAGCTTAGCTGCAGAAATAGCTACAGATAGCTTATATCAAATTGAAGATGATAAAACCTATTATTCTAGGCATCTTTTCTATGCCTATCCGAAAGTATTTAATGAATCCTATAGAATGGCTGTATTTTATACAGACCCACTCAATGACGAGCTAATTATCCTTCAATGTCTAATATGAGTATTTACAAAAAATTGGAAATAAAAAAGAAAGCGCATAGCTCCCTTTCTTTATCATATGGCTTCTTAGTCAGCTTTAAAGGATCTTTTAATAGAACCTAATATTCCTGCTTATTTTAAACAAGAATAGGCATAGTATTTATATGTTAATGTTGCTCCTGATACTGGAGAATAACTATTAATATTATATTGAATATTAGGAGGTGCATTAAAAGATTTACCTGTTTTTCTATCAAATAAGAAACCCTGACCAGATACTGTCCTGTTTTTACAATCAAAATAATAATAAACTAGATGGATATTCTTTGATCTTGGATCATCAATAGTAGCTACTACATTTGTGACATATTTTTGAATTGTTGTATCTAATTCTGTTCGTTTTTCACTAACATAAAATTTGATCGAGCTTGCTTCAAGAAGAAGTTTTTGTCCATCAACAGTAGGGGCTTTTGCTAAAGATAAGGACGAAATAGATATAGAGCTAAGAAGTATTATTATTTTCAATTAATCACCATTAAGATACTAATATTTAAATAAATTATAAAATATCAGATTAATTAATGTATGTGAATAAAAGTTAATTATCAATGGAGTCTGTTCTAACTTATTCACGTAGAAAAAACAGTTAACTATACTTTAAGCGCTTTCAGAAGATTAATAAAATTTTATCATTAGACTATACTCAAAAAATAATAAAATTAAATGAGAAACAACCTATCATTAAACTATTAATTTTAATTAAATGATAGTATTATCATAGTACTTAAATAAACAAAGTTAAATGAGAAATGACAACTAGAATTTATGTAAGAGCCAGTACCAAAGATCAAGATGCAGAACGAGCATTAGATGATTTAAAAGAGTTTGCAAATACCATTCAAGATGAAGTGAAAGACTACATAGAAAATGAATCAGGCACTAAGCTAGATAGACCAGTATTAAATCAATTGCTCGATGATTCAGAGAATGGAGATACCTTATTAGTTGAGAGTGTAGACCGCTTATCTAGGTTGTCTCAGGCTGATTTTGATGTATTGAAAGGACGTATAAAATATAAAGGATTGAAGCTAGTTGTTGCCGATCTACCAACTACACATATGCTCGTTAGTTCAACCGATACCATTACAGGCTCTATCCTGAATCTTGTAAACAATATGCTTATAGATTTGTTGGCTACTATGGCTCGATTAGACAATGACAA
>NZ_JAVWDJ010000085.1:4516-6825 GCF_036642255.1 Clostridium sp. | reverse complement strand
TCTATTTTTACATAAGGAATTACTTGCGGCTTGAATAAATCATAAGTTGTAATTTTACTTTTTATTTCATTTGTATTATCTATCATTTGTTGAAATTCACTTTCAGTAAATTGAACCTTTAAATATTCATAAACTTCCGCAGAAGACATCATATATGAAGTAGCATAAAAATCATCAACTTCTCTCTCTGCTTCTTTTGAGTTTAAATATGCTTTATGCACTTCTCTATCTTCTTGCCTTAAGTAGTGAGAATCTGTAGAAAAAACTAATTTAACTCCAAGAGCATTAGCAATATCTTTCACCCTATTATTATATTCTATTTGTTCACTATAAATTCCTGGTTGAACTTCTATATAATAATCCTCTTGAAACAAATCTTTGCAATACTTGATTAATTGTACTATTTTACTCTTAATCTCATTTATTTCTTCAGCCGATGTTCCTTCTTTTTCTTTCTTTATTAACAATAGAGTTAGTTGAGAAAGTTCAGAACCTAAACAGGCACTAGAAGCTATTAAACTTCCTGGGAATTTTTTAACTATTTCAGATAATTGAGACTTGGTAATTGGAACTCTTAGCATACCTCTATCTGTATAAGAGTTACTCCATGCTGTTGAACTTATCTCTCTCAATGCTCTGTGTCCAATCTGGTCTTTTGCTACAAGTATAAAATGAGAATATCCTAATGGTGGTTTATTTCCTAATTCATCTATTAAGTATATTTCATCTCCTAATCCAAGAGTGAAATTATCTCTAACATCTTTTGGTAAACTACTATAGTATCTAATGGCTTCAACATGTGAAGAAAGCACCTCATGATCTGTGATGCAAACTCCACTTAAGCCTAACTCAATTGCTCTGTCTATTAAATCTTTTACTTTGTTTATACTGTCCAAAAGACGAATTGAACTGTATTCTGTGTGGTTGTGAATTGAAAAATATGACATATTAATTTTCCTCCTTTAGGTATTAATTAATTCCTATATGGTTTCTGAGCCAATGAAATTAATTACTTACTTCTATACATTTTAATTAATTCTACAATACAATTACAATTTTACTTGATGCTCTTGTAATTCCAGTATATAGTGCCTTTTGATAATCCTCATTGGTCATACTCCTGAAACGCTCTGTAAATAGCAGAACATTGTTATACTCACTTCCCTGAGATTTATGGGTCGTAATACAATATCCATAATCAAACTCTTTTGGAAATGGAACTTTTTTTCCATTTTGATATATAGGCTTTGCATCTCTGGCAAAAGTAGGATTACCTTCAGTGATTAACTTGTAATCAATTGATAAATCCTTCATCATTCCTAAATTGTCATTATCATTAATGAAATCTGGGGTAAAATCAATCATCATTGGTTTTCCTAAAACTCCTTGGTCTTTACCAAACTCTACATTGCTTAAAGTCCCTATCATTCCATTTATTAGTGGATCTCCATATTCATTTAGTTCATTCCAATAATTCTTTAGGCATATAATCTTGTCTCCTTCTTGTGGTTCTGCACCATATCCAAGCAACTCCCTCATTTGAGCGTTGATTTTTCGTCTTGTTGCATTTGTTCCACATATGATTTGATCTGCCCACGTATACATACCACTAACCAATTGATGCTTTTCTATTATTTTAACCTCTTTCCCATCATAAGGTTTTAGTGGCACACCATTTCTAACATCCATAGAGATTTTAATAATTTCTGAATCTAAAGCCTGTCTCATTACTTCTGTTAAGAAAACATGAGGCTTATCCAATATACCATTCTCTTCATACAACGCTGGTAGTTGGAATGGATCTCCCAGTGCTATTATATGAACTCCATACTTTAAAGCATGATTCCAAATACTAGTAGGTATCATTGATACTTCATCAAATATAAGTATTTCATATGGCTCACTTAACTCTTCTTTAGGTATGTGTGAAAAAGTACCATCTTTGTTTTTAAATGTTTTATACAATAGCCTGTGAAGTGTCATTGCTTCTTCGTGCCCTTTTCTTTGTAACACTAGTGAAGCTTTACCTGTATAACATGCATATCCTATTTTAGATGGATCAATCTTTAATTCAGTTAGTAAATATTTTATTAGAGTAGACTTTCCTGTACCAACTAGGCGTACCCCGCAATGGTCGTATATTTTTCACCGTTTAAATACCTTCTTTTTGCTATGGCAATTCCCTCAATTTGTGCGTTTGTTAATTTTATCATTTTACATCACTCCTCTTATATTAATATTATATCATATTTTTAAACAAAAATCAAATAAGACCAGTTTAAACTGGTCTTATATTTTTTATTGCTTTT
>NZ_JAVWDJ010000085.1:0-4416 GCF_036642255.1 Clostridium sp. | reverse complement strand
GGGAATTTGGTTGCCTGGTCTTTATACGCCTGGAATGATGTGATTGGGGCAGGAGCTGGTGCAGAAAAAACTTTAGATGGTTGTACTGGTGCTGATGCTGGTGTAGACACAACTCCCTTAGCAGCTTCAACCTCATCCGCATGTTTTCTGTCTATAGCTTTGGCAACTTCCTCTATAGAAGCATCTGCTACAATCTTTTTTGGCTCTTCTTTCTCCACTTCAACAACCTCAGCCGCGCTTATTTCCTCTTTTGTAAAATTATTGTTGTATATCTTTTCTCTTGTTTCAGTTGTTTCCTCTTTTATATTTCCATTTTCACCAAATTTCTTAGTTACTGTGGAAACTATTTCTTTTACTAACTTACTATTATCCATTTTATATTCACTCCTTTAATTTATTAAAAATAATATTCTTGCTTTTGTTGAACTTCATATTCTTTTACTAGTATTTGTGGTGTAACTCTCCCTTGCCAATTGTTTATGGCACAAGTTCCAACTACATCTAACTCAACAAACCCTTCGCTTATAAGACTTTCATACTCCTCTTGAGAAGCACCAAATTTAATTAGAGTTGTTTCATTTGGTAGTGTTATCTTTATAGTGGGGTTTCTATCTGCTGACATTAAAGTTATATTATTTTTTCTAACTTTAACTCCTTCAATAGCAATAAATGATTCTTCAACACCCTTGCCCCAAAGAGGTTTCATTCCACCTACATAAACTATATCTTGTGGATCGAAATCATTCGCTCTAACTATAAAATCGACATCATAACAAGGAGAAAAATCAAAATCCACTAAGTTATCATTGGCAAAATCTGTTAGAGCACTAATGTTCTCTTTTGGAATACCCACACCAAATGCTTGTGCATGCCCAGCCGCATAACTAACAAGACCGCTATTTAATAGAAATTCCCTTAAATCTTTTAACTCTGACTTATCAGAACCTCTACCAGAGCCTTGAAGCAATCCATCTTCTGTATCTCTAACTAGTAATACTGGTCTTTGGTATTTCGCCATGAGTTGATTAGCAATTAATCCTGTAAGATTCTTGTCAAGAGTACTATTAACTTGTATAATCATTATTTTATTGTCATACAACTTTTGTTCCTCTATTATGTTTTCCACATGGTCAATTCCTTCGTCTCTCACTTTCTTTTGTCGGTTTCTTATATTCACTCCATTCCTAATTGCTTGAGACACAACAGTCTCAAGTTGACCTTTGCACCCTCGCTTTGTGGAAGGAATTTGCTCAAATGCTCTGTGCTCTAACAAAGCATTAAACATAACCTTTTTTTCTTCAGCTGTTCCAACTCTTATTGTGGCGTTTATGATAGGAGCTATATAAAAAGCTAACCCAATAGGAGTTAATTCTCCACCTAAAGAGTATTCCTGTTTTTCAACAAGAGCCTTAAGAAAAGGATTGTTTATTCTTTCTAAGCCTTTTGTAAGAATGTGTCTTGTTTCGAATGTTCTTAAATCCATCATGTCAGCAATTTCAGATAGAGCAACAACATCTAAACAATCTTTTGCATATTCTGTTTTTAAGAGAGAATCTATCATAGAGATAAATTTAAATACTACACCTCCGCCGCAAAGGGTTTTATTAGGGTAATTTTCTGATAGTTGATTATTTATTACTGTAGCATACTCTGAATACTTCTCAGCTTCATGATGGTCAAGCACGAGAACGTCTGTTCCTGTTTCTTTTAGTGCTTGATGTATTTCATATTCAGAACTACTTGCATCTGGAGCTATCACTAATCCATATCCTTTATTAATAACTGTATCTAATATAATTCCATGTTCTTTTCCATCATGCATCCTAACATCTAAGTTAGAGTTTACAAAATTTGGAAATTGTTTAAAGAGGTAGTTTATCAACATTGTTGCGGAACATATTCCATCTGCGTCACTATCTGATTGAATAAATACTTTACTTCCTAATTTTATGTGTTTTAAAAGTAAAGCAACTCCCTCTTTCATATTATCTAACAGCATTGGGTCTAATATATCATCCTCTGTTGTACTTAAATAGTGCTTAATATCCTCTCTTTTAATTCCTCTATTGGTTAGTATTTGCTCATGAACTGATAAATCAATTCCATCGTTTTGTATAAGACTGTATTTCATACTAAGTCCTCCTTTATGTTTTAAAATACATAATATCATCTCCTTATAAAGTTATTCTTTCTTGAAACATTTGCAAAAACACTTCTTTCCCGTGGTCTATTGGGGAAGCTTTATAATCTAATAAATCTCCTTTGTCAAACATACATGACACAATAGCATAATTATGATATTTAGAGGCTATTGATTGAAGAGTTTTGACCAAGTTCCTAAATTCCTTATCACCTTTCTCTTTGAATTGTCTATCGAAGCACAACACTATCTCTTCAACACCTAAGTCTTTAAGTAATTCAAATTGATGGCTTGATAGTGAGCTTCCACAACAGGCAACTGAAATATTATTCTCTGCTCCAAATATACTATCGTATTTAAGAACTGACTTTTCTGATTCAAAGATTATAGCTTTCTTTATTATTTTTATTGTATCTTTGTTAAAATTTAATCCGTATAGAGCAAATCCCAAAGGGTGGTTATACATAACTCTATTGATTATTACTGGTCTGTATTTTCCATATAAAATAGCATCCTCTTGCACCATTGTTCTTCCTCTAATTCCAATTAAGTTTCCATTGTGGTCATGGTGCGGGATTACTATTTGACAATCTTGAGGGTAGTAACATATCCCATACCTATTCATTGTGTCTTTTGTAATTCCTTCTTTAGTCCATGGGTCTATTTTAGGAGTTGGAAGATATCTTAAAATCTTACCTTCATACATTTTCATATCTACTATTCTTTTAGTTTTTGACATTAATTCTTTTATCTTGTCATAGCTTTTGAATATAGACCAATCTTCTGACACTTCTTCTCCAAACTCTTGACTGACAATAGAACTAAATCCAAACTTAATTGCGATTATAGTTATTGCTTTTGGGAGTGATATTTTGTCATTGTATTGTTCATCAAATATTTTCACCATTAAATCAAATATATCAAATATGTCATTACATCCAGTTAAACATCTAAATAATTTAGTATTGTCATAATAATATAATTTTTTACTTCCTTCTCCAATGGAATTGTGACATATAGTGTCTGATACTATATGTCCTCCATGAATTGTGGGGTTTGCCCCAAACTCTTCCAGTAAGGAAAAGACATCTTGTATGGTTAGACTGTTCTTTATATAATCTTTATCATACTCTAACCCCAATTTTCTTCATTCTCCTTTTTAACTATGATTTTTGTATTTTCTATCTCTACCATTCCATAGAAATTATCTGTTAAAAACATTGGATAAATTCTACAAGTTCCTAGGTCTGCCCTACACCATAAAACAACAGATTTAAATTTACCCCTTCTGTTTTTGTAAATAGTCATTTTTATACTTGGTTTATCAAACAAACCTGATGATAGAACATCTTTTAGAGATTCTAAATCGTTTTCTGTTACGGGTAAGAGTAGACACCCTAGATCTATTTTATCTGCAATACTTTTCGCTCCTCTAAGTAAATTCTGATTACTTTCCTCAAGAGAGGCATCTTGATAGTTTCCATTAAGCTGAGTTGCTGACATAATAAAAATACCAAACTCATTACATAAATCTTTTAATCTTATAGAAATCATAAACAAAATATTATCTTCACGCAATTTAACTCCGCCAGTTCTTTTTGTTATCTCCTCTAGGATTTTTAAACTAGTGTGGATATAGTCAAAAAAAACGTATTTAACATCTTTGTCCCGAACATTCTTTTTAATTGTATTCTCTATATCTCTAAGTGAGAAGTCTGGCAACTCTTCAACATATAGTGGACTATTTTCCAAAATCTCAGCTGCTTTAATTACTCTTTCCTCTTCACCTTCCGCATAAGTTCCATTTAAAATAGCATCTTCATTAACATTAGATAAGAATGCCAACATCATAGTTTGAATTTCTTCCAATTCTTGTTCTGTTGTTACTAACAGTGTTGGTTCTGCAGTTCCATTTTTTATCCACCCTAGTGTAGCATCATATATTTCATTACAGCCTATGTTACATGCGTCCGCGACCATAGACCTCGTCTTACCCATCCCCGTGGCAGATGACCGCAAATAAAACTTCTTTAGTCTGGCCCCTCTTGTAATTGTGTTAACCAGAGGTCCGAACATAGGAACGCCAACCTCAGGTGCAAGTTTCAATCTTTCAATTAAACTCTTAGCTCCCTCTCCTGCTTGAGTAGATTCTCCTGACGCATTATCCACATAAGCCAATTTAATCGCTTCTATTTTTTCATCAATTGCATCAGATATACCTTCAAGAGAAGTGTTATCAAGCCAATCTTCTTGAATTTGTTTTTTCTTTATATCCA
>NZ_JAVWDJ010000084.1:0-6832 GCF_036642255.1 Clostridium sp. | reverse complement strand
CTACTGACCCAGGTTATTATTATAGAGAGCTGCAAAACGAGATACCAAAACTATACGACTTTGAAAAACAAAAGTGGAAAGATATAGATAGTGCCGCAATGGATGCTTATTTAGATTTTATTAGTTCAGATAGTGAACTAGGTAAGTTTTCTATTGGTGCTATTGGTAGAAGAACTATTGCAGTAACGGATGATGAAGTCAATACTTTGTATAGACCAGACACTCCAGACTACATTATACTTGAGAAATCTTCCGAGGGGCTAGCGGACAAGATTAAAGAGTTTAACTCTCTTGGTCAAAAGTTTATAATCGTAGAAGATATTAAAATGTATAGTTATGCTTCAATTGGAAAGGACGCTTTTAGTGTAGTTAGAGATTTAGTTTTCCAACATACAGCATATAATGAAAGTATATCTATAACTTCTCTTCCTATTTATTATTTAGAACCAAATGTAAGGATAGAAGTTGAAGATAAAAAATCTGATATTTATGGAGATTATATTATTAGAAATTTATCCGTACCACTTACCTATGATGGAACTATGTCAATAACCGCAACAAGAGCAACAAGGAGAAATTAATTAGGAGGTCAACACATGGAAACTTCAATTATGGACTTCATACTTCAAGGAGGTTCTTGGGCAATAGGAATTTTAGCCGCTTTAGTGGTTGGTAAACAGTTTATTTCTTATATAACAAAAGATAAGGAAATGGATAGACAGGATGCCAAGGAAAGATTAGATAGGGATAGAGCATTTGCAAAAGAGGATAATGAGAGGATGTATTCTCTTATGGAGAAACAAAATGTTTTATTTGAGCAGCAGAGGGAAACTTTAATACAAATATCGTTGAAACAAGTTTCTTCTGATGAACAAAACAGACTTATCTTTAATGGGTTAAAAGATACTATGGATGGATTAAAGGAAATCCAAATGCTCCACACAAACAGACTTGATAGGATAGAAGATAGACAATCTAATCTAGAAAGAGAAATAATGAAAATTAGTGATAAACTATAAGAAAAAGGGAGTAGGTATTACCTACTCCCAATTTGTTTCTTTATTAGCTTCTTCAATCACATGCATTCCAATACATATACTATCTACGATATCTTGTATAGGTTTAATACCATACTCGTGAAGCACATAAACCTGAGCATTCTTTTTCTGTTCTGCTCTGCCACGTCCTTTTATTCCACAAGTTGATTTCCAACTTACAGAAGGAACTATACTATATTCTAATTGTCTTTCTGCACAAATCTCTAAGAATATAGCTTGAACATAAGCTAACTTTTTAAATGTTTCTACATTTCCATGTGCTGAACTTCCAGGTATTTGCTGTAACTGTATTTCTTCAAAAGCTATCTGGTTTGGCTTTTGTTCATCTAGTAATGAAGAAATAATATCTCTTATTTCCTTAAGCTTAATAGAAGTATCAACTCCGTTAGAAGTATCAAACTTATCATATGAAACAAGGACATCATCAACAAAGATGGAATATCCTGTAATATTTAAGCTTTGGTCAAAAGCAATTAATTTAGTTGACAATATCAACCTCTCCTTCTATTGTGGTTGACCCAAAACCTGAAACCCTTTCTTTCTTTTCATCTTCTGAGTCTGTGTCAGTTACATGATATTTATTAAACTTAGCTTGACATATCACTTCACCTTTTGCAATTTTAATTGGGAAAGGTGCTAAGTTTACTAACATCATGCTAATTTCTCCATCATTATCCTCATTATCAGCATAGTCAGCATCTATAATTCCAACCGAATTGGGCATTATTAACCAGTGCTTTAATGGAAAAGAGCTTCTGCAATATAACTCTAAGCAATAATCATCTGGCATTTTAGCTTTATATCCAAGAGGAACTAAAGTTGGCTTCACTCCTGTTTCTTTTGTTAAAGCAGCTGTCTCACTCAAAGTATGACTTAAACTTGAATCTAATACACCTTGTGCTGCTTCAAACCTTTCTTCTTTTATCATGTTTTCTAAAAGAATTTTAATGTCTGGAGTAATCTTCTTTGTTGTTACAATATTACTTAAATCTCCTAACATTCTGTTCATTGGAAGGACTATTACATCCTCAGCTGCTACCATATCATAACAAGCTGAAGAGTGAGTTTTTCTTATTGGAGCCTCTATTTCAACGTCCGCGAATCTTTTAACTTTTTCAAATTTAAACATTATTTAATCCCCTTTCTATTATGCTCTATTATAAGTTATATCTACATCATGGCTTGGATATTTTTCATCATCAAATAACTTTTTAACTGTTACTAAATTATATTCTTCAACAACCTCGCCTTTTTCTTTAATCTGCTTTTGTTTATAACCAAATCCGTCTAATACAAAATTTCCATCATTCTTTAAGTCTGTATGGAACACCTCTACTTCAGATACTGTGTCTACTCTATACACTTCTGTTGTTTTTATTAAATGTTTTGACATACAATCATTCTCCTTTTACTCTTTATACTTATATTATATCACATTAAACTCTATTTTGTCAACACCTTCCGCATAGCATAAAGCTCCAATTTCCTTGAAGTTAGCTACTAATTTCTCTCCAGCCGCAACAGACGGACCTACTATAGATATTCTATCTATATTATTTTTCATACAAAGTTGGAAAGCTATCTGATAAGTACCCTCAACCTTAGAAACTTTAATCTTTTCTATTACATGACCATTCTCAACCACACTAACAGTAGAGCCAAGAGTGAAGTTAGACATGTTACATATTAATGATTTCATAATTATTTTACCTCCTAAACTTCTATTACACCTAGATCATATGGGAACAAAGCATAAAAAGTACTACCAACCCAAACCTCTAATGCTCCACTTGCTGTAAGTTCAAAGTCTTTTATTTTTCCTCTGTTCTCTAGGATTTCCATTATTTCCTCTACTACTTTTCTGTGGTTTGTACTTACCATATTAAATATAGTGTAATCTCTTTTTTCATTAGATAATAGCATGAAATACTTCTTACCTTTCTTTATTACATCCTCTATTGTTTGAATAAGTAAGTCTTTCTCCTCTTGTGGAATTTCTTTTAATTGAGCCACTATTGTTTGATTAAGATCATGTAAACTAATTTTAACTTCATTACTCATTATTATTTTTCCCTCCTATATAAAAGCATTTGTTGCATACTCCAGTGTACAATTCATTTCCACCAATCGCAACAACTTCTCCATCTTTTGTTATTTTTCCATTTAACATTCTAGCATTTTGTTTAGCTACATTGCCGCACTTGCACATGCATTTAAACTCTTCAACTTTATCACAAACCTCTAATATTCTTTTAGTTCCCTCAAATAATAGTCCTTGAAAAGTTGTTTTTAATCCATATAGTATTATTGGTATATTATAATTATAACATATTTTTTGAATTTCGTCAACTTGTTCTTTTGATAAAAATTGTGATTCATCTATTATTACAATAGAAGGATTTACTTTCTCAATATCTTCTGCCATCTTGTCTGAAATCCATCTTGCTGGAATTTTATATCCTAAAGCTCTAGAGCCAATAAAACAATCATCCACCCCATCTCTTGTGTCTGTCCTAGGTTTGTATAAAAGAACTTTCATTCCCTTTTCCTCATAATTGTATTTTACTCTTGCAAGGTCAAGCGTTTTGCCTGACCCCATAACTCCAGTTTTGAAGTATAGTTTACTCATATGCTGTTCCTCCTAAAGTTTACTCATAACCTCTGCCCAACTTTTACAAATTATACAACTATCTTTACTCATTGAACGGTATATGTTGTATATATCTAATAAAATTGGCATAGCTGATTTATTAGTTTTTATATTCTTGTAGTGATCATCTATTAAAGCATATTCCGCAAGAACGTCCTTGTTACCAAGAGTATCATTAATATAGATAACTTTATTACTAAGTGTTGGAAAATGTCTATCTATCCAAGCTTGTTTAGCTGGTATTCCATGAGCCGTGTGTAAAGTAGCTATTCTAACATCATATCCTTTTTCCTCTAAGGCTACTACAGCCTTTTGAGCCATGGGCATAGGTTGTACTCTGTCATATAGAACATATCCATTGTAGAATAACTTTCCTATCTCCTCATCTGTCCACAAAGGACAAAAGGAAACATACTGTTTATCTTCAGCGTGTATATTTCCAGTTCCGTCTCCTGTAGCTTCAATATATAAATCAAAAACAGCTTGTCTTGTATTAGCAAGAGTATCATCAATGTCGATAAAAATTATTGGTTTATCTTTAGAAAACAATTTCATCACACTCTCTTTCTTTTTCTTTTAAACTTTTTACTGCTTCATCAAAACTATAGTGTATATTACCATTCATATGCTCTATCATTCCAACTAAATATTGATTTAAACCAAAAGGAACATATCTTGAATTGTAATCTCCAGCGTTAGGCATTCTTATATCTGAACTTACTGTCTCTATCATTCTATCTTTCAGACCAAAGTTATTAAGTTCATACCAAGATGTAAGGCTAAGTTTTTCACTATTTTTATTTAACACTTCAATTAATACATTATATGCGTACTGTAGTCCATAAGCAATACCTAATTCAGCTGCTACTCCAACGTCATTGCCTGACAGATCTGCTACGATAATTTCTGAAGCTATTATTTCTCTTGTGTCTCCTAAGAATATATTTTCTGCGGTTGGACTAAGGTTCTTATCATTTGCTTCATTACAAGTTAATGGATTAAACCACTTATAATCTGGAAATGTTTTACCTAAAATCTTTTCTTCTTTAATTCTTTGTGCTTGTTCAGCCTCACTAAACAATCCACCTGCTATATAACCTTTATACATTTATCATCATTCCTTTCTTTATCTTATATACATATTATATCATATTTTTATTTTAAAATCAAATGTTGTGTGAATGCGGCGGCCTAAAAAGAGAAAGCTACGCTTTCTCTTTTTTCATCTCTCTTTTGAGTTTATTTAGTGTGAGCGAAGCGACCTCTAAATAAACTACAATTCACCCTTTGTTAATTATAATGTATCACATTTTGGTCGAACTTGTCAAGAGTTTCTAGAAAATAATTTTACTTCATTTTTTTTACCTTCAATTTTATTAATATAAACTTTACTTTTACTATGCCTCAGAACTAACTGTATCTTAGTTATTTATTATGATTTATAAGTTACCCTTAAGTTTATACTGAAAAATATTAAAGTGTGTTTTTATGTGAAAAATCTGCTACGTATATGAAAATCAGAGCCGCTGGCGAACCAAAAAAAAGAAAGGCAATTAAGCCTTCCTCCTAAAAATACTTTTTCATTTTATCCATAATTATAACTTTAGCTTTTTCTACAACTTCACTCAGTTCAGTTTTCTCTGTGTTCATTAAAGCTGTAAACTGAAAATCCATTAACCTAAAGTCCTTGGCATCTTGTTCATACCTTCTAAAAATTTCTTCTATATCAGGATTGTCCTCTCTGTTTAAAGCTCTAATTAACCTAGTTTTATTTGGACTTACTATATATATAACTTCTAAGATAACTCTAGCGTCTTCTCTTAACGCTTCAACTCCAGCGACATTAAAAACTCCTACATTTATTCTTTTTGGGTCAAGAGCCTTAAGTTCTGTTCCATAAAACCAATCTCTAAAATCACAAGCCTCAATCATTTCAAAATTAACAACTTTCTCACCAAACTCATCTCCTGTTACATAATGATAATTAACACCTTCAACCTCACCCTCTCTAATTGGTCTAGTTGTTGTTGATATGATTTTATTAAGTCCTTTGTATCTGTCGCATAGAGCATTTAAAATAGCATCCTTACCTGCTCCTGACTTCCCAACTATAGCTATAATTTTATATTTGTTTTCCATTTTTTTATCACTCCTCTTAATAATATTATATCATATTTTTTATTTTAAATCAAGAGAAAGAGGAAGCTACTCTAAACTTCCTACTCTATCACTTCTTAGTTTTATTTCTCCATCTTTTGTTACTTCGTCTATTTTGTACAGTTGGTGTGTTGGTGTCTTAGAGTATCGCTTGGCTCTAAAAGCATCACCAGATCTTAGTCCTGTAACCATAATCATTGAACCTCTTGAGAACCAAGATTTTTCAATAACTTTTTTAGTTCCATCTGCTTGTTTTTCAGATATTTGGCGGTCAAACATAGAGAAGTATTCTGGTCTAAACTTAACATCTACAACACCATCTGTTGTTAAAATAGTGACTGTGGATTTAATCTTATTCTTACTTAAGCAAGTTCCAATTATTTTATTTAATTTAAAGATTGGAATGTCTTTCCCATTTTTTCTGAAGGTGTAGTCTACAATAGGCTCACTAGATATGTCAGCGAAGTTGTCTATTCCATACTTGTTTATGTCTACATGTGCCAGTTCATGCACTCCATGATAGAAACAAAGAGATTTCATCTCCCATGCCGAAACAGTTCCTTGTGCATATTTATTCCAATCTCCAGTAAGAATTGTTTTATTATACTTTTCTAATATTTGGTCATGTTCTAATTTAATCCACTCTCTAACTCCATCCATTACCTTTTGATATATTTTATCCCATACCTTTGTACCAATTTGAGGTATGCTGTTTTCAACCTCTAATAAATCTTCATCAAAGAATTTAGTGTAGAACCTGTAGAATGGTTCATGAAGTAAGTAGAAGTCTCCTTGCTTGCAATTTGCTTTTAATTGTTTATTGAATACAAATGTGCGTTTTTCAAATTCTAACTCCACAGGGAGGATATTAGCTTCGATAAGACCATTAAGATTTTGAAGAGTTATTCTTTTTTTACTATCTCCAGTAATCCATAAATATTTTAGCATTATTGCTTTTCTATCCATG
>NZ_JAVWDJ010000083.1:0-7328 GCF_036642255.1 Clostridium sp. | reverse complement strand
ATAAGCTATAAAGTTAATTCTTATAGATTGTAATCATAAAGTAATGTAATTACATTCTATAGTAACTTAACTTTATAGCTCCTCAAAATCTCAAAACAATAACCGTGCCTTCCTTCTAAAGTACTTTTATACTTTATATTATTTTCCATTTAATCTTTTTAAAAATAAATTAATTGAAAATAATGCAGTATTTACCTCAAAAGTAATGAGAAAACTTGAATCAATTCTAATTAACTAAAACCCATTGTTCCATTACTACTTCTAGCTCTCTCTCCATTTCCATCTTTTCGTTATAATATTTGTTTAATTCATCATATTCTGATTGAAAAGCATTAATTTTTATCTCTATCTCTACAAGGCTATTTTCCAATATTTCTATTTTTTCTTCTAATTTTTTTCTTTTAGCTTCCTTCTGTTTTTCTTCGTCTGCTACCTTCACCTTTTGTAACTTTTCTTTTTTAACAACTTTTTCTTCCAACACCTTTTTCTTTTCATTATTTTTCATTCTATAATAATCATAATTTCCACAGTAGTCTATAAACTTCTTATCTTCTAAAGCCACAACTCTTTCACATATATTATTTATAAAATATCTATCATGAGATACAAACAATATGGTACCTGTAAAATCTAGCAGTGCTTCTTCTAAAGTTTCGATAGAGTCAATATCCAAATGGTTTGTTGGTTCATCTAACACTAGTAAATTTATATCATTAAAAAGTAATTTACTTAGCATTAATCTGCTCTTTTCTCCACCAGATAAGCTCCCTACTTTTTTAAATACACTTTCACCAAAGAACATGAATTTAGCTAGATATTCTCTTGCCTTTCCTTCTAATATTTCTATATTCTCTCTAAAAAATTGAAGTACTGTCATATTATCATCATTGAATTCAATAACTTGAGGAAGATAAGCCACTTTAACATTAGCTCCAAATTCAACAGATCCATTATCAACAGTTTCCTCACCTAATAAAATCTTCAGTAAAGTTGATTTCCCACTACCATTAGGCCCAATAAAGGCTACTCTATCTTTGTACCTTATTAACATATCTCCATGAATAAATAATTCCTTTTCTTGAAATGACTTTGAAGCTCCTTCTACTTTTATAACTTCTCCTCCAGATCGACCTTTTGTGGTAATATTAATCTTCATATTTACTTTTTCCATATCTGGCTTATCAAGCTTATCCATTTTGTCTAATCTTTTCTGCATACTAGCTGCTCTTTTAAAGAACTTTTCATTATCTCCTCTCATGGCCCAATCTCTCAAATTCTTTATAGACTTCTCCATAGCATCAACTTTCTTTTGTTGAACTTTATAGGCCTCATACTCCAATATCATTTTCTCTTCTTTTTGCCTAATAAACTCGGAATAATTTCCTTCATAGGTGGTGCATAACAAATCTTCGAATTCTACAATTTTTGTAACCACGTTATCTAAAAAATATCTATCATGAGATACTACAATAACTGTACCTTTGTAAGTTTTCAAATATTCCTCAAACCATTCCAAAGCTTCCATATCTAAGTGATTTGTTGGTTCATCTAATATTAAAATATCTGGATTTTCAAGTAGAATCTTACCTAGCATGGCGGTAGTTTTCTCCCCACCACTTAATATATGAAAAGGTTTTTCCAGAAAAGCCTTCTGAAATTTTAACCCTAAGCAAACCCTACTTAACTTTTCTTCTCTATCATATCCTCCTTTCACCTCATACACTTGTTGGATGTAACTATATTGCTTTAATACTTTTTCAAGATCATCTCCCTTTAAATTCTTCATTTTCTCTTCTAGCAAACTCATTTCCTTTTCCATAAGATCTAAATCATTAAAGGCTGTATTAAGAACCATTTCTACAGTACTACCATCTTCATAGGAGGGCATTTGCTCTAAATAACCAACGGTTGCTCCCTTTCTTATAGCTATATCCCCCTTATCCTTTGTTTCTATCCCTGTTATTAATTTTAAGGCAGTTGTTTTTCCACTACCATTTCTACCAACTAACCCAACTCTTTCCCCCTGTTGAACAGTAAAGTTAATATCCTTAAGAACCAAGTTAGCCCCAAAATACTTCATTACATTATTTACTGATAATTCAATCATTTAAATTCCTCCTCACAAATGAATCTGTTAAGGTGTTCTTGCCCATATCATATAAAAATTTAGTTATTTAACTATAAAAAAATCTGGGCAAGTAACTTGTCATCCAGCTTTTTATACGGCCTTTTAAGTAATGAACAAACTCCATTGCATAAAGAATTCAAAGAATATTCTAGTGTCCTTAAACATCTGCATCATAAATAATTATCTTTGATATAGATGTTTGAGCCTTATTCTTATAAATTCTATTTAAACAAAAGTTTCTTGTTTATGAAATATCCGTTATTTAGATCTTTTATCCACAATATAATGATAAAAAAAATTAAACTCAAGATATTATTTTCATAAACCTTCTTAAATAAAAGGCAATAAAAAAACTGGGCAAGAATACACCTACCCAGATATTAATTCTTAATTAAAATATTTCCGGTGAAAGATGAACTACTCGCTTATTGCTGAAAATATGAAATTTTAGACGCACTTATCCCGTTGAATCCAGAATATGCTGAAATTCTGACAGATATTGCTCTAATTTTATGCATTTTATCAACAAAGCAAATATTCATAGTTCTACCCTCCTTAAGTATTATCATTTCTATTATATGTCAATATTAAATAAGTTGCAATATTTTTATTTTTCAAAACATCACTTTTCAATATGAATCATCTTTGCAATGAAATCAGCTAATACTAATACTAATACTAATACTGATGTATTTTTGCTAGCACTTAAAATGTGTATAGTTCCCCAATTTATTGGTAACATTAAACTCTTAATATTTTATATTTTAATTAACTAAAATTTATGTATGATTTTGCTTATTTCATAAATCATTATTCTTCCATGAGTGGAGCTATTTTAAAACCTGCATCTATTATATTTTTCTTTTCTATATTTTCATCTAAATGCATACAATAAACCTTATTTCTTAAAGACTCATCAATAATTTCACATAGCTTTGTAAAAGATAAATGTCCTGTATCCACATAGTCTATAGAAGTAGTATCTTGATAGATACTCTCTATTTCACCTTTTTTCAATAATTCAATTATTGTTTTAGGAATTCTATTTCCATCACCACTATAATAAACAGATTTTTTATCTATTGTGAGAAAAAATCCAAAGGCAGGTATAGATTTCGTATGACTTGATTGCACAAACTCAATAACTATTTCACCTAAGTCATCATCATTTAAATTATTTTTCATAGATTTTATTAAAGTGTACATATCCTCTTTTACTCCTATTACTGAAAAAAGATTTTGCATTAGCGTATTTTCCGGGAAATAAATAGTTGGTTTTATTTTTAGTTTATAATGACAATAAAATATTAAGTCTCCCAAACTTCCTATATGATCAGGATGAGTATGAGTTACAATAATATATACTTTTTTGAGTCTTTCCAATACTTTAAACTTTCGAAGCCTTTCAAATACCGTTCCACCGCAATCTATCAATATCATTGAAGCTCCATTTTTCACAAACCCACTGTTATTTCCAAGTTGTGTATTAAAAGCTGACCCAATACCAAGGAATCTAATCATCTAATCTCCTCTTTTCTTGTATAGTATAAAATTGAATTTAAATATCAATATTCATTATATTTTCTATTATATCATTAGGGGTTATACAAAATAATTTCGTTCTTATAAATTAAACATGATATAATGAAGCTGAGGTGGTATATTATGGTTACTAGAAAATTCATAAAATCTTTTTTCCTCTTTTTTATATTTTCATGTTTTATTTTCACTTCAAAAGTTGCTTATGCTGACGATAATACCCTTATTGAAAAGTATAATATGCTTATTAACGTCAATGCGGATGGTAGCATTTCAATTACAGAAATTTTCAACATGAGTTTTGACGGCTCTTTCAATGGAGGATTTAAAGATATTTCTACACGCAAAACTGATGGGATTAAAAATCTAAAAGTATTCCTTGTGGAAAATGGTGAAGAAAAAGAATTTTTCTATAAAAGTGATGCGCAAAAGAAAGAAACAGGTGTTTACAATAGTGAAGAAATTAAAGATGATTTTTCCAGAGTGAAAGTATTTATACCTTCTAAAAATATAACGAGAACTTTTAAGTTTACTTACGACTTAGTTAATGTAGCTACACTTTATAATGACACTGGAGAAGTTTATTTTAATATTTGGGATAAAGGTTACGACACTCAAGTTAATAACTTTACTGTGACCTTCAAATTGCCAAAAGAAGTTAACAAAAATGAAGTTAAGTTTTTTTCCAGAGGAGTACCATCAATTAATTCTTTGGCACTTTCTAATGATTCTAATATGACAAGTACCATCATTTATAAAGGTGATAAAATAGAAACAACTAATTATCTTTCCATAAGGGTGCTATTCCCAAGAAATATTATTCAAAAATCAGGTAAAATAGTAAACGAGGATAAGATAAACTCCATTATTACAGATGAAGAGCATTATATTATGGAACAAGAATCTAAGGCCCTAAAAAGTGAGAAATTCAACTCTATATTATCAAAATCTATATTTTTAATACTAGCAATAAACTTACTATTAATTTTAAAGTTTCTATCATTAAATAAACGAAATATTGATAATTCGCTACTTTCACTAGTTCCTTCCCCATGTAGTCCCGCTGTAATGAGCTATTTCTATAATGGAATGGTAAGCAGTAAAGATTTCGTTGCTACTATATTAAACTTAAATAAATATGGTTATATAGGCTTAGATAAGGTTTCAGGTGAGAAAAAGGATGATTTTATTATAACGATAAATTCAGTGGACGGTTCTCTTAAAGGTCACGAGAGGAAGCTTTTGTTATGGCTAAAATCTTTCTTGAAGGATGACAACACTTTATCCTTGAATAACTTAGAAAAACTTCTAAAGAAAGACTACAATGCTGCTACAAAATTTAATACCGAATGGTTACAATTGATAAAGGAAGAAGTAGATTTCCTAGACTTTAAAGATAAAACCAAGATTCCTTATGGTGCCCTTTTGATTATACTTTCTATCATCCAGTTCTTTTTCTCAATGATAACTATAATAAGGGGAATATATTGGGGAATAGCACCTTTGGGGTTGTCGGCTATAATCTTTACTTTAGGGATTGTTCTTTGCACAAGACTAAACGATAAAGGTTATACTGAGAGGCAACGATGGAAGGCTTTTCATAAGACCATGAAAAGTGGGAATTTCCATGATGGGGTATCTTTGTATCCTCTTGGAGACTACTTTCCTCATATGATTTCTTTAGGAATCCCAACTTATACATTATCTAAGTTTAGAGAATTTGCTTTGAATAATAGCTTTTTATTAACAAATCTTTGGCTCATGAATTATCTTGCTTTTGATAGCTTCAATAAAAATAATTCCTTTTCATATTATGGCATTCACAGCCTAAGTTCCACTCCTGGAGTTTCCTCAATGGGGTCTTCCACCGGTGGTGGCGGAGGGGCTGGTGGTGGTGGTGTTGGAGGCTTCTAACATTAAAACATAATTTTTATAAATAAGCAAATCAGTTTTCAACTTTACTATAAACAAAGACCATCAATACCTAATGTATTGATGGTCTTACAATTATGCTTTATTATTTTTCTATTACTTCAGATAAACATTCTTCTATAATGTCTTCTGTAATAATATCAATAACTATAATATTTCTTTTCATTTCATTTCCTCCTATTTATTATCCCTTATAAAAATGCCACAACAAAACAGTGTACTGCTCTGAAAATATATTTAGCACAACAGCCGCGCAAAATTATTAATTAGGAATAACTTTAGAAGTATGGGTTCTAAGATTGCAAAATTTATTACTAATAAATTTTATATTATTCTAATGCCAAAAATAACTTTGATTTTAAATTTGTACTCTGTAACTATTCTATAAGAAAATTATATTTTTTATCAACTTACTTAGTATATTCTATATTTGCAGAAATAACAAGTAATTTATATTGGTATTCATGTAAATCAGAACCTAAAATACAAACTTTATCCAAACTTTCATTGTTTCTATATCAAATTCTTATAAAATATCCTTTAAAATCTTTTCAGATATCCTGAATTGCTTGTAATATTCTATATACAGCCTTATTGTACTAATCTTAGTTCTTTCAAGTATTTTTCAAACAAAACATTGAAACTTCCATAAAATAATAAAAGCAGAGTAGTTTTACTCTGCTTCTTATATTACTTATTCTGTTGTGAATGGTAATAATGCTATATTTCTAGCTCTCTTAATAGCTGAAGTTAGCATTCTTTGATGCTTAGCGCAAGTTCCAGAAATTCTTCTTGGTAATATTTTACCTTTTTCTGTAACATATTTTTTTAATTTAAATATGTCTTTGTAATCTATTGCTGTAGCTTTATCGATACAGAATGAACAAACTTTTCTTTTTGGTCTTCTTCTGTTACCGCCTCTATTTCTATCAAAAGCCATAGTTTTCTCCTCCTTACCTAATTTTAGAATGGTATGTCCTCTCCATCATCCATAGGTGTTATATCAGAACTTCCTCCGAAATAATCATCTGGGATTGATGGTGCTCCATAACTATTAGAATTTGTATCATTTCCTGATGCTTTATTTCCACCCCACTCAAGGAAGTGTACTTCATCAGCTACTACTTCAGTAACATATCTTTTCGTGCCATCTTTAGCATCATAAGAACGAGTTTCAATTCTACCACTTACACTTAACTGTTTACCTTTGCTCATGTAGTTGGCAGTGCTTTCAGCCTGTTTACCCCAAACAACTACTGGAATAAAATCAGCTTCTGGCTGTCCTTCTTTCTTAAATCTTCTATTAACTGCAAGAGTAAAAGTGGTTACAGCTGTTCCTGCACCTGGAGTAAATTTCAACTCAGGGTCCTTTGTTAATCTTCCGATTAAAACAACTTTATTCATGTTTCCACCACCTATTAGCTTTCTGGATTGATTATGATATGTCTTATAACACTGTCAGTAATTCTGAATACTCTATCTAACTCTTTAGGTAATTCAGCACTAGCTTTAAAGTTTATTAATGTGTAGAAACCTTCGTTAACTTTAGCGATTTCGTAAGCTAATCTTCTTCTTCCCCATAGGTCAACGTTTTCGATTTCTCCTCCATTATTCTCTATTACACCTTTAAATTTTTCGATGTTAGCTTTAACAGCTTCCTCGTCTAATGATGGATGTAATATGAATATAGTTTCATATGCTCTCATTAGTTTCACCTCCTCCCCTTGGA
>NZ_JAVWDJ010000082.1:1813-7723 GCF_036642255.1 Clostridium sp. | reverse complement strand
TACTTCATCTTTTTGATACTGCATTAGAAAACCTCCGTTCTCTTTTAAATTATATTAGTTTTTAATATCACTGTCAATTAGCTGAGGTGTTCATAAATATATATAAATTAATTATATCAAACTAGAATTACATAGCTTGTAGTATTATTTTTTTATCTTAGAAACATATTAAACTTGAAGGAAGTGATACTATGAAGGCAAAGTACTTTTATATAATCTTATTACCTTTCATTATATTTTTTCAATCTACTGAAATTGTATTTGCAACAGATCATCATATTCCAATGACCTGGGAAGAAAAGTTGAAATTATTAGAACCATCAGAAGCAAAAACTATTTATGATTACGAGTTACTACGTGATAGAGACACAAGCAATTTTAAAGAGGAAACTTTCCCTATTTCATTAATTCAGAAAGAAGGCACCACTATTCCGTTTAAAACAATACATAAAGATTTAAATTGGCAAAGGCCAATATACAGTCCTCTTTGGCATAGCTCTTCCTGGCGTTGGAGTTATGTTCCATTAAACATGGCATATCAACGACACATTGTTTATGCTTATCAAGGAGGTTTGTCCTGGTTGTATGACCTTTCTAATTATTTAGCCCTGCCAACTGAAGCCACTGGTGCTTCTCCTCTCCATGACTATGCATTCACTATTAAATATCCTTATATTGTAAGGCTTATTGTTTTTAATTTTAACGTTTCAAGCATAAAGCATTACAAAAATCAAATTATTGTTTCTGGAGAGCCCCTAAGAACAGGGTTAACTGTAATTGATTTTAACACGAAAGACTTATGCGATTCTAAAAAACTTTTGCAGCTTGCAACCCCTGATGGTTATGAACTAGATTATTTAGTCTTGTATTTAAACAATAATTGAAACCTCAACCCTTGTCTATAAAGGTTTGAGGTTTCTATCATTGATATTTCCTAATTAAATGTAATTCTTCTGTTTTTTCTGCTCTAATCTTTTATCTTCTGAAGTATTCATTCATGAAAATTAAGAAATAAAGCTTACTTTCTCTTTTATCCCTGATAAATTCTTGCATTTCCTAGCAACGTAATCTCGCTGCCATCAACGATAATTGCGCTTTTAGGTTCTGTAGTATACACCATTTTTCCTGTTTCACGAATATATTTTCTAATGCTATTATTTTGCGACTCTATATTTTTATAGTGAACTTCTACAGCAAAGTTTTCGATGTATCTTAGCCCCTTTTGATAAACAAACTCTGGATAGTCCTCATCTGGTGAAATATAATAATTAAAGCATTGCATCATAGCACCAGCACTCCATCCCATTTTTATACCCTGATGGTTTTCAATTGTACTAATCAAATCAAATTCTGATAGTCTGTCCATTATTTTATCTGGGTAACCACCTGTAAAAAAGATTATATCGCTGGCATTAATTTTTCCTCTAGCACTATCACTAGTATCTTCAAAATAATTAATCAATGTTATATTGTTATCATCTATTCCATAACTATAAAAAGGATCAACCATATATCCATAGTGCTCGCCACTTAATTTATTATAAGCTTTCTCCCATTCTTCTTTGCTTTTTATCCACCCTTCCTGAAAGGCAAAAGGAATTATACAAATTTTGTGCTCAGGTTTGATTATACGCTTCAATGTGTCATAGGCCCAAGCTTCATTAAAATCCAGTTTATCCAATAAAATATTCAAATTAATCCCCCCAATTAAATTTAAATAATATATGCTCTTTATTATTAATTTTCCATTTTGAATTTTGTTCAAACATCTCGACTCTAAAACTTTACTCAATTACTTATTTTCTTTTTCTAAAAACTACAATTACATTTAGTGCAAAAAAAATAAAACTTACAATGGATAACCCTAAAAGTACGTGAAACCAAGTGTTGTACCCTAATGCATTATTGTCTGCTAACACCCCTTGAAATATTAAACCAGCAACCATTGCTATACCACAAAGAATATCAATAACTAAATCCAATAATTGAATTGATTTATAGGTAGAATTACCCTGTGATAACTTCTTTCTAATACATAGTGCCTTATAAAGATTCAAGCTTACAATTATAAACAATACAATATAAGCCAAAAATGCAAATCCAAAATACGACATAACATCGTCCAAAGGTTTCACTACCATTTTATCCCCCTAAAATAATAAATTAAAATCTTTTATATTTTTTTAATATGATGAAACTAACAATTTGTAATTTAAGAATGTTGTATACGAAATCTCAAAATATTTTAGTTAGATTAAATAATTATTTGATTCGTTAGCCAATTCAAGGGTTCTAATTTCATAAGATTTACACCCTGACATAATAAATGGGTCAGATTTTGCAATGTTTGTTGCTTCAATTAAATCTTTTGCGTAAATTATAACCATACCTCCAGGGTAATCTGTAAAAGGTCCACAGAGCACAAGTTTACCTTGTGTGTTTAATTCTTTTAAGTACTCAACATGTCTCTTTATTAAATCATTATCTATTGGTTTCTCATTGTTCATCAAATAAATATATGTCATTTGTCTCTCCTCCTAACTTACATAAGAACGTATTTAATTAACTGTTTAACGTTATAAATAAAATCAACTTAACTTTAACTATGCTTATTTTACTCAACTATACAAATTGGAGTTTGCTTAGTACCCCCAAATTTCAAATATGATATAATCATGATCATAGTGATATCCCAGTTTCTCAGCCAAAGCCACTGACCATTTATTTTGAGCATCCCAACTTGGATATAACTTACGATTAAGACATTCTAAAATTAGCTTTGCTCCACAGGCATATGCAAGTCCTTTTCTTCTATATTCTTCTTTCGTATCAATTTCTATTTCGATTCCATCTTTATATCTTGAATAAGAAGAAGCACCTGAAACAGGTACACCATCTTTAATAATTACTACACCTAATCCAAGATTTTTATACATTTCATAATCAGAATACTGCGAAACCAAATCTCTGCTCCAACTATTTAATTTACAATAATTAAAAATATCCTCATCAATCATTTTTATTGAATACGGTGGAACTACTGAATTAACTATTGTCTGCAATCTATTTAAATCGAAAATATTCTCTTCTTTTTTTATAGCATAACGTGTACCTTTTTTAGCTTTATCTCCATAACTTTCCGTAATTAACTTTTCCCATTCTTCATTTTGAGGTACCATAATAATAAAATTTTGTTTGCACTCTTTTGGTTTATATAAAACTAATTCTTTACAGGGTTTACCTACAAAAAAGCTAAAATCACCTATAATGGCCATTGCTGATTCAGGATTTTGTAAATCGTCAGCATAAATGTCTCCCATTACTTTTTGAATGCAAGACCAGATTAAAGTTTCCTGACAATTTCCAAACAAGTTTTCTACCTTCTCTGTGTCAGTTATTTTAAATATCATCTTTTCTCTCCCTATCAATATTATCCTTTAACAATTCTCTTGGAAAAATTTACTATTTATCAGTTATTAAACATGTAACCTTGCGTCACAACTTTATAAAAAAGTAACGTAGCTTCCTCACTTCGCTATTTAAGAAAACTATATCAACAATCCATCAGATTTATTTACTAAATTTAAATACTTAGCACTTCAATTGCTATCCATTGATATTTTATGAAGAGCACCAGTTGAACAGTTGAAAAAGACTAGTACTATTTTAATAACCCTTAAGATATATCTTCAGAAGATCTTTCATTAACTTAATTTTTTAAAGATATCATTTATTTTATCTTCTTAATCTTCATATACTTCTCATACCAGTCTTCTCCTGAATCCCATCCATTTTCATGATCCTCAGCCCATATCTTTATTGGATTCTTTTCACCGAGAATTTCATTGCAAATCCATGCAGTTATCCATGTATCTAAACCTTTTAATTTTCCCTTTTTGAACTCATCTATAAATAAATCTACAACAGGCTCCCCCATTTGAATAATTTCATCATATTCTTTTTTATGCTCTCTTATATAATCATGAGGATTTGAAGACATAACTGGCGAAGATGAAATTATTTTTAAATTTGTTCTTACTTTTTCTATTTGCTGGTTCGTTAATGTTTCCTTTTTTTCTGATGCTTTACTTATGTTATTTAATCCTAAGAAGGCTAAAGTCAGAGAAAAAATCAATAGCACATAAAATATAGGAGACTTAAAGAGCGTGGAAAGTTTCATAATATCTACCCCCATTTAATTTATTGTTAGAGTCTGAATTAACACTTTAACAGCACATGAATAACAAATTAGTTGCCTACTAATTAATTATCTTTATTTAAGATTATTTCTAATACAAGATCTCTATTTAGATTTTTATATCCTCTTTAACTCTGTTCTTTATAATCTCTTCAAGTTTTTCTACACTTTCATTATGGTTATCATTCATTACCTTTATTACATTTTGTGGAAATAACTTTTTTAAGCTTCTACCATATCCCTCTCCATCTTCTGGATACTTATGATTTATGATTTCTATTTTATCTTTTTCAGTGTTAATGTATAAAACCAAGGGCAAGGACACTCCATTTGTCATATTTATTTCGCTATTTTGTTTCAAAAATTCTTCTTTTAACATCCATACATATATCTTATCAGTATCTGTTCCTAACACATTAAATGCGCTATACATTTTCCCATTTCTAGGCGAATTAATATCATCTGTGTTTTTATCAAGATATTCTAAAATTACCCCTTCATATTCTTTTGTGATTTCTAAGGAGTTAGATGAATTTTTTAATTTTGAATTGCATCCCCCCAAGATAATAATAATACACACTAAAAAAATAAAAATACTATATTTCTTCACTTTGTACCTCCAATAAACATTCATTATTTCCTTCGGACTTAAGTCCTTATAACATACACTTATTAACCATGGATTTTAAATCCATCTAATTCCTAATTAAAATTCTCCGCCATTTAAAATATTATTTGTTATACATTAATACTTCTTTGATCTTTTCAATATTCATATAATTCATTTTATCAAATAATACCTGGAATAGTATACCTTTAATTGCTATCAAAACTTTAAAGTTCAAAAAAAGAAGTTTTACTCTGTTTAAAACTTCTGCTTAATTAAAATAGCCACTGTGAAAATCCCCTAGCTCCTTAGAAGTTTGGTTACTTTACTCAGTGACTTATGTATTTTTGTTTATAAAATCCTATATGACATCTTGTATTTAAATATTTAATAAGCCTATACATTTATCACCAAATAGCCCATATACATAAAATCACCGTTAACTAACCTATTACTTGAAGTTAACTCTAACTAATAAGTATTATACAAGGAAGCCTTAAAGATTGGGATAAAAGCCCTACCACTAATTTTATGTGTAAGTACCCTTATTTATAAGCTTTGTGACACTTCCTACTTTCAGTCATATTATATATATTGATGTGCTTTATAACGAAAGTAATAAGATAAGGAGTTGCTAAATGTGTAACAATGGGTTTTGTAACTATTCTCGCTGCGGTAAGAAAAATACCTGTGGTTATCTAAATTCACAAACGAGAAAATTTGATTATAATTATGATTATCACTATGTTGATAACTATGGTGGGTACAATGAACTTCCGGATTTTTCCTTTGACTACAGAGCTCCACAGGAAAAAGTAAACAGAATACTGGATCTACTTAGCGAACAGGAGACTAATCTTTTTCACATAATTACAAGGCTTGGAGTACCCAGGAGAGAATTAGATGACTATTTTAGAACAGTTATCGACTATACATTAGATAATGAGTCAAACTACTCAGGAAACATAAATGTAAAAGTTAATTCTATATATAATGATTTCACTGAACAACATGGTAGCGTTATTAATGCTCTACGTGATGCGGGAGTAGGAAACAACATTATTTATAATGCTTTTAGAAGTGTAATAGGTTTTACTCTAAGAAA
>NZ_JAVWDJ010000082.1:0-1713 GCF_036642255.1 Clostridium sp. | reverse complement strand
CCGAGGTACTGATAATGCCCTTTACCATAGGTACCGGGATGGAACCAATTGGATTGGTTGGAGTCGTATTGGTGGAAACCTCACATCTTCACCTACTGCAGTTTCTTGGGGGCCAAACAGAATCGATGTATTTTCCCAAGGCGTCGGAAATCGCCTGTATCATCTGTGGTGGAACGGCTCTCAATGGAGTAATTGGGAAGACCTTGGTGGAAATTTAACTTCAGCTCCAGGGGTAGCTTCTAGAGGGTATAACATGCTTGAAGTTTTTGCTAGAGGTGAGAATAACGATCTCATACTGAAAACTTGGAATGGTATGAGCTGGAGTGACTGGCAAACTCTTGGTGGGATCCTTACTTCAGCTCCTGCTGCAGTATCTTGGGGACCAGCCAGAACTGACGTTTTTGCTAGAGGCACCAACAATACTCTGTTGCATATCTGGAAAAATTAAGGAGGTATAAAATGATAAGTTATAAAGGTTTTTCAGGCACTATTACAAGGATTAGCGATCTCAGACAGGGTCAAGAGAAAGGAACTTCAGGATGCTATAAATTATTTGTGGTAGAAGCTGAAGATGGCAATTTGGTAAATTTCATAGTTGCACCCAATACTTATTTTGTAAACCACACTATTGTATCTGTAGGTGATAGCGTAACAGGGTATTATGATGCAAATGTGCCTGTAATTCTTATATATCCACCTCAATATCGCGCATTAATTATGGTAAAGCATACTCAGGGAGAAAATGTTAAGATAGACTACTTTGACAACAACCTTGTGAGCAATGATAACACTTTAAAATTAAATCTTAATCCATCTACCCAGCTTTTTCTGTTAAATGATCAACCCTTCAACAGAAATCCTGCAAATAGAAACTTAATCGTGATTTATGGTTCTTCTACAAAAAGCATCCCAGCTCAAACTACTCCTTATAAAATTATTGTACTCTGTGAAGGGACTTAGAAAATCCTTGAAATAAATAAGGTTATATCACAAACCCCTCCTATGCATGAGCTAAATAAATAAGTGTATAACTAAAATAAGCTGTTTAAAAAGATTTATCCTCTCTTCAAACAGCTTATTTAATTTTAAAAATAGAACATATAACGTGCTGATATATTTTAGTTTAGATTGAAAATATATCAAAATCTATTCTCTCTATTTTATATGATGTATCTTCTTTTCCTTAAGATTTTAAGGATATTTTTTCTCCAAATTGATTTTTCCAAAACTGTATATAACCTTTCTCTCTATATCAACATTGAAACGCCAATCATACTTATCAATTTTCATATTATACCTTCCTAATATTCTTAATGTCAATTTATTACTATTGTTTATATATTTTTGATTTATAATTAACGAACAACCTAATTATTAAGCGACGTGAAATTTAGAATTTAGATTATGAATAATGTTCTTTGAAAATTGAATAATACGATATTAAAAAATAAAGATTAACTAACTTATACTGGAAATTAATGCAATAAAATGGTAAGTATGATACACTTTTCTTATGATTAAAACATAATTGATGATATTATGAATTTGATTTAGAATTAATGGTTTAATAATTTATTTATATTAGATAATTAATGCACAACACTAAGGATTACAATCAAGTAAATTGTTTGATAAATTAGGAGGTAAGTATATGGATGTTTCACATATTGTTGAAAGAATTAATGATCTTTTTAATGTAACAAGTAAGGAAAT
>NZ_JAVWDJ010000081.1:0-7769 GCF_036642255.1 Clostridium sp. | reverse complement strand
GAATTAACTGGTTTTACCTTTTTCTCTGTTTAATTTTCAAAGACCAATTCATTTTGTCACCATTAAGCGACTTGATAAGTTTATCATGTTTTCAACTCTTTGTCAATGTGTTTTTTAAACTTTTAAAGTTTTTATTTGAACATTGATTTGAAATGTAAACATCATCGCTACACTATTTCACCAGCGACAAGGAATATAGTATCATGGAATAATGTTTATTCTTTTTTCATTTTTTACTGCTTAACCAAACCATTCATTCATATGTCCTTTTTTCTTTAAAATACTATAAATTCCCTCTATTGACACACTTGGAAGTGTTTATACAGAAAATATACCTATTATTCATTGTAATGTAATTTAATGTAATATATTATAATCCTTCATCCAATAGTTTTAGAAGTGTACATATAGTAAAACATATACATATACATTCCATATTGAGATTCACCAAAGATTTTCACTAAGATAAGCCATAACAAAAACCCAGCTACTCTAAAAATGTTTTAGCTGGGTTTTATTATAATTGAACTATCGTACAAATACTTTTAATCCTTACTTTTATTCTCAATATCTATAGCGAAATTAATGGTATAACTTTCTTCATTGTTTTTGTTATTTTCTTTTAAATCTTTAGATTCTTTAATCTTAATAATTTTTTCTACTATAATAAGCATGCCCACAATTCCTACTATCCAATACACCTGAGTTACATATGGCATCTTCTTCCCCCTTTATATTAGTTATTATATAATTATTATATCGATAGAAAAAAATGCTATTTTAATTATAAAAACTCATTTTAAATATATGGGCGCAAAAGTAATGTAACCCCTAAATATTATGCTATTATATTGAAAATAACTAAAAATATGACTCCTGGTATTCCTAAAAAACCTGCTATTAATGCAGTTATAGCATTAATACCGATATTTATCCCAAAAGGACCTCCAACAAAGTTTACAAGAAATAATAATATTCCGCCAGCGATGGCATTAAGAACTAATTTCAATAACATTTTTAGTGGCCACGCAAGTACCTTACCTATTATTAATAGAGATAGCACTGCAATGACAAAATATATAGCGGTTTGCATAACAAACTCCCCTTCCATAAAATACATCAAGCATTATATAAAATTTATACTAATATATTAACATTAATAAGCAATTATGATGTATTTCATAATTAAAAGAATTTATTAATCTTTATTATCTACCATTTGCTAGCCTTACTCAATTCCTCAATCATATATGATGCATCTAAAGTTATCCCCTTACTTTTAGCCTGTGATAAAAAATACATATACTTGGCTTTAGCTTCATCTTCCCTGTATATTGCAAAATCAATAAGTTTTGCATCACTTACTTGTTGGAAACAAGATTTAGCAGTTTCCCATTCAAGCATAGACTCCTCTAATCTTTCAATTATCTCCTTTTGCTCTTCACTATATTTATTCTGCGAAAGTATAATCTGAATGATTGTTTTTCTATTCATATAAAAAACCTCCCACTATATGTTATTTACAATTATTTACATACAGTGGAGTATTTATACAAGCTCTTTTAAATTTATCCAATTTAATATTCTAACAATTCAGCATTAAAGCTATTTTAAACTTTATAAAAGCTTAGCTTTCTTTATATAATAAAAAGCATCCTATAAAAATAGGATGCTTTTCTATATTTCTTTTCTTCCTTCTAATGCCTTAGATAAAGTTACTTCATCTGCGTATTCTAAATCTCCACCTACAGGGATTCCATGAGCAATTCTAGTTACCTTTATACCAAAGGGCTTTAAAATCTTAGAGATATACATAGCTGTTGCTTCTCCTTCAATATTGGGATTTGTAGCAACAATAATTTCCTTAGGCTCGCCATTTATACGAGTTATAAGCTCTTTTAACTTTATGTCTTCTGGTCCTCTACCACTCATTGGAGATATAGTGCCATGAAGCACGTGATATAAACCATTAAATTCCCTAACCTTTTCTACAGTCATGATGTCTTTTGGTTGTTCTACAACACAAATAGTACTTCTGTCCCTGTTAGGATTAGAGCATATAGAACAAGGGTCTTTATCTGTAAAATTTCCACATATAGTGCAATATTTAATAGTTCCTCTTGCCTTAATAAGTGCATTTGCAAACTCTTCCACTTCTTCTCTAGGAAGATTTAATACGTATAGAGTAAGTCTTTGTGCAGTTTTACTCCCTATACCAGGAAGCTTTGCAAATTCTTCAATCAATTTTTCTATAGCTATAGGATAAAAATCCAAAGTTTTCACCTCTAAAAGGTCTTCTTTTGTTTAGAAGACAAGTTAATTAAAATAAACCTGGCATATTCATTCCACCAGTTAATTTACCCATTGCATCATTTGTATCTTCTTCAGCTTTCTTTAATGCTTCATTTACAGCAGTTAAAACTAAATCTTGTAACATTTCAACATCATCTGGATCTATTACTTCAGGCTTTATTGTAATGTCTACTATTTGTCTTTTTCCATTAGCAACTACAGTAACAGCTCCTCCACCAACTGAAGCTTCAAAACTCTTATTTTCAAGATCCTTTTGCATATCTTCCATTTGTTTTTGGAATTTTTGTGCTTGCTTTATTAAGCTATTCATATTTCCGCCCATTCCTGGGAATCCACCTTTTGCCATAATAATACCTCCTTGTAAAATATAATCTCATTATATTAGTATATATAATATTATCTAATAATGTAACTAGTTTTGTAATTTTATCTTTAAATTTTACTAATTATAGTGTTTTATTCATCAAGAACTTCTACTAAGTCTGCTGGAAAAGTATCAAATAAAATTTCTTCCTTTGATCTTTCCTCCACTTTATTTTCACTATCAGAAGTATATTGAACCCTAACTGGTTGCTTTAAAAATTCTGAAAAAATATTATCCATTATTTTTCTATTTTCATCTTTTTCTAGCCTACTCTTGTGAAAATTATAAACTCTTTCAAACCCGATAGTTATGATTCCTTTTTTACAGGATAATACTTCTCCCATCATAAGTGCAGTAGCTAACACCATATTCTTTCTCGCCTTTAACAACCCTTGAATGTCTTTAAAGGACTTTTTCACTTCATCTGTTGTCAAATTACACTCACTATTAGTTTCTACATCAACTTTTTCTTCGTCCCTTGTATTAACTCTCTTTTCTGTTGTTGAAGGTACCGTTCTTACTTCATTAATTAAATTCTTAACTTCAGATACCTTATTAGCACTAACTGCAATCTCACCACTTTTTAATGCTTCTTCCATTTTATTCAGCCTGCGCAAAATAGTTTCTATAGATGTATCATATTCTATTTTACACATTTTGATTATAGCAAGTTCTAAATATATTCTTCCTTGCTTTGTAAACTTGGAATTTTCCTCAGCCTCTTGAAGAATGTTAATATACCTCATAACCTCTTCAACTCTAATTTTTTCGGATTGAGCTTTTAAAAGAGCTATGTTCTCACTGGACATATCTAAAACTTCATCTGGATTCTCACTAACTTTAGTCATAAGAAGATTTCTCATGTGATTAATTAAATCTTTAATTAGTATATTAGTATCTTTCCCGCCTTGAACTATATCATTTATTGTTCTTATAGCTTTTTCCGTATTTTTAGATATAACTGCATCTATTATATGAATTAAACCATCATTGGTTATAAGTCCTAACATATTTACTAAATTTTCATACTCAACTTTTCCATCACTCATGGAAATTGCTTGATCTAGTACTGAAAGAGCATCTCTCATTGCTCCATCGCAAATCCTTGACACCAATTTTAAACTATTATCATCAGCATATATTCCTAAGTTATCTACAATCTTTCTAAGTCTAGTAAATATATCCTCACTTTTTATTCTCTTAAAATCAAATCTTTGACATCTTGAAAGTATAGTTATTGGAAGCTTTTGTGGGTCTGTAGTTGCTAGAATAAAGATTACTCTACTTGGTGGTTCTTCTAAGGTTTTTAAGAATGCATTTACAGCACCTACTGATAGCATATGTACTTCGTCTATAATATAAACCTTATGTTTTGCTTCTTGTGGCGGATATTGAACATCTTCTATTATATCCCTTATATTATCTACACTATTATGTGATGCTGCATCGAGTTCAGTGATATCTATAGCTGTACCAGTGCTTATCTTCTTACACATCTCGCACTCATTGCAAGGTTCCCCATGCTGTAGATTAAGGCAATTAATGGCCTTCGCAAGTATTTTTGCTGTAGAAGTTTTTCCTGTTCCTCTAGTTCCACATAATAAATATGCATGAGCTATTCTATTAGTTTTTATAGCATTTTTTAGAGTTGTTGTAATATGCTCTTGCCCCACTACATCGTTGAAAATTCTCGGTCTCCATTCTCTATATAATGCTGTATACGCCATGATTTATCACCTCTCTTTTTAATGTTTAAAGAATCGAACATTATTGTTAGCTTTACATTAAGGCCGTTGATCAAAATGGGCCTTTTCTTCATTTACCTATATTATATATTTTAAACTGTCATATGTGAATAATTTCATCTATATTTACTTTATTATAAACGAAACTAGCAAGAAATATTTTCCTGCTAGTTCTCATTATAAATAAAAAAGATGCTATTTAAGCATCTTATGTGTCATATTAAAGTCGTACACCTCGCTTCGATAGTTAGCCTATGTGCGTTACCCATACAGTTAGCTCAAACCAGATTGATCCACGGCACATGGAAGTGTTCACTTATCGCTGCTTCCTTCCGGACCTGACGAGGTTCATGAATTTCCATTGCGTGGGACCCAGTTCTCAACACCACTTATATGGGTCAGGCCACACAAGCTAATACCTAGGCGAGGAATTCAACCCCGCTGTAGCGGATTGCGGGTTACAGGGCACCGCTAACTCCCCATCTAGTACGACATGGCGGAGAAAGAGGGATTCGAACCCTCGGTAGAGTTGCCCCTACACACGCGTTCCAGGCGTGCTCCTTAAACCACTCGGACATCTCTCCATGTAAGATTACTTAGTAGCTTTAACATAATGTTCTCGCTACCGTGTAAGATAGATTATACTATTGTTATTATTATGTTGCAAGTAAAAAAAGTTAAAATTCTTATATTAATTTTTTCTAATATTGTAATAATTTAATTTGTTTTGTGATAACTTTATTATATGTTATAAGTTAGGAGGTTATTATGAGATACGAGATTAAAGGTGGTTCAATGCCTGTAGCTGTTTGTTCTTTAAATCAAGGTGAAAAATTATTTTCTGAATCAGGGGCTATGGGTTGGATGAGTGGCAATATAGCAATGGACACAAATATGACAGGTGGCTTTTTTAAAGGAATAGGTAGAGCGTTATCTGGTGAAAGTTTATTTTTAAACTATTTCACTTGTTCTTCTCTCAATGGCTCTATAGCTTTTCCTTCCTCTGTTCCTGGAAAAATAATTGCAAAAGAATTATTTCCTGGGGAAACTATAATTTGTCAAAAGGGAACCTTTATGGCAGCTGAAATTTCTGTTAAGCTAGATATTCATTTTAAAAAGAAGTTTTCTGTTGGCATATTTGGCGGAGAAGGATTTATTCTTCAACGAATAACAGGACCTGGTATAGTTTTATTGGAATTTGATGGTCATGTAGAAGAAGTAAACTTGGCTCCTAATGAAATAATAAAGGTTGATACAGGACATGTAGCTGCTTTTGAACCTAGTGTTGGCTTTGACATAGAAGTAGTAAAAGGTTTTAAAAATATATTTTTTGGTGGGGAAGGATTATTTCTTACAACTCTTAGAGGTCCTGGAAAAGTCTACCTACAGACTATGCCGCTCCAAAATTTAGCTAGTAAACTCACACCTTATCTACCAATAAATAATGGCAGTAATATGCGAGATTAAAATATAAAAATCACTATCAAATTATAGTTTTTGATAGTGATTTTAACTTTTTATCATATTTTTAATATTGCAAGAATTATTTAGCTTCACCATTTACAAAGTATAAATATGTTTCATTGTTATACATGTTCTTTTTTTCTATAAACAAGTACTAAACCTGCTATGCAAATCAATATTCCCGCTATACTAATAAGTTGAGCTGTTCTGATAGGTCCTATCATTAGACTATCAGTTCTTAATCCTTCTATAAAAAATCTTCCTAAAGAATATAATCCTAGATAAGAGAAAAATACTACTCCTCTCTTTTCTACTTTGTGAAGTAAATAAAAGAGTGCAAAGAATGATAATAAGTTCCATATAGATTCGTATAGAAATGTAGGGTGGTAATAAGTCCCTTCAATAAACATCCCTTCCTGAATAAATTCGGGAAAATTACTTATAAATTCTTTAGATACTGGTCCACCATGGGCCTCCTGATTAAAAAAGTTTCCCCAACGACCTATAGCTTGAGCAATAATTAGCGAAGGTGCTAATGTATCAACTAAATCGAAAAAATTCAAACCTTTCTTCTTGGTATATATATATACTACAATTATTGCTGTTATAATACCTCCATGAATAGCAAGGCCACCTTGTCTTATATTTAAAATATCTCCTAAATTATCTTTATAGTAGTTATTAAATTCAAATATTACATAGTACAATCTTGCCCCTAAAACTGCAAGTGGAAAAACAATCAAAAAAAATGTAAGAATATCATCATATTTTAGATTTCTTAATTTAGAAGTGTATTCTGCTAATAATAATGCAATTACTACTCCTGCTGATATGATTACTCCATACCACATAATATCTATCCCGAATATTGTGATTGCTACTGGATCCATAACTTTCCTCCCCTTTTGTTTAAACAATTAAATGATTAAACTTTATAATGTTATACTAGAATAACATTCCTTTATTATTTTATATTATAAACTATTTTTCTTCATCATTATACTGTTTTATTAATTCAATTATTTTTATTGAGCATCTTCTTCCCTTACATCCGCCACTACCGCTCCCAGTGATTTTATTCACCTCTTCTACGGTGTTAGCTCCGTTTACTATTGCCTTCTTAATTGTTGCCCTAGAGATCCCTTTACAAATGCATACCTTCGTAAGCTTATCTAAAATTTCTTCATTTAAATTATTTTCCATTTTAATCATGGCCTCTCTTTCTTTTAAAAAATTCTTGTAATAAATTACTACATTCTTCATTATATAGCCATTTAACATCAACCCAATGGTTTAATCTCTCGTCTTGAGTTATATTAAGTACAGATCCACATCCTCCAGATTTAGGATCAAAGGTTCCGATGTAAAGCTTTTTTATCCTACTCTGTATAATAGCGCCAGCACACATGGGACAAGGTTCTAGTGTTACATACATGGAACAACCATTAAGCCTCCATCCACCTAGTTCTTTGCAAGCCTCTCTTATTGCTATAATTTCTGCATGATTAGTTGGATCCCCAGTTATTTCTTTTAAATTATGAGCTTTTGCAATAATATTACCATCTTTAACTATTATGGCTCCAACTGGTACTTCATCCTTGTTTAAGGCTTTTCTTGCTTCCTTAATTGCTTCTATTATATATTCATCATTCATATTTTATCCTCTTTTAACTAATAAATAAGCACATTTTCTCTAAGTACTTTAAAATTACATAGAGATTTATCTTAGAATAAGCACTCCACATTTAAACACTGTAAAAGGTGTAGTTCTCAAAATCTCTTTAAAGCTTTCTATAAAAAAAACTTAGCAAAGCAAAGCCTTACTAAGTTTGGTGCGCACGAGAGGAGTCGAACCTCCGGCCTTCCCCTTAGGAGGGGGATGC
>NZ_JAVWDJ010000080.1:0-9013 GCF_036642255.1 Clostridium sp. | reverse complement strand
AAAGGTGCAATGGAAAGTATAGATGTTTTCTTCGAAAGATACGGAAATTTTGCAATACTAATCTGCAGACTTTTACCATTTGTTTCTTTTGACTTTGTAAGTTATGCTGCTGGTCTTACTAATATGAAATTTTGGTCATTCTTTATAGCAACAGGTTTAGGCCAATTACCAGCGACAATAGTGTATTCATACGTTGGAGGAACACTTACAGGTGGAGCTCAGAAAGTATTTCTTGCATTATTAACACTATTTGCTTTATCAATAGTAATAGCTATTGCAAAAAAGGTATATAATGATAAACAGAAAAATGAGAAAAAAGAAGAAACAGTTTAATAATTAAAAAGAAGGGTATGTCCTGAAAACTATTTAGGGCAGCCCTTTTGTTTTATCTAATATTTGTAGAAATGATTGAAAAGAAAACCTTAGTCACATAACAATAATTTATAAGCAATATAAGTGATAGGCTTTTTATAATTTTGACATAAGGACGAAAGTTATATTATAGTGAACGAAATAAGTTCAGTATGAGTTGTGTTTGAAAAGAAATTAGTAAGTCATTAAGAAGTAAATTACCTATAATAGAATTAGGCAAACCTATAGAATTAAAGGAGTCTATAGGTTTTTTAAATGGTGAAAATTTAAGGTTTTTTAAAATTGAATGTTATAATTAAATAGGAATATTGAGAATTCAGAGAAAAGATAAATAAAGTTAGCTACTCTTATGAATATCTTATCATCTCTCTACATGAAGGGATGATGTATTGATATATTCTTAGGATATGAAATTCTTACTAAAGGTGATTGACTAACATGAGTTTATTTATAATTTGTAAGTAAATTGTAGAAAGGTAAGATGATTATGAAAGATAAATATATTATTAAAAAAGAAAATACGCTAAGCAGAGTTGATAGTATTAAAGAGGGTTGCATTCAATGTGGGAAATGTGTGAAAAATTGTATAATGCTTCAAGAGTATTGTAATAAGCCTAAGGAATTTTTCACCAATGTGTCTGAAAGTAAAAGTATAGAGACTATAATTCCATTTTCCTGTAGTTTATGTGGAAAGTGTAATTTAGTGTGTCCTAAGAATTTAGATATTCAAGATGCCTTTATGGCATTAAGAGAAGATATTGTAGATCAGAATAATGGAGTCTCCCCCTTAAAAGGACATGGAACTATTCATATGCATCAAAAATTTAGTTTTTCTCCTCTGTTTACTGGAGTTATAAAAGAGTCTGATAAAGTTGAGAGACTTTTTATGCCTGGATGTACTTTATGTGCATATAATTATGAATTAGTACTTAAGGTTTATGAATATATAAAAGATAAAATGCCTGGGACAGGCCTATTACTAGGGTGTTGTGGAAGACCCACAAAGGATTTAGGAGAAAGTGATGAATTTAAGAAAAAGTATTCTAATCTTGATAATATGATAAAAGGTTGTGGTGCAAAAGAAATAATAACAGCGTGCCAATCATGCCTTAAAGTTGTAAGTGAAGAAAGTCCTGAATATGTTGTCAAATCTCTCTGGACTGTACTTAGAGATATAGGAGTACCGGAGGAGGCTAAAGGTATAGGAAATCAAAGTGATTTAGAGTTTTCTATAAAAGATTCTTGTGCTTCTATGAGAAATATAGAATTACAAGACAGTATAAGATGCATAATAGACGAGTTAGGTTATAAAGTAAAGGAACAAAAGGAAAAGAATGTATCATGTTGCGGTACAGGTGGAATGATTCATACTGTTAATATAGGTTTATCAAAAAAGATAATGCAGGACAGTGCAATGAAGTGTGATACAGATTATATTGTGACTTATTGTGGAGGTTGTAGAAATTCAATGGTGCAAGGGGGAAAACACTCCTTACACATACTAGATTTAGTATTTAACGATACATGGACAAGTAAATCTTCTATGCCAGCTGCAGTGGGTTCTTTAAAATCTTGGATGAATAGATTTCAGGTTAAGATAAAATCTAAAACAATTAAGTAATTTTAGATTAATTTATGACATATAAGCATTAATTGTTTTATCATTGCTAAACTGAAATAAAGCTATCAGCGGGATAATAATTTTTGAGTTGGATTTTATAAAAACTTTATTGAGAATATTAAATCAATTTAGAAAAACAATAAGGCAAATAAAATAAAAATGTAGTTTATAATTTAAATAATAAAGCAAAAAGCAAGGATAATATAAAATGTCGAGTTATATAAGAATGTTAAGATAACCTAACTGCTTATTATAACGAGAACATATAAGATATCCTTGCTTTTTATTGTGAATTTAATTAATTAAATTTAGTAAATCTATATTATGCTTCCAACTCAGCTTTATCTTCAGAAATATTTTCAATAAGATTTTCCTCAATTGTGTCCTTAGAATTATGATTTTCTATGTTATCAAAAGAAATTTTCTTCTTAAGGAATAAAGAACCCACTATTAATGCAAGTAAGAGAGCAATGGATAAGTAAAAACTTGAAGAACCAATCTCTGTAGCTTTGTCTCCAAGATTTATATATACAAAAATTCCAGGAATGGTGCCAACTAATGTGCCTAAAGCAAAATCTTTATATTTGATTCCTGCAAAACCTGCACAATAGCTAATTACATCAAAAGGTACAAGGGGAATGAGTCTTAATATAAAAATAATATAGAAGCCGCCTTTTTTCATGGCATTTTCTAATTTAGACATATCCTTTTTAACAACTTTTTTAATAAAGTTTTGATCAAGTGTTTTTGCTAAAAAATATGCAAAGGTTGCGCCTCCAAGTGCTCCTAAAAGAGTAAATATAAATCCTCCACTTAAACCGAAACACATTCCACCAGCGATGGCAAGAACAGAATCAGGAAATAAGGTAACAGCTGATAAGGTAAACAAGATTATATAGACTACAGGAGCTAAGATTCCGTAAGAATTAACAAAGTTCTTTACATTTTCAGGTGTACATTCATGAAGAAAATCTATGTTACTAGTGAAACATAGAGTAACTACTATTAAGATTAACAATCCTGACCATTTTATTAAATTTAGCAATTTCTTATTTTGAAAAAAAATTTTTAACAACGTTGTTATTTTATTTATCACTTAGAACCTCCAGTTTATGTTTCAAGATGCCACCGAATCTAACATCCATTGGGCTTGAATCACTTGATTTGATTATGTAGTTGAAAGGAATCTTTTTGTTTGCACCCATCCAAGTAGCAAATACTTCAAGTTTATCTCCTTCAACTTTAACACGTAGTCATATCTTCAGTAGCTATTTTAATATCTTTTTTATCCTTATCCACAGCCATAAGTTTGGTTTCAGCTAGTGTGTTAGTACCTGCATTTTTATCAGGGATCAACAGCTTTGTTTGCTCAAATAACTACTACTAATGCTGAAGTAGCTAATAAAGATATTGTTGATAATAGTTTTTTCATAGTAACCATACCGTGGAGTATGTACATTTCTAATTTATTAACCAAAATTAATTTTATACTATAATTTATTTGATATCTAATAGGGGTTTCGAATGAATAAAGTTTATCTATTTGAAAACAAAATATGTGTAAATTTGATTTAAGGTTTCATATTTTACCACATTATGATTAAATAAATTAGGGTTTTAATAAATAATTTATGTGTAATATATAATTATAACTAAATAGAATTAGCTCATGATAATTTTTAACATCAACGCAAAATATTCCTTAATAGGGGACTTTGCTAAAAAGGGATAATTTTCTTAGCGATGTTTAACGGAGGGGGGAAGAATACCATGTTAGATACAAAAGGAAGAAAGTATATTCAGCCCTTGTTTGAAAAGGTGGCAAATTTTACTATAAAGAGAGGTATTACAGCCAACCAAGTCACCATAGTGGCTTTTTTAGTTGGAATTATTGCAGCAATAGCCGTGTGCTTTGGTAATGCTGTAGTAGGTGTAGCTTTATTATGGCTATCAGGATTTCTTGATGCCTTAGATGGAACCATTGCACGAAAAACAAATTCATCCAGCAGTATTGGCACTTTAATGGATATTCTTTTTGACAGGATAGTGGAAATAGCAATGCTTCTTGCAATAGAGTGCATGACCAATAGTGTTAATATAGGAATTTACATATCTATAGTTTTAAGCGCAATTATTATATCTATGACTGTATTTTTAACAGTAGGTGCCTTAGTAGAGAAAAGTGGTAATAAATCTTTTTACTATCAAGCTGGCTTGGCAGAGAGAACAGAGGGCTTTATTATGATTTCCTTAGCTGCTATTTTACCTGATTTTAGAGAAATAATATTGGTGGTTTTTGCCGCAATGATGCTATTTACAGCTGGACAAAGATTTTTGGAGGCAAAAAGAATTCTAAAATAGCTTTTAGTAATTTATATTAGTAGTTTATAGTTAATTGGCTGATTTATAGTGATGAGGCAATAAAATAAGTAGATTTATTATTTGAACAAATATGTGTTAATGTTTTTTTGTAAAGCTACGCAATGAATAAACAAATATATTATGAAAAATTGTTTCATAATTACAATTAAAGGTAATATATAAATTTACAATTAGGAGGATTTACAATGAAAAAACTAAAAAAAATAATTGTGGTACTTTTATCATTTGTTATGATATTTATCTCTGGATGTAGTGCTAAAAATACCACTAGCTCAGAACCAAACAATTTTGATGAGGCATTAGCTTCTGCAAAGGGTAAAACTGTAACCTTTTATGGTTGGGGAGGAGATCCTGCAACTAATAAATGGCTTGATGAGGTGGTAGGAAAAAGCCTTAAAGAAAAATATGATATTAACTTAAAGCGTGTACCTATGAATATTGACGAAATTTTAAATAAGCTTTCCAATGAAAAACAAGCAAATAGTAAAAGTGGAGATATTGACGTTGTTTGGATTAATGGAGAAAATTTTTATACCGCAAAAAATAATAAACTATTATATGGACCAATAACAGACAAAATTACAAATTTCACTAAATACATAGACACACAAGGACAAGAAGCAAATTATGACTTTGGGAATAAAATTGATGGAATGGAAGTTCCTTATGGAAAAGCACAGTTAGTATTTATTGGTGATACAGCTAAAGTTAAAGATCTTCCAACAAGTACAGAGAAGCTTTTAGCCTTTGCAAAAGAAAATAAAGGTAAGTTTACCTATCCAGCACCACCAGATTTCACTGGAAGTGCTTTTGTTAGAAATGTAATTTATGATATAGTTGGCTACGATGCAATATACAACGCAAAGGCAGATAAAGAAGAAATATATAAAGTTATTAAACCAGCTTTTGATTACTTAAATGAACTTGAAAAATATTTATGGGAAGAAGGAAGAACTTACCCAAAAGATAATGGTACTGTTGACAAAATGTATATGGATGGTCAATCATTAATAACTATGAGTTACACTCCATTGTATGCAGCACAAAAAATTTCATCAAAAGAATTTACAGAAACTTCTCAAACATTTGTTTTTGATAAAGGAAATATAGGAAATACTCATTATATGGCGGTGCCATTTAATGCTCCTAACAAGGATGCTGCATTAGTGCTTATCAATCACATAATAAGTTCAGAAATGCAAACTACTAAATATGATGTGAAAAATTGGGGAGACCTTCCTGTATTTGATGTGAATAAATTATCTTCAGAGGAAAAGGCAGCCTTAAACAACATTGATAATGGAAAAGGAATTTTAACTCCAGAAGAATTATTCAGTAAGAGAAAACCAGAAATTCAAGCAGAAAAGGTTGCGATAATAGAGAAGTTATGGGAGGAGAAGGTATTAAAAGAATAATGTATAATAAATATAAACCATACTTTTTAGTTCTGCCATTTTTATTAATCATGGTGACGATTTTTATCGGTGGGGTGATAAATGGAATAATTCAAAGTTTAGGATATCTTCCTATGGTAGGACTCAATGAAATTACTTTTAAATTTTATAGTGAAGTTTTAAAGGACAAGGAATTTATTAATTCTTTGTCCTATACATTATACATATCACTGGTATCTTCAATAATATCAGTGTTGATTGGAGTATTTATAGCTTTTCTACTAAATAAAGTAAAAAAGGACAATAAGTTATCCTATGCTCTTTATCAAACACCTATAATTATCCCACATCTTGTAGCGGTATTGATGATATCATATATTATTTCTCAAACAGGAATTATTTCTAGGGTTATCTATGCTTTAGGAATAGTAAATGACCCTTCACAATTTCCTCTTTTTGTTTATGATAATAAGGGTATTGGAATAATACTTGTATATTTATATAAGCAAGTACCTTTTGTTACAATGACAGTTTATGCTGTACTTAAAAATCTCAACAAAGGTCTTAGGGATGTATCCTTAAATTTAGGGGCTAGCCCAAGGCAAACCCTGTTTTATGTGATTCTTCCTCTTTTAGCACCATCTATACTATCCGCATTTCTTATTACCTTTGCTTTTGATTTTGGGGCCTTTGAAGTTCCATTTCTTCTGGGGAGTCCATCTAAGGTAACTTTACCAGTAAAGGCTTATATAGATTACATTAATCCTGACTTTGCTTTTAGACCTTATACCATGGTAATAAATATGATAATTTCTATTATATCAATGTTATTAGTATGGGGATATATGAAAATATTTAAGCATTTTACAAGGCAAGGAAGAGAGGGTGGTATTATATGAGTAAGAAGAGTTTAATAAATAAAAGTGTATTTTATATCTTTATTATTGGAAGCTGTGCTCCTTTAATCTTGCTTTTAATTCTTACCATAAGTGCATCTTGGCCATATCCACAATTACTGCCAAAGACTTTATCTTTAAAATACATTACATACGTATTTTCTGGGAACTCAGATACTTTAAAAGCTATAATGACCAGTGTCATCATAGCAATATTATGTATGATATTAACTATTGCAATTGCCATACCTACAGCTAAGGCTTTGGCGCTTTATAGATTTAAGGGAAAAGAATTTATAAAGATATTAGTGTTGCTCCCTCTTGTAGTACCAAGTATCACTGTTACTACAGGAATACAAATAGCTATGATTAAGCTTGGACTTACAGGAACAATGCTAGGGGTTACTCTTATTCATACTGTCTTTACCTTGCCCTATGCCATAAGACTGCTAATAAATGTCTTCGAAATTGTAGGAGATAAATATGAGAATCAAGCTAGCACTTTAGGGGCAAATAGCTTTCAAATATTTAAAAGTATAACAATTCCAATAATAATGCCAGGGATTTTATCTGCTGCAGTAATGAGCTTCACCATTTCTTTAAGTCAATATATAACCACTTTTTTAATAGGTGGTGGAAAAATTGTTACAATTCCCATGTTATTCATACCATACATACAAAGTGGTCAGGCTCAGGTTGCATCAGTTTATAGTTTGTTATTTATTTTTGCAGCCTTGATATCATTGATTTTAATGGAGAAAACCGTTAAAAAATATTATAACCTGGAAGGATTATTTTACGTGTAGGAGGTGCATTAGTTGGCTAATTTAAAGCTAGAAAATATATATAAAACTTTTGATGGAAAACAAGTTTTAAAGAATATAAATATGGAAATTATTGAAGGTGAACTAGTATCACTCCTTGGACCCTCAGGTTGTGGAAAAACTACTCTGCTTAAAATTATAACAGGACTTCTTGCCCCTGATGGGGGGAAGATTTTCTTTAATGGAGAAGATTATACTGAGGTAGATAGTAATAAAAGAAATGCAGTTATTGTTTTTCAAGATTATGGGCTTTTTCCGCATATGACCATAGTTGAAAATATTGAGTTTGGATTAAAGGTTAGGAACGCGAATAAATCTGAAAGAAGAAAAAAAGTTGAAGAGATGCTAAGTCTAATGCAATTAGAGGATAAGGGTAAAAATTATCCTTTTGAACTTTCGGGTGGACAAAAGCAAAGGGTAGCCTTAGCAAGAGCTCTTGTAGTTAAACCAAGGGTACTATTACTAGATGAACCTTTTTCAAATTTAGATACAAATCTTAAAGAAACAATGAGAGACTTTGTTATGGATCTTCAAAAGAAACTTGGGTTTACTACTATTTTAGTAACTCATGATAAGGAAGAAGCTTTCATGATGTCTCATAAAGTAGCAGTGATATTAAAGGGTGAATTACAACAATTCGGAACTCCATCAGAAATTTATAATAAACCTCTCACAAGAGAGCTTTCCGACTTTGTTGGAGAAGCTAATTATGTAGAAGGAAAAGTTGCAAATGGAGTTTTTAAAAGTATCTTAGGAGATTTTAAAGTAGTCGCAGATGATATTGAAAGTGCATCATTAATGATAAGGTATGATCAAATACTGTTAACTAGGGAAAAATCTGAAGTAAGATGTAAAATAATTGATAAAAAATATGCAGGTAAGACTTCGCTATATAAGGTGATTGTGAACAATGAAATAGTTTTAACCTTAAACTCTAATGATAATATCTTTCAAGTTGGACATAGTGCATATCTGAGAATTACAAATGGGGAAAATAATATATATAAGTAGAAAGCAATAAGAAAGTAGAGCACTGTAAATTTAATTTTCATAGTGCTCTATATTTTTTAGTTCATTATAATTTTTAATATGGATGACTTTAGTAATGGGCCAATAACGTTACTAGTAAAAGATAAGATTTATATGTATTTCAAATATAATTGAATATGTATTCTGATATTATGATATAACTGTTCCCAGTGTGTCAATAAGAGGAAGAAATAGAAATAAGGAGCAATGTAGAGGATTTATCATTACACTTCATGTTAGATTAATTTAATTATAACTAAAGTGTTTTTCCTATGATAAGATATGTCTTGTCCCTAAGAGGTGACAAAATAAATCACTTAAAGTTCAAAGTTACAAGTTAAAACGAATTTAGTTTTTGAAAAAGAAATTAAAAAAGTGTTGACAAGACAGAGAATAGGTGATAAGATGTGAAAGTCGCCAAGTGGTGACGACGCTACAAGATAGCGACAAATTGGTCTTTGAAAATTAAACAGAGAAAAAGGTAAAACCAGTTAA
>NZ_JAVWDJ010000079.1:0-9451 GCF_036642255.1 Clostridium sp. | reverse complement strand
ACCCACCACCTGTTCCTGAAATTGCAACTGGTATTTGCACCTCAGGGTTCTCTTTGTTAAACTCTTCTGCCATTGCTTCTGTTATTGGTCCTACAGTAGAGGATCCATCAGCTTGAATGGTTCCTGATAATTTTTCTGTTTGAGCTGCATTATTATTTGTATTGTTAGTTTCTCCACCATCTTTATTCCCACAACCTACAAAAACTCCTGACATCATTGTAATAGCTAATGCTGATACAATAAGTTTTAAACTTTTCTTCTTCATTAAAAAATCCCTCCAATTTATATTAAGTTAATTTGTTTTCATCTTTTCCTTACAATACTTATTTTAGTATGTTTTATTTAAGCCCTGATTATGTATTGGTTAAGTTATGAAAAATCCTTGTTAACTATATTTAACAAAGAAGGTAAAAATATAGCAGCTTCCTACCACTTTAACCACAGTTTGGAGGATGAGTCTAAAACCTTCTAAATTGGCTAGCCTAAAGCTCTTTCCAGGTCCCCGTACAAAAATCAAAGTCAACTACTCAGCCTTTAATCTAATCTGCCTAGGAAGTTCTGCCTCTAACCATATTTCTATATAAAAAAATAAACTGTTTTTTACATTGCTTTGCTTTGTAAAAACAGTTTATCAATTATTGAGTATATTTCTTTCCATTTATGGACCCTTGTGATGTTCTTATTTAGGGGTTTCCTATTGTAATTTGTATCTGTCAACAAGCACACTCATGTAAAAAAGGTGTCATCACTGGCACCTTAGTTTAATTTGTTGTGAGGCTTTTTAAAGCTTATCATTTTAAAATTTATTTTCTGTATTTATTATTTATTCTTTTATACACTTCAAAAGGTATATTTATATATAAGTAGCTTGTAGATTCATCTTTAACATAACTCTTAGCAGCCCTACTATTATTGTTAGTATTGGTATTGTTATCCTTAGTATTACTGCTGTTATTATCATTAACCATGCTATTGTTATTATTACTTATAGTAATCATAATCTCATGCAATTTATTGATATTTAGTCTTCCATAACCCCATTGTCGATCTGGATATATTACATTCTCATCTTTATCTGTAGAACCTATTAGTATATTTTTTATTGTTGGTGGGGAAAGCTGTGGATAATTTCCTTTCACATTGCCCCATTGATATATTAATGCCACTGCTCCAGCAAGTATAGACCCTGCCATTGCACTACCGCTACCTATAATCAGTGAATTATTTAGTCCCACAGTAAGTAAATTAATTCCACCAGTGGAGAATGAGGGTTCTATTATTCCATATCTCGGGAACCCTCTTCCAGAGTTTTCTACAATAGTGTTATTCATTTCGTTATAGTATGCAGTGGATATTATATTTAAGGAAGTACCAGGAGTTAACAAAGTTGTATAAGGATCAGGAATCAAGACTCTAGTGCCTCCCTTTAGTAACTCTAAATGAGGTAACCAACAATCATACATTCCACTAACAATTGACTTTCCAAATAGACTTATCTTCCATATCCCTTCCATAGTATTTTTTATTACTATATTTATACTTATAGTACCAGAAAGCTCTTCTTCTATTAAGTACTCAACGGTTATACCATTTTCCTCTCGAGTTAAGTATTGTATCTGCCCACTTTCTGAAGGTGTAGAAATTCCGGTTATGGAATTTCCTGAAGGTGATGTTATCCCAATTGATATGCTATCAGGTCTTTTAGTGTAAATTGCTAGAGCTAAGGAGGTTTGACCAACCCCTACATTAATAAAAATTTCCCCTATTTCTCCAGTTTCACTTATTTCCCCACTGGTATGAGTGTATCCTCTACCTTGATTTCCTGTATCTGTAACTACAGAAAAATCCCTTTTATTTGTTATGTTGTCAATATATCTCTCTAATATAGTATTGCCATCACGCCCCCCAAAATTACTTCCTAATGGTAGATAAACTACCATTGGTTTTTTAAGACTTGCTTGTAAATCTGAAAGGTACTTCAGTGCAGAAGTTATAGCAGTAGTTTGATAAACATTTTTAGTCCCCTTTTCAATACCTATGGATTCTAAGTAATCTGCCTTAGGCTCCTCTAATTTCACAATGGCAAATTCACACTTAGGTACTACACTGTTAAGCTTAACTAATTCATCTAAGCTTCTGCCACCAATCAAACCTGCAATGGCCGTTCCATGACCTACCTCGTCTTTATGAGGTACAATTTCATAGGAAGCCCCTCCAATTGTATTTGCTCTTATTGCCTCGTTAATATTGTCTTTGTTATATACTGTACCGAAAGGGATGTCTTGCGGGCTAGGTCCAGTTCTTATAGTCTGATCCCAAATTGATATAATTCTACTTTCCCCTGTTTCTGTCATAAACCTAGGATTTAAGTAATCTATTCCTGTACCAATAATTCCAACAATTACCCCTTCACCATCAAGTGGAATGCTGCTTTCATAAATAATTTCTGGTGAAGTTACTTCATTGTTTATTACTAATTCGGAAAGAGTGTAAACTAAGTTTCTTTCAATACTAGTAATTTCACGTACATTTTCTAGTAAAGTACTTAACATTCCCTTTCTTACAAATAGTATTGCAAAAAACTTATCACTAATAAAAACCTGAGCATAATCAACGTTATCTATTGCTGCTTTTATATCTCCAACATAATCTATAAAATATGTTTCATAATCCTCACTTAAGTAATACTCTTCAAAGCTTTGTAAAGGCAAGTTATTAACCTCTGGTACACCTAACTCTCTGAATATATTAGGTTGGTAATCTAAGTCACTGTGTTTCATAATACATCATCACCCTATTTTGTTCATTTGATTATAGTATATTAACCTTAAGATAGATAAGTTCCTTTATTTGATTTAAGCAAAAAAAGAACTACAAAAGCTGTAGTTCTTCATAACATATCTCCATAAAATTTGATACTCTTGCTTAATAGATATTTATAACAATACTTATTGTTATATTGTTATATTTATAAGAATATATAGTATCCGTGTGGGTTTCAGAGTTTTTTAATAATTCATTATCAAGAGCAATGGGCATAGCTTTTTCATTAATACTTCTATTCTTCCAAAGCCCCTTACCAAAATGAACTTGTTCATTATTTAATGCCCCCAAAAACTCATTATATCTATTCATCAGAAATGTTGTACATCTTTAAAATTGTATTTAATTTTTCTTTTATACTTTCTACTAATTCAGGTGGTTTTTTTACAAAAGCTTCATTACCATAGGCAATAAAATAATTTGAAAAAAAGTCTATATCATGGTTTGCAATGTTACCAGTTAAAACCCCTGTGCCTTCCTTATGTTTACTTAACTCAATGTTAAACCAGGTGGTAGCTTGAAATCTCTCCACTCCTTTGTTCGTTAGCTCTACCTCTAACTCAATATTTTGTTTATTATTAGCAAAAACTAAGTAACGATTCTGTAAAGTTATACCAGATAAATCAACAGGTTTAATATCTTCATCAAGTTCCACAGACTTAATACGGTCACATCTAAAAATACGATAGTCTTTAGACAAAAAACAATAGGATGGACAATACCATTTCCCTTCATTAACATAAATGCCAATTGGTTGAATACTTCTAAGCTTACTTTTCCCATTAGTCTCATAACTGATAGTAATAACACGCTGCTGGATTGCTGCATCTAAAAGTTCCCTTAGAAATGGAATCTGCTCTTCTTGATAAACTGAAACAAAATCAACCCTGTGTTGTATGCTGTCTATCATATCTCTTGTGTCTCCGGAGAGATTTAAGTAAAACTTCTTTTTGATAGATTCATACTCAACATTAAATGGAAGAGAAGTATAATGTCTTAGTGCATGTATCATAAAAAATATTGATATGGCCTCTTCCTCTCTAAATGCAATTGGAGGAAGAACTCTTTCTTTTAGCACCTGGTACCCACCATGTGGTCCAACTTCCGAATATAACGGAACCCCCATCTCACTTAGTTCCTGTAAATCTCTCAAAATAGTTCTATTTGATACCCCGAATTCTTTTGCAAGTTCACCAACTGTGAATCTTCTCTTCCTATTAACCATCATAATCATTTCATTTAATCTTTTTGCCTTTGACATATGCACCTCCAAAATAACTATGACATAGTTTGTCACCATTATAATATAAAATTATTTATAAATAAACTATTCATAAGGTTTATTTACACACATTAGTATCAAATAATATTAACCACTTATAAAAATCCCGAAGGAGATGTTTATTATGTCATTACAACTAGTTCCTTATATTTTAATGAATAGTAGAGCAAAGGAAGCAATTGAATATTATAAAGATACCTTAAAGGCAACTGTTCTTTTTCAACAAACTTTTGGGGAGGGCCCAAAAGATGAAATGTCAAATATAAAAAAAGATGAGCTAGATCTTATAGCTCATGCAGTATTAAAAATTGGTGAAAATAAAATTATGATTGCCGATACTATTCCTGAGCTTCCATTTCAAGCTGGAAATCAAGTTTCAATTTGTATCACAACCAGTGATATTGTGCAGGCAAAGGAGCTTTATGAAGGTCTGAAAAAAGAAGGCAAAGTGCTCATTGAGCTTAATGAAATTTATTTCAGCCCTGGATATGGCATGGTAACAGATAAGTTTGGAGTTACTTTTCAAATTTATACTAATAGACAATAACTATAATTAATTGTTAAAAACACATGATAAAAGCTATCATGTGTTTTTAATTTCTTATTTAAAAATAGGAAAAACATAAAATATCTATAATTCAAGATTAATTTTTATTGCAGGGCGAACTCCATCGCGAGCTACACTCACATTGGCATAGCTACGGATGCTGCAGCCTGTACCGATAAAATATGCACGGGAAGACTTGTTTCCTTGTGTTCGCAGCCACCACCACGAACATCCAACTTCTTCGCCATTTCTTATAATATAGTTATCTTTGTTTGTTTTATCATATACATATAAATTGCATCCATCAGCTTTTTTCCTTTTTGCAAACTCCGTTCCAACTGAAATGAGGAAGTTTTTCCCCAGTTTATTAGATGCATCCATTATCTCATTAACACTAAGTAAAAAAACCTTGTCCTCCGTATCAGGAGTTCCCTCTCCATTATCCCTGCAGAGAGTTGTGTTTATAAGTTCCTTTTCAGCAGCAGAGAATGCAGTGTTATAGAATTCATCATTGAGCCAATGGCGCAAATCACAATCACTCCAGGTAATATCCACACAATCTTGCCACCTGATATTCGCAGACTTGCCATGATATCTTTTACAATCTAAAATGCCTTCGCTCAAAAGGAATAACTCACTTCCAGTGTTTTGTAGCACTCTCCACTTTATTGGTGCTAGATCAGTTCCATCCAAGTTCTGTGGATAGGCACCAAAGGTAATGATTTCTCCAGGTTTTGCATTCCTATTACATTCAACTATTTGCATATTCTTATCCTCCTGTATAGTATATAAATTATCCTTGGTTCCCATAATACTCACTTTCTTTTTATCCACAATTGCCCCTCTTTAAATTTCTTTTTTTTTACTTATTAGCTCATCTATATAACACATCAATTCCTTTGTATTACCCTTTGCTTCAGATAAAGAAGATAACAACCGGTTATCTAAACCCTCAGTTTCTTCAGTTAAAAACCTACCATTTTCATCTGTTCCAAATACGTTTTAGTATAAGCCCTGTAGCCATTTCTCATATAACATAACAGTGTTTAGATGCATCCCCATTATTCTCGCAATTTCAGAAGTACTATAGGTCCCATTAAGTACCTCCACTTTGGTTACCCAAATTTCGTTTTTCATTATAGCATACAACTAAAACCTTGGTGCGATAGTGGAGTGTTTTAGAATTTTTATTTCCTTTTAGTTTTTTCATTTCCCTTTAACATAGGTTTTCAAGGTGAATTTTATTTTATTCATTGTGAAAACCTTAAAATAATTCGCCTTAAATTGAGAATATGTCCTGACTTTCTTTCCCACCAAATATTTCAAAGTTTTCATTAAGCTATTAACCACTTTTAAAGTAAAGTTTTCCTTTAGTTAGATTATCAGCTAGACAGTTTTCCCAATGGAAATCACTATAAAAAACCCTCTAGATTTCTCTAGAGGGTCCTTTTTCAAAGGGGTAATTCTTCATAGTGGATTTTGTTAAATAAGTCTTTTTAATAGGAGGGGTACCTTTTAAAAACTTTTAACTACCAAATCCAGTAATGCCTTAACTAATGCCAGGGCATATACACTGGTCTTGAAGTATTTTTTATGTTTCAGCTTTGGCTATAGTTGAATAAAAGATAATAATCAACCCTATTAGTATCTCCGTAGCAACTCATCAGCATTAAATTTATAAATCAATCTTTTCTAAATGGTAGGGGTAGGTTGAGACTACAACATTCTTATTTCTTAATAGGTTTTCCCTGATAAGAAAACCTGTATGGTTGTGCAGGACTTGCCCCAAACCCTCGTGAGTTATAAACTGTGGTAACATAACTGTGATTTTTTCATCATCCGTAGTGGCATTAGCTATAATGTTAATATAATGCAATAACGGTGTAATTACTGTTCTATAGGTAGAGTACTTTGTTACAAGCACTATATCTGTATTAAGCTTTTCCCATCTACTTTTTAACTTTTCAATAGCTTCCTCATCTGTAGAAACATTAAGGGCTATAACATATGAAGATAAGCTTCTTGCATGCTGCAAAGCTACCAAAGTGGCTTTGTTTAAGCTAGCAATGGGAACAATAATAATGTGAGCAATATTTCGATTAAAATTAAGTTCCTTTAAGTCTTCAGTTTCAACCCTTAGCTGAGCAGCAACACTATTGTAGTGTCTTTTTATCGACAGCATGGCTAGAACCAGGACTGGTATTACTATAATAACCATCCAAGCTCCATGCGCAAACTTTTCATAGGCTATAATTAAAGTTGTTGCAGCAGTTATAAAGGCACCAAACCCATTAATGATAGCACGAACTTTCCAACCTTTTTCTTCAGATTTTATCCAATGTCTTACCATCCCCGTCTGAGCCAAAGTAAAGGAGAGAAATACACCTACTGCATATAAAGGTAGTAGGCCGTGAGTATTTGCATTAAATATAACTATTAATATGCAGGCTACGAAAGCCAACGCAACTATTCCATTTGAAAAACCCAATCTTTTTCCTCTTGCAGTAAACTGCCTCGGTACAAATCCATCTTTTCCTACAGAACACATAAGCATTGGGAAGCCCGTAAATGCTGTATTACATGCCATAATAAGTATCATAGCTGTTGAGAATTGAATTACATAAAACATAAAACTGTTACCAAAAACCCCATAAGCTATTTGAGCAACAACAGTAGGATACCCAACAGGAATAGTTTGATACAACCTTGCTAGTATTGATGTACCACCAAAAATAAATAGTATTAAACAAGATAACAGTACCATAACAGTCTTCGCATTTTTTTGGGCTGGTTCCTTAAAGTTTGGTACAGAGTTGCTTACCGCTTCAAGACCTGTTAATGCGGAACACCCTGAGGAAAAGGCCTTTAGAATAAGAAAAAAGCTTAACTCCTTTACAGCTATTATCTCCTGCTGAACCATTGGCTCAGGTGCACCATAGATAGCATATTTTATAATCCCATAAATTATCATAACAATCATGCTTACTACAAAAATATAGGCAGGTAAGCTGAATATTCTAGCTGACTCACTAACCCCTCTAAGGTTTAAGATTGTCAGTACTATTATAATGCTTACTGCCAGTGCAACTCTGTGTTCACTTAAATTGGGAAATGCAGATATTATTGCAGCAACTCCAGCGCTGGCACTTACAGCAACAGTTAGTATATAATCAATTAGTAGAGCTGATGCTGCTACCAATCCTGATTTTACATTAATATTTTCCTTAGCAACCATGTATGCGCCACCACCCTGAGGGTATGCACGTATTATCTGAGTATAGGAAACCGTTAGTATAAGAAGCAATGCTATAATCATTAATGAAATCCATCCTAGCCATCTATAAGATGCTAGTCCAATTGCACTAATCAATACAATCAGTATCTCTTCAGCAGCATAGGAAACAGATGAAACAGCATCACTGGCCATAATAGCCAATCCAAAAGGAACATTGTATCTTTCATTGGAACTTTTTTCGTTCGGCAAAGGTTCACCGATGACTAAATCTAAAAATTTCTTAAGCATATAAATACCTCCATTATACTTACAAAAGAGCACCTCTTTCTTGTAACATATGTCATATTATACTGGCTTGTCATTTATGTCAAACGTAGTAAATATGTGATTTTTTCAATATCAGACTGTTTTTATTCATGTCACCGTTTACAAGGTATCATTACTTTATTAACATTCCTTAAGCGCTTTTATTCTATAAGTTAAGTGTTTTCCTTATGAATTCATCAGTGTTTTCCATCCATTAATATAGAGTTCTCACTATAATTTAATTTTGCGCTAACAATTTCACCAATGCAAATCACTATAAAAAACCCCCTAGATTTCTCTAAGGGGTAATTCTTCATAGTGGATTTTGTTAAATAAGTCTTTTTAATAGGAGGGGGACCTTAAAAAGAAATTTTTAACAAACTATCCACTTACTAATGAGTATTTTAAAAAAACTATTTAGTAAGGGCCCTTTTAGCAAAGAGGGGTAAATTACTAATTATTTAACTTCCTTAACTGCTTTTTCAGCAAATTGATTATCAACCACTTTTTCATATGGTGGTCTTTCTTTTAAAAGTTCTGGGTTATAAGATTGAACTATATCCATTAATCTTGTCATATCAGCTTTTTGAACTACTGGAGTTTGTGAGAAAGCTTCGATTTCTCTGTAATTCTTAACAACTTGAACCATTATAGCTTCATCTGTATCTGGGAAGAAAGTTTTAATAGAAGCTATTACTTCAGCATCAGTTTTTTTGTTTAACCAAAGTTGTCCTTTATAGATAGCTCTTGTGAATTTCTCTATGATTTGTGGATTCTTTTCCATATAGGATTTTGTTGCATAGAAACAAGTGTATGGTAGGTTTCCTGCTGCTGCACCTACAGAATGAATTGAACCACCTTGATCTTTAACTATCATACTAGCTGTTGGTTCAAATATTGCTGCATATTCTCCAGTACCACCTTTAAATGCAGCTGGAACAACACCAAAAGCGATGTTAGTTATCATATTCATATCAGTTTTAACATTAATTCCATGGTTTCTAAGCACATATTCAAAAGCCATTTGTGGCATTCCACCAGGTCTTCCTCCTATAACTTCTTTACCTTTTAAAGATTCCCATTTAAAGTTTGGTTCTTCTTTTCTTGAAACTAGGAAAGACCCGTCCTTTTGAGTAAGTTGTGCAAATACTATTGGATAATCTTCTCTTTGTTGATTGTAGATATAAAGTACTTGTTCTGGGCCTGAGAAACCTATGTCTGCATTTCCGCTGAGAAGTTGTTGCATGGTTTTATCTGC
>NZ_JAVWDJ010000078.1:0-9533 GCF_036642255.1 Clostridium sp. | reverse complement strand
TGGTTATTGACCATATAACCTCTCATAAATTCTCAATACCCTTTTATACCATAGCTGAAAGATGGACACACGCCATCTTTCTTTTTTTGCTTGTAAAACCAAATTCCCCTCACATACCCTATAAATTATATGAGGATAAATTTAAAATAGAACAAAAGAAACTACCTAGAAAATAAAATTTTCTAGGTAGTTTCTTTTAGACTATATATTTTTCAATTTAATTATGTCTTCTTATTGGGCCTTATGGAGGCCTTATTATTATGTCATCAATTCATTACAACTATGATCTATAGCTTTACTGCTTAGTATAACAACTACTGTAAGTATAATAAATATTATACAGCAAATACTAATTGCACAGTTTTTGTTAACACATCGCTATAGCTATATGTAACAGTTCTCTGTGTTTCATTTTCCAGTCTAATTACAAATATACTGTCATAAGTTTTCTCTAAAACGCCGTCATTAACTATGATCTTTCTTCTGCCGCCGTTAGCCTTCAATGTTACCTTTTCGCCAACATGACTCTCAATGTCTTGTTTAATTGAAGTCAATACATTTTTTCTATCCATGGTAGCACCTTCTTTCTATTTATATTATAAGGGGAAATTTCATTTATGTCAAGTAAACTTACAATTGTACAACATAAGTAATATATTTGTCAATGTTAAAATTATGTTAATATTTTCTTCACTATTGGTAACATTTGTATATTTTGTCGAATGAAATACACAACAATAAGTTAACTTATTTTAGGGAATTTTATATGAAGATTTTATTATAAAAGTTTTAAATTGCATAATAATGTTCGTATTTAAGTTTAATTAGCGAGTGAATTCTATAAGATTTAAAAAAGTGTAAACGATTAAGCGCCCATGAATTCTTATAGTCTTAAATAATTATCAACATTGGGATTTTTGTTTTTTTGAAATGTGTTTATATCTTAAAATTTGTTAACTTTAAAGTCCGAGATTAGTATTTGATGATTTGCATAATTATATTCCGACATTAAGATAAGTTTATAAATTCTTAACAAATTCAATTTAAGGATATTTCATAAAACCAAGTATACTCTTGTTAAAGCCTGAATTCTCACTATATATTAACCTTTCACTAGGATTTGACCTTGTAAAAAAAGGCATCTCTCAGTGTATATCTATACACTGGGAGATAGCCCCTTTAACTTTATTTTATATATTGTGATTTAGGATATCCTTCTCTATACTTACCTCTAGTTTGAAGACCGCCAACACCCTTTATTCCTGTAATGGTGTTTTGTATTGCATCTTGTAAATCTACAATTTCATTTATATTTGTATAAGCTATTCTTTCGCAAATCATCACAGGGTCTAAACAATGAATTAAAACACGGTTAGGAGAGCTAGCAAAATTTGCCCCTGCATCTAAAAGTGCTTCATAATTTGACTGACAAGCTCCAGCAAATATCACAAGCTCATCATAATCAGATTTGTAGTCTCTCAAGATTGATACACACTCTACAAAGTACTTAGAATTTCTATAGTTATCTAAATTCATATAATCTGTTATATCCTTAGACATCCCATCATGACCAGTAATAACTACAATATCAGGATTAACTTCCTTAACTAATTCTAGAATCGCTGAAGGTTGATCCTTCTCTGCAATTACCTTTCCAACAGCTTCAATTGATAACTGTTTATAAGTTTTTAAACATACCTCTAAGTAACTTGAATCTCCATCAATATGAAGGACCTTTCCTGGCCTTCCAAAGAATAATTCCTTATTTTGTTCCGGTCTAGTGATATTGGCTTTACTCTTTCTTCCTGGAATATAATAAGTATCTTCTAAAACCTTTGCAGGCTCTCCTCTAAATTTATTACCTGACCTACTTAATAATATTTTCTTTATAGAAGAATTAACCTTTCTGTTAAAGATTCTATCCATTTCTCCAATATCATTTTCATCCACTAATCTAAGGTCATCTTCTAAGCAATCTGCTTCTATTCTAATATTTAATCCTTGTAGAATATACTTTTCTACTCCATACTCGTCGATAATATCTATAATTTTAAAAACAATATCTCCATCATAGGATTTTCTTACTACTCTATCTCCAATTCTCAAAACATCATCATCTCCAAAACAAACTTGTATTACATATTATGTAACACTAGTAATAATTGTGAAATGAAATAAAAGACTTTCTCAACTCAAATCAATAAAGCTACGCAAAAAAAAATTTGCGTAGCTTTATATGTTTAAAAACAAAAAATTATTCCACTTTGTAGGTGTTTTTAAAATCCTCGATAAATTTTTCGAATTTTTCTCTTTCAGAAATTAACTCCTCCATCTTCTTATTGAAGGTACCTTGTACCCAGTTAACTTCATTGTAGTAGTACCTGTTACATAGCCTCCAATAACGCTGAGGAAAAACTAAGAATCCAAAAAGAACCTTATATTCATCCTCCCTTAAAGGAGAAACATTGTTGTAACCATCAATGATAATTTCAGCGAATTTAATATCCCAACTTTGACGCTTTAACACTTTAATCATAAAATTAGCAATATCATAAGCTCTAATTTCTCTCTTACAATAATCAAAATCTATGACGTTTACATTGTTTTCACTATCCATAATTATGTTATGATAAGTATAATCATGATGACAAAAGCTCTTATCTTCCTCAGTTAGTCTACATATTTCAAAATAATTTGAACTGTTAAGAATCCCAAGTGCTTCCTTACTTAAATTCTTATAGTAGTCTACTGTTTTCAAATAGTTAATATCAAAATCGCTTTTATGATTTTTCTTCTTCCTAACCATTTCCTTCATTTTATCAAAAGATTTAATTCTCTTTTCCATAAGATGAGGCCATCTTCCAAGATCAGACTTTAGTTTGCTATTTTCTGGTGGCTCATAACCTTTTGAAGCAATATGAAGCTTAGCAAGACTACCCGACGCAAGCACTAAGTCATCCTCACTGTAAAAGTCACATTCTCTTCCTTCAAGCCATTGAGATAAGGTGTAAATATCCTCATTAACCACCGCATATGGATTTCCCTCAGTGTTCAAAAAATATCTATCTATATTTGGAAATCCATTCTTATAAAGATGCTCCTTAGCACCATAAACGAATAATAATTTTTGAGTTCCATAGCTTATTTTTTTTAAGCATTTAACGCCATCGTTTGTCTTCAAATGATAAACACCTTTGTTGGGTTTGATGCTTTCAATTTTTATGTCAAATTGGCGTTCAATCTCAAATTCTCTCATCATAGTAACACCCCCTCTATAATTTATATGTATATTTAAGTTTTTTTAGAATATCCATTAACATATTTTCACTAGTTATAATAATATACATTAATATAATAAAATTTATTTATTAAGTTTAAGGAGTAACACTATGAAAATTGGTATAGATTCTCGAGCTGCTAAATGGTATAGAGGAACAGGAATCGGAACATATACCTATCAGCTTATCAGTTCTCTAAACAAAATAGACAGATTAAATGATTATTTACTCTTTACTCCAGAAGGCTACACTAGCGATATCGAATTTAATAACAACTTTAAAAACAAGTCAATTCCAGATAGCCTTGCCTCAAACTTTTGGGACGATGTAAATATCCCTAATGTACTATATGATGGAAATATAAATTTATACCATGTACCGCAAAATGGCGTAGGACTTCCCTTAGATAAATCCATGCCTTTTGTAATTACTCTTCATGATACAATTCCTATTCATATGCCTGAAACTGTAGGTGATCGATACTTAGACATCTTCACTAGAGAGATGAAAGGCATAGTGAACCGCTGCGATGGAATTATTACAGTATCAGAATATTCTAAGGAGGATATAGCAAGAGATTTTAACTACCCTAAAGATAGAATCTTTGTAACTCATTTAGCTAGTGAGGATATTTACAAACCCTTAGACAAAACCCTATGCACCCATATACTAAAGGAACACTATGGTCTACCCTCTAACTATATCTTGTATGTGGGTGGCTTTAGTCCGAGAAAAAATATAGTGGGATTAATTGAGGCCTTTAGCAGAATCGCTCACAAACTCCCTGAAGATATTAACCTAGTGATTGCAGGAAGCAAAGGAAAATCTTATGCCATATATAAGGAATGTGCTGAGATACTAAAAATAGATCATAAAGTAATTTTTCCTGGATTCATTTCCATGGATCATATGCCTCATCTATACAACAATGCAGCACTATTTGTATACCCTTCCTTCTATGAAGGTTTTGGACTACCTCCTATAGAGGCTATGGCCTGTGGAATCCCTGTAATTACTTCTAATGTAACTTCAATACCTGAAATTGTTGAGGATGCTGCCTTATTATTTAATCCAAAGGAAACAGAAATTCTCAGTGAAAAAATTTATGAAGTGTTATCTAACGAGACTTTAAGAAATTCTTTGATCTCAAAAGGTTTTAAAAAAGTAGCCTCTTTAAGTTGGGAAAAAACTGCTATGGAAACCTTGAAGGCTTATGGTGAGATTCTTAAATAAAATACAGTGCAGACAAATTTATTTGTACAGACAAAGAAACAGACCTTATTGATAGTCATTCTACCAATAAGGTCTGTTTTTCAATGTTTTTATCATTTTTATCATTTTTTAATACTATATTACTTCACTTTATTTAAGAATTGTTAAAGTAGAATTAGCTCCTCCTCGAAGTTCTCAAACACTTAAAGGAATGTAATACTTTTTCCTACAAGGTGTTCTTAAAGCTCATATGATTCTTTGAATTTCCTTAACATCTCTTCTCTTTCATGAAGATTTTCAACTTTCTTAGCTAACTTATAGTTGAAGCTATTTTCGCCCCAAAGCTTCCTCTTACAATAATAATCCTTAGAAATGCTATAAAAACCATCTGGGAACCACAGCATTCCATATAAAACATCAAGTTCTCTTGGATCTAACAGGGAAACCTTGTTATACTCTCCTATAATATCTTTCAGCTTCTCAAAATCATATGCAAAGTTTTTAACCACCTTATTAATAAAATTACACAAATCGTGAACTCTTAAGTCCACAATAGCATAATCAAAATCTATAAAAGAAGCTTCATCATTGTCCATAAGAATATTATGATAAGCTAAATCATGATGACAAATTGCAAACTTATCCTTCTCCTCCAAAAGCTCGTAGTATTTTGAACCCTTAATAATATCTATGCTCTTTTTCATATCTTCTATAAATTTATCTACATGATTCAAGAATATCTTATCAAAATCGCTTTTATTCTCGTAGGTTAACACCATTGTCTTAAAGGTTTTTAGCTCCTGCAATTTATGCTGAAACTTCTCCACCAAATCACCATACACATATCTACCCTGGTGTATTTTAATATTAAAACCTTTTGATGCTAAGTGCATTTTTGCTAAGGTATTTGTCACTATAGAAAGCTCCACTGGATTATTAAATTCGCACTCCCTTCCCTCAACCAACTTCATAACTACATAGGTACTTTCCTTCCACTGAGTGTATATGTCACCTTTTTTATTTCTTTCATAGTTCATCACGTTGCAAAAACCCTGACCCCTTAAATGCTCAATTATACTATTTATAAATTCTAAATGAGCTAAGTTATATTCCACTCTTTTCAGTATTTTATTTCCCTTATTTGTCACAAGAATAAATACCTTTCTAACTGGTATCACATCACTAACCACAAAATCATAATTATTTAAAAGCTTTAAATCTAGATCATATCTAGATAAAGTTTCTCTTTCTTTATTTTTCGAATCTAACATCACTTCACCCCACTTATAAAAGAGAAGCTATCTTCTTTTATCGCCTCTAAAAATTTTTTTACATACTGTTCTTCATTCCAAGACTTCTTATTTCTCCTATACTTTTCATAGATCCTCATAAATTCATGAGGATATGAAAGGAGGGCTAAAATAAAATTTTTACTATTTTCTTCAATCCCTTCTAAATCACAAAACTTATTTATGCATTTATTGTAATCCAGGGCAAACCCCCTTTTCTTTAACTTGGAGAGTAAATAATAAGCATCCATCTCTATCATGTTGTAAGCCACATCCTCAAAGTTTACAACTTCTAAACATTGATTCTTAACTAGATTGTCAAAATCAACATCTGTAAGACAAATCTCAATTTTCTTCATACTCCTAGAAATTAAATCAATATAGTTACTTTCATCAATGCACTCAATAGATTTTTTTGCTCTATCTAGCTGCAGCTTCCCTTCTTCCACAAGAAACTTTTCAATGTGTCCTTTGGCACCACTTTCCTCAAGTTTTTGTATATGTCTATCAAGTCTTTTTACCTGAACCTTATATTCCTCTACTAACTTACAGGTATCATTATTTATCCTCTTTTTCAAATATCCATTAAACCCACAAGATACCCTATGAAACTCACATATATTTTCAAGCTGAGAAAAAACCCTATCTTCTAGAAGTTTTCTACTTAGCGCATCATTACTTTTTAATATAAAATCCACTTTTTTTATACCATGTTCCTTAGCATATTCCTGAAAGTTGTCATAAAAAAATCTTCTCATAACACCACCTCTACTTATGTTTACTTTTTTCTCTTTTTTTCATTTTCTTTAGTATCTCAGCTTGTTCTTCCTCTAACTCACTAAGCTTCTTTTGTCTTTTTTTAATTTTCTTTAAAAGTTTTATCTGCTCTTTCATCTGTTCAACTTTTTCGTCATAGTCTTCAACAGACTTTACTGGTTCATGCTCTTCCTTTCTATCTGAAGCATTTTCATAACTTTCATAATTCTCATTTTCTCTTTCCCTTTTTGACATAAATATCCTCCCTAAAAATTACTTTCTACAATTTAAGTTCCCTAAACTTTTCTACAAACTCTTGTCTCTCTTCTCTGTCTTCCTTAAAAAATTGCATCTTCTTAAGAAAAAAATCCTCTCCCCAAGGTTTTCCTTCCCAGTAATACTGAATGCCTCTTTGCCAGTAATCCTGAGGAAATTCTATAAAAGCTGCCATTATAGGAATATCTTCTTGATTTAACCTGTGCACAGTGCTATAAGCTTCTATGATTTCTCTTGCATTGCTTAAACTCCACTTATTGTATTTCATTCGCCTAATAAGAAGGCTACTCAAATCATGGAGATGAGAATCCAATATGCAATAATCAAAATCAATTATGTTTACCTCTCCATCTCCACCTATCATCACATTATGGTGAGCATAATCATGATGGCAAAAACCATTTCTCTCCATTTCCTTTTTCATTTTTTCAACATAGTTACTTTGAGATAAATTAAGGATACTTCTGTCGCATCTTTTAAGTTCTTCCTCCATAAGGTCTAAATAAAATAAATCAAATCTAGATTTAACATCTTTTTTACCTATTCTTCTTTTAAAATCTAAGATTTCATCCTTACGAGTTTTGTAAGTTTCTACCCACTTAAGCCAACCTACCCTTGGTTTCATATTAGGTTCCATAACGAAGCCTTCACTTTTGTTATGGAGTTCCCCTAGCTTCTTTGCAGCAACAATTATATCAAGGGGATTATCATAATTGCTCTCCCTAGCATTAATCCAAGGAGTAAGATATGCATAGTTGTTGTCTATAGTTATATAATCAAGCCCTCCTACAGTTTTAATTATTTCTGGTACATATTGAAACTCATTATTTTGAAGATGTTTAATTGCTCCCACTATAAATAAAAAATGCTCAAACTCATATTTAATGATCTTTAAGCAGTAGATATTATCTTCGGTTTCAACTCTATAAACATTTTTTATCTTTTCTGCATAAATAGGATTAATTCCATATTTTCTTTCAACAAGTTTCTTGATATATGTTACGTCCAAGCAAAACCCTCCAATTAGTGTTCTATATGTAATATATGAAAGTTCAGTGCAATGTGTGTTGGTTTTTCCGTGACTTTATGTAACACATATATCTACTTTGACTAATATATAATATATATATTTTTAAGGAGTGATTTCATGAGAATAGCCATTGATGCGAGAGGTATCAATTGGTATGGCGGTACTGGCATTGGCACCTATACAGAAAATGTTCTTAAGAATTTACTTAACATAGATAAAGAAAATTTTTATCAACTATATTGGTGTGGAGAAAACTACTCTCAATATGAAAAGCCAAACTCCAATATAGTAATGTGTTCAAAAAAACATCAAAGATTCTTTCAAGAACATTTTTTCCCTATGAATCTAAAAGAGGAAGCCATTGACCTATACCATATACCGCAAAACGGAATTGGAATGAGCCAAGACATAGGCTGCAAGAAAATAGTTACAATCCACGATTTAATCCCCTATATAATGCCGGAAACTGTTGGCAAAGGTTACTTACTAAAATTCCTAAAAGAAATGCCCTCAGTAATTGATGAGTCAGCAGGTATACTTACTGTGTCAGAATATTCTAAAAGGGATATCTTAAAGTTCTTTCCTATTGATGAAAGTAAGATTTATGTAACTCCTTTAGCAGCTGATGCAAAATACACTCCTCTTAATAAAGAAAAATGTAAAGCCATAATCAAAGAAAAGTATGGCGTAGATAAACCTTTTTTACTTTATATTGGGGGCTTTAGTGAAAGAAAAAATGTACGGTCTCTTATAACTACTTTTGCAAAAGTTATGAGCCACTCTAACAAAGAATATAATCTAGTAATTGTAGGTTCCTACAGAGATGCTTCTCAAGAACTTGTAAAATTAAAAGATTCCTTAAATATGCAAGATTATATAAAGTTCACAGGTTTTGCTCCTGATGAAGATTTACCAATTTACTATAATGCTTGCGAAGCTTTTGTATATCCATCCTTTTACGAAGGTTTTGGTCTTCCACCACTTGAAGCAATGAACTGTGGCACTCCAGTAATCACTACAAATGTAACTTCAATTCCTGAAGTGGTTGGTGATGGTGGAATTTTAATTGATCCTTATAAAGATAAAGAATTACAAAGAGCTATCGAATTAATTTTAGAAAGTGAAACCTTGAGAAAAGAATACGGAAGGTTAGGTCTCGAAAGAGCGAAGCTATTCTCTTGGGAGATCACAGCTAAAAACACCTTGAAGGCTTATGAGGATGTTTACAATAAAGTTATTGAAGTAACTTAGATATAGGTTTATGAAACTTTCTTTCATAACTTACAGAGTGAATATAATTATGAGATGTAAAATAATTAATGAAAATTATTAAAGAAACCTAATACTGTTTGCCTCTCCTTCAACATATTATTTGTATAGATATATCACATTAGAGCTAAATCAATTTGTTCATTCATTCAATTAGTTCAGAAAGTGGTTTATCTAGATATGAATAGTATATAAAAGCTTGTGAGGGATTTTCGTGAAAGTAAAAGGAAAAATAAAAAGGTCACCAATTTTTATGGCACTATCAATATTTTTTATTTATATAGGAATTGTTCTATGTGCATATTCTATAATTTCCATAGGCATTAGAGAATATAAACTTATAAGTAGCTCTATTCTATGTTGTTTCAGCATAGTTAGTTTTCTACATGGAATACGAGAAGTTTTAGAAGGTAGCCACAAGTC
>NZ_JAVWDJ010000077.1:0-9763 GCF_036642255.1 Clostridium sp. | reverse complement strand
TATTATTTGCTATTGTTGATAATAAGGAACACTTTACAAAAAAATATATAAAATCAATTGAAGTGTTTTTACCTTTTACCTTAAACTATATTTTAAAGCTCAATGTAAGATTACAGAAAAAATTCAAAGTATTGAAATCCAGTTATCATAATATTTCAGTTGAAGATATTGTTCTCAATTTGATCCAATAATCCTTTCATTAAAATGATTATATATAATTTAAAATTTTAAAAGTTTGTGTTAAAGAGCAAAATTACATTTTTATATTTTTTTATAATCTGTAATTATTTTTGGTCAGCCTGATTTAAATCAATTCATATTTGCGCATTACCATCAAAGTGCATTATTAAAAGAAAAAAGCGAAGTTTTTTCTAGAAGTAAAAATAAGCACCAAAAAGTTTAAACTTTTTAGTGCTTATTTTCCATTACCCATACTCTTAAAATATTTTTATTTATAAATTTTCTAACCTCTTAAATTTAGCTCCTTCTTATGAAAGCAAAATTTCACCATAATGCCTACTTTACTAGGAATTAACTCTTTTCTAAAGTCTTTTCAAAAATGAACATGATAATTAAAAAATAACTAGCAGCAACTTTTCCCACCACCGGTGAGAATTCCTTTAACTACCGCCATAACTCATCCTACACCTTGAGTTACAGTTATTGCTTTTGACTCACAATTATTCATGCATGCTCCACATTCTATACAATTGTCTCTATTAATAATCACCGCTTTTCTATTTTCAATAGTGAAAACTTTATGTGGGCACACTGTTTTACAAACCCCACAACCAATGCACTTTTCTTCATTTAGCTTCAAGGTTACCACATCGTTGATGTATTTTTGTTTCATCTCTTTCACCTCACTATATTAAACTGATAATCATAATTACTACTCCTATAATTGCACCTGCTATGCATAAAGGTAATGCCCTTACAGTTTCTTTCACCACTCCTGAAAAGGAGGTATATGTGGTACTTCCTGTAAAGTTTAAACAAATATTGGTTATTAAAGCTAAAATCATGAAACTATAGCCAATAAAGTTCAAAGTGCCTGATAAAAGAAAACAATCTTTTAAATTAAAGATTATTGCCATAAAAATAATAGCTAATGTGGTGCCCTTTAGTGCGAAAGATTTAAAAGGTATAATAGGTAAAATCAATGGGAAAATCATAGTTGATGTCAATATCCCAAAGAATAATGGAATGCTTTGAATGAAGCTAGTGTTTAATATAGTGACTTGCAATCCAGTATTTATACTTTCAATGATATTTATTATTATCAATATAGCTAATCCCCAAAGATAATATTTTAAGTTTTGGACTAAATTCAATGGAGTGAGCTTGGCTCTATCTTTAAGATTAAAGTTTACCTGTCTCATAGTTTCTGATGCTTTAAATCTATTACTTATAAATTCATTAATATCTTCACTTCTTACAGGACCAAAAACTCCTCTAAAGCCTGTTTCTTTTTTCAGTTTTCCTATACTTACTCCCGATGCTCCTAGTTGTGGAATAATTAATACTTTATGGCTCACAAGTGTTTCTAATTTCGTTTTTCTTATCCTATTTATAAGCTCTTCTGTACCAAAAGTGCCCTCACCTGAAGCACACCAAACATTTACACCATTAGTTTCAAGAACTAAAATCCAACAATCTATTCCTTTTAAGTCACTTCTTAAAATATCAAATGTAAGCTTATAATTGCAAGTAACTAATACAGGTGATGTTGATTTAGGCTTGCCTGAGGCATAAATACCTGGTTTTACCATGTAATTATTTCTTTTGTATCCCCACATAACCCCAAAATGTTCAGCCTTGTCTTTAAATAAGAGATTGTTGCTTATTCTTCTAATTTTCCCTACTGGGCTTTCTATGAAATCAGTGGTAATTGGAGTTATATCTCTATAAAATTTCTCATTGATTTCATGTCCATCTTTAAGTATTAAGTCCATCCTGGACGTTATTTCCTTCGGTGTTCAGCATGCCTTATTGTTTAATGAATCCTTTTCCATATCATATCTCCTTATTTATTTTTATTAATTATATTTACCATCATTTTATACTTAGATTTATTTAAAATTCCTTATAAATGTAACTAATATATAATTACAATACATTCTATATTGTTTGAGAAATAAGTTGAATTTAAATGTGGACCTTTTTCTTATTAGTAGATGGGATCAACAATTAAAATATATTCCTTATGGTATATTTTGAACTATGTAATCTATAGTAAATATTTTATCATACTAGTGGTATCATTTTAAGGAATTATAGCAACCGACCTTTAAAAATCGTATTTATACCTGAAAAAGAGGTGCCATAGCACCTCTTAAGTATATTTTATAAATATAAAAATTTACGCTAAATTAATTATTAATAAAGATTAATATTTTACTTCCTTCAAACATAGACCCTTTCCTTGAGCTATTGGACCATTTTCAGGTCTTTGTCTATTATTTAAAATTCTTTCTACATCTTTTATTTTAAGGTCACCCTTTCCTACTTCTAAAAGGTTTCCTACTACGATATTTGCCATATTCCATAAGAAATCATTCGCATCTATTTCTATGTTAATTCTTCCATCCTTTTCAGCTATATCTATGTAATTGATAGTTTTGATAGTAGATTTTGAGTTAGGCTTAAGTGTAGTGAAGCTTTGAAAATCCTTAGTTCCCACTAAAACTTCTGCTGTATTTCTCATTTCTTCTAAATTAAGCTTCTCATCAATATGATAACAATACTTTCTATCAAATACTGTTCTAAATTTATTATTGTTTATTCTATAGATGTAAGTTTGGGATTTTCTATTGTATCTAGCATGAAATCTTTCATTTACTTCTTCTATATCCTTTACTACAATATCCTCTGGTAAGAATTGATATAAATAATCTAACATGGCATCTATACTATACCTGCAGCTAGTATGAAAGTTTGCTATATAATTTTCGGCATGAACACCTATTTCAGTTTTCCCACAACCTATTAATTCAATATCTTCTTGTGCCATTTTAGATAACACACCCTCTAATTTACCTTGTACAGTTAAGTCATTATCTTTGAGTTTTTGCCATCCTTTATATTTACTTCCATCAAATTCAACTAATATTTTTAAGTTTCTCATAAGAACCACCTTTAATTTATTTTTATCTAATATTAAATTTTCCATTAGTATTTCAATTATACCCATGGTATTTGAAATAAACAATAATAATTATGATAAAAATAGCTTAAGAAAGTTTAATCATTTTCTTAAGCTATTAGTTATTTCTCCTATTTCTTGTTAAATTCTTTTCTTTTTATCCTTACTCTAAGGCAACCCATAGCTTTCTAAGAATGTTTCCATGGTAATTATTCAATCTTTTTAGTTCTTTTTACTTCAAATATATATCTGAAAACTCTAAAGTTAGGTTTTCTTCATATGTTGACGCAGAAACTTCTTTGTTTGTAATGTTATTTTCTTCCACCTCTGAATCCACCGTACTAACTGGAAGAGTTATTATAAATTCGCTACCTTGATTTAACTCACTTTTAGCATAAATTTCTCCCCCATGCATGTTCACTAATGATTTTACAAGGGCAAGTCCAATTCCACTTCCCTCATTTTGCCTAGTTGTGGATTTATCAATTTGAGCAAAGCGTTTAAAAACAAATTCTAATTTTTCCTTAGGTATACCTATACCGGTGTCTCTTATTACTATTTCTATAGAGTTAATTTTATCATATATATTAACAAAAATACTTCCATCTTTAGGTGTGAATTTTATTGAATTAGATAATATATTTAATATTATTCTTTCTATTTTTTCCTCATCGAAGGCCATTATTTTTTCTTCTATTTCTGTATCAAAAACAAGAGTTATTCCATGAGTTTTTATATATTCTGCCACTGATTGAGATATTTCCTCAATTACATAAATTATATTTCCATTTCTTAGGTTAAGATTTATGTAACCATCCTCTATTTTAGTAGTATCTATGAGATTGTTTATTAACCTTAGTAATCTAAATGAGTTTTGATTCATTATAGATAAATAGTATTTAATTCTTTCATCACTTAAATTTCGTGATTCATCTAGGGATTGAAGTAATTGTATTGTACTTGAAATTACATTTAATGGCGTTCTGAGCTCATGTGATATATTAGCAAAAAACTCAGTTTTTACTTTATCGTATTCTATAAGTTCCTCCACTCTTTTACTACTCACTTGATTACTAAGACTAAGGGTTTCCACCTGTTCATTTGCAAGAGCAACTTCCTGAGTTAACCTTAGAGCATCATTAACTGAATGTCTTAAGGTTACTAAGGTGCTTACTCTTGATGAAAGTTCATATTTATTAAAAGGCTTTCTTAAATAATCATTTGCTCCATACTGAAAGGAAATTATTAAATTTTGTAGTCTACTGTCAGCTGTCATCATCAGTACTGGAAGTTCAAAAAGTGAATATTTTTCTCTAATACTCTTACAAACCTCATAACCTAACATATCTGGCATCATCATATCTAGAATTACTAAATCTAAATCGTGATTATCCTCTAACATCATTAGTGCTTCTTTTCCGCTATAAGCCTCTAATATTGAAAATTTATCTTTAGGAAGATAATTCTTTAATACCTTTTGATTTATATATTCATCGTCAACTATTAATATTTTAAACTTTTTAGTAATGTTACTATTTATATTTTCATTTATATTTATATTTTCATTTATATTTATACTTTCATCACTTATTGAAAGTTTTGAAATACTAGATTTCAAGTCCTTATCAATTTCCTCATCTTTATTCAAGATTATATCTACTGTGTTCTCACATTGTATGTTATTGTATATTGAATCATTCTCATCATCCATTCCTTTATGGTCAACAAAAACTTCTATATTTTCTGCAGTATATAAAGGAAGTGTAAAAATAAACTTACTTCCCTTATTTATTTTTGAGGTAGCCCTAATAGTCCCCCCATGGAGCTCCACTAACTTCCTTGTCGTATAAAGCCCAAGTCCCGTTCCACCATATTTTTCAGAAATCCCGTCCACTTGTTCATAAAAATCAAAAATTTGTACAATTTTATTTTCAGGAATGCCTATTCCTGTATCCTCTACATAAACCTCTAGGAAATTTCCTTTTATACAATAAAAAATTTCTATATTTCCTTCATGTGTAAATTTTAATGCATTACCAATTAAATTATAAAAAATTTGCTGTATCCTGTTTTCATCCCCCAAAACATAAGGAGTGCTATTATCCAGCATATTCTCGATGGAAACATTTTTATTGCTATTATAAGCCTTAGAAAATTTAATAACCAAGTCTACAATTTTCTTAATATTAACTGGGCCTCTATTTAACTTAATTTCATTATTTTTAAGACTAGAAATTGTTAACATGTCATTTACTAAATTAGACAATCTCTTAGCACTGGAATTAATTAAATTCAAATCAGACTTTTCATCATAGGTTAAATTGCTAACATCATTACTAACAAGGCCTTCTGATAATCCAATTATTCCATTTAAAGGTGTTTTAAGTTCGTGAGAAGTTACTGCTAAAAACTCATCCTTTAATTTATTTAATGATTTAAGTTTTTGGCTCATCTCTTCTACCTTAGAAAAAGCTACTGCTTGTCTCTCCGCTAAAACAAAATAATTTGCAGCTATAAACATGAAAACACCCCAGGCTGCATAAGAACCTGTTATTATTATACTGTATTCATATAATATATCATTGACTCTTGCAATAAACAGTGCAAAAATTCCTACTACAGCTATATAATCACTTTGATCTTTTTCAAAATATATTTTTGATATTTTATACATCATATAAATCAACATAACAAGGGCAAATACTTCAAAAGGAATTATATACTGTAAATAGAATCCATATGGTAATAGGATTACTAGCCATGTATATAGAATCGCTGACCAATTTGACAGTTTTACAATTCTTCTTGATAAAATCCTACCGTAGGATTGATTGATGAACAAGATAATGAAGGGAATATATATATAAAAGGTCAGAACCTTTATTTTACCTGAAGTAATATAGCTAAAGTCAGGGAACAAAGACATTAAGAAGCCTTCACCCACAAAAACGGTTCTGATTGCAACAATTATGCATACAATAGCAAAATATAGTGATGCTTTATCTTTTCTCCTTCTATAAAATATACCTAGATTATAAATAGCTGCAATTATTGAACATCCAAAAAGAAATAAATCAAATGCAAGTTTTTTGTCTTCATAAGTTTTTATTTGTGTTGAACTTCCTAGTAATATTGTGTCTATAAATCCATAGTTGCTATAGAAGTTACTAACCTGAAGGGTAAGATATATTTCTTGATTTTCCACATGAAGAGAACCTGATTTAGGTATTAGTTGTGGTATCATTTCATTCTTGTCTTTTCCTACCCTACCCACAGTTATAACTTCACTATCATTAGACCAAAGTTTATATGCACTTTGAATAAAATCTATTTTAACTGAGTAAAGGTCTTCCTCATTGTTAAAAAGTAATTTTAATCTATATGTACCATACCCATGCTCATTAAAAATACCTGGAATCCCAAGATATCTCATTTCTTTGCCTTTAGTATCTTTAAAGTCCATAGGAGAAAGCATTTCATTTTCATAAAATTCCCACTGGCCATCTAATTTTACCATCCCATCTTTTTTAAAATCCCAGTGTCTTAAGTCTAAAACTCCATGTTCTGCTACAGGGATATTCTTGTTTGTATCGCTTATAGTTATACTTCCTTTAATTAAAGTTACAAAAGCAATAAGCACCATAAAAAGAATTAGTAATAGTTTTATTTTAGGCGATTTTACATATATCATAATAGACTCCCTTATAGATAAATATATCACTCTAATATAATTAAATATTAGGTACATTGTTTTTACATAACATATAAATTTTAACAAAATTCCACAAAAAATACAATGAATCCATTGCGATACTTCTTTTAACTTGTGATTTAGTTATTTATTAGAACCAATTTTTATTATATTACTCCAAATTATTCCTTTTTTAAAATCGCAAGAAAAACTATACTATCATTAATTAATTCACAAGTTAAAATAAAGACTGCCCACAATGTAATTGTAAGCAGCCTAATCTATTACAAGATATTTCGAAGGAGTAAGCCTACCATACCCTTCTGTTATGGGTTGAATATCCTTTCAAAATTCTTAATCAAAATAAACCTATTCATTTTAAAAATAGTACTTTTCTAATTTAATTTAGTCATTACCTCTGTTTCAAAAAACTTCCTTGCAGTAAGACCTGAAACACTATAAACTTCACTATCACCTATCTTTACAGATACACCTTTTGTACAGTTTCCTAAACAAAATACTGCCTCTAATTTGATTTTATCTGAAAGCTTATATTCCTCCATCACTTGTTGAAAGGTATTAATGACATTGTAGGATCCTTTAATATGGCATGAAGTGCCTACGCAAACACTTAACTTTATCACAGAAACTACTCCCTTCCTTTATAGTGTACATGTAGTAAATCGTGAACCTTACCTTTTAATAAACCTGAATACAACGACATCATTACTGGATTTTCTTCCGAACGCTTAATGCTACTCATTCTATCTGCTTCATATAATCCTGCACCACGTTTTACTTTTCCTTCGTTCATTGCAAATGGTTGGCCAGCACCAGAAACGCAACCGCCAGGACAAGCCATAACTTCCACAAAATCATAATGAACTTCGCCAGCTTTTATTCTATTTACAACATCATGAGCATTTTTAAGTCCACTCACTACCGCTATCTTAAGCTCACGTCCATCCACTGTGATTGAGGCCTCTTTAAGTCCCTCCATACCTCTTACCCCATTGAAAGCAAGAGTACGTAATGTGGTAGAAGATTTGTCATCTAAAACTCTACGAATAACCGCTTCAGTAACTCCACCTGTAACTCCAAAGATCACACCTGCTCCACTACTAACACCAAAAGGCATATCTACAGATTCTGGTTCTACTTCAGAAAATACTATTCCTGATTCTTTTATCATTTGAATAAGCTCTTGGGTAGATATTACATAATCTACATCTGGAACTCCTTCAGTTTTAAATTCATCTCTTTGTGCTTCAAACTTCTTTGCTGTGCAAGGCATTATTGCTACAACAACAACCTTCTTATTTGAATGTTTATAGTGTTCTTTAAGTACTGAAGAAAACATTTGCATTGGTGAACGGCAAGTGGAAATATTTTTAAGTATATCTGGATGAGTATTTTCCACATAACTTACCCAAGCAGGACAACATGACGTAAATAAAGGTAATTTTTCGTTTTTCTCAAGTCTTGAAAGGAATTCTCCTGTTTCCTCCAATACTGTTAGATCCGCTCCAGTAGATGTATCAAACACTGCATCAAAGCCCATTCTTCTAAGCGCACCTACTATTTTCCCCATTACATTTTCTCCATCTTTGCATCCTAGCTCTTTACTAATTCCAACTCTCACAGCTGGAGCAATTTGAACTACCACCTTGGCATTAGAATCACTTAATTCCTTCCAAAGCTTTGAGGTATCATTCTTAATCACAAGTGCGCCAGTAGGACACACCGCTGCACACTGCCCACAACCTACGCAATTAGATTCTGCAAGAGGCTCATCAAAAGCAGTACTAACAGTCATATCTGAACCCCTACCTACAAAGTCAATAGCTCCAACATTTTGAACTTCATCACACATTCTCACGCAATCACCGCATAGAATGCATTTGCTTTTATCACGTACTATGCTTACAGAGGACTTGTCTAATACTCTATCTTCTGAGGTGTTGTTAAATCTTATTTCCTTTATACCAAAACGTTGAGCTAAATCTTGTAATTTACAATAACCATTTTTTTCGCAAGTGGTACAATCTCTGCAATGGTTTGATAGTAATAGCTCAAGAATCATTTTTCTGTACTTTCTAAGTCGAGGAGTATTAGTTTTAACTTCCATTCCTGCTTTAGGCGGAGTTGAACAGGCAGCTTCTATATCACCCCATTTATTTTCAACCATACACATACGACAAGCACCATAAACTGAAAGCTCTGAATAATAGCAAAAGGTAGGTAACTCTATACCTGCTTTTCTAACTAATTCAAGTACATTTTTCTCGCCATTTATCTCAACAGGAATATCATCTATCATCATAAATTGTCCATTCATTCTGTTAATCCTCCTTTATAGCTTTGAAAGCACATGATTCAATACAAGCACCACATTTAATGCATTTATCTTTATCTATTATAAATGGTTCCTTAACCTTGCCTGAAATTGCTCCTACAGGACAAATCCTTGAACACTTTGTACACCCTTTACAAGCATCCTTCTCTATAAATATTGTTTTAAGCTTTTGACAAGTTTTTGATGGACATTTTTTATCTACAATATGAGTTACATATTCTTCACGGAAATTCTTAATAGTACTTACTACTGGGAAAGCTGCTGTTTTTCCAAGGCCACATAAAGCAGTTGAAGATATTGTATCTGCAAGTTCTAAAAGCATATCAATATCCTCTAAAACTCCTTGTCCTGATACAATTCTTTCAAGAATTTCTAACATTCTCTTAGTACCTTCACGACAAGGAACACACTTACCACAGGATTCATTTTGAGTGAAATTCATAAAGAATCTTGCAACTTCTACCATACAGGTGTTATCATCCATAACTACAAGGCCTCCAGAACCTATCATAGCCCCTGCCTTTTTAAGAGAATCAAAGTCTAAAGGTAAATCAAGATGTTCCTTTGTTAG
>NZ_JAVWDJ010000076.1:0-9816 GCF_036642255.1 Clostridium sp. | reverse complement strand
AGCCAGAATATTATTACGAAGAAAGTACTATCAGAACATTACTAGCACAAGGAAGCGTAGAACAGTTGTTGGATTGTTTAGATTTTGCTCCAACTGGAGTTATAGATTTAGTAAAGAAAATAGCAATAGAAACAGAAGTAAATGATGTTGCTAAAAGAATGGCAATTAAAGATAAATTAAGTTTAGATGTAACTGCGGCTATAGCTAACAATAAATATGCTAATGGGGCAGAGGAAACAGAAGGTGGAGTACAAGGAAGAAGAGCTACTCCTATTACTGAAAATAAAGAAGTTGCTAAAGAAGGTAGAAGAACAACACCATCTTATAATATAGTAAACAAATAAAAAAAAGGAGGAGTAGTTATGGAAGAAAAATTAACTACTCCATTTTCCGTTATTTATAATAGGTTCTTAGCTAAAGCAACAGACGACTTATATATGGAAATGACAAAAGAAGAAACATATGGAGACTTGGAAACAATTCTACTTTCTGCTATTGCAAGTTTTGAGTTTCCTAGGTTTCCTATTTTTAACTATAGCTTAGAAGCAGAAATAATTGGTGAGAATGGAGAGACTGTAATCATTTCTAAAGGTGAGTTTAAGAGTGAACTTACTTTTGAAGAAATAGAAATTGTATCAGATTTAATGATAATAGAATGGGTTAGAAGACAAATTAACTCAGTAGAAAATACAAGAATAAAATATAGTGGTTCTGACTTTAAGTTTACATCACAAGCTAACCACTTAGATAAACTATTAAAGTTTAAGAAGGATAGTGAAGTAACAAATAAACACAAACAAAGGCTATACAAAAGAAGAAAAGTAGCTGCTAATGGAACTATTGAGACTAACTGGGCAGGTTTAGCAGGAGGGGTTATCGATGGAACTAGAAACTAAATATGGGTTTAAAGTAAATAAAACTGATATTAATGGATATTTGTCAATACAAAAGAATAAAATATATAAACTACTTCCGCTAAGGGAAGAAGGGCTGGAGTGGGATAAGTTTTTAAATTCCATTCTTGTAGAATTAAGTGGTTTTAATAAGTTATTTGATAACAAAGTGGCTTTAATGGCGACCATGGCAAAATTAGAAGGTCTGTATGAAATTGAGGATTTTATGGTTTACAGAAAAACTATATTTGAATGTCTTAATTCTATTGACGAATTGGAGTAGAGTATGGATGCGTATGATTTACTAAGAATTAGACTTGCAAAGAGTGGTGGAAACGCAGAAGGAAGAATGGTTAAAGGTAAGTTGGAAAGCTTAGAAAAGGCTTTGATTTACTCTTATCAAGCAGAAACACTTTCAAAAGATGGTGTTGAATTTAGGGCTTTGTTGAATAATAATAAATTAAAAATGGATTATGATGATAAGATAATCTCTACACCTTTTAGTAATAATTTAAAGGTTGGAGATATATTTTACTGGGATAGAACAAGAGAGAATTGGATAGTTTACTTACAACAACATTCTGAGGACGCTTACTTTAGAGGTTTCGTCAGAAAGGCACAACATTCTATTAAATGGAAGAATAAGTTTGGGAAAATTTGTGAGGTTGCCGCCGCGGTAAGAGGTCCAGTTGAAACTAAGATTAAAGGCGAGTTTAAAAAAGGATTAGCGTTTGACGTACCTAACTACACTTTATCTATTTTAGTGCCAAATAACGATGACACCTCTTCTCTTGTTAGATACTCAAAGATATCAATAGCTGACAAAATTTGGCAAGTAGCCACTTCAGATGCTATTAGTGAGCCGGGTGTAATAGGTTTAGAGATAGTAGAGGATTACTACAACAAAGATGAAAACCATGATATATTAGATAAAAACGATTCAATTCCAGATAATGGAAGTGATAAAGTTAATGTAGGTTTAACAGTTGAAACCTCTCTTGATCATGTTACTGATTTACAGTTAGGTGAGTTCTTCAAGATTTGGATTAATGTTGAAAAAGATGGTAATTATGTAGAAGAGTTAGTAATTAATACCGAGGTTGAGGTTATAACAGGAGATGTTTCTTACATTGGAGATATGATAACACCTGTAGGATTAGACCCTATTCTTATTAGAGTTTCTATACCAAAAGCAGGATTCACAAAAGACTTTAATATAAATGTAGTGGATGCAGATTTACCTCCAGCTTCTTCATATCAAATCTTTGGTGATGATACAGTTAAATCATTTGGTAAGAGTTGTTATCAAGCTAAACACTTCTTAGATGGACTCGAAAAAGAAATAACTAATGGTTCTTGGGGAATTGTGTGTAACGACCCTAAATTATTTACAGTTGTGGGTAATGAAGTAAATGAACTATGTGTTAAATGGACTGTAGGAAAAATTGGGAAATTGACTATTCAGTATTTAGTTGATAATGTAATTGTAGATAGTAAAGATATTAAGGTAGAATCTTTAATATAAGAAAAAGGAGTAAAAGGATATGAGAGCAGATATATATAAAAAAGATGTAACAACCTTCACAACGGCGCAATCAGATTTATTTAAGATTGTGGATCTTTTAATAGGTAATGATAAGATTAAAAAGTTATTATACTACCAAACAAGAGACGCTTTAAAACAGAAGAATTTAACTGATGAGCAAACTTTGGGATTAATGAATAAGAATATTAGAGTTATTCCTCAATTGCCTATTGATGAAAATGTTCAATCGTATATAATTATAGGATTTGATAATTTCATTACCAATGAGAATAATCCTGAATTTAGAGATAATGTTATTGTGTTTGATGTTATTTGTCATTTAGATACTTGGGTAATGGAAGAGTACCAACTAAGACCTTACTTACTTATGGGGCAAATAGATGGAATGATTAACAATAGAAAGTTAAATGGAATAGGCACTGCGAATTTTGTCAGTGCCAATCAATTACTTCTTGATGAAGATTTAGTTGGTTTTACTCTTGTTTACAGGGTAGTGAATGATGTCTAGTGTAGACAAACTAACTTTAATTTCTGGAATAGATGTTCCTATTCCAGAGTTGAGGTTGAGCATACATCAACCATCTATTAGAGAAATAGCTTTTATTGGGGAAAAAGATTTCTATGCGGCTGCTGAAGTTCTTATTATGAACTCAGAAAAATTCATAAATAATAGTGGGGACTCTTTAGAGGAGAAGGACAATGTTGCTTTATCAGAGATGTCAGAATTTCAACTGTTTATGATGATGGCTAATTCCAACTCATTAATCAAGGTTAAAGTTATTATGTTATTCTCATTACTTTTTCCTAAGTTTATTATTGAATTTGAGGAGAGATTTATATTACTTGTGAATAGTGGTAACAAAGAAACCACAATGTTAGATGATGATAATTTTTCAGTTCTACAAGAGGTTGCGAAAGTAATTCTCTGTCTAAACTCTGGTGCTTTAAGTGAGGAATTTAACCCTCAAGGAGAAAGAGCTAAGGAAATAGCTGAAAAGATAAAAAGAGGGAGAGAAAAAGCTGCTAGATTGAAGGGTGAAACTAAAAAAGAAAGTAGCTTCCTCTCCAAATATATTTCTAGTCTTGGTATAGGAACCAACTCTTTAAATATATTAAATGTTTTAGATTTAACCCTTTATCAACTATTCGACCAAATGGAACGTTTTGGATTAAATGAATCTTACAAGATTTCTATCAAAGCTAAACTTGCTGGAAGTAAAGAAGTTGAAGATGTTGATTGGTTAAAAGATATAGAAAAATAAAATAAAATTTAGGAGGAAACAGCATGAAATTTGGAGTAAGAGAGATTTGCGAAGTCGTTCTTAGAGCGAAAGCGGCGCAAACTATAGGAAATCAAAAGTTCGTAAAAGACGAGCCAGTGATCTATTTTGATACAGCTAAAACATCTACTGTTGAAGGCGCAGCGACTACTGTGTACGCGACAGGGGGAAGAGGAAACACTAGACTCATAGCTTAAAACCCAGGCGTCCATATTGGAAACAGTGTGGAGAATTAGCTACTAAATTGCTGGAAACCCGTAATAACCATATGCCTTTAAGGAGCGAGAGCAGAAACAAGTTATGGTTTACTTAGTGAGTGGAAACAGACTCTAAGTGTATAATCGGCAATCAGCAGCCAAGACTGTATTTGACAAATCTTTCTATTTATGATATAATATATTATAAACATAAAAGGAGAGATTAATAATGAAACAATTAATATTTGAGGGACAAAAATGGAATTATGCTGTATCAGAAAATGGTGATATTTACTCTATGAGTAGTAAAAAAATAATGAAGCCATATGTAACAGACAAGGGGTATATGAAAATAAGTTTAGTAAACAATGGTACAAAAAGAACATTTTCAATCCACAGGTTAGTTATGTTAACACATAATCCCATAGAAAATCACAGTGAACTAGAAGTAAACCATAAAGATGGTAATAAGCTCAACAACAACCTAGGTAATTTAGAGTGGTGCTCAAGAGATGCGAACATGTCTCATGCAACTGAACATCACCTTGTCGGACAAGGAGAAACACACTCTAGAGTCGTTCTTACTGAAAAGGAAGTGCTTGAGATTATTAACAAATATAAGGCAGGAGGTTGCTCGTATGCTAAGCTAGCAGATGAGTATGGGGTTCACAAATCCACTATAGGCTCTATTGTTAGAGGAACTAGTTGGAAAGTTTTTCTTACTCAAATAGGTTATCTACAGTAAGGTTCAGAGACTATCCTTTTAAGGAGTAGGGGAGTAACAGCCCCGAAAGAGTAGCTGCCCAAACAGTTCGGCTGTGGGCAAAGATATAGTCCTCTTTTCCCTGGAAAATGGTTTATCGTGGGAGGGGGAAAAGACTGTTACATTTACAATGGAAGATGCTTTAATCAGTCCTATGGGATTTGCTATCCTATCAGGTGCTGGTCTTGTTGAAGCGTCATCTACAAAGAAAATAAATGTTCATAAAACTTCTCAATTAGAAGTTAAAATCACAGCAGCTGGTTCTAATTTTGGAACAGAAAGAGCTGCAACAGATCAAATAATTGCAGACTTAACAGAAGTAATAGGTAAGAATGCTACTCTAACAGAGAAAGCTAGTGCTTATGGTTTCATAATGACTGACTCTGGTTCTATTGGAACTAAGTTAGGAGTAGGAAAAGTAGCAACTTCTACTAAGACAATTACATTTACAATACCTACTGGTTCTACTTTAAAGGCTGGAGATACTGTAGTTGTAATGGTAGATTACTACGTTGAAATGTCAGGTGGAGTTACTCAATTAGAAGTTACACCAGATAAGTTCGCTGGTAACTACTACTTAGAAGCTTCTACTTTATTCAGAAGACAAGAAGATGGTGTTGATTTACCAGCGGAATTTGTAATTCCTAATGTTAAAATACAATCAGCATTTAACTTCTCAATGGCTGCATCTGGAGATCCAAGTACTTTTGCTTTCACAATGGATGCATTCCCAGACTATACTAAGTTTGATAGAACTAAAAAGGTTTTATTTGCTTTACAAATAGTTGAAGATGTAGAATAGAACACTAAGGATAGACATAACAGTCTATCCTTTTTTTTTATATAAAAAAAGGGAGTGGAGTTAATGAATGGATATATAGCTAATAAACAATTTAATCAACCATATGTGCATTATTTAAAGAAAAGTTTTACTAGAACAGGAGCAAGATTTCAATCTTATTCTAAACAAATAAAAACAATAAAGGAAAATAGTTCACCGCAATTTAATAAAGCAGAAGAAAGTGCAATTAAAAAGGCTATTCTATCAATGGAAGGTTTAGTTGATGAGATAGGAAAGATAGTGGTAAAAGAACCTAATATAGTTGCGGGTGCCAACCCTATTCCAGGTGAGTTTGAGAAAGAAGTTCAAGAATTATCTAATATAGCAGATAAGCTAACTGCCGCAATTAAAGATTTTATGGAAGTGCCAGACTATAAAAAGTCTCTTATTACCTCTTCTCTTGATTTAGGGTTAAAACAGTTTGATATAATTCAAGATGGGGATTCGCAAACCAACGCCACAATAAGAAAACTTATAACAGACTTAAATTCTTTACAAAGTGCGGCTGGTGGAGATAATGTAACAAAAGGATTAACCAATGCTTTGAATGAATTAAACTCAAGCTTTTCTACTCTTGCCGCAGATACTTTAGCTAAAAATGCTATTGGTGATATGCTTAAAACTATGGGTGGAAATAAAAATGTAGAAGTAACTAATAGTCAAAATGGTTTTAAAACAATTAATAAATCTATAAATAAATCTTGGCTTAACGCTAACTTTTCTATTGATAGAAGCAGTGCCATTGCTTCTGTGTCCTTATCAATTCCTGAAGATGGTAAAAGTATAGGGAAGATTAAAAAATACTCTTTAAATAAGTCGGCAAATTTAAAAACAATTTTAGAGAAATCAAACCAGGTTAATTCAAGTTTCACTTATGATATGGTTAACTCGATAACACATGGTGGAGCTTCAGCCGTGTTTGCCGCAAATAAAATGAAATTAACTTCAGAACTAGCGGCGCAATCAGTTACAGATTTAAAACTACCATCTAATGGTTCTTATTTAATATATAATTCTAACAGATTAATGAACCTGTCAAACTTTCTAGACTCTAAGATAAACTCTACTATTGAAGGTGTTTCTAGTGCAGAAAGTGCCGCTAGAGGCAAGAACAGACATTCGGCTTTAACTCAAAGATATGTAAGAAGCAGGAGTATTGTAGATATGACATTAAGTGGAGTTAGACTAACTTTAAAATAGAAAGTCTTGACAAGAGACTGTTGAGTGTGATATAATTATAATATAAACAAATTTAAGGAGGAAATACAATGGCTAAAATAGCGTTAAACAAATTATCTTTAGAAAAAACTACTAAAATAAACACAATCAAATTAGGTGACGTAGATATTGAGGTTTTAACTTATCTACCTGTTGAAAAGAAAATGAGTCTTATAGACTTAGCTATACAAGAAAGTTTATCAGAAGGAATATGTGATTCCCTTTGCTTGGATGCAATATTACATTTATTTATCGTTCTGTCATATACTAATATAGCATTATCTCCTACTCAAAAAGCAGAAATGTTAGATACATATGACTTAATGGAAAAGAATGGATTAATTACTGAAGTGGTAAAAGCCATCCCGGAGCATGAGTACAGAGATTTAGTTGAGGCAATGATGATTCAAGTTGAAAAGGTTGAAAAATATTCAGCTTCGTTCATAGGACTGTTTAAAGAAGCAATGGAAAACATTCCTCAAGTAATTCAAGGTGTTCAAGAGCAGTTAGGTGAAGTAAACATAGATGGAGAAAACTTACAAAATGTTTTAAGTATCGCAAAAAACAACGGTGCACTATAAGGGTCAATTGCTATTAAAATAATTAAAGCCTACTGTATATATATACAGTAGGCTTATTTTTTTAAGTAGAAACAAGGAGGAGAACAAGGAATGTCAGATATTAAATATAAATTATCCTTTGATGTAGACAAGAGAGGAATTGTTGGTATTCAGCAAGACTTAGACCAGATGGTAAGAACAATACACCAAATGGCTGGTGGTCAAAGCGGTTTCACAAAAGAAGTTAGTGACGCTTTTAAGGCAACAGAATTACTTAAAACCTCTTTAACCAATGCACATAATGGCGATTTAGGTAAAATGAATACAAAGAAATTCACTAAAGAGTTAAAGGCGGCTGGAACTAGTCTTACAGAGATAGAATATAAATTAAATAAAGTTGGGGCAAGTGGCGGTCAAGCATTTGACTCTTTAAATAAAAATATACGTCAAACAGGTGTTGAGGTAAAGCACACTAGTAAGTTAATGGATAGTATGTTTGATACTATTGGAAAGACTGTTAAGTGGAGTATAGCCAGTCAAATGATGAATCAACTTGGAGGTTCTGTTCAAAGGGCAATAGGATTTACTAAGGCTCTTGATGAATCTTTAAATAATATTCAGGTTGTTAGTGGAAAGAATGCAACAGAAATGAAAGTGTTCGCAGATGAAGCTAATAATGCGGCACAGGCACTTGGTAAATCAACTACAGAATATACAGATGCTTCACTAATCTTCTTCCAACAAGGTAAATCTGCGGATGAGGTTAGAATGTTAACTGAAGCTACTTTAAAAGGTGCTAATGTAACAGGAACGGAAGTTGCGGAAATGGCTGAGCTACTTACAGCTGTTATGAATGGTTATGGTGTAGCTGCAGAGCACGCTTTAGCTATAACAGACAAACTAGCCGCAGTAGGAGCAGCTACAGGAGCCGATTTTGAAGAGTTGGCAACAGGAATGTCTAAGGTTGCATCTATGGCTGATATAGCTGGTGTAAGTGTTGACCAATTGGGTGCTCAACTAGCTACTATTACAACTGTAACTAAGGAAGCTCCAGAATCTATCGGTACATCTTTAAAGACTATTTATGGACGTGTAGCAGAAATAAAAGTAGGAAAAGAAGATGAAGAAGGTTGGGACTTAGGAAAGGTTGAAGACGCTTTTAATAAAGTAGGTCTTTCAGTATTAAATGCCAACAGAGAAATGAAAGATGTTGGGGCAATCATGGAAGAAATTGGACCAATGTGGAAAGATTTCAACAGAGAATCTCAATTAGGTTTAGCAAATGCCATGGCTGGACAAAGACAGGCTAATAGACTTATTGCACTATTCAACAACTGGGAAATGTATACAGACGCATTAAACGTATCTCAAACTTCTCTTGGTGCTACAACAGAGCAAAATGAAATCAGAATGGAGTCTATGTCTTACAAATCTAAGCAATTAAGAACAGAAATAGAACAATTATGGATGAACTTAATAAACTCTGATTTCTTAAAGGCAGGAACTGATTTATTAACATCTGCAGTTTCTGGAGTTAATAGTTTAGTTGAGTCTATTAATGGCGTTGGTGGTGCTTTAACTCTTGTGGGTGGAATTGCCCTAGCAGTATTTGGTAGACAAATAGGAACTTCTTTAGATAGAAACATAGAGAAAATTGGAAGTTTCAGCCAAAGAGTAAAATCTATTCCAGATTCTATGAAAGAGAAGAAAAATAGAAAAAGTGGGAAAATGTCTCAAGAAGATGAGATAGAGTATGATAGTAGACAAAAGCAAAAGCAAGAAGAAAAGATTGTAAGTCAAGGTGCATCTAAAGAAGATAAGAAAAGATATAATGAAGCTTTAGAAGTATCTAGAAAGAAAATAGAGTTAAAAGAAGTTGAAGCTTTAAGACTAAAAGAAATTAAAGAGCAGGTGGCAAAACTCGACAGAGAGGGCGAAAAACAAGAAGAGATTGCTAGTAAAAAAGCTATTGAGATTTCTAAAAAGAAAACAGAAATGGAAGCTAAAGCCGCTAAAGCACAGCGTACTCATGACACAGAAAAGAGACTTTCTTTAGCAACAGCTAAGAATATTTCTAAAGAGGGAGAAGGTTTAAGCTACAAAGAACAACTTCAAGTAATGACAGATACTGAAAAGAAAAACTTAGGTATGACAGATGCGGAACTTGCTAAGTTCACTAGTTTAGAAGATGTTATCACTAGAATAAAAAGAGCAACTGTTAAAGATGGTTTAATTTCAACTCAGCAAGACATGGTGGAAGTTAAGGCTCTTGAAGCAGAAATAGAAAAACTAAACAAAGAGAAGAAAGCGGCATTAGGAAAGGCAAGAGGTTCATATGAGGATATAGCAACTATATCAGACGATCAGATGAAAAGTGAAAATACTATTGCTAGATTAGAAAATGACGCTAAAGAATCTACAAATATTGTCAATAATATTGTTGATGAATCGGCAAGAAAATTGAAATCAATAAACTTCACTAAAATTGCGGGAACAGCAGCAGCTGCTTTTGCAATAG
>NZ_JAVWDJ010000075.1:0-9973 GCF_036642255.1 Clostridium sp. | reverse complement strand
GTCTTAAAGCTTTTTTAAACTCTGACCAAGAATTTATTGGCATAGCCATAGCACCTGGAATAGCAGAGTAGCCTTTTTCAAAAGCCAGTAAAAGGTGATTAGAAAAGCGGGTTGCAATTGTTGTTTTTCCACTTTTTGGCATTATGTTATCATAAAGGCTTTTTATCCTCTATTTCCAGAGATTTATCTCATCACAACTATGTGGAGTAGTTGTTACTATAGGTCAATTCCTATCTGGTTCAGCATACCTTTTCATCTACACTTGTAGAGCCCTTGTCTCTTGGACCAAATTTATATTCTAAATTGAATGAATTCACTAAAATTATCCTTTTTTCTCTTTAAATACACATCTGCCTCTTTATATATAGTTTCTAAGAAGTTTATACTTGGAATGGTAGAAAGCTCAAAAGAATATATATCTCTTTTCTCAAAGTAGTATATTTTACCCTTTGGAAAAAGTTTTTGAATTTCTTTTAATATATTTTCTTTATGAGAAGTAATCTTAACCATTCCTTGTTTTGTATTTTTGTTCCAAGAGAATGAACCATCACCATCAAAAAACCCTCTAATATAATCTACCTTAAACTCGTCTGGTATGTTTTTCATAGAAATTTCTTCATATGTTTTTCTTGGAACTATATCATACTTGGCAAGTTCTTGTTTTATTTTAGCACTAGAGAAACATACTTCTGAGACATTGAAACCTTGTTGTGTTTGGTAATCCAAAACTTCTCTTTCTATTACTAAATCCCTTCTGTACTTTTCTAACCACTCTCTATCAACAGAGCTAAGTCCAATTTTAATAGAGTTTCTACTAGAACTCACTGTGCCGTCTGCCGCTAAAAAACCTAAATAATAAGCACTCTTAGAATTTATCACATCAAAAAAGTTTTGGTCTACAGATTTACTTCTTGACATATTAATTAATACTGTCTGTTCTTGTCTAGTTCTAACTCTTGTTTCAGTTTCTCTTAAAGCTTGTTTAACTTTATATATAGATATATTAAATTTATTGGCGGTGTGTTTTAGTGAATTACCTTCGGAGTAATAATTTGATATTATTTGGTTGTTCATATGTGAACAAGCCCCCTTTCAATTTAGTTTCAGGTCTATGCGTTGCACGTATTAGACGTATTACCATCTAACTTCCGTTCGGGTTAGCAGTTAAGCCTTCCTGTTTTTACAAGGGTATTTTACTCTCTATTTCTAAAGAGGGAGAGCCTGTCTTAAAGTTTCTCTCCATATATTAAGCAAGAATACCCTTTTAAATCTCTTGATACTTTGTGCGGTTGAACGTTCATTAAATCCATATATTATCTCCTTGCGTCTGTCGCCACTTATTATTTATTTATTATATATTTATATTTTATCTTCTCTTCTAATCCAAAAGAACTCAGTAGTTTTTTCTCTGCGGTTTGGCTCGAAGATGAACCAACTGTAGCTTTGAGCGGAACTTTGTTTCTTACTAAAATCTCCATTTTTATAACAAGCTATCCTATCCACATATTGATAAATTCTACTTGGTGGATTCGAGACAAATATGTTTTCGTATCTAGATTTACTTTCCGCAAATTGTGTTCTTGCTAACATTATAATTTTATTTGCCCTACCAAAAGATTTAAGAACAAACTCTTCTATTAAGTCATATGGAGGATTCATTACTATTACGTCAGCTTTTTTATCAAAAGGATAATCATCACTAAGAAAATCTAATCCTGTTACTGTTCTCGAATCTGAAAAACCTCTATCAACTAAATCGGTTCCAAATACCTTAACTTTATCTTCTAAATTATTTGCTTTTAGAAACGAATCTATTCCCATTATCATGTGCCCACCGCCCAAGCACGGTTCTAGCACAATATTTCCCTCAACAAGAGGTTCAAATCTAAGAATGTTTTCCACCTCTTTTGGCGGAGTTGCATAATAATCATCCTCTGCTCTTTCCGCATGATTTTTATTATAACCATTATAAGTGCCCTTATTATCATATCCCGCATTTTTATTAATTGTCATATAATACCTCCTAAAAGTTTAAAAACAAAGAGCCCGAAGGCTCTATAGTTTCTTAAAAAGCAAATCCTCCAGTAGTTACAGGTGCTGTGAAAGCATTATTGTTTTTAGCTTTTTCAGCTTCTCTTGCTAATTGCTCTTGTAACTTTGTTGCTAAGTAAATTTGTCTAGCTGCTGTTGCTTCTTGTAATTCTTTAGCAGTTAAGATACCATCCACATCAAACTCAGCTGGTACTGTAGAAGTTCCTGTTGAAACCCAATCTCTCTTAGATTTTACAATTTCTCTTACACTATCTTCACCGAAAGCAGACTCTTCAGTTATTTTTGTTACTATTGTTTCATTGACAATTTTACCCCAAACTTTAGTGTAAACAATGTTTGATTTTGTAGCGGCTAGATTTTGGAAATGTTCTATACCTTTAGGATTAGTAATCGTAAATTCAACTGGAAGAAGTGCATTATTAAAGTTGAATATAGCTCCACTAACAATCAATTTATCTACTGTTTCTTTTTCTTCGATACCTTCGATAAATCTTGTTGCATTGATAACCATATCACAATTAAAAGTACATCTCTTGCTTTCATCTGGATTTAATTCTGTTGCTACATGAATAAAACCGCCTGATATTATCTTAGTAGACACTAACTCTTTAGCAGCTTCACCTTTTTCATTTTTTCCATCTTTATACCATTCATTTAAACCGATAGAAGAATCAACTCTTACCATCGTAGCTTCCTCTCCAGGATTTCCCATTAGAGTTTTTGCATTACTCATTAATCCAGTTAAAACTGCATAATTCTTATTTTCTTTTCCACTATTGAAAGTAGGAACTACATAAGAATAATCAACTGTTACTATATTTAACATCTTATCATCAGTTGCAATATGGATTTTTCCACCGATGTAAGTAACTCCCTTTTTAGAAACCTTAACTGCTAAATCTAACTCATTTATTCTTCCTTCAATGTGTACTATGTTTTCTTGCTTTCTCATATATTATCTCCTTGCGTCTGTCGCCACTTTATTTTTTTTACTTACTTACTATATATATATTATATCATAATTTTTAATAATTGTCAACATTTACTTATCGAAGACTATGTTCTTGCCTGCGTCTGTAAGACAATAGGCAATTGGATTTGTTCCTTCTATCTTTTCAACATATCCATCTGTTACAAGTTTTCTTATTGCTCCAGATATTGTTCTTGACGATACAAAAGCAAATTCAGCTATTTGACTTGCCTTAAACTGACAAACATCTTCTTTTGTGTTCTCTTGCATAGTAGATATTATTAACTTACCATTATCTGTGAATAGCGGCTTTGCTTTGTCTTTATCTTTTTCCTCTTTAAAACTGGTAAAATATTCCAATCCTTCTGAGTAACCATTAGTTAATACTGATTTATCCTCTAAAATATTAATAAGTGTATCCACCATTTCTATAAAATTATCTTTTTGCATAATCATTCTCCTTTAATATATATTTAAAATTCTTAAATATTTTTTTCTATGAGGGTTTTCTTTAAGTCCACCATCTTCTTCTTCAATTCTTTGAATAAATTCATCTTTAGTAAGTAAATCTTGGCAACCAATATTAAACCTCCAAATATCATCTTCACATAAAAGAGCTGTTATAGGTTTTCCTTTAAAAAAAGAATAATAATGAAAGTCTTTAAATTTACAATTAATTATCATATCATTATAAACTCGAGCATCATCAGAAACTTCAACATTACTACAAACTCTAGCTTGATCATGAATTCTAGCATCATCAGAAACTTTAGCATCACCATAAATTTCAGCATCATTCCAAATTCCAGCATTATCAGAAATTTTAGCGTTTTCAAAAACTTTAGTATTATCACAAATTGTAGCATTACCAGAAACTACAGCATTACCATAAATTTGAGCATTGTCAAAAACTTCAGCATTACCAGAAATTCTAGCATCATCATAAATTCTAGCATTATCATAAACTTTAGCATTATTAAAAACTTGAGCTTTATTATAAACTATAGCATTGTCAAAAACAAAGCAAAGTCCTTCTTGTGATAAATTTTCTTCTGACTCAATCCATCCTCCGATCAAATTATCTTCTATCCTTCTTATTTGTTTTAAAATTACTCCACAATACTCTTTAGTTTTACCTGTAAATTCATATTTCTTCATATTAATTTCTCCTTTAATATAAATTTAAAATTCTTAAATATTTTTTTCTATGAGGGTTTTCTTTAAGTCCACCATCTTCTTCTTCAATTCTTTGAATAAATTCATCTTTAGTTAATAAATTTTGACAGCCAATATTGAATCTCCAAATGTCGTCTTCACACAAAAGAACTGTAATATATCTTCCTTTAATAAAAGAATAATACTCTATATCTTTAAATTCACAATTAATTTCCATCTTATCAAAAATTACACTATCTCCATAAATTTTAGCATTATCAAAAATCCTAGCATTTTCACAAATTACAGCCTCATCATAAATTTTAGCACGACCAAAGATTCTAGCATTTTCACAAATTACAGCATCATCATAAATTTTAGCTTTATTCCAAATCTTAGCATTGCCATAAATCTTAGCATTACCATAGATTTCAGCTTCATCAAAAACTATAGCATTATCATAAATTTTAGCATTATCATAAACTACAACATTATCATAAATTTCAGAATTACCATAAACTATAGCATTGCCAGAAATGCTAGCATTCCCAGAAATCATAGTATTATCAAAAACTTTAGCATTATTATAAACAAAACAATCTCCATATTGGGATAAATTATCTTCAGATTCTATCCATCCTCCTACTAAACCATCACTTATTCTTCTTATTTGTTTTAAAGTTCTTTCGTAATATTCTTTAGTCTCGCCCGTAAATTCATATTTTTTCATATTAATCTCTCCTTTAATTCTTTTCTAATTTTATTAGTAAATTAATATAAATAATTGCATTTTTAAAGATTCTTCATTTTCATTTGTTTTATAATCTTTTATATTATTAATAGCGTTTCTTAAATATTTTGCTCTTTCCATTATGATATTCTCCTATAAATTATTCATCAAATTGACATCTTCCTAATTTTATTTTATTGATTTCTTCACTTTTAGCTATTAAAATATCTATTCTTTTTTGTTCTTTATTTATAAGATCTTCTATAGTTATTAAAACATCACTCATTCCTAATGCCATTTTTGAATCAAATAAAATAACTTCTTGTTTTCTTTTTTTTATTATTTCAGCAGCTTTTTTTAATCCTTCTATCATATTTAATTTTCTCCTTTTTCTATAAATAACTCTTTGCTTCTAATTGTAATTATAAAATCCTCTGTATTTATAATATCCCATTTATTTAAATTTATAAAGTATTTTTCTTCTGTAGCTGTTATTTTATACTCTTTACAATATTCATTTGTCTTAAAATCAAATAAAAATAATATTGATATTAGTGTAATTGCTATTATAAAGCATAGAAAACCACCTAAAAAATTATCTTGAGTAAAACCATAGAACATACAAGCAACAGCTATGATTATAATTATCAATGCTAGTAGTATTTGTAATGTATTAAACTTAAAAACAGATGTAGATGATAAGATTTTAACACCTTCTAATCCTTCCACTAAATCCATAATTACCCTCTCCTTTATAATTGTTTTTTTTTAAACCATATCTTATATATTTATTATATCATATTTTTATTAAAAAATCAAATTAAGTCTTTACATAGAAAAGAAACTCAAGAATTAACTTGAGTTTCTTAATTAACTATTTACTAGTCTTAAACTGCAACTTCAGCTGTAGGATCAAATGCTTTTCCTTCTGATGTTAACTTGATTAGTTTAATTACTTTGTGGTTTCCATCTGCTAATACAACTTCTACTTCTTCTCTTGTGCATAAACCTTTTCTTTGTAAGCCGCCTGTTAATATTCCATTAACTTGTCTAGGTGATAAGTCTAAAGCTTCTGCAATGTCGTTTGCAGTAACATCTGCATCGTTTATTCCCTTTAAGTAGTTGATAACGTTTACTGTGTTTTGTGATATAGCCATAATTTATTTCTCCTTCTGCGGGGTTGCCGCTACATATTTTTTTTATTTATTAACTGGTATTTTACCAAGTTATTTACTTATCTTATATACTTATTATATCATATTTATTATACTTTGTCAAACATTTCTAAAAGTTTTTTTCAAGATACTTTAATTTGTATTCATCCAAATATTAATTGCTGTTCATATCTTATATACTTATTATATCATATTTTTTATACTTTGTCAAATGCTTCTGTAATTAATTTTTCTATTTCAGAGATTAATTCCAAAGTCTTATTTAAGTCTTTTTCATAAATTCTCATTATACTCTCAATCTTCCATTGAGCCTGTTCTTTGTCTTTTATATCGGTACTTACATCTTCCAAGATACTTTCGCATCTAAGAATTTCCTTTGCCCATTTCTTTGTGTTACTTAGTATCATCTACTACAGTCCCTTCTATTTTACTAACAGAACTTTTTAAATCATCTACAAAGCTTGTCATAATTCTGACTTGTTCATCTTTTGGTAATTTATTAAGCATCTTTTGAACGCCAGTAACTTGCTCTATCATTTCTTTTGAAACTCCTGTAAATTGTGCAATCATATCTGGTGTTATTGAATTTCCACCACCGAACATTTTAGATAACATATTCATATCCATAAAATTTAACCTCCTTCTATAATATACTCTTATTATATCATAATTATTTATATTTGTCAACTGTTCTGAAATTAATCTTTATTAACATAAAAACCAATCATTATAGTTAAAGTGGCAATACAAGAGCCACAAATGAAGCCAATTACAAATGTGCTTATCAAACTAATCACTCCTTATACTTTTACATTTAAAGTTTTAACTCCTCTTCTATCTCAAATGAAGAAGCTCCTATTATATTAAATATCTTTCCTGTTGATATATATTTAATAAGATTTTCACCTAAATATTCAATAGGAATGTTATTGGCAGTAGCTACTTCCACACTACTCTTAAACTCTTCATATTGTTGTTTAGGATAGACAATAGGATTAAGTTCTATTATCTTTTGTTCTTGTGCAAACTCCTTCTCAGTTTCTTTTTCTAAGCCTTTTACCACTAGACTCACACTAGTAAGTCTTTTGTTTGGTATAACGCCTTTGTGTCTAAACTCAACATATGATATCAACCCATGATTTACAAGAGAGATAAGAATATTCCTCATTTGTTGATAGTTCTTACTGTCGTTAATCTTTAAACCTATTCCAGTCATAACTTCCTCATTTGTAAACACGTACGTTTCTTTTGTTTTTGCCTTCCAACTATATTTATCTAAAAAGTACAAATAAGCTTTTATTACTTTTGGTTTTGCTACGTCCAATAGGAACTCTAACGTAGTTGTAGGGATTAATTTATATCTTTCATTGACATTATAAGGTAAGAAAAAACAACTCTTCATTTTACCTTCTTGATTTAATTCTTTTCCTTTAACTATAAATCCTGCGGCTTCAAGTGATTTTAAATGACGACTTATAGTTCTATCTGAGACTTGTAGCTTAGCTGCAAGCTCTTTTAAATTGAAATCAGTACTATGGGAATATCTTTGTTTTTTGTCGTTAATTTTGCTTATGGCTTGCAGTTTACCATAAATAATGTCATTCACGTTTCCCTTCATGAAATCCTCCTCCAGACTAAATCTTCTTTTCCCCTCTATCATGGTCGCATCCTCCTTTTTGATTTTGAGCGGCTCTTTGTCCCTAAGAACTCTCACGAAGTGAGAGTTCTTTTGATTAGGAAAAACTGATTAAGGATTAGTGATTAGGATAAGCTACTAAAAATGTCCAAAATTACATCAAACGAACTACTAAATTTGTCACTTTTTTTAAGAAAGGAGCTACTAAATTTGTCATTTTTTTAAAGACATTTCTAGGAGCTACTAAATTTGTCATTTTTTATTTGTTAAAGAAAAGTAAGTGAACGCCGCAATTCACTTACTTTACTTTTGTTTTAATCATTTACAAACCATAGTCCTCTTATTTGTTCAGGTTTAAAGGGATACTCATTATTGCATTTAATAAATATTTTATTATCAACTTCACTTACTATCTCTCTTCTATTCTCATATGCTAAAAATGCCTCTTGGAAAGTTACTAATGTTTTTGTTAAAGTGTATTTAATTTTTATATCAAGTCTAGTTACAGCAGAAACAGCACCATTAGTTATCCCAACTACACCTTCTTTTGATTTAGTTATTATATTATTATTATCAAGGGATGTCCAAACCTCTCCAGCTTTTATATTTGTCAAAACCTCTATATAATTTTTGTGATTAGGTTTATATAACTTAAGTTTACTAGTTGGGTAAATGTTTAAACATAATTTTAATTGACATTCTGTGCCATTATCACCAACCCAAACGATTTCTCTATATTCATCACAACCAGTCCATTTCTCACCATTAGCTTTTACAACCTTATCCCCAACTTTAAAATTAATCATTGATATACTCATTAATATTTCCTCCTTTATATTATGTCATATTTATATTTTAAATCTATTCTATCTTAAATAGAACTCTTAATTAAAGATATCTTTTATAGTACATTCAATGGCATTTTTATCAATTCTAAATCCTTTATATATGCCATGTCTTAAACTTTTTCCTTCGCTATCCAGTTCCATACATTGCACAAATAAAACTTGACCAATATATTTTTCAGGTTCATTAGTGATTGAAGCTTTCATAGTGTCTGTCAATCCTGAACTAACAGTTCCTATTTTTTCCAAGTTGCCTTTGCTATTGTATGCCCCTATTATTATAGAGTTCTTCCATCCATAATAATGTGCTTTTGTTATAGGATAAATTGTACATTCGCTTGATTGTGCAGATTCAAAAGTATTATATTTTGTTCCTTGAGAATCTTTGTAGAATTGCCAAGAGTCTAATTCAGTGCCTGTATAATTCTCTTTTGCATCTTCAAACCCCATACATACAACATCAGCAAAATCCACTTTTTTACATTTAATGGCTGACCAAGCAGGTTTTTTCCCTGGAGAATAGATTGAACTTTTCTTTTTAAGAACCATTCCTTCTTCTCCATTTGCTAATGCAGTTCCAATTCTTTCATATAAATTGTCTGCATAAGCAACAGCAAATTCCATAAAATCATTATCTAGTAAACTAAATGTTTCTATTATCTTTTGTAATACTTTATATCTCTCTTCTGCTCCTTTATTCAACAGACAAACACCATTAAACATAATAACATCATGTAAATAATAATGTATTAAACCTTCTTCATTTTGTCTTTCAATTGCCTTTTGCGGCAAACTCCCCATAATTCTAGTTGTGTTTTTTGATGTACCTCCAGGCACGTATATTTCTCCTATTATTATTGTGTCTTTTGGTAAAACATTTAATACTTTTTCTATATGAGGTACGTTAGCTAGTTTCTCTGTTAATAAACCATTTGTAGTTGATTCATTCCTACTAAACAAATAAGAATTATTTTCTGTTTTATTAAACTCATACCAAAAACCATCTTTTTTAATTTGCCCAAAGTATTCTCCATTTTCGCACATATCTCTAAGCATTCCTTCTTTTCCTTTTGGTAAAGACCAAATCTTCATAGCAGGCACCATTGTTGCTTCTGGAAAATCCTTGTTTACTAATTCTTTATCATAATAATTATTCATTTAATTACCTCCATATCTTAGTTGTACTTCTGTATTTTTCATTTAATTTATCTTTCATATCTTATATATATATTATAACATTTTTAATATGAAAAATCAAGTAAAGGAAAAAACTCATAAAAAAAAAGAGGCTTTCGCCTCTTAATGAATGTATGCGGAAACACTTCTCCTACCATAGGCGAGTGCATCTGCATGATTAGAAAACCATATATCTATTCTATATGTATCTCCAAATTTATAGATAGCACCACC
>NZ_JAVWDJ010000074.1:0-10000 GCF_036642255.1 Clostridium sp. | reverse complement strand
CAACCGGCTCATAACCGGTTGGTCCGGGGTTCGAGTCCCTGAAGGTCCACCATATATGGGGGTATAGCTCAGTTGGGAGAGCACCTGCCTTGCACGCAGGGGGTCAAGAGTTCGAGTCTCTTTATCTCCACCAAAAGCAATCCGTTTGGATTGCTTTTTTATTTATAAAAAATTATAAATAAAAACCAGTATTGTTATTGTATTATAATATTATTAAAAATAATTTATATAAAATATATGGAGAAAAAAGAGCTTAGAATAATGAAAGCTTTTTATTAAATTCTATATAGTATAGATGTGATTTGTCTATAAATATAAAAAAGGAGATAACACTATGGCAATATATAGAGTGAAACAATTTTTTAAAGCAATTTCTGCAAAAGTTACAGAAGAAGATTTTAAGATAGTTAATAATTATTTAAGCTATAGTGAAAAAGAACTTTTTAATAAGCTACCAGTATATGATAGAAAACATTGCATTAATGTAGCTAGAGATATTATAGAAGAAATAGATGAAGAAGAATTTAATAAGCATAATAGAGAAATTAACTATAAGACATTAATCAGAGCTGCGTTACTTCATGATATAGGAAAGTTATACAAGACATTAAACCCCATAGATAAATCTATTTTGGTATTATTAAATAAGGCTACAAAGGGTAACCTTAGAAACTATAGAGGGGTAAAGAAAATTCATGTTTATTACAACCATGGAGAAGAGGGATATAAGATTTTAAAAGATAAAGATTATGATAATAAGTTTTTAGATATTATAAAAAATCATCATAATAAAGATACAAAGTGCCCTTATATAGAAATTATAAAAAAATATGATGATAAGAATTAAATATTAAAAAGTGTACTTTGATATTAATATAATGAAAGTAATCCCTAGGATAGAAACACTAAATGTCAGTGTAGATTCCAAGGGATATTTTATTTTAAATACATAATAAAATTTATTATATTAGTTATCAATAAATGGTAAAATAGTAATATGAACTAATAAGATTACAAATAGAAATATTTTTTATGGAGGATATAATGATTTCTAAAAGCCGTAGAGACAAAATTAAGGAATTACTTACAATTTCTAAAGAAACCATAAAGGGCCAGAACCTTGCAGAAATGTTTAATGTAACAAGGCAAGTAATTGTAAAAGATATTGCTATTATTAGAGCTGAAGGATTAAATATAATTGCAACGCCAGAAGGATATGTGGTTCCAGGTGATAATAGTTTAAAGATAAAAAAAGTAATTGCAGTGATTCACCATAGAAAGGATATGGAGGATGAGCTTAAAACAATCATAAAGTATGGTGGTACTATTGAAGATGTAATAGTAGAACACCCTCTATATGGAGAAATAAAGGCAATGTTAATGATTAAAAATCTATTTGATTTAGAGAGGTTTGAGGAGAAGTTTAATAATTTTGGTGCAGAACCATTATCGGCATTAACAAATGGAATTCATCTTCATACTATTAGTTGCGATAGCCAAGAAATAATGGATAAAATATTAGTGGAATTAAATAAAAAAGGTTATTTAATTCAAGAAAAATAAAAAGATTAATATCTAAAAGAATAATATTAATCTTTAAGCAAACTTTAGAGGATCAAGTATAATATAATTTTTATGTAGAAGTTGATATCTTATTAAAAATTACTAAAAAGGTGAATTAGCTTATTCTTTTATATAAAATATATTTATGGATTTAATTAGGGGGAAGATGTTTGGAAAAAGTTGCATTACTTAAATGTGAAACTTATGATGTAGATTTAATAGAGAGCAAACTTAGAGAAGGATTTGAACTCTTAGGTGGAAGAAAGTTTTTAAGGGAACTTATTCCCCTAAATAGTAAGGTACTTCTAAAACCTAATTTATTAAGCGTGGAGCATAAGGAATCTCCAGTAGTTACTCACTATGCTGTATTTGAAGCAGTTATTAGAGTTATCAAGGAATATAGCAATAATATAGTTTTTGGGGACTCACCTGGCTTTGGAGATGGAAGAAAGGCAGCAGAAAAGTGTGGACTTATAGATATAGCTAAAAAGTATGATGTTCAATATGTGGATTTTAATGAAGGTATAAGTGTAAAACTTGAAAAATCACTTTTGTGTAAAACATGGACAGTGGCAAAGGCCCCTTATGAGGCAAATGTAGTTATAACTCTACCAAAGCTTAAGACTCATGCTATGGCATACTTTACAGGAGCAATAAAAAATCAATTTGGATGTATACCAGGCACTGGAAAGGCTACTTGGCATACTAGAATGCCTAAGGCAGAGAACTTTTGCAAGATGCTTCTTGACTTAAACTCTGTAGTTAGAACTAGTTTTGCCATCATGGATGGCATAATAGCAATGGAGGGTAATGGGCCTAAATCAGGAAGCCCTTACAAACTAAATACTTTAATTATGGGCAAGAGTATAACTGCTGTAGATTCAACTGCTGTGAGACTTATAGGTTATGATAATCCCCTCGATACACCTGTACTAAAAGAAGCTTATGACTGTGGATATGGAGCAGTTTTACCAGATGAAATTCAAGTGCTTGGGGAAAAAGTGGAGGTGCTAAAGGCTAAGAACTTTCAGCTATGTAGAAATGGCGGAGATTTTCACTTTATTAACCCAACAGTTACAAATTTTTTGAGAGAACTTATTGCCCCAAGTCCAAGTCTTATACCAAAGAAGTGCATTTCCTGTGGGAGATGTAAAGAAGTATGTCCTGAAAACCCAAAGGCCATCAAAATGATAAATAAGGAAAATAAGTCATATCCCCAGTGGGATATGAAAAAATGTATAAGATGCTTTTGTTGTCAAGAGTTATGCCCTGTGGGAGCTATTGAGACAAAACAAAGTACTGTGGGAAAATTAATAAGTAAGGGTAAAAGGTGATGAATATGAAAGGTAAAAATTTTTTAACTTCGATAATTTTAACTTTTATGGTACTAGTAGCTGTAATAGCTTCAAGTATAAATATAATTGTAGACTATCAATGGTTTAAGGAACTCGGATATCTCTCGGTGTATTTTACTAAGTTGTTAGCAATATTAAAGCTTATTGTTCCAACTTTTTTAGTAACTTTTATAGCGATAACTCTATATTACAAAAGCTTAGTACCAAACATTAGAAAATTAAAAAATGTTATAGAAATAGACAAGTTAAGGGAGAAAAGAGCTTTTAAAGTTTTTTCAATTATAAACTTTGTAATTTCTTTGATATTCTCCATAAGTTTTTCAAGTGGATATTGGTATAAAATATTAGAGTTTGCAAATTCTACAGAATTTGCTCTAACAGATCCAATATTTAAGAAGGATATTTCTTTTTTTATTTTTAAACTTCCATTAATTCAATCTCTATATAATAGCTCATTATCACTTATGATACTGCTTGTAATTGGTACTTTCGTAACTTATATTATGCTCACTGCTAAGGATAAGATTTTTAATAGAAAAATAGAAGTAGGCAGTGTGGAACTTAAAAATATAACAAGTGGAATAACTTCTTTTGCAGGAAAACAGTTGGCAGTAGTGGCTGCACTTATAATGTTAATCATATCTCTTGGATATATGATTAATGGATGGAATTTATCTTATTCTCCAAAAGGTGTTGTATATGGAGCTAATTATACAGATATAGTAGTGTCTTTAAAATTCTATAGGGTTATAACCATAGTTTCTATAGTAGCTGCTTTTGTGGTATTTTTTAGCATTATAGCAAAAAAAGCTAAACCCATCATACTATCTGTAATTTTAATAGTAATTTTAATAATTTCAGAAAGTGTGGTAGCAGGAGTAGTTCAACAATTCCTTGTTCAATCTAATCAAAAGACCTTAGAAAAACCTTATATTGAAAATAATATAAATTACACTAAGAAGGCCTTTAATATAGATGAAATTAAGGAAGAAGATTTTGAAATAAAAAATGAACTTACAAAAGAAAATTTAAAGGAAAATGAAGATATAATAAATAACATTACTGTTAACTCATATAAACCAGCTCTTGAGTTTTATAATCAATTTCAATATATAAGATATTATTATAAATTCAATGACATTGATATCGATAGATATTTAATTAATAATAAATATAATCAAGTTTTTATTGCAGCTAGAGAGCTTGACGTTGAAAAGTTGGATGAGAATTCAACAACTTGGCAAAATAAACACTTGGCATATACCCATGGTTATGGAGTAGTAATGAGTAAGGTTAATTCTGTTACTAGTGAGGGTCAACCAGACTTCGTTATGAGTAACATTCCTATAGATAATGAAACAGATATATCAATTGATAACCCAAGAATTTATTTTGGTGAAGGAAGTAATGAGTATAGTATTGTTAATACAAAACTTGGTGAAATAGATTACCCAGTAGGGGGAGAAAATGCTACTAATAATTATGATGGAGAAGCAGGAATAAAGATGTCTTTCTTTAATAAAGTATTATTTGCTTTTAAGGAGCAAAACTTTAAGTTTTTATTATCTAATGATATAACACGTGACAGTAAGATAATACTAAACAAAAATATTATTGAAAGAATAAAGAAAATAGCTCCATTTTTACAATATGATAAGGACCCATATGTAGTAGTAAGTAATAATAGACTTTATTGGATAATTGATGGATACACTGTGTCTAATAAGTTTCCATACTCTCAACCTATAGATGGTATTAACTATATTAGAAATTCCGTTAAAGTGGTCATTGATGCTTATAACGGTACTACTAATTTTTATATAGTGGATCAAGAAGATCCTATTGCTATGACATATTCAAAAATATTTCCAGAGTTATTTAAAAATATAACTGAGCTTTCAGATGAGTTGAGATCTCATTTTAGATATCCAGAAGATCTATTTACTATTCAAGCTAATGTTCTTGGAAAATATCATGTATCAGATCCGGGAGTATTTTATAATGGAGATGATATATGGTCTATAGCAGAAGATAAAGAAAAAGTAGAAGGAGAACAACAACTTAACGAAGCTTCTTATGTTACTATGAAATTACCTAATGAAGATAAAGAAGAAATGGTAATTTTGGAATATTTCAATACTAAAGGTAGAGATAATATGGTATCAATGTATGGAGCTAGGATGGATGGTGAAAACTATGGGAAGATGTTTTTATATAATTTTCCTACAGGAGGAACAATATATAGTCCAATGCTCTTTAAACAAAAAGTAAATCAAGATCCAGTTATTTCAAAAGAATTATCGCTTTGGGACACTAAAGGATCAGGGGTTCAATTTGGAGATATATTAATAGTTCCTATAGAAAATTCTCTATTATATGTAGAGCCATTATATCTTAGAGCTTCAGGTGAAAAGAGTATTCCAGAGATGAAAAATGTTATTGTAGGTTATGGAGATAAGATAGTACTAGCACCAAATATTGAAGCGGCACTTAACAGTATATTTAACATTGAAAAGGGGAGCCAAACTAATACACCTACACCAGGAGGCAATGTAATTACAGGAGATATGAGTAAGGTTAAAGAAGCATACAATAAAGCTATAGAAGCTCAAAAAAGTGGTGATTGGGCAAAGTATGGAGAATATATTAATGAATTAGGAAAATTAATTGAAGGGTTATCTCAATAGTTAACCTTAGACATCTTTAAGTCATTTATCTTATTTCAGGTGTCTTATTGGAGGAATTTATGGATTACGATATATTAATATTAGGAGGGGGCATAATAGGTTGTGCCCTTGCCTATGAACTTTCAAAATACAACTTAAATATTGCAGTTTTGGAAAAGGATTATGATATAGGCAGTGACACTGCTCTAATAAATACAGCAACAGTTTATGATGGATTAGAATGTAATGATGAATTATCTTCAAAGTTAATAAGAAAAGGTAATCTAATAATACAGGAATATTCAAATAAATTTAATGTACCATTTAAGAGATGTGGTTCGGTGTATGTTGCAAGAAACAATGAACAAGAAGATTTTATTGATACAATGTATAAAAGAGCGCAAAAGAAGAAAATTGAAGATGTAAAACTCCTTGAGGGTGAAGATGTATTTAAATTAGAACCTAATTTAGATAGGGATATTAAGAAAGTATTATATATACCTAATACAGGGGTACTTCGTTCTTATGATTTAGCATTAGCTTATGGAGAAATAGCCTTTGATAATGGTGTTAAGTTTAGGTTGGAAGAAGAAGCTATAAGCATTGAAAAGCTAACTAAAGGTTTTAAAGTAGAAACAAATAAAAATAAGTTTACTTGCAAGATAGTTATAAATACTACCTTGGATGAAAAGCTTACTAGGGGCTATGATAACAAGCCAGAAAGAATCTATAATAAAAATTACTTAAAGTATATTATGCTAGATAAAAATTATGAAAAGTTATATTCTAATATTATCTTTGATATAAAAAATAAAGAAAGAATTTATATAAGGCCAACTATATCAGGGGGAATCATTGGTGCATATAGTAATGAGAAAAATGTTAGCTATGACAGGGTTATAAAGAAGCTATCTCCACTTGTAAAATCCATTGATAGTAAAAGAATTAAAATGGTTTTAGATTGGCACCTATTTGATGAGCCAGTAAAAATAGATGATGATTTAAATGAAAATGGATATATAAATGTTGAAGTAAGGCATTATGGACAAGTGACTATGACTCCAGCACTAGCTTTGAATATATGCAATACAGTAGTTGCTAACTTGAATTGTAAATTAAAAAAAGATTTTGTTGATAAGAGAAGAGAGTATTACAAGTTCATGGAGATTTCTAATGATGAAAGAAATGAAATAATAAAGGTTGATAAAAGATATGGTAAAATCATATGTGCTTGTGAAGGGATTACAGAAGGCGAGATTGTAGATGCGATAAGAAGGCCTTTAGGAGCTAGAACCTTAGAAGGTATTAAAAGAAGAACAGGAGCTGGTTTTGGTAGCTGTAGAGGTTGTTATTGTAATGAGGCAATAATAGGGATATTAGCTAGGGAAACAGGAAAAAGAATTACAGATATTGTTAAACATTCTAAGAACTCTAAGGTGCTTTTAGGAAGAATAAAAGAATTTGAGACTATGTAAGGAATGATAAATTTGAGTGATAAGGATATATTAACAAGTATAGTTAGAGTAAAAGGTTCTTCATTATATGATGTTATGCCAGTGAAAAGCTCTGGACCTATAGAAAAATCATTATGGATAGAATGCTCTAAGGCATTAAGTAGAATTCATGTAGGACCACCTATGAATATTGGAGATATAGTATGCAAAAATATATTAAATACAGGTGTGGACATAGTATGCACTAAAAATATCCCTAGAAACAAGAGTTAAAAACAAATAAAATTATTGACAAACTTCAGTGAAGGTAATAAAATAATATAAAATATTGGTAAATAAATAGATTTTAAATTAGTTTGCATAATATATAGTTTATACAACTAAATAAATAAACCGTAGAAGAGAATAGTAACATTAATAAAGTGTAAAATCATCTTGGAAAAATAATTGGTAGATGAAGTAATATTATTTAAGATGATTACAGAGAGTCAGTATTTGGTGTGAGCTGATACATTTTACATTGTGAATCCACCTCTGAGGGACTGTTAAAAGCAGTACGGCAAAGCCGTTAAATAATTAAGAGGAATAGGTGTTTATATACTTATTCAATTAGGGTGGCAACGCGGAGTCTTTCGTCCCTTTGGGGATGAGAGGCTCTTTTTGTTTATTTTAAATAGCTATATGGCAAAGTTATTAGTGTTTAGAATTATAAATAAAGTAAGTTTGCCAAAGATACAAATTATTGTTTTCATATAAAGAAATAAGTTGCAAGTAATATTAAGGAATATATAGGAGGATTTAATATGTTAGACTTAAAAAGAATAAGAAATAACCCAGATGAAATTAAAGTTGGTTTACTTGGAAGAAGCAAAAGTTTTGATGTTTCTCTAGTAGATGAATTGATAACATTAGACGAGAAAAGAAGAGAAATACTTGTAGAGGTAGAAAATCTTAAAAGTAGAAGAAACCAAGTATCTTCAGAAATACCTAAACTTAAAAAGGCTGGTCAAGATGTGGAGCCAATAATGGCAGAAATGAAGAAGCTTGGAGAAGACGTTAAGGCTTTTGATATTCAAATTTCAGAAATAGATGAAAAGATCAAAGATATATTATTAAGCCTACCAAACATTCCAAATTCAGACGCACCTGAAGGAGCCTCTGATGCAGATAATGTGGAGGTTAGAAAATGGGGAGAGCCAAGAAACTTTAGCTTCGAAACACAGGCTCATTGGGATTTAGGATTAAAGTTAAATATATTTGATTGGGAAAGAGCAGGAAAAATAACAGGTTCAAGATTTACAGTATATAAGGGATTAGGTGCTAAGTTAGAGAGAGCTTTAATAAGCTATTTCTTAGATACCCATACAGAAGAAAGTGGATATACAGAAATATTACCTCCATTTATGGTGAATAGAGACAGTATGACTGGAACAGGACAGCTTCCAAAGTTTGAAGAAGATGCTTTTAAGGTTACTAATACTGATTATTTCTTAATTCCTACAGCAGAGGTACCAGTTACTAACCTTTATAGAGATGAGATATTAAATGGAGGGGAACTTCCAATAAAACACGCTGCATATAGTGCATGTTTTAGGGCAGAAGCTGGCTCAGCAGGAAGAGACACAAGAGGACTTATAAGACAACATCAATTTAACAAGGTTGAGTTAGTTAAAGTTACAAAACCAGAACAGTCTTATGAGGAATTAGAAAAGCTAACTAGAGATGCTGAGAAAGTACTTCAAGGCTTAGGATTACCATATAGAGTAGTTAAGCTTTGCAAGGGAGATATAGGGTTTTCTTCAGCTATGACCTATGATATAGAGGTTTGGATGCCAAGTTATAACAGATATGTAGAAATATCGAGCTGCAGCAATTTTGAAGATTTCCAAGCAAGACGTGCTAATATAAAATATAAAGAAAATCCAAAGGATAAACCTAATTTTGCACACACATTAAACGGGTCAGGACTTGCAGTAGGAAGATCTGTGGCTGCAGTTTTAGAAAATTACCAAAATGAAGATGGATCAATAACAATACCAGAAGTATTAAGACCATATATGGGTGGAAGAATAGAAATAAAATAAGTAAGTAAATTTTTAAGGTGGTTAACTTAGCTGATTTAAATAAAAAATTGGCTAAGTTAATTTTTTTATTTAAAGTAATGGAGATAATAAAAAGATATATAATGAAAAAGTTTATTGCTAAAATGTAATCAGCTTTTGAATTTTTTAAAATTCCTATAAAAATATGTTGACTAAAATACATTATGTTGATATAATAAATTTTGTCAACAGACATGGAGAGATGGTCGAGTTGGTTTAAGGCACCGGTCTTGAAAACCGGCGTACGGGTGACCGTACCCAGGGTTCGAATCCCTGTCTCTCCGCCAAAATCTTGGAGAAATACTCAAGTGGCCGAAGAGGCGCCCCTGCTAAGGGCGTAGGCCGGGTAACTGGCGCGAGGGTTCAAATCCCTCTTTCTCCGCCAAGATGCTCACTTTAGAGCATCTTTGATTTTGATTTAATGTGTATACTAAGTATATATTAAATTGACAAAAATAATAAATTAAATAAGCATTGACATGTTGTTTTATATTTGATAAAATAATTATGTTAAATGACACGGAGAGATGGTCGAGTTGGTTTAAGGCACCGGTCTTGAAAACCGGCGTACGGGTGACCGTACCCAGGGTTCGAATCCCTGTCTCTCCGCCATTTTTATTTAGAAATACTTAGATTTTTGAAACTTAGTATTTTTTTTATTTTATGTGAATAAAATATTATTAATAACTTAGGCTTGGAGAAATACTCAAGTGGCCGAAGAGGCGCCCCTGCTAAGGGCGTAGGCCGGGTAACTGGCGCGAGGGTTCAAATCCCTCTTTCTCCGCCACAAAACCTAATATGCGATGGTAGCTCAGTTGGATAGAGTAGCTGGCTACGAACCAGTTGGTCGGGAGTTCGAA
>NZ_JAVWDJ010000073.1:0-10065 GCF_036642255.1 Clostridium sp. | reverse complement strand
TTTATTTATTTATTTATTTATTTATTTATTTATTTATTTATTTATTTATTTATTTATTTTTTTATTTTTTTTGGTGCTAGTATAATTTTTGGACACATTCAGCTATAAAATATTAAGATAAATATATGAAAGGGAGTATCCAAAATATTGACCTAGGTCCAATACTATAAAAGAAATTGTTTTTTCAAAGAATATTTATGTTATTTTAATACCTGCATAATCTTTAGTTTACACCTTCCTTTAAATAGAGAAATAACCTTCTACTTACTAAGATTAATTCACAAAATTTAATGAAGGTAATTCTCAATCTATGCTATGCTAAGTGGTGAAAATAATCTTCTATATTAACTTCCCCGAAGTTTTCAGTGCCATATAGTTCTTCTTTTAACTGCTTGTTGAAATCAACTATAAACTTCTTCTTTTCACTTAAGATTACTTTTGCAGTTTCTGTATTTAATAACTTGAACTCATCATCGCAAAAATTTACTTCAAAGCTCTCAACTCTATCTCTAAGCAGCTTAAAAAAATAGGGGTTGCTTCTATCTATGGTAGTGGAAGACATAAATATTGACATAGCACCAATTTCATCCAGAATATCAGCATCTCGTAATATTTTTAAGGCGTAATCTGCATCCCCATCTTCCTTATTTGAATGCTTTTCAATTAAATATAGTAATCTATCACAATCTTTTATATTCTTAGCTACTGTTTCATTTTCCTTTAACCATGCTTGTACAATATTTCTCCCCAATAATGCATGTTCTTGTCTTTGGTGAACTCTACCCACATCATGTAGTATTGCAGCTAAATGAGTCATTATCACTTCTTCTTGAGTTAACTCATGATTTTCACTTTCTAAAAGCTTCTTAACATATCCTTCAACTCTAAGGGAGTGTAAAACAATAAATTCCCAGCTATTTCGCCAAGGGATGACGCAATCATAATTAATAGTTCTATCCTTTAAATAAGAAACAAGGAATCTCTTGCCTACCTCTAAAATACTTTCATCCATAGTAACCCTCTCCTATTGATTCAATATAAGTAATGTGTTTACTAGATAAATATACCATATATTCACTTCTAAATAATACGATATTTTAAAGGATTATTAGGATTAAATACTTAGTGAATGTAAACATATACCTCTAATTTATTAATAACAAATTAGGTGATTCTAATCCATAATTTGCTATGCTTCATTTAATTATTATGATATACTTTTTATGTAAAAGATAACCCGTAGAACTGGATGGCTACGGTGGTTGTACGTTTCTCCACCTTGGGCTATTGGTGAGTTTTCATCATTGCTTAAGGGGGTGGTATTGGATATGTTAAAATTAATAATTATAGGTGGATTTGCTATTTATGTTATTAAACTTGCTTTAAAACATAATATTTTCATTTCATCTATGCTGATTAATTTGAAATTTCTTGGCTTGCACATAGAAATTAATAGCAAAGAGAAAAAGCACCCATCCGACCAAGAATAGTGCTTTACTCTTAAAACTAATTAACCATTAAGTTTTTATCCAATAGCCCCAAAACAAAAACGTTCTAGGATAGCTTAGTGTCACCAACACTAAGCTTTTCTTACTTATATTATATCATATTGCCTTTAAAAATAAACCTATAATTTAAGTCATGTTCTCATTTTTCACCAAATCATAATAATTTATTTCACTTATATTATTTAAGAAATAAGCATTGTTTTAAATATAAAAACAAATATTCTTATATTGTTATATTTATAAGAATATATAGTATTTATGCCACTTTAAGGGGTTTTAACTTATATAAGTTATAAAATATACCCTAAAATTACAACACATTAATTAAACTCTGCTACCGTTTCTTTACGTAACTTATTATAGAATAAAAAAGATTAAAAACAAAAATATAAATATAAATATAAATATAAATATAAATGTAAATTAGGGATGGAGGAATGAAAATGGAAAACAATTCTAAGAAGGAAGAAAAGCAAATAATACTGGCGTATATTGCTGTTTGTATTTTTTGGGGTTCTACTTATCTTGCAATAAGAATTGGCGTGGGTGAATTACCACCAACGATATTTGCAGGAATAAGATTTATAATAGCAGGTTCATTAATGCTAGGATATGCTAAATTCAAAGGCTTAGCTATGCCAAAAAACTTTTCAGAGATATTGAAAATCTCTATCGTAGGGATATTTCTTTTAGTTGGAGGAAATGGTGGAGTTGTTTGGGCTGAAACACGGGTTAGTTCGGGAATAGCTTCTTTAATGGTTGCCACTGTACCACTTTTCATGGCAATTATAGAATCTCTTTTACCATCTAAGCCAAAGCTCAATAAAAAGGGATGGCTTGGACTATTAATTGGTTTTGCAGGTGTAGCTTTTTTAGTGCTTTCAGATTTAAATAAAGCTACCGTAGATATTATTGGCTTGGCACTACTAATTGTAGGTGCACTATCTTGGGCCTCAGGGTCAGTTTATTCTAAAAGTTTCACTTCTTCTGCCTCAACAGTATCCAATATTGCTATTCAAATGCTTTCTGGAGGAATTTGTTTATCCATAATCGGAGGTTTCCTTGGTGAATTTCAAAAGGCACAATTTACCCCTAAAGGCCTCGGAGCATTATTGTATCTAGTTGTTTTTGGGTCCATTATTGGCTATAGCTGTTATATTTATATTTTGCAGAAATGGCCAGCAGCTAAGGCTGGTACCTATGCTTATGTGAATCCCCCAGTGGCAGTAATCTTAGGAGCCATAGTTTTGGATGAAGCTATCTCTTTAAAAATAGTTTTAGCCACAATAATAATCTTATTTGGAGTAATTCTAGTGCAGAGGTCAAAGGTAAATGTGATTTCTTCAAAATCTACCGAAAGTTTAAATTCTATTGAGACAAGGGCTGCAGAGTAGGTTTTCACTAATAAGTTTCATTTCTTCACAAATAAGTAGGATAAATTGTTTTAACAAAAATATAATTACCCCATACAAATGTATGGGGTAATCTTATTTATCTAAAGTTTCTTACTTATAGCTAAGTACAATTTCTGCAATATTATTTGAATGATCTCCAACTCTTTCTAAGTTTGAAATTAGATCTAAGAAAATAGTTCCAGACTCTGGACTACATTCATGCTTATTAAGTCGTGCTATGTGTTCTGTTCTTAATTCTCTATTCATATCATCAATTTTATTTTCTATTTCAATTACCTTTTGTGCCATTTCAACATCAGAGTTTTCTAAGGCAACAAGGGCATTGTCTATAGCGTATTTTGCATTTTCATACATGTGTTTAAGTTCTTTTATAGCTGTATCAGAGAAATGCAAACTACCATCAATTTTATATTGTGCAAGTTCTCCAAGATTCTCAGCATGATCTCCTATTCTTTCAACATCATTAACTACATGAAAAAGAGAAGTAATTATATCTGATTGTTCCTCAGATAATGATGTATTTGATAGAGCCACCATGTAAGCTGTTATTTCTCTTTCAAGGAAGTTAACTAGTTCTTCATGTTCGTTTACACCGGCAATTAGTTTTTCATCATTATCTACAAAAGCATTTATAGAGTCTGTTAAATTTTGTGAAGCAACATTTCCCATTCTCACTACTTCTTTAATAACTTGTCCAACTGCAATAGAAGGAGTTTCCAATAATCTTCTATCAAGATGTTGAAGTACTAATGCTGTTGATTTTTTATCTTCTCCTGGCACTAACTTATTAACTATTGCAACTAAGACACCTATAAACCAAACTTGAATAAATACGTTTGTTACATTAAATAGTGTATGGGCATTAGCAATTTGTCTTTGCACATCTCCACCTAGTGTTGGTATAAACTTTAATACAAGTGGGAATGCAGACATAAATATTATAGTTCCAGTAATATTGAACATTAAATGAATAAGTGAAGCTCTCTTTGCATTTTTGGTAGTTCCAATACTTGCTAAAAGTGCTGTTACACAAGTTCCTATGTTATCTCCGAAAAGTATTGGAAGTGCCACAGCAAGAGGTATTCCATTGTTTGCAGCAAGTGCCATTAAAATTCCTATGGTAGCACTACTACTTTGAACTACGGCTGTCATAGCCATACCAACAAAAACTCCCATTACAGGATGTTCACCTAAAGCTAGGATAAGATTTTTGAAACTTTCCATTTCTCTTATTGGTCTCATTGAACTTTCCATCATAGTCATACCAACAAATAAGATACCAAAACCTAGCACAATCTCACCAATATCTTTAGTCTTCTTTTTCTTTCCAAAAAGAACCATACACGCACCTATAGCTAATATAAATGGTGCAATATCAGTCAATTGGAAGGCTATCAATTGAGCTGTCATTGTTGTACCAATGTTAGCTCCCATTATTACTCCCGCAGCTTGAAATAAATTCATAAGACCTGCGTTAACAAATCCAACTGTCATTACGGTGGTAGCACTACTACTTTGAATTATAGCTGTAACTCCAGCCCCTACTAAAACCGCAAGAAATCTATTGCTTGTCAAAACTTCTAGTATTCTTTTTAATTTAGCACCAGCAGCTTTTTGTAATCCAGTTCCCATGAGACTCATTCCATAGATGAATAAACCAAGGCCACCTAATAATGAAAAAATCATTTTATAATCCATTTAATTTCTCCTCTTTAAAATATTTTTGTATCTCCACTATTTAGAAATACAATTGCGTCTTAAACTTTTACTTAGAATATCTTGTTTAACTTTCATTCTTAATTTTGTGTTCTGAATTCGCTAAAAAGACCCCAAACATACTAATAATAACATGTTTATGTTAAATCTACATTAACTTTATTAAAATATTTACCCTTTTTTTTAATTCTATGTTATGCTTCATTAAATTTATTTTACACTTTTCTCAACTTAGTTTGAATCTTAATGATTTTAAATTTGGAACCTAAAAAATTAAAAAGAAACTATAAATCAAATTTTCTTTGATCCATAGCCTCTTTTTATAGTTAAATTATAGGTTAAAGTACCCTGATAATTTCATAATTTCATCACCATGGAGAATAGTTGCTTTTTCTATAGAAATATCAGTTTTTCTTATAAAAGCTTGAACTGCATGATATCCTACGGCATAACCTCCACAATAAGGTATGCCAAGGTCTTCTGAACCTGGCACCATAGGGTGAGCTCCAAAAATGTACTTGCGCACCTCCATGAAACCTTGAACATCTAGAGCCTTTGAGATTATTTCTCTTGATTTTTCCAAATCCTCACCTTGAACCCCTGTAACCCAAGGTCCTATATATTCTTCACCAAATAAGCTAGCTGCAAAGCTTTCTGCTAATCCTTCAACAGCAAGGTACTTACCTACTGATACATTCATAAAATTCCATGTTGCATTGTGGAATAATACATTATGGTGAAATTCATGAGCAATACAAGAATTTAATTTTTGCAAATTTTTCTCATTAGGTGCAATAACTATCTGTATATATCCAGGAATTGAACCAACGCCAGTATATCCCTCATTTTGAGATAAGGCCACTGAGTTTCCTAAAAAAATCCCTACTATTACCTTTTCAGGAATAGCAACACCTGCATTTTTAAATCTTTCAGTTGCAATTTCTATAGTTTTTCTAGCATTGTTCCAAACATCAGCCTCTTCAAGAATATTTAGCATATCTATTATCTCTGCATCATTTCCAATTAACGGAATGCTGGCCAATGCTTCTGGTGTCTTTGGCATATGCATTATCTCAAACATTGGATTAAAAGGTTCCATCAATTTATTACTAAAGAAATCTCCTCGTTGTTCTTCAGGTAGATTAATCATCTCTTTGTATAGTTTATAGGTATCTTGTATAATAATTTCCATTACATTATCTCCTTATTATTTTCTTAGATTTGTGATATCACCGTTCTTACAAAATTTATAATAATGTATCACGCAACGTGAGAGTCAATAAGAATTTTTAATGTAATATTAAAATGAAAAAGTAACTTCTTGTTTGCGCTACTTAATTCGTGTTTATGATTTTAGTGTTGTACCATTTTTATTACCGTGTTAAGGATTAGGTTTTTCAGGCTTAGTTTGTCCTCCACCAAATCCAGGTTTATTTTGACCTCCTGGACCAGCACTTCTAGGGGTTGTTATTCCTGATTCATTGAGCCATGTTACAGAACTTGAAATAGTGAACTCAACTACTTTCGTTCCACCCTGATATTCTCCATCAGTATAAAGGCCATCAGATTGAGCTCCACTTGATTTTCCACCAGAATACAGGGTGTAAGTTGAATCCTTTTTAAGCTGTGGTGAGCTGATTACTACACATTGATAATCTTTTTCAGGAGTAAAGGTGGCTATTGTATTTCCTTTACTATCTTGTAAATTAACAATAGTACCTGCTTTTTGTGTTTGCGGATAAGTCATTAATATAGAATTTTGAGTTGATTGTTCTGAAGAAGCCTGTGCCATTCCTGAACTTCCTGCAGATACTAGGAACCCTCCACTGATTTCGAAGTTTCCGTCATAATCAAGAGCCCCATTGCCGCTTGAAGTAGGTCCGCTTACAATAACTGTACCATCAGTGATATAAATTGATCCATTTGAATCTAGCCCATCTCCTGTAGAATTAACTGCAACGTATCCACCATTTATATTAAGTTTATTGTCTCCATTGGACGCGAAGTTATTTTCACCTGGACGGCCATTTACTGCAGATCCATCAGCACCTCCAGCAACATTAATACCGTCATCACTTGCAGTAACATGGACTTCACCTCCTGAAATAGTAATTACTGAACTTTCTATACCTTCATAGCTTTTAGTAATATTAATTTTTCCGCCTTTTGCTACTATTGATGTATCAGCGTGAATACCATCGTCCCCAGCTGCAATTGAGATATCCCCACCTGCTATGATAATGCTATTATTGCTGTGCATAGCATCATCTGCAGAGTCTATATTGAAGGTTCCTCCTTTAATAGCAATTTCTCCAGAAGCTTTTATAGCTTTTGCACTATCTGTTTCTATTTCTGTGGTACTTGTGCTTGTATTGCTGTTTGTATCATTGTTTATTGTTGTATTAGTATTAGGAGTTGTGGTTGGTTTAGTGCCATTACCTGGTCTTTGGCCCTTCATCCCCTCATCAGTTTTTTTAACCCCATTCACACTTCCACCACCGGATTCTATATTAATGGAGCCGCCAGCTACTAACACATAACTTTCCCCTTGCATTCCGTCCTTAGATGCTTTTATGTTAAAAGTTCCTGCCTCAATTGCTATAAAACCTTTCGAAGCCTCTGTATCATTTGTTGTTTTTACTCCGTCTCCACCAGCTTCAATAGTTATATTACCATCTTTAACTGCAACCATGTCTTTTCCTATTAATCCATCATCTACTGAATGAATTTCGATGTTTCCACCAATGATTTTTAAGTCATCTTTACTAGCTATTCCATCATTATAATTTCCATGAACAGTTAACTTACCTTTTCCATTTATAATAAGATTGTCTTTACTAAAGATTGCTGCACTAGGTTCATCACCAGAGCCATCAGTTAGAACATATTTTTCTCCATCAGATACTATATTCTCCGTTCCCTCTTCTAAAGAAATAATAGCTTTACCAGCATTCATTACATAAATTGGTGCATTGTCAGAAGAATTTATTTCTGCTCCGTTTAACACAAGCTTAACTGTACCTTTATCTGCCACATCTACAAGGATTTGTCCATTGTCTAGTTTTCCGCTAACCACATAGACTCCAGTTGATTTTATAGTGATTTTACCATCCTTTACTTCGGCTCCAGATCCAGTTATAGTTGCATCAGTACCATTTAACTGAATATAATTTGGACTTTCATTTTTCCAATCACTATAATAGTCCTCGTTGTCATAGGTAACCAATTCACTTATAACATTGCTAATATCCTTATCCCCTATGCTAGTATAATTTGTTGCCACTGCTTCAGTTTGCGCTTCAGTACTTGTTTCTGGAACCTGAGTTTTACTGCAACCATAAAAAAGAGTTGTAGCTAAAAGTGTTGATAATAATTTCATATATATAGATTTTCTATTCATAATAATTTCCTCCATTTATTTTATCTTGATTTAATTAAGCTTTATTTCTTAATAAAATTTTTCTGCTTTATTTTAATAATGAAAAACATATTTTCTTCAATCACCTTTTGATGAGGATTTTATTTGCTTTTGCTTTATGAATTCATTTTATAAGACTAAACTTAAATAAACCTTAAATAAAATTAATGGAGTTTGCATATTGCAAAGTTGTTTTGTTCACAAAGGCACTTCTCTAAATCTACGTTCTGAGTTTTTAGCCCTAAGCAGCCTGCTGCCACTTTATCTACATGATTATTTGGAAAAATTAAAAGCTGCCACACTCATGTGACAGCTTATTTATGTTATTCACCTTACTTATTATTGGCTTTAAATTAGAATCAAACTAATTATCCTTTACAGTAAACTTATCTGAGCTTTGTTTTAATTTTTCGGCTACTAAATTAAGCTCTGAAGCAAAACTAGAAATTTCTTCTGCTGAGGATAATAACTCTTCAGAGGATGCTGCTATTTCTTCAGAAGATGCTGCTGCTTCCTCTGAAATTGTTGTTACATCACTAATTTTTGAAATTACTTCATCCTTAGCATCTATTGTACTTTTTAAAGAAACATAGGTATCCTCTACTAGTGGTGGAATAGTTGATATAGCACTTAAAATGTCGCTAAATGCGTCTATTGTGCTTTTTGCTGTTCCTACTTGATCTTCAACTAAACCCTTAACATTATTTGATGTATTTATTACTTCTGAAGTTTCTAAACGTATATTAGAAATAAGTTTGTGTATCTCTTCAGTTGATTGTTTTGATTGCTCTGCCAGTTTTCTTACTTCATCTGCAACCACTGCAAAGCCTCTACCACTTTCCCCTGCTCTTGCTGCTTCAATAGCCGCATTTAATGCTAATAAATTAGTTTGCTCTGATATACCATCTATAACATTTGTTATATTGTTTACCTTTGATACACTACTATTTAGGTTACTTACCTTTTGCGACACTTCTTCAAAGGACTTTTTAATTCTATCAATAGAACTAAAAAGCTCATCCATATGATTTTTTCCTGCAAAAGCCTTTTCCTCTGTAACACTTGAATTCTCTTTAACTAATGTTACCTTATGATTTATATTATTTAGATCTTCAGTAAGTACCTCTCCAAGCTGAGATACATTAATCATATGATTTGTTTGTTCACTTGAGCCTCTTGCAACCTCATTAATTGAACTTGCAACTGCATCTGCAGTATCTGTCATTCCTTTGGAATTAGAGGTTAATGAATTTGACATTTCACTTACTGTGGCAGCTTGTTCATTAATTATCCCTATTGACTCATTCAAATTATGAGACATTTTTCTAAATCCATCAGCTAAAAGTCCAATTTCATCATTTGTTCTAACTTTAACTTCTCCAGTTAAATTTCCTTCTGCAATGTCTGCTGAGACTTTTACCAATTCCTTAATAGGTTTAGTGATACTTGATGCCAATACAAATAAAATCCCACCAGCAATAATAAAAGTAGCTAAAGATATCACTATGGACAATCCAATTATTTTCAAAACTGAAGTATTAACTTTCTCCATTGAAAGTCCTACATTTAATGCACCAATTAAATCATCTCCATTGCTTAAAGGCACAATTATATTATAAACATCTATTTTTTTCTCTGGTATAAAGGTTATATCACTATAATCATTTCCACCCATAACAGCTTTCTTAATTTCTTCATCCTCTATAACCTTGCCTATTTCACTTGGGTTACTATGAGCGTTTATTTTCATATCTTTATCTATGATAAAGGCGTTATCTATTCCATCTTCTTTACTCAATTCATTGATTATAGCTTGCATTTCTATTGAAGAATTAAATTTTTGAACTTCATCTGCTAAGAGACCTACTTGAACTAATCCACCATTTTCCAGTGCTAAATAACCATATTTATAATATAGTCCATCTGATGTGCTTTTTCTTGTGTCCTCAGTAAGCTCTGTAGCTTCCCCTCTTAGTATTGCTCTTGCAACATGTGTTTCATCAAAACT
>NZ_JAVWDJ010000072.1:0-11075 GCF_036642255.1 Clostridium sp. | reverse complement strand
GGAGGTTACTAATATGGAAAGAATAATTAATATAAATCAAAAGCTTGGAGAAGTTGTTTCAATTTTCCCAGGATCAAGTGAATTATTTAATGAGCTAAAAATAGATTATTGCTGTGGAGGACATGATAGCTTAGGAGCAGCTTTAAAAGAAAAAGGATTAAACTCAGATGTAATTGTAGAGAAATTAAATGAGGAGTATGACAAATTTATAAAGTCAAACGCTGAATATAGGGATTGGAGAAAAGAAAAACCAACAGTATTAATGAAGCATATTGAGCAAACACATCATGATTTTACTAAAAAAGAGCTTAGAGAAATAGATGCATTATTATTTAAGGTTTTAAAAGTTCATTTCAGTCATCATAGTGAAGAACTATTGAAGGTGCATAGATTATTTGGAGCACTTAAAATTGAACTTGAAGAACATTTAATAAAAGAAGAAGAAAACTTATTCCCACTTATTAGAGCATATGAGAAAACTAATGATGAAAAATATAAAGAAGGTATTAAAAAGTTTATCAAAGAAACAGAAGATGAGCATGATGCTGCTGGAGATATATTAAAGGAAATGGAACAAATCACAGGAGATTTTAAAGCACCAGAAGGAGCTTGCACAACTTTTAAACTTGTATATGATAAAATTCATAATCTAGAAAAAGATTTATTTATTCATATATATTTAGAAAATAGTGTATTATTTAAAATGATTTAAGGAATTTATAGAAATGGTATTAATTTAATAATTTATTTTTTGTCATACTATAATACAGAACTTGGTAAAAGTAAAGTTGTCAATTTAAAATATTTCTTAAATGATGAAGATATCTTTAGCAACTTCAACTATAATGTAATCTATAAGAAAAATAAAAATAATATAAACACTCTACCCCCATAAAAACTGCTGACTATTTTTGTTAGCAGTTTTTTATTTGTTTATTTAGCTTTTCAAAGTTTAAATGAGTCTATTGTACCGAGGAAAGTATTTTAAAAACTAAAATTTTATAATTACTATTGACTTGGTTTTAATAGAATGGTATATTATGAGTATAACAAATTGCATACAATTAAATTTAATTCAATCATTATTTAGTGTTAGAATTATACTAATTTAAATCAAAATATAGTTGCTTTTAATTTTAAGTATATTAAATGTTAAGAATAGAGCTAAGAGCTTGTTGGAAACAATGAAATCTAGGCTAAATGAATTTATATAAGAATAATACAATTAATAGGAGGGTTATACATGGTAAAAGAAATAAATGATATGAGTTTTGATCAAGTTATATCAGTAGAGGATAAATTAGTGTTGGTGGATTTTTGGGCTCCTTGGTGTGGAAACTGTGAAATGATTGCTCCCAGAGTAGATGAAATTTCAGAGGAGTTATCAGATAAAATAGATTTCTATAAGATAAATGTAGATGATAACAAAAAGAATCTTTCTAAGTATAGAATAATGGGTATACCTGCATTAATGATTTTCAAAAAAGGAGAGTTAGTAGACCGCATCGTAGGTGATAAACCAAAGGAAGAGATTATTGAAATATTAGAAAAACATATATAAAATAAATTTTTTAGGGGGATTATTATGAATGTTTATGATTTTAAAGTTAAAAGTATTGAGGGAGAAGACGTATCTCTAGAGAAATATAAAGGTAAGGTACTAATAATTGTTAATACAGCAAGTAAATGTGGATTTACTCCACAGTATGGAGATTTGCAAAAATTATATGAACTATATAAAGATAAAGGATTAGAAATATTAGGTTTCCCTTGTAATCAATTTGCAGAGCAAGAGCCAGGAAATAATAGTGAGGTTAAAAGTTTTTGTTCACTAAATTATGGTGTAGACTTCCCAATGTTTGAGAAAATAGATGTGAGGGGTAAAGAAGCTCATCCATTATTTAGATATTTAACTGAGAGTACTTCATTTAAAGGATTTGATCTTAGTCATGCAAGTGGAAAAATACTTAACGCTTTTTTACAAGAAAATTATCCAGATTATTTAATGGGTAACTCTATAAAATGGAACTTTACAAAGCTCTTAATTGACAGAGATGGAAATATTGTAGAAAGATTTGAACCAACAACAGAACCTATGGATATGAAAGCTGATATTGAGAAACTATTATAATTTAACCGGAATTTTAGAAGTTTAAGTAGCTTGTAAAAGCTCATAAAATTAATTTGTAAAATATATAAGAGGATTATAAGATTATATATTTTTATAATTGCAGCTTTGTATTATCTATGGCATAAGTTGCTCTAGTAAATAATATAATGAAACTTCAGCATTTTAAGTAAGGACTATTAATTCTTCCTTCAATTTAAAAGGAGAGTTAATAGTCTTTATCTATTAGTAAACCCATGATAAAATCATATTATGGTTAAAATATAAAATATGAAGTATTATAATATAAAAAAGATATAAACCTAATAAAAAAAGCAACAAAAGGAGTAACATATATGGACTATGAACTTTTAAAATTAGATAATCAATTATGTTTTGCGCTTTATGCCTGTTCAAGAGAAGTTACTAAGCTTTATAAACCTTTTTTAGACGAAATTGGTTTGACATATACACAGTATATAACTCTTCTAGTGCTATGGGAAAAGGATAATATAACAGTAAAGGAACTTGGAAGTAAACTTCATCTGGATTCAGGAACTCTTACTCCATTATTAAAGAAAATAGAAAACATGGGGCTAGTAACAAGAATTAGGGATAAAGAAGATGAACGTAATGTTTATGTAAAGCTTACTGATTACGGAAATAAGATGAAAGATAAGGCTGTAGAAATACCATTTAAACTTTTTTGTAGTACAGGTATTTCAGCGGAGGAAGCAGTTCTTTTAAAAGATAAATTAAGAGGTATGTTAAACACCTTGGAGAATACAATTACAAAGTAATTGTATTCTCGTAATAATATAACAGAATAACTTGATAAACAAGTTAACTGTTTATGCTCAAATTTGTATTTAAAGAAAATTGTGCTCAATCTTTATAGAAAAAAATGCTTAAACTAGAAATAATAACTTGTTAAATATAGTAAGTGAGTGTTGAATTTTCTACTATAAGAAGTTGAAGAAAATTAATGTATTTTTCTTGGGGTAATGAGAATGTTTAATTTGTCCAATGACTACGTAAGGATAACCCTCAAACTTATGATGCTTTGAGGGTTATCCTTACAGAAGTTATTTTAAAATTATATAGCAAGTTTTATTAAAAAAGGTCAAAGTATTCTTAATCGAAAATAATATTGGAACTAAGATTTAAACATTATTTCTTGTCCATTTGTGGTTATTACTGCTGAAGATATATTAAGTTCCTTGATTTTTTCACTAAAGAATCTTGTTACAGAAGTTTCATCACCAAAATGCATGGGTATAAATAGTTTGGGTTGAAGTTCTTTTGAAAAATACTCTCCACCAATATAATAAGATTCCTCAAGTCTTGGATCTACAGGGAAAAAGGCAATATCAATATACGCTTCATGAGCTTTAATTTTTTCTATATGTTGTTTAAAAGATACTTCAGCTAGCTTTTGTTCCTCTAGAGAATCTTCCTTCCAATGCCACCAGTTAAGGTCTCCTGCATGAAAAATAACAAGTTCATCTACTTTCACAAGAAATGATATCCCTATGTCTGTAGAACCATAGGCTCTTATAGTTATATCATCAATCCTCTTTTCATCTCCCTCAGATATTCTAATATAGGTACAATGACTTTCTTCAATGTCTATATCACTACTTAACACATATTTAATTTCGGGATTATATTGTTGCCACTTAAAAATTGCTGGATTAAAATGGTCTCCATGGCTATGTGATGAAAATACATACATATTCTTCTTTAATTTAATATTATCAGGAGATAAAATATTCTTAATTAGTTTGTTACTAGGATTTTTATAATAATCAAGAACTAAGAAATGGTTAGTAGTTTCAATTGCAAAGCCACTGTGATATAAATAATGTATTTTAGCTTTAATTTCACTCATTTTTTGCCTCCGTCATAAATTTATTTTATAATGAAATCATATCATAAAACTAAAAAGTTTAACTATAAAAACTAATACAATAGGTGTTTTTGTGTATGCTTAAAATTAATATATAGGCAATGAAAATATCGAATAATATACCTTTAATATTCACTTTAAACATAAATATATTAGTTTTGCTCGGTAGCTTTTGGTTATTCATTTAATTATCATATAAGTAACTTTAAGCACCAATAAGCTAACTATAAGTTTCAAAGACATATTTTTTTTATGTGATTAAACTTAAGAACTTCAGGTTTTACTAATAGTTTTTACATAGTGTATACTATATATAAGAGTTTATTGAAAAGGAGTAATTTGCATGAAGTTTACTTTCAATCATTATAATTTTAATGTATTAGATTTAGAAAAAAGTATAAAATTCTATAAAGAAGCCCTAGGTTTTGTGGAGGCTAGAAGATACAATGCTCCAGATGACAGTTTTGTTCTAGTATATATGGGAGATGAAACCACTGGATTTACACTAGAACTAACATGGCTTAAAGATAGAAAAGAGCCATATAATTTAGGAGAAAGTGAATTCCATCTAGCTGTAGTTACAGATGATTTTGATGCTGCCTATGAGAACCATAAAGAAATGGGATGTATTTGCTTTGAAAATAAAGGTATGGGAATATATTTTATAATGGACCCAGATGGATATTGGATAGAAATAGTGCCAACTAAACATGATTTAAACTAAAGGAAAATAAGAAAAAATCTTAGGAAAAGATCTATTATTAACCCCCGTATTTTTAATATGGGGGTTAATTTTATTCAAGTATTAAATATTTAATATAAATGTACCATTTGTAGACTAGTGTAAAAACCTTAAATAACATTATCCTTCAGCAGGTAAATTATTATTTAATAGGGCTCTGATAATAAATAAAAAGATTTCCCATATGTATTTCTTCTATTTATACATAATTAAAAGAAAATTGTGGAAGCTAAGTAAGAGCGATATTCAGTATTAAAGAAAGGAACAATGACATGAATGAGGGGTTAGTGGTTTTAGTTAGAGGAGTTATTGGTTTTTTTACACTTCTAATTTTTGCAAGGATTTTAGGTAAGCAACAGATCAGTCAATTAGATTTTTTTGACTATGTTTTAGGGATAACTATAGGGTCCATAGCAGCAACTCTAACTACAGATTTATCTAGTAGAGCGTGGCCTCATTGGGTTGGTTTATTAACTTGGGCAGCTCTTGGATATCTTATGGAGATTATAACAAATAAATGGATTTATATAGGGAAATATATCGATGGTGAACCCACTGTGGTAATCATGAATGGGAAAATCATGGAGAGTGCACTAAAAAAAATGAAATTCAGGGCTGCGGATTTATTGCAAATGCTAAGGAATAAGGATGTTTTTGACTTAAATCAAGTGGAATATGCAATTATTGAACCTAATGGACAACTTTCTGTACTTAAAAAATCTGAATATCAGCCGTTGACACCAAAGGATATGAATAAGAAAGTACCATCAGCATCAATAAGCAGAGAGCTGGTATATAATGGAGTAGTTTTTCATCAAAATTTGCAAGAGATTGGGAAAGATGAAAGATGGTTGATGAAGGAACTTAAAAAACATGATGTAAAACAATTATCAGAAGTTTTTCTTGTTCTAATAGATGAAAATGGCGTTTTTTATATAGATAAATATAAGGATCATATAAAAAACATGATAGATACGGGCGACTATAAGGGTCCTTATTAATAATAAATTATGTAATTTTAGTCAAAGACATGGAAGTGGAGTAAACGCTAGCAAAAAATTCTTTAATCTAGAGGAATCCAATTTGGAAAGGATTAGTGAATACACTTTCTCCTAAAGGAGTTTTAAAGGAGGTAGTTATGAGAAAGTTTTTATTAGTATCAATTCCTATTTTTTCAATAATCATCTTTATAGCTATTATGCTTAGTGGAAACTATCTAAAGAAAACCACAGTAAATGACAACAATTTTCCAAAACTTATAAAAGTAGTAACTGAGGATATACAGAATGAAAGATGGAAAGAGGCTGAAGGACATGCTGAAGAACTTCATAGCATCTATAATAAGATTATTAATAGGATTCAATTCAGTTCAGAAAGAGATGAAATAAATGCAATAAATGTGAGTTTAGCTAGAGTTGAAGGAGCTATAATATCTCGTAATAAAGTTCTTGCAATTGATGGATTATTTGAAGCTTACGAACATTGGAACCAGCTTGGCAATTAGGATTTAGATTTATGATTAAGATAGTACTGTTAGGTACTATTTTTATTTTCGGCTAATTTACGTAAAAAGTGATAAAAAAGAGAATAAAAGGAATTATATGGTATAATTTAATTAATGATGCATAGATAAAGTTGTGAGGAATAATCACAATTAAGGAATAATAATGGAGTTGGTATCTATGAAAAATAAGAAAAAAATATTAATATTACTAATCGTAATTATTTCTTTAGGTTTATTTTTTTATGGTGAAAATAATTTTATTTCTATCAACAAAATAAATGTAGTTTCAAATAAGTTACCAGAGAATTTTATGGGATATAGAATTGTTCATTTATCAGATTTACATAATAAATCCTTTAGGAAAAATGGAGTTAATCTTGTTAAAAAGGTTAAAAAGTTAAACCCAGATATTATCGTTTTTACTGGAGATATTATAGATAGTAGATGCTACAATGAAGAAATAAGTTTAACTATTATGAGACAAATGGTTGAAGTTGCACCTATATATTATGTCACAGGTAATCATGAATGGGCTTCCCAAAAATTCAATGCATTAGAGAAAAGTCTAAAAGAAATTGGAATAAAGGTAATTAGAAATAGCAATCAAACCATAGTTAAAGATGACGAAGAAGTTTATATTTTAGGTATAGATGACCCACTAAATCAGCCCATAAATAGCTCCATCAAAGCTTCTATGGGAAAACTCAGCAAAGATAGTTTCAAAATACTATTGAGTCATAGACCTGAATATATATCACTGTACAGTAAATATAGAGTAGATCTAGTTTTCTCAGGACATGCGCATGGAGGGCAAATAAGGCTACCATTTATAGGTGGTTTAATAGCTCCTGGCCAAGGGATCTTGCCTAAATATACTAGTGGTAAGTATACATTAGATAATACTACCATGGTAGTAAGCAGAGGGCTTGGTAATAGTATTTTTCCACAGAGGGTTTTCAATAGACCAGAAATTATAGAGGTGACTTTATTAAGGAACTAGCATTGAGAGGATGGGAACGAGAAGCTTTACTGATGATAACCATTTTTTAGTTAATTATAATAATTACAAAATGAAAGATAAAAAAGGTAATGAAGAACTTATTTTAAAAATTAAGAACAAAGAGTTTGATTAATAATTGTAATTGGAGGGGATAAAATGGAGAAGAAAAAAGAAATAGTTAAGAAAGGTATTGGATTTGGTTCATGCCTAGCTATGGTGATTTCCTTTACTACTTGGAAATCCATAGGCTGGGCTATTATTCATGGAATCTTTGGCTGGCTATATGTACTATACTTTATTATTAAATATTAGAACTGGCATATTTAAGGAATGAATGTCCATTTCACAGGAGGTTAAGAAGTGATTTTTAAAATTAGACCAATACGAATTGAGGATGCAAAGTACATTCATGAAATGAGAACTATGGATGGGGTTAGAGAAAACATAATGGGAATAACTAGTGAGAGAATTACTAGAGCAGAAGAATTTATAAATAATCTTACAGAAGAGCAGCATGTGTTTGTGGCTGAAGTTGAGTATGAAGGCATAAAAAGAGTTGTGGGTACAGTGGGGTTAACCGTAAATAAATCACCAAGGTTGAGACATTCAGCTTCAATTGGCATAATGGTTCATAGAGATTATCAAGAAATGGGTATTGGGCGATCACTGCTTAAGAAGGTTATTGATGTTTCAGATAATTGGCTAATGCTTGTGAGATTAGAATTGGGTGTTTTTGTAGACAATGAGAGGGCAATTAACCTATATAAATCTTTAGGATTTGAAATTGAAGGTACTAAAAAGTATGCAACTATTAGAAATGGGAAATATGAAGATGAGTATCTAATGGCTAGATACAATCTTCCATTAGACAGACTTAATGAAGATTAATTTATAAATTCTCATTAAAAATTCTCTTAAATAATAGTATAATGGGATTTATAAAGTACTTAAGCTAAAGAAAGAAGGGACAAAAGAATGAATTCAGGTTCATCATTAAATAATAACTCAATATTTTGGTTTGCTTTTCGTGGAAACGAATTATTAGTTGAAATAAAGAATAATAAAGCTACTATTCCTAATGTTGAAGATTTATCTTTACTAAATCTTAATCTTATAAGAAAACAAGATCTAGGAGAGAAAGAAAACAATCATTACTATTGTGCAGAACTATCTAGTGAAGCAGTGGCGCCAGAGTGTATGGAGTTTATGGAACTAAGGCAACTATTTGGGTTAGTAGATGAGGAGTTTTTCATGTTAGCTGGTCGCGCAATCCAAATTATTGCTTGGGACAAAACACACCAATTTTGTGGCCAATGTGGGGAGACTACACATAAGTTGCCTAGTGAATTTGGAAAAGTTTGTTCTAAGTGTGGACTTATAAATTACCCAAGAATATCACCAGCTATAATCGTAGCAGTAACAAAAGATGACAAAATTCTTTTGGCTAAAAATGCAAAAGCTACATTTAACAGGTATAGTGTACTTGCAGGATTCGTAGAGCCGGGTGAAACTTTAGAGCAGTGTGTGGCAAGGGAGGTTATGGAAGAAGTTAGTATAAAAGTAAAGAATATTAAATACTTTGGTAGTCAGCCATGGCCATTTCCAAATTCTCTAATGATTGGATTTACGGCTGAATATGATAGTGGTGAAATCAATGTAGACAAGAATGAGATAGCAGAAGCATCATGGTTTGGGGCAAATAACATGCCCGAAATACCAGGTTCCATGAGTATTGCTAGAAAACTTATAGATTGGTACGTGGAATCAAATAGAAAGTAACAAGGAGGGGATGGCATTTATGCCATCCTTTTTCATGTATGCTAATTGGTGTTTTAGTAGATGAAATTATTGAAATTTTGAATAACTTGGCAAAATATAGAGGGTGAAATTAATTTAAGATAGTAAATATGATTCCTGATAGGATTTATTGAATGGATTAACAATAGTTACAAAGTCTATACAAAAATTTGGAAATCACAAATATTAATGTTCAGATAAGCATTAGTATTTATTAAAAACATCATTGACTGACCGTCAGTCAATAATGTACAATTAAATTAGAGTATTAAATTTTTAGTGAGGATTACTATGAAAAATAAGAGAAGATTTATGTTGTTTTTTATGTTTTTACTTTTACCAATAACTCTAAACTATTTTTCACCATATATTATTATTGATGGTCTTATCAATAAAGTAATATCTGGAGCGTTTTTAATATGGACAATTATGTTCATTACTTCTTTATTTGTGGGGAGAGCCTTTTGTTCATATATATGCCCTTACGGAGGTCTTCAAATGGTGATGGATAGAGCTATGGAGAAGCCCCTAAAAGAAGTTAAGTTTTTAAGAGGTTTTAAGTATAGTTTAGGAGTAATATGGCTATGCATTATTTTGTTTTTTCTTATGATAAGTTTGGGAGAGTTGAAATTTAATCCGCTTTATCTTACAGAAAACATAATATCAGTAGATGAGACCATGAAAGTTATAGGATACTATGTAATAGTAGTGGGTATCGGATTATTTCCTATGATTTTTGGTAAAAGAGGGAGTTGTCATTATATTTGTCCAATGAGTATTATAAATATTATTGGAACAAAACTTAGTGACAGACTTAATCTTCCAGCTTTAAGACTTTCATCGAATTCAAGTAAGTGTGAAGGGTGCAATAAGTGTACAACGGCTTGTCCTATGAGCCTTAAAGTTATGGATGCAGTTAGAAGTGGGAATATAAATAAAACAGAATGTATACTTTGCGGAGAATGTACAAAGGCTTGTAGAAACAATGCAATATTAAGAGTATATGGAAGAGGGAATAACTTATGTCAAGACAAGTCAAAACACCAGAGGAACGTAGAAAAGAACTTATGATGGTAGCTTATGAGCTTTTTATGGTTAATGGATATGAAGAAACTTCTGTAAATTCCATTGTTGAAAAAGTAAAGGTTGCAAAGGGAACCTTTTATCATTATTTTAAATCTAAGGAAGATATTCTAGAAGCCATATTGACCTCCTCTATGGAGAAGTTTTCTAAGAATTTATCAGTATTAGTAGAGAATCTGAATATAAACCCTTGGGAGAAGTTATCTAAAATCATAAGTAAGATAACCTTTCCTCAGTATAATGAAAAACAGCTAGCTAATAATATACCTGATAGAAAACATAATACCCTCCATATGGCAATGGAAAATAAGTTTTACGAAGTTTTTTATCCTATAATTTTAAGTGTAATAAAAGATGGGATAGAGAAAAAAGAATTTAATATATCTTACCCTGAAGAAATAACAGAAGTTTTAATTAAGGGAATTCAAGGATTTATGCATAACCATATACCTAATATGAAGGATCCTGAATATGCAATGAAAAAAATAAAAGCATTAGAAGAGTTATTCACAAAAGTATTAGGAAATAGTCATAAAGAATTTAAATTTATGTGAGGTACTAAGATGAATATTAATATATTAATAGCTAAGGAGCCGTAGATGAAACTCTAGTAATAAATAGTGATAATTAAATCCTCAAGTCTAGCTTATGCTTGGATTGAAAGCATTAAAGTCTCTAATAGTTTATTAATAAGCAACTAAAATAAATGTAAATTTCAAAAACAATATACGAACAAATGTTTGATAACGTATAAATGTTATGTTATAATTATCTTAAAGCTTTGTGTTGAGAGGTGTTAAAAATGTATGATAACTTTCTAAAGACATCTTTAAATGAGCATAAGATAGTTACAATAATGTATGTAAAAGGTAATGAAATAACTCAAAGGAATATCAAAGTACTAAAGATAAATGATAATGATATAGAAGCCTT
>NZ_JAVWDJ010000071.1:0-11533 GCF_036642255.1 Clostridium sp. | reverse complement strand
AACTTCTCCAAGCTTTTGATTTATATTAATTATTCTTTCCATATTAGTAACCTCCTGAATTTTAACATCATTTTATTATTTTTTTATTTTTGGTATTTATGTTTCCCTATGACCTTATTTTATATCCTTTTATAGTTTTAAAATATGACTAGAATCACATTTTAAATATTTTATAAATCTAAAATGAAAATCAGCTTTTTCCTTAATTAGTTAATTTAACTTTGTTCACAATTATAACCTATACAAATGAACAGTGGTAAATTATTATGACATTCTTCATAATTTATTTTTCTTGTTGTAAATGCAATTATTTATTTTGAGGACAGAAAAAATCCCTTGATAATTCAAGGGATGAAATGTCTTTATTTATATAATGTATTCCTAAATCAGTTGCTTGAGTTTCTAATTTTCCTTACTATTGCTGCTAGGGCTAGAGTAATTACGGATAATAAAAATTTCTACTCTTCTATTTTTCTCTCTACCTTCCTTAGTTGAATTATCAAATTTAGGCATTTGTTCACCATATGCCTGAATAGATAACTTTTTGGGATTCACTCCCCCAGTATTAACTATGAAATTCATTACATTTATAGCTCGCGTTGCGCTTAACTCCCAATTGGAGGGGAACCTTGTATTGTGAATAGGTACATTATCAGTATGTCCTACAATCTTAATATCATTATCTAGACTCTTAAGCATATTGGATATTTGTAGAAGTAAGGGTGTAACCTCATCTAAAACCTTTGCGTCTCCAGAATTAAAAAGTAAAACATCCTGTATAGAGATTTCTAAGCCACCTTCATTAAGTTCTACTTTAACTTTATCTGAATAGCCATTTTTCCCAATTTCTTCTTCTATTGTTTCTTTGATTTCTTGCATTTTATTTTCTTCTATTACACCGTTAGAAACTACTTCTGGATGTAGGTCTTCTACTGGTTCAATTCCACCATCCTGCAAAATACCATTACTACTCGAGAAAATAGCATTTAGCTCAGTACTTACTTTTTCAAATTTTTCTTTATCAACCTGACTCATTGCAAACATAACAATAAAGAGTGCTAATAAAAGTGTTAGCATATCTGCATAAGGAATAAGCCATGTCTCGTCCACATGTTCCTCATGATGTACCTTTTTCTTATTCTTCATTTGTACTCGCTACCTTTCATTATTACTGTTTTCAAATTGTTTTCTATCCTTTGGTCTCAACAGACCAACTAATTTTGTTTCTATGCTCTTAGGGTTTTTCCCTTCTTGAATAAGTAATATTCCTTCTAGCATAATATTCATGCTACTAATTTCTTCATGAGATTTTCTCTTAAGCCTACTAGCAAATGGATGGCAAATTACATATCCAAAGAAAATTCCATAAAGTGTTGCAACAAAAGCAGCTGCTATCATATGTCCAAGTTTTTCAGTATCATTTAAATTTCCAAGAGCACCTATTAACCCGATAACAGCTCCTAAAACTCCAAGTGTTGGGGCAGCACCACCTGCTGCTGTTAAAATTGATGCACCAGCTCGATGCCTTTCTTCCATACTTTCAATTTCAGAACTCATTACTTCATTGATAAAGTCTGGCTCTATACCATCAACTACCATTTCAAGCGCTTTTTTCATAAATTTATTTTCCATACTTTGTATTGTATTTTCCAGCGATAATAACCCATTCTTTCGAGTTGAAATTGATATTTCTACAAGTTGTTTTATAATCTCAACAGGATCTTCCTTTTTCTTATCTTTAAAAAGTACTCCCAAAATTTTGGGTATTCCAAGAAATTCACCCTTCGGAAAAGAATTCATTACCGCTGCGGTAGTTCCAACTAGAATTATAATAGCTGCAGCGGGATTTAATAACACTGCCACATCTGCACCTTTAACGATCATTCCCACAACTACTGAGAGAAGACCTACAATAACACCCATAATTAAAAAAATGTCCATCTTTTGTTCCCCCTTACACCCTTCTTATCTATTGATTTTAAATAAAGAAGCATTTTATTATTATAATTTATTTTTCGACAATATCATACATTTTTTTATAAAAGTATTGTATCATAAAATCTCTAAGATAAACACTATTTTGGGACAAGGATTTTGATATTTTTTAAGGATAAATCTATTAATACTTAAATATTTCTATATTATTTCAAACAGGTAAAATTATGAATTTTTTTTAATACTGCTGAGCGAACATGTAAATAAATTACATACATTATATTAGTTGATTTTATAGGTCTTTTAAATTCAAAAAAAGAAAGTTCACCCCAAATGCTGAATATGTAAAATGTAATCAAATACAACTCAACAAGGTGAACCCTATGGATATTACTTACTCCAACAAATAATTATATAAGTGAAGCAGCAGTTGAAATTATTGATACGTTTATCAAACGCGCAAGCTTATCATAAGCTCTACGAATACTATAGGTGATGCAAGCTATGATCTAAAAATAGTTTTCAATATATAACCTATTGTTTGAATTCCATGTAATTTTAGATTTAGAACTATTTTTATAATCATAGCATTGAAAGTGTTGATATAAACTAAATAAGGTTTTGCCCAATCGCTCTGGATCTTTTTATTATTTAAAGTATATTCTATTATCCTTTATTCAATATTCTCTATTAATTTCATTACTGCCTCTACTGCTGCTAATTCATCTTCTCCCTCAGCTTGAATAGTTATTACATCTCCACACATAGCACCAATGCTAAGTATCCCTAGAAGGCTTTTCATGTTCACTACTTTATCACCCTTTTTTATGGTCATGTGGCTTTTAAATTTATTACCTTCTGATACAACTTTTGCAGCTGGCCTTGCATGCAACCCAATTTTATTTTTTACTATAACATCTTGTTCAAACATACTACCCCTCCCATTTTTTGATTTTGAATTCCTACTAAACATTCCAAGGCTTCCTTTTATGGCTTAACCTACTCTTCTTCAAATAATTAAAATAAATAATCCATGTCCATTATACTTAGCTAAAAATATTGCCCTCTTATATTTACTTATTTTACTTATATTTATATAGTAGTTTCTATATCTTAATTTATTTAAATGCCACTATTTGCTCTTTTATTTTGGTAAAAAACTCTAACAGTTTCCTGTTAGAGTTTTTAAGCAATGTTAAATTACAACTATAAGTTTATAGAATTAGAGTTGTTTTTAAATTCCAATTCTTTAGCATGTTTTTCAGCAACCATTACAAATGGCATGTAAATTAGTATACCTATAAAAATATTTACTAATTGTAACAATATACCCATTATAGATCCTGTGGCAAGAAATCCACTAATAATAGGAGGCATTGTCCAGTGAACTATAGCTATTGTTTTCGGAACAATACCTATTGCTATTGCAGAATAGCTTATAATTGTAAGTATTACAGGTAGTAAAATAAATGGGATCGCATAAATTGGATTTAAAACTAGAGGCATACCAAACAATACAGGCTCATTAATATTAAAAGCTGCAGGAGCTATTCCAAGTTTAGCTTTTGCTTTATTATCTTGTCTTTTTCCTATTATAAGTATTGCTATAAGAAGACAAATTGAACTTCCTGCTCCACCCATGTATACAAAAGTGTCAAAGAAAGATGAAGTAACTATATTTTCTGCTGCTTGCCCAGCTTGAAAAGCCTTAACATTAGCTTCCATTAATGGTAGAAATAATGCACTTGTGATAGGTAGAAGTATATTTGTTCCATGAAGTCCGAAGAACCATAGTAAGTGAACTAAAAATACTACTAACAATGCTGCAGGTAAGCTACTTGCTAACCCTAATAGGGGCTTCTGAATTAATTCAAATATAAACTGATGGATGTCTGGAATTCCAACTAAATCAAGAATTATCTTTAATGCACCAAATATTACTAAAACAATTAGTGAAGGAAGTAATGCTGCAAAGGATCTTCCAACTGCTGGTGGAACTCCATCTGGCATTTTAATAACAAGTTTCTTGTTTCCCATTAGTTTGACAAAAAGCTCCGTTGCAACAAGAGAAACAAATAATGCAACGAATAAACCTTGTGCTCCAAGATATCCATAAGGAAGTGCCCAATCCTTAGAAGAACCAGCGTAAAGCATTAAAAGTGCGCCAAAGGATACAATACCTGCTGTTAGTCCATCTTTGTCGTAGGATTTAGCAAGATTATAGCTGATAGAGAATACTACCAATAGAGACATAATTGCAAAGGTACCGTTCCACAACGTACCACCAAAGGAGTTCCACTTCTCACCAAAGATACCTTTCATAAAGTCTCCCCAGCCAGGTATTGGAAAGTTGTTAAAAAGTACTGCTAATGAGCCTACTAGAATTAAAGGCATAATAGCAACAAACCCATCACGTATAGCCACTAGATGTCTTTGCGAACCAATTTTACCAGCAAAAGGTACAAAGTACTTTTCCAAAAATTCCATGACTTTTTTCATTTTAATTCCCCCTATGATTAATAATTTATAATTCCTTAGCCATTAGCTAAATGACTACCCATTTAAAAGAGTTAAAGCATGATTTAGAACTTTCTCTCCATTCATTAATCCATAGTCAATGCTGTTTATCACATCAACTTTGATTCCCTTTGGTTCATATGCATTTTTATATTTATTTAGCAGGAATCTCACTTGTGGCCCAAGTAATAACACATCAGTATTCTCTATATGATGTCTTAACTCTGCTTCAGCCACAGCAATTATTTTGGCTTCAACGCCAAGTTTTTTAGCTGCATCATTCATTTTTACCACTAGAAGACTTGTAGACATTCCAGCTCCACATACTAAGGTAATCCTTTTCATATAAATTCCCTCCTTTAATTATTTTTTTAATCTATTAATATTAAATAGCAACTATCATGCCAAGACACTCTTTCCCTAAAATGCTATTAAACTTTATTATAAAATGTCCTATTCCTGTTTTATAAGTCTCAAATTTCATATTAATGTTTTAATTTTTTCTTAGTGTTTCGATTTTGCCTTAGTGTTTTGTTTGATTATTGCTAGTGTTTTCTTCATTTTTTAGACTGTTTTATTGCTTTAAAAGCCTTTCATACATATCTATAAATTCATGTGCAAGATCCTTAACTGTTATAGCATTCATAAGATGGTCTTGCGCGTGAACCATCAAAAGACTAATCTCTATAGAATTTCCAGAAGCTTCTTCTTGAATGAGTTTAGTCTGTGCTATATGTGCCAAAGCTAGTTCCTCATTAGCTTTTTCTAATGTTTCTCGTGCTTCTTTTAATTTATCAACTTTAGCAAGTTGAATAGCCTCCATTGAATAACTTCTCGCATTTCCTCCATTAACAATTATTTGTAGCATTATCTCCTGATACTTCATCTCCATCATCCTTTCTCATATTGTTTATATTAAATTAATACCCATCATGCCTCCACTAATAATTAAAGCAATTTATATGCCAAAACATAAAAAAGTGCGACATACTTAGTCGCACTGTAGTTAACTATAATTTCTAATATCAAAGTAACTCATTATATAACAAATTTCATCGGATAAAATATATATATTATATTTTTTACTAAGTTCATTACAGGCATCTTTTACTATTTTATAAAGTTCTGGATTTAATTTAATATATTCTTTTTTTCCCTGAAACTCGGTTACAGTTCCACCTACTTTAAGCCTTTCAATCATGCATCCAATATGAAGAGTTGTACCAATTAAAACCTCTGTGTCCATCTTTATATTTAGGTCCTCTTCAATTTGAGTTATAAACCTCTTAATATCTTTAAAAACCTCAGTCCCATCTATATTTTTAAGTTGGTGCTTTAGAGTGTCTCCCATTTTAATATAAGTAGTCTCAATATCTATAAGCTGCTGAATTGCAGCAATTGCCTTTTGACTTATAACCTCATGAAGCGCAAACTGCCTGATATTGGTATTTATACTAAAGGAACTTACTACACAAAGCACATTTTTTTCTCTGGCGATAGATCTTATTCTTGCACTTATATTTTCTTTAGAAACAATATTAAAAGGAATAATTTCTAATTGGCTGTTGTCATATTCAAGGTTTTTCTCAAGTAAGTCTTTAATAGTTCTTGCACTGCCTTCTCCAGTGGTACATATAGTTATAATAACCAATTTATCTTCAGAACTTTTAGTATCATTGTCCTTTGACATATCCTGATCAATTATACTATTAACACTTAGTGTTTCCTTATAAACTTCATCTAAGGAATAGCCTAGCGTAGACTTTCTAGCTGCTTCCAATACATGGAGGGTACTTACCAAAGGAATAGTTTTTGTTCTTATGCCAAATTCTTTTTCTAATTCTTCTCCAAAGGTTGTCAGTGATCCCATATCTACTAAAAATATCGTATCTGAGGTTATATTACTTTCTTTTATAATAGCCTTTAGCCTAAAGAGCACTTGCTGTGGTTTTTCCTCAAGAGGCGCATTTATTCCTATTACATGATTTACGCCTAAAAGCTTATTTGCTACTTCAGCCATGGAAGTTGCAGTATTATTTCCATGTGCAATAACAATTACTTTTACTTCTTGTTTATACTCGGTACTATTCCTTTCATCATACACCAAAAACAAAGCAATAAATCCAGCTTCATCAATAGGCATAGTAATATCCAGGGTTCTTTCTATAAGCTTTAGGCAATCTAAAGCAACAGAGAACTCTTCACTATGCTCTGTTCTTATTTTATTTAATTGGGGATTTATTATCTTTTTGTTTCTTTTCACCCTTTCAATAGAGTTAGCTATATGGGCTGCCATTCCAAAATAAATCTTTTGACTTAGAATTCTTTTGAGTTTTTCTTCACTATAGCTTACTATATGCTCTATAACTTTAATAATATCAGGATTAATTATATTTTCTAAACTAGCTATATCAGTTCTTCTGTTTACATTGTATATATATTTTGCAAAATAGTCTTCTATATCCCTTCCCATTTCTCTTTCAAGTTCATTACCCTTAACACCTTTTGCTTGAAGCTCATGAACTCGCATATTAATCATCTCATATATACTATCTTCACTGGTATCTTCCTCAAAAAGAATATTGTCATTACTTTTATCAAAAATACAATACCTTTTATTAAATCCTATGAGCTTGTTCCATATTTGTCTGTGTTCTGTTTCTTTATATAGACCTTCTCGAATATACATCGGAAGTTCTGAACTATTTACTTTAATTTCATATTTTTTTCCTGCAGCAAAATCTGCATAGGCTTTAGCACAAGCCAATTGAATGTCTGTTTTAAGTTGACCTATATTATTTGCACAGTTATAGCTTAAAAAAGCCCTCATAGAATTTACAGAAACCATTATTTCTTTATCCAGCCTTGAGGATTCCTCTTTAAAGAATCCACTTATAAGAGCAAATCTTTCCTCCAGACTTCTTTCTGCTAAAGCTGGTATTCTTATAACCATTGGAATCCTTCTAGTAAAAGTTCTTAAAAGGGCAGACCCAGGATTCTCTGTGGTTGCAGAAATTATAAGCACAGTTGCTTTTCTATCCTGTTCTGTTTCACCAAGCCTTCTATAAATTCCCTTATCCATAAATGTAAAAAATATTTCTTGACCCTCTGGGGGAAGTCTGTGTACTTCATCCAGAAAAAGTATTCCTCCATTAGCTTTCTCTATAAGTCCCTGTTTATCTGAATCCGCCCCAGTATAAGCCCCTTTCTTAGTTCCAAAAAGCTGACTAATTAAAAGCTGGGGATTATTAGCATAGTCTGCGCAGTTAAAGATAACAAAAGGAGCATTATATTGAAGCTTATTTGTCTCTATGGCATATTTATGTATAAGTGATGCAAACATTGACTTGCCAACACCTGTATCTCCAAGTATTAATATATTCATGCCCTTTGGGGGATAAAGTATTGCCGCCTTAGCTTGCTCCACCGCTGTAAACAAACTTTGGTTTGCTCTTGAGAATTTTTCTATAGTTGAAGCATATTTTTCATGTTTTGATTCCTTTGAAGCTGTAAATATCACTGGTCTTCCATTATTCTTTGATACTTTACCTGCTTCATATAATTTATTTAAATCACTGCTCACATTTGCTCTACTTAAACTAAGAGCTTCTGCTATTTCTAAGGCACTTGCGCCATTACTATATCCAGATAGTTTCTCATAGACAGCATTAATCCTTTTCAATTTATCACCCCTTTAAGCTGATTACAGAATAAATTTATATATATATTCTTCATTACATTTGATTATCCTATATATATATTACTGCCTTTGTGGTTAATGCAAAAAAGATAGCCTTATAAACTATCTTTTCTTTTCTTTATTTTTGGTATAAGTATAAATGGTGCTTAATTTTTACTTTTTTTATTTAATGAAAATGTAAAAAAGCAACCAAGTCATTGAAAGCCCATCCCCTTAATATCTCTCATTATTAAATGTAGACCAGCCCTTTTCCTATTCTCTTATAGCTCCTTGTATTAGGTATCTCCTTATCTTGGCAGCATACATATTTAAGTCGTTCCACTGTACTAATCTCCATTTTTATAAAGTGAGGTAGCAGCTCAGCTTAAAATAGCTACTGATCATAATTGGTTTATTAATATATTTTACTTATTTACTTATCTTCCATCAAAGCTTTACCTTATATCATTGATGCCATAATTATATCTTTAATGAATTTGACATCTCATTAAATTTATTTAGAAACTGCAAATACTTATATCATGATTCATTGATAAACACATATATCTCAAATAAGATAATTACAGAGTATAGAATTAAAAATTGAAATTATAATCTTAAAATTCTGGAAACCTTAAATAAGCCAAAGAAGTTATTGGAAATAACTTACCCATATAGCTACCTTTCTATTAACTATTTACAAGGTTTCTTCCTACATTATAAGCTTTTCTTAAAATTTTAGCTTTCTTTTGTATGGAATCCTTTGTAAATGCTCCAAGGATTGTAATTCTCCTTATTGGTTTTATCCCCATAGCTTTTAAAGATTTTTCAGTGTACCTAAAATATCGATTAAATATAAAAGGGATTGGTGCTGCTTGAGAATAAATGAAAATAGTTTTTTTAATGCCAAATCTAGGCTTGTGCTTTTCATTTGTCAAAGGATAAAATCTATCCAGAAGATTCTTAAGAATACCTGACATTTGATTTATATATACAGGGGTAGACAATACTAAAAAGTCTGCTTCCTTTATTTCTCCGTAAATTTCTTTAAGGTCATCCTTTAGGATACAATGATCATGGTCTGGCTGCCTACAAAACATACAGGACTGACAAGATTTTATATTCATATCATTAAGATAATAAACTTTAGTCTCAATGTGATTTTCCTTTGCACCTTTGATAAGCTCTTTCACAGTAGTATCAATATTACCATTTTTTCTTGGACTTCCAACAAAAGCAATTAATTTACTCATTTATTTGCACCCTTTCTCAAGTAGATTCTCTACTACCTTGTTATCACAAATACCCCCACAGGAAATATAAAATGTTTTTTCTCAAGTTGTTCATTTTTCCTTTTTCTAGGATAATTTCTTCCAAAGCTTTCGTTATTTTAGTTTTTCTTTTAACTATTGCTCAGTTCTTTCAATCAACTTCAAAATCATCTTGGTTAGTTCATTAGCTTCTTCTCTTGAATATATAGAAAACACTTCAATTGTTAATTCATCACTTATAGTCTTTATTTGCTGAACTAGGCTATTAGCTTCCTTATGTATCTCTAAAAAAGAAGATCTTTTATCTTCTGGATTTTCAACCTTTAGGACTATCCCCTTATTTTCTAACCTATTTATAATACCTGAAATAGTTGGTCTGTCTGAGCCTAATCGTTGTGCTATTTCTGCAGATGTAATAGGTTGCTCAGATGAATATATCTGCATTATTACCGAAAGCTGTGATGCAGTTATGTCAAACTCTCTTAATGCTTTATCTAGTTTGTTCCTTAGTTGTTTTGATGCTTTGTTTATTAAAAAAGACAAGTTTTCCATTTAGTACCTCCCAATATAATTAGTACACTAACTATATGATTAGTATACTAACTTGTTTTGTATTTGTCAAATTAATAATGTCTCCATTCACAATAGATTCTATTTACTAAAATTAAAAATCATATCTTTAATTTACTTCAACAGAAATATCTTTACAAAGGATACTTCCGGTTAATCCTAAACTAGAACCAATTCCAACTTCAATGTATTCCCCTTTATACTTAAAAATCATTTCAAAGATTATATTACTGCAATACCAATTACTTAATTCCATACTTTCTATATCATTTAATTTTAATATGATTTCTTGGTTAAAAATTTGATCTTTTCTAACCTCCATATCAATTATAAGTGTTATACCATTGGTGTCCATCTTTATCTCTTTTATATAATCATCATGGAAAGCTGACCAATATCCATGTAATTCGATAAATCTATCTGCCCCTTTAATAGACTTTCTTGGGGAAAAAATCAATTCAATATTAACCTTTCCAATTCTTAACGTACTTCCATCCCATAAATATAAAAGTAAAAATCTTCCCCATTCATCCTCATCAACTTTCTGAATAGTAGCATCTAGTATCTCTTTTTCAGAATAAATTAATTTAATTCTATCCGCATTTTGAATTTCAATTAAATCAATGGAAGAAAAGGAAATTTTATATAATCTCCTATCTATATTTTCAAATCTATTTATGTTAATTTTTCTTATGATAAACACCTCTCTTTACTTTTATAAAAATAATTAACTTTATACCAATAGCTCGATGCAAATTTAAACCCCTAAAACCATCGAAAGTAAAATAAGTATTTATATCAGATGAACTATTAAAATTACTACAAGAGATATAAACAAGGCTTACTGTTGTAAGTTTTATGAGAAGAATATATTTGAAGATCTAGAATATGCTCTTGTTTTGTAGTGGCACACTGGCAATTACATTCACCCAAACTATTTTGCTTTAAAATTCAACAGACTAATAAAAAGGATGGGAGAAGAAAGGGTAATATTTCATGAACTACGTCATACCGATTCAACTCTACTCTTACAACAGGAGGTGATTTTAAAATAATCCAAACTAGACTTAGACATTCCCATATCAACACAACCTTAAATATTTACTCTCACATTAACAAATACATTCAAACGAAAGCCACTGATACACATTTAAAATTAATAAACATATAGACTATCATAATACCAAAATAAAATTAGGCTGGCAAAATAAAAACACTAGGTCATAAAACCTAGTGTTTTCAATGGAACGAGTAAGTCTGTAAGCCGAGTTCTGTATTTGACAATCATCTATCTAGGCCCATTGTTACCAGATGGGCTCCAGCGATACACCCGGAGACGGGACGGGCAGCCCCTAAATGTCTCCCATTTGATCTTGCTCCAGATGGGGTTTACATAGCCGCAAAGTCGCCATTGCGCTGGTGAGCTCTTACCTCACCTTTCCATCCTTACCAGTACATGATAAATCATGCCTTTGGCGGTATCTCTCTGTTGCACTTTCCTTAGAGTCGCCTCCACTGGGAGTTACCCAGCACCCTGCCCTATGGAGCTCGGACTTTCCTC
>NZ_JAVWDJ010000070.1:0-11605 GCF_036642255.1 Clostridium sp. | reverse complement strand
GAGCATTCGGTTCATACCCGAAGGGTCGTAGGTTCAAGTCCTATTTCCGCTACCAGATGAAAACTCATAACAATAGTTATGAGTTTTTTTTATACACAAAAGCTTGTGATTAATCAACAAATAGGTTATTCTTTCAATCCTGATAAGCATATTGCCAGTATTGCAAATAAACTTATTAGTATATGCAAAGTTATCAATTATTATAAAAAATAATTCCATCAAGAATAGTTTAATTATTTTATATACCGACACAATTATCCCCATATATCATCCACAACCTCACAGCAAGATTATTAGCAAATGTGGATGAATTAACAGGGAAACCCTTTTAGATACTTAAGTTAATTAATGAAGATTAATTAATTGGGGGATAAACAAGTGCAGTAATATGTAAAAAAATTACAATTTATTGTCATACTATTTATTTACAACTGCTTCATAAAATGACATTTATTACCATAACAACTTGTTATAATAAAGTTGTAAATTTAAGGGGTGGGTGATTATTTTATGCAATACGGAGCGGATATACGTCCATATGAAAGAATAAAAAAAACAAATGGATCTAACAAAAATAACACAGAGGTATACAACAAAATCTTATTAAAAAGCATTACATTTTTAGTTATATCTATACTAATCAGTAGAACTATGCTTATTAACAAATCAGCACCCTTTGGTGTGGCATTTTTAGCTGTGGTGCTTCTAATGGAAGATAACAGATTATCTATAGTTACTGCCCTAGGTTCAATTCTCGGGTACATAACCTTGAGTGGTTCCTTAGATAATAATTTAATGTATATAACACTAATACCAGCATTAACCTTAGTATCTATAATTACGAATAACTTTTTAAAAAAGCCTGCGGAAAAAGTGCTGTTAGCATTTGTAACTACAGCCTCAATACTGGGGTACAATATTTTTGTAAGAGAGTATTCATCCTTAGTGTCTTTGGGGCTCACTTTCATCGAATTGATTTGTATTTTCCCGGTATACTTTATTATAGATTATAGTATAGGGTGTTTTAAGGAATTAAGAACAAAGCATTTATTCTCTAATGAAGAACTTATATGTATGAGTGTGTTAGTGTCTTTAATATTAGCAGGTACATGGAATGTTAATATTTTGGGGATTTCTATACTGAACATTTTATCCCTTTTAATAATTTTATCTATCAGCTATATATGCGGCTCTACAGTGGGGGCGGCATCTGGAATTGCTATGGGTGTTATTGTAGGAATGTCGAATAATACGGTTTTTGTTTATGCAAGCATATTAGGAATTTGTGGGCTTGTAGGCGGCTTATTCAAGGAAGGTGGAAAACTAATAACTCTTCTTTCAACCTTAGTTATATTTTCAATTATGAAAATATATACTGTTAACTATAATCTTGATGGTAGCACTCAATTTAAAATTATAGAAGCAATTATCGTAGCTATAGGCTTTTTAGCTATTCCTCAACATATTTATGATGTTGTAAGTAATGAAATAGATAGTGAAAAGAAAAGTGGATTAATTGATCAAAACTATGTTAATAAAATAAGAAATATTTTTGTGGATAGATTGGATCAATTTTCAGGAGTATTGGTTAATATGTCTAGTATACTAACTGATCTTGCTGATAATAACAAATTAGATATGAAAAGTAAAAGCAGCGGATTAATTGAAAATCTTGCGAGTAGAGTTTGTGGAAGTTGTAATGTAAACTGTGTATGTTGGAATAGAGAAATGCATCATACTTATTCAGCTTTTGGAGAGCTTCTTGAAGGCATTCAAAATAAGGGGAATGGCTTTCCACTAGAATTAGAAAGAAAGTGCATTAAAAAGGCTTCACTAATTAGAAATGCAGAGGATATAGTTAATAAATACGTAATAAGTGAAATGTGGAGAAATAGGCTTGCAGAAGGTAGGGAGTTATTGGCAAGTCAATTTAATAACATGGCCAAGTCTGTGGAAGAAATTGTAGATGAATTTGCTAGTGATTTAAAAGAAGACAAAGACTCTGAAAAGAATATAATGAGAATGTTGGACAAACATACTATTGATTATAATGATGTATTTTGTATTAATGATAAAAAGGGAAGACTTACAGTACAACTAACTTCAAAAAACTGCCAAGGGAGAGGGTTCTGTGATAAGAAAATTTTACCTATTATAAATCAGTGTTTAGAAAAGAAGATGAGTTTGAAGGAGGATGGTTGTAGAATTGATCCAGTAACTAAGCTTTGCACTGCTACATTTGAGGAAGCACCTAAGTTTCAGGTTATGACTTATGCAGCAAGACAATGTAAAGATGGACAAACTACTTATGGGGATAGTTTTAGCTTTGGACGCGCTAAGGACGGAAACTATATGGTAGTGATTAGTGATGGGATGGGTTCTGGTCCTCAAGCAGGTCGTGAAAGTGAAGCAGCAGTTGAACTTATTGAAAAATTTACTGGGGCTGGTTTTAGTAAGACGACAGCAATAAATACAGTTAATTCTATTATGTCTTTAAAATTTTCGGAAGAGGAAAAGTTTTCTACAGTAGATTTAAGTAGCATAGATTTATATACTGGGGAAGTTGATTTTATGAAGGTTGGAGCAGTTGCAAGCTTTATTAAAAGCAATGATACCATAGATATTATTAAGTCTAAAACTTTACCAATGGGAGTGCTAGATGAAGCGGATATTGAGGTTCATAAGAAAAAGGTAACAAATGGGGATATTATAGTTATGCTTAGCGATGGAGTACTAGATTATAATGAAGAAAGTTGTGGAAAAGTGGATTGGGTGCTCGATTATATTTGTAGAAATGACAGCTTGAATCCAAAGGATTTAGCAGAAGGAATTATTGGAGAAGCCAAAAAGTTAAGTGGTAACAGAGTTAATGATGATATGACGGTAGTGGTTTCAAAAGTTTATACAGGCCAGGCTAAAGCTTACATTGAATGATCATAGATAGTTTTAAAAATCACTATGTAAAAACATTTAGGTTTTGCATAGTGATTTTTTACTTTAAATTATTCGTTGTTTGTGATATTATGTGTAAAAAATACAAGTAGGAAGTGTTTTTATGATTGAAAAGGTTATTAGCACTATAAAAGAAAATAGAATGATAAGTAATGGGGATAAGATTATAGTGGCATTATCTGGTGGTCCAGATTCTATGAGTCTTTTAAATGTTTTATACGAATTAAGAGAAAGGTTTAATTTAACTCTTTATGCTGCCCATGTAAATCATATGCTTAGGGGTGAGGATTCAGATAATGATGAAAAGGCGTGCAAGACTTTTTGTGAAAAGCATAATATTAAATTATTTTCAAAAAATATTAATATAGACGCTATCTCAAAGGAAAGAAATATATCCCATGAGATGGCAGGAAGAGAAGTGAGATATGAATTTTTTATAGAACTTTTCGAAAATCTGAAAGCCAATAAAATTGCCCTTGCTCATAATTCCAATGATCAAGCTGAAACCGTACTTATGAGGTTAATGAGAGGAAGTGGGATAGAGGGTTTAGTTGGAATTAAACCTGTACGGGATAGCATATTTATAAGACCATTAATAAATACTAGTAGAAAAGAAATAGAAGAATATTGTTCTAGAAATAGTCTTCCTGTAAGGATAGATAAAACAAACTTTGAAAGTATATACGCAAGAAATAAAGTAAGATTAGAATTGATTCCTTATATTGAAGAAAACTTTAATACAGATATAATTGCTACTTTAAATAGAATGTCTTCTCTAATTAGGATGGATAGTGATTATTTGGAAGAAAAATCTTCTAAATTTTTCGAAAAGTACTGTGATAGTAAGATGGAAAAGGTTATAATATATAAAGATGCCTTTAATTTACATTACTCAATATTGAGTAGAGTCCTAAGAAAAGCTCTTTTTAAAATTAAGGGGAATTTATATAATTTAGAAAGCATACATATAGAAAATATTATAAACATACAAAAAGGAGAAACGGGTAAAACTACAGTAGTACCTGGAGGAGTAGTTGTTTCTAATGTATATAAAGATATACATTTACATAAGGCTATTTCTGGTTTAAAGGAAAATAAAAATTTTTGCAAGATTTTATCAGTAGGAGAAAGTATAGTAACAGAAACCAATAATAAATTTAAATTAAATGTCATAGATAAAGAAAGATTTTTAAAGAGTGAAAGTAAGGATAATATTAAATACTTTGATTATGATAAAATTAAGCAACCTATAAGTATAAGGTTTAGACAAGAAGGAGATAGATTTACATCCTTAGGAATGAAAGGAAGTAAAAAACTTAAAGATTTATTTATGGATTTAAAAATTCCTAGAGAGCAAAGAGATGAAATTCCTCTTATATGCTTTGGAGATGAAATAGGTTGGATAGTTGGATATAGAATCAGTGATAAATTTAAAGTTGAAAACCATACTAAGAATATATTAGAAATAAGGTGTCTTGAGATACCTGAAATAGAAAGGCAGGAAAGTTATGAATAATGACATAAAAGAAGTGTTATTAACAGAGGAACAGATTAAAGAAAAAGTTAAAACATTAGGCTTAAAGATTAGTGAAGATTATAGAGGACGAGATTTAATTGTCCTAGGGATTTTAAAGGGATCAGTAATTTTTATGTCAGATCTTATAAAAGAGATAAGTATTCCATGTAAGATGGATTTTATGGCAGTTTCAAGTTATGGAGATGCAACACAGTCTTCAGGAATTGTAAAAATTATAAAGGATTTGGATTTTGAGATTAAGGGAAAAGATATACTTATAGTTGAAGATATTATAGACACAGGAATTACTTTGAAATATTTAATGAAATACCTTTCTGCGAGAAATCCAAATAGTTTAGAGATAGTTTGTCTTCTAAATAAGCCAGAGAGAAGAAAAGAGGAATTAGATGTGAGATATTTAGGCTTCGATGTTCCAGATTACTTTTTAGTAGGCTATGGTCTTGATTATGCTGAAAAATATAGAAATTTACCTTTTGTAGGTATTTTAAAAGACAGTGTTTATAAGAGTTAATAATTCTTGCTTTTTAGTAAATACTATATAATTAATTGATAAGGAAATTGTTTCTATGTTCTAGAATTAATTATATTTTATAATTAATTCACTAATAGTTAATATTCTTATTATTGTAAATGAAAATTGCATATGTTAGAATTTTTAAGTAAATACTTAACTAGAAAGAGAGGGGGGCCTTCAATGAAAAAATTTTCTAGCGCAACGGCCTGGTTGTTAGTTTTAATACTCGTTATTTTTTCCGCTCTTACCTTATTTGATGGAGCAGCTAATGTAAAGTCTATTGATGTAAGAGAATTTGAAACTTACATGAGAGATAAAAAAGTAGTTGAAACAAAAATGTCTGATAATGAAAGAACTGTGGTTGGTAAATTAGATGATGGAACACAATTTAGTGTAAATATAATTAAAGAAAGATATTTAAAAATAATTGATGAGAATCCAAATCCAAATTTAGCAATTGAACAATATACTCCACCAGCTTCAATTCCGATGTGGTTAAATTTCTTGCCTACTCTACTGATAATTTTAATGTTAGTAGTATTCTGGGCAATGTTTATGAACCAATCGAGTGGTGGTGGCGGTGGTAGCCGTGGAGTTATGAATTTTGGTAAAAGCAAAGCAAAAATGGCTACACCAGATAGAAAGAAAGTTACCTTCAATGATGTAGCTGGAGCCGATGAGGAAAAAGCAGAACTTGAGGAAGTGGTAGACTTCTTAAAAAGTCCAAAAAGATATATTGAAGTTGGAGCAAGAATTCCAAAGGGAATACTTTTAGTAGGACCTCCTGGAACAGGAAAAACCTTACTTGCAAAAGCTGTAGCAGGCGAAGCAGGAGTACCTTTCTTTAGTATTTCTGGTTCAGATTTCGTTGAAATGTTTGTGGGTGTCGGAGCTTCGAGGGTTAGAGATTTATTCGAACAAGCTAAAAAGAATGCACCATGTATTATTTTTATAGATGAAATTGATGCTGTAGGAAGACAAAGAGGTGCAGGACTTGGCGGTGGACATGATGAAAGAGAGCAAACCTTAAATCAACTTCTAGTTGAAATGGATGGCTTTGGAGTAAATGAAGGAATCATCATGGTAGCGGCTACAAATAGACCAGATATTTTAGACCCAGCACTTTTAAGAGCGGGAAGATTTGACAGACAAATCGTAGTGGGAGCTCCAGATGTTAAGGGTAGAGAAGAAATCTTAAAGGTTCACTCAAGAAATAAACCTTTAAGCTCAGAGGTTCAGCTTGATATATTAGCTAAGAGAACCCCAGGATTCACAGGAGCAGATCTTGAGAATTTATTAAATGAATCAGCTCTTTTAACAGTTAGAAATCGCAAAAAAGTTATTGATATGGTAGAGTTGGAAGAAGCAATTACAAGGGTAATTGCTGGACCAGAGAAGAAGTCAAGAGTTATTAGTGATAAGGATAAGAGATTAACTGCTTATCATGAAGCAGGCCACGCTGTAGTTTCCAAGTATCTTCCTAACTCTTATGCTGTTCATGAAATAAGTATAATTCCAAGAGGAATGGCAGGTGGATATACATTACATCTACCAGATGAAGATACATCATATACATCAAGATCTAAACTTAAGGACGAAATGGTTGGACTTTTAGGTGGTAGGGTAGCTGAAGCTATAATTCTAAAAGAAATTAGCACTGGCGCTAAAAATGATATTGATAGAACTACATCTATAGCTAAGAAAATGGTTATGGAATATGGTATGAGTGATGTATTAGGCCCAATATCCTTTGGTAAGGATGAAAATGAAGTATTCTTAGGTAGAGATATTGGAAGAGCGAGGGACTTCTCAGATGAAGTCGCATCAAAGATTGACAGAGAAATAAAAGCGTTAATTGATGAAGCTTACAATAGAGCTGAAACGATTCTAAATGAAAATATTAATAAGTTACACGATGTGGCAAAAGCCTTATTAGAAAAAGAGAAGCTTACCGCTGAAGAATTTAATGCTATTATGGATGGAAAGTCTTTAGATGAGATTGCTATTGATAAGCTTATCAAGGAAAGTACAGAGAAAGCTAAAGAAGATGTAGATGTCAACTCACAAAATACTCTTACTGGAGATGATCTAATAAGAGGAAATATGAAGGTTATCAATGAAGTTACTGTTGATAACACTGACACTATTGAACAAGAAACAGATAATACAAACAAGTAAACTTAGTAAGTTAATAAAAATGCTTCTATACAATTTTGTATGGAAGCATTTCTTTTTATCTAATCCATGAAATTATAAAACAATGTGGAATCTATATAAAAAACATACAAGTTGAGTAGAGATTTATTCTAAAAATGAAGAAAAAATATTTTAGGTGTTGATTGCTAGGATATCTCGATAATATATATTTTTTATGACCTATTTTTAGGTATAAATTATATTCATATGCAAAAAATTAAAGGTATATATGAATGCAATAGAATTCACAGAAAAATGAATTAAAACTTGCATGTTTTATGTACAAATGTAAAATTTTATGGTATTATTATCGTGAAAAAATAATAAAAGTCAGGAGGCAAGAAAATGAATAGACTTGAAGTGTTCAATTCAGTTAAAGATAAAGCACACCAAGGTGGTGGAATTGATAAAATCGAAATGCAACACAATTTAAATAAAACCACTGCAAGAGAGAGAGTTAGCGCATTGTTAGATGAAGGATCATTTATAGAAATAGGCGCGCTAGTTGCAGGCAATGCTGCAGGAGTAATAACTGGCCATGGAACTATCAATGGCAGATTAGTATATACATTTAGCTATGACTACACTGTTGAGGGCGGAGCTTTTAATAAAGCTATGGCTAAGAAAATATGCAGTTTATTAGATAATGCTGTTAAGATGGGTGCTCCAGTAGTTCAGATAATCGACTCTATAGGGGCTAAATTGAATGAAGGTGTGGAGTTATTATCTTCTTATGGAATGGTAATAAAAAGAATTGCTAAACTAAATGGTGTTATTCCTCAGGTTTCAATAATTTGTGGACCTTGCTATGGTATGGCAGCATTAGGAGCTACTATGGCAGATTTTACTATAGTAGTAAATGATATTGGTGAAATAGGTGTTAATTCAAGTAACAAGCTAAGTTCTGCAGAAGAAAAATACGTTGAATCATCAATGTTTAGTGATGGTTTCTATTCAAATAAAAATGGTAATGCTCATTTTAGTGTTGAGAAGGAACAAGATGGATTTAATATGGCAAGAAGATTAATAGATTATCTTCCAGCTAATAACTTAGAGTCTCCATGGATTTCAGTAGAAGATTATAACTTAAACTCACCAATAGAAGAGCTTGATGAAATGATAGTTAATGAAAACCATTCCATGGATGACATTATAAAAGCAATTGCTGATGAAAATAGTATTTTAGAAGTTAATAAAGAGTTTATGGAAAACTTTAAAACTGCATTTATTAAAATTAATGGATTAACAGTAGGCGTAATTTGGAATAGCTTTATCAAATCAAAAATTACTAATGAGGGAGCTATCAAAATTTCAAACTTCATAAGACTTTGTGATGGGTTTAATATATCGATACTATCCTTAGTTGATACAAAGGGTTTTGCAGTGAGTCTTGAGGAAGAAAAGAAAGGTCTAGCGAGAAACGCAGGGAAACTTCTTTATAGTCTAATTGATGCAAGTGTGCCTAAAGTATCACTTATAGTTGGAGAAGCTTATGGTGCAGGATATGTGGCATTAGCAGGTAAAGAAGCTGCTTTTGATGTTACATTAGCTTGGCCTAGCGCTAGAGTGGCATTAACTAATCCAGAAACTTTAATAAAATCAATGTATAGAGAAGAAATATTATCCGCTGCAGATCCTAAAACTAAAGAAAGCGAAGTTATTGCTAAGTATTTAGAAGAAGTAGTTAGCCCATATAAAGCTGCAGAATTTGGATTAATAGATGATATTATAAAACCAAGTGAGACAAAACAACGAGTTTTTGCACTGCTTGATATGTTACAAAGTAAAAGAGAGTTGAGTTATCCTAAAAAACACGGGAGCACTTTAGTATAAGGAGGGGTTTAGATGAATGAATCAATAGCAGATAAATTTACCTTTTCTTTAAACGTGTCCTTTGTTGCAATGGCTATAGTGTTTGCTATACTAATAATATTATGGCTTGTGATTAAATCTCAAAGTTTTTTACTTGGAGGAAGAAAAGACACTTCAGAAACAGTTGACACTAGCTTAATGGAAAAGAGTCAAGAAAAGGTAGAACCAGTAGTAGAAACTATAAATCCACATGAGAATATAGAAGTAGTAGCTGCAATTATGGCAGCATTGTCTGCTCATATTGGTACTCCGATTAGTGATTTAAATATAAAAAGCATAAAAAGAATAAATTCTAATTGGCAAAGAACATCTATTGAGGATAAATTAAATAATTAGGGAGGATTAAGTTATGAAAAGATATAATGTTACTGTGAACGGTAGTGTATACCAAGTAGAGGTAGAGGAAGTAAAAGGAGAATTTACTCAACCAGTAGCTCCAGTAGTAAATGTTGCACCACAGCCAGCTGCACCGAAAGCTCCTACAGCACAACAAGTAGAGGCACCAAAAACTCAAGAACCAGTTAAGCCAGCAGCTGCTAAAACTTCTAATGCTGCGGGAGAAAAGATTCAATGCCCAATGCCTGGTACCATAGTAAAGGTTAATGTTACTGAAGGTTCTACAATTAAAAAGGGTGATGTTTTAGTAGTTCTTGAAGCTATGAAAATGGAGAATGAAATTATGTCACCAGTAGATGGAACAGTAGCACAGTTAAGCGTGTCAAAAGGTGCAGCTGTTAACACAGGAGATTTATTATTAGTTATTTCTTAAAATAATGGACGAATTAATTTTGTTCAAGGATTTGAGGGTGTTATTTTCTGTAAGATAAGTAAATAATCTTTTATCAATTTAAGCTATATGTATATAAAATGTATAAAAACTTATAACCTACCAACAACTATGGTGGTTATAAAATGGAGTTTATTTATAGTCTAAATTTAGATTGTTATTAGAGAACTTTAGGAACTTTATTTAGTGTAGTTTTCACAAGAAATATCTTCTCCCACACAGAGGGTGAGGAGAATTAAACCTCAAAAGTTTTCTTGAAAAGTAGGAGGCAATTTAAATGAACGTTTTTGAAGTATTGAAGGATTTGATAAGCACATCAGGTTTCGTTGCTATACAAGGGAGTGAAATCTTTATGATAGCAGTTTCTCTTGTGCTAATATACCTAGCAATAGCAAAACAATTTGAACCCTTATTGCTACTTCCTATAGCATTTGGGATGCTCCTTACTAATTTACCAGTGGCAGATATTATGGCTGAGCCACTACATAATGAACCAGGAGGGCTTTTATATTATCTTTCACGTGGAGTTAAGTTGGAGATATTTCCTCCGTTAATATTCTTAGGTGTAGGAGCCATGACAGATTTTGGTCCATTACTAGCTAATCCTTCTAGCTTACTTATGGGTGCGGGAGCACAATTTGGAATATTTTTTGCTTATACTTTAGCTATATTGATGGGATTCACACCACAAGAAGCTTCAGCTATTGGGATTATAGGTGGAGCTGATGGGCCAACAGCTATATTTGTAACTAATAAATTAGCTCCACATCTGCTAGGGCCTATTGCTGTGGCAGCTTATTCCTATATGGCACTAGTGCCAGTTATTCAGCCACCAATTATGAAGGTGTTAACTACTCCAGCGGAGAGAAAAATAAAAATGGGGCAGTTAAGGCAAGTTAAAAAGATAGAAAAAGTAGTGTTTCCTATAATGGTAACTATTTTAGTGATATTATTTATTCCCTCATTAATTTCTCTTATAGGAATGCTAATGCTTGGGAATTTATTTAGGGAATCAGGAGTAGTGGGAAGATTAACAGATACAGCTCAGAATGCTCTAATAAATATTGTTACCATCTTCCTAGGACTTTCCGTTGGAGCTACTGCAAAAGCTGAAGTTTTTGTAAGAGTAGAAACTCTAAAAATAATAGGATTAGGTGTGCTTGCCTTTGCTTTTGCCACTGTAGGTGGATTGCTTATTGGTAAGCTTATGTGTAAGCTCACAAAAGGAAAAATTAATCCTCTTATAGGTTCAGCAGGAGTTTCTGCTGTGCCAATGGCAGCAAGAGTATCTCAAGTGGTTGGTCAAAAAGAAGATCCAACTAACTTTCTGTTAATGAATGCTATGGGGCCAAACGTAGCAGGTGTTATAGGCAGTGCGGTTGCGGCAGGAGTACTCTTATCACTGTTCGGTGGTTAGGTAATTAAAAAGTTACTTTTATTAAACTTGTCCTAAATGTGAATAATTTTTTAAAATGGTATATACTTCCTATATGGAAGTATATACTCTTTTTTTATTGATAATAATATCAGCAAAGGAGGAGGTTATCATGATTTTAAATAAGGCTTCTGAAATTAATTCTCTAATTGAAAGAGAAAACTCTTTAGTTAATCAGTATGAACAATATCTAAAAACTTTAGAAAACACAGCTATGTATGACTCGATTAAAGAACTTATCGAAAGGCACAATAATCACATATCAACTTTACAAAAACTCTTGAGGAGGTAATTTTAATATGGATAATATTA
>NZ_JAVWDJ010000069.1:0-11631 GCF_036642255.1 Clostridium sp. | reverse complement strand
TTTGGTGCGCACGAGAGGAGTCGAACCTCCGGCCTTCCCCTTAGGAGGGGGATGCTCTATCCTACTGAGCTACGGGCGCAAATTCCATAATTATATTATAATAATAATTAACTTAAACTGTCAACATATCTATTTGCAAAAGTTTCCCAGTATATGTCTAATAAATTTTATCATCTTTCATATAAAATATATTATTTATACATTCCATGATATTAATTCACTTGTTTTGATAATCTTCCATAGTATTTTCTGAAGTGGCTGTTTTAATAGTAACTTTCTCTATAAAATCTTTTATCTATATTACTTTTAAAATTAAATAAACTAATTAACAATCTGCAAAATAGCAATAACTTTCTTCTTTATTAGAGTAGTAAATGAATTATAAGTTACTTTTAGGATAAGCTAATATATGAATAAACGATTTTTCAGAAAAATAAATGATTTATTGCAGATTTTAGAAAAAATATGTGATAAAATATCTATATGTTACTAGGAAATACCATCTTATATATTTTATTTAGAGGTGATTTTAATGAAAAAAATACATATAACTGAGACTGTTCTAAGAGATGCTAATCAATCTCTTATTGCTACTAGACTCCCTTATGAAGAATTTGCTCCAATACTTAAGGAGTTAGATAATGCAGGATATTATTCATTAGAGTGTTGGGGTGGAGCAACATTTGACTCTTGTTTAAGATATTTAAATGAAGACCCTTGGGATAGATTAAAAAATATTAAAAGTATAGTTAAGAAAACTCCACTTCAAATGTTACTTAGAGGACAAAATATACTTGGCTATAAACATTATCCCGATGATGTAGTAAGAGAATTTATAAAAATGACTGTATACTATGGAATGGATATAATAAGAATATTCGATGCTTTAAATGACTTTTCAAATATTGAAGTTGCTATGGATGAGACCATAAAGCAAGGAGCTCATGCTCAAGGTACCATAGTTTATACAGTAAGTCCTATCCATGATGTAAATAATTATGCTAAACTAGCTAAGCAACTTGAAAATATGGGTGCTAATTCTATATGTATAAAAGATATGGCTGGACTTATTATGCCAAACATTGCATACGATTTAGTTAAGAGCATAAAGGAAACTGTAAAATTACCTGTGTTTTTACATTCTCATAGTACTAATGGACTTGCAGAAATGGCTTATTTCAAGGCAGCTGAAGCTGGTGTAGATGGAATAGACTGTGCTATCTCTTCATTTTCTAGTGGTACATCTCAGCCACCAACAGAAACCCTGCATCAATCATTAACTTCTGCTGGATATGATACAAACTTAAATATTAATAAATTAACATACATTAATAACTACTTTAAACCAATAAGAAATGATGTTTTAGAATCTGGCCTTCTAGACCCTAAGGTACTAACACCTCAACCAGAAGGATTAACTAATCAAATCCCTGGAGGGATGTTATCTAACATGATTTCTCAACTTAAAGCTCAAAATTCCATTGATAAACTTGATGCAGTACTTGAGGAAGTTCCAAAGGTAAGAGAAGATTTAGGCTTCCCACCTCTTGTAACTCCAATGAGTCAAATGGTTGGAACTCAAGCTACAGTTAATATACTAACTGGTGAAAGATATAAAATGGTTCTTAAAGAAGTTAAGGCATACTGTAGAGGTGAATATGGCAAAGCTCCTGGAAAGATTAATGAAGAAGTTCTAAAAAAAGCTCTTGGTAATGAAGCTCCAATTACAGGCAGATTTGCTGATACCTTAGAGCCAGCCTTCCAAAAGACAAAGGAAATGCTAAAAGATATAACTACAAGAGATGAAGATGTGCTTTCATATCTAGCTTTCCCTCAAATTGCTGAAGATTTCTTTAAGAAAAGAAGCGAAAAGCCTTCTAATGAAGATATGAGAAAAATGACAAACAGTGAAGTTATATAATTAATTCAAGCAAAAGCTAGTAAGGTGATTCTTGCTAGCTTTTGTTATGCTAGGATATAAGAATTCTTTTTTATTAAACAGTTTAATCATAAGATAAACCTTTATAGCTACACCCCATTGCTATTATGTTTTTAAAGAAGTAAAATAAGAATACTATTTTATTGTTGGAGTTGATAAAATGATAAAGTTCTATAATAGAAGAGAACAATGCTATGAAGTAGAAAATGTAGCAGCAGGAAAATTTATTGATTATATATATACAACTACTTTAGGAAGAAATCTTTTAGAGATTTTATTTAAAAAGAAAGTATTAACTTCCCTTTATGGTAAGTACTGCGATCTATCAATAAGCAAAAGAGGAATACAAAAATTTGTTGAAGATTTTGATATGGATATGAGTGAATATGAAAAAAATATTAAAGATTACAATAGCTTTAATGACTTTTTTTATAGAAAGCTAAAATCTAATTCTAGGCAAATATCCTTAGATAAAAATATATTGATTTCTCCTTGTGATAGCAAACTACTCGTAATAGATTCCATAGATGAAAATACTTCGTTTAAAGTAAAAGGATTTACCTATAATGTAAAAGATCTTTTAAAAAATGAAAGCCTTGCTAGTAAATATAAAAGTGGTTCCTGTTTAATATTTAGATTATGTCCTACAGATTATCATAGATTCCACTTTATAGATAATGGATTATGTTCTCCAAGCAAATATATTCCAGGTCACTACTATTCAGTTAACCCTATAGCACTTGAAAATGTAAGTAAAGTATTTTGTGAAAACAAAAGAGAATATAGCACATTCCACAGTGAAAATTTCAATGATATTGTATATATAGAAGTAGGTGCAACCTTTGTAGGTTCCATCATTCAAACATATGATGAAAGTAAACCCATATATAAAGGTGAAGAAAAAGGATACTTTAAATTTGGGGGCTCTACAGTAATATTATTATTTGAAAAAGATACAGTAAAGTTAGATGATGATTTAATTTCAAATAGTAATAATGGTATAGAAACTCTAGTAAAATTTGGCGATAAAATAGGAGTGAGGTTTTAACCTCACTCCTATTAATTTTCTTAGATCTTTAAAGCTTAAACTTAGCTGTGATTTTATTGATTTTATCAGCGCTAATTTTATTTTCAACTGCAGTATTTTTAATTTCATCAATCTTTTTAACTATTTCAGTGGTTTTAGCTGAAATAGATGATACTCCCATAGCTCCTTCATTTACAGTTATTGAAACCTCATCTAAAGCTCTTACAATATCCCCAATGCTGGAATCTAAAATCTTAGCCTCTTCATTAAAATCAACCATAAATTTATTAAACTCATCTGCATCTTCTGTGTATTGATCGCCAACTTTAATAGTTTTTTCATAATCACTATCTACTGTGCTTTCCATAAAACTCATCATCTTTTCAGCGCTATATGCTAAGTTTTCTACAGAGGTTTGAACAACTTTCACTACTTGCTGAATATCTGCTACTGTCTTACCTGATTGTTCTGCAAGCTTTCTCACTTCATCAGCAACTACTGCAAAGCCTCTTCCTGCGTCTCCTGCCCTTGCTGCCTCTATTGCTGCATTTAGCGCCAGAAGATTTGTCTGCTCTGTAATTTGAAGTATAGAATTAGCAAGTCTATGAATTTGATTAACTTCTTTTGATCCACCAATTGCAACTTGTAATTCCTTCTTAACTTCACTATATACTTGTTCTGTTCTTTGCCTAGATTCTAAAGAATCCACCTTTATACCTTGAGCTCTATTTAAAATGTCTTCTGCTATTTTATATCCAGAAGATGCCTCTTCAGAGATTTTATTAACTCTACTTAACATACCATCAGAAGTTGCCACAATTTCTTCCGACGTAGCAGCCGTTTGTTGTATCCCTGATGACACATTCTCAGTTTCTAAAAGGGTTTCATCTGCTTGTAATTTTAAATTTTCAGCAGAGTTTTCCACTAAATTTGCATTTTGTGTTAGTTTTTCACTAGCATCTATTAATTCCTTTACTACATCTCTTAACACTTCTCTCATATTTACGATAGACTTAGCTATTAATCCTATTTCATCTTTTGATGAAACAACGCTTTTAGCTTCATCATTTCCCAAATCTAATTCTGAAGTCTTATTTACAAGATGCGTTACTGCGATAATTGGATTCACAATTATATTTGCTATTACTAGTGTAATTATCATTGCTCCTAATACCACTAAAAATCCAATGATAAGGATCTTATTAGCCATAGCTTCTACTGGTTTTCTTATCTCATTTCTATCAGCATTAATTACAAGTAACCAATTTGTCTTAGGAGTTACACCATAAGCTGATATGATTGCTTCATTTTCATAATTGTACTCTGTGGTGGAAGTATCTACTTTACTTCCCTTCATTACTCTTGATACTATTTCCTCTATTTCCTTAGAATCTATCTTTGTACCAATTTTTTCTGAAGTTGGATGATAGATAACCTTTCCTGATTCATCAACTAAGTAAGCGTAACTAGATTCCGTATTACCTACCTTTATTTTGCTTAAGTATTTTGAAAAGCTTTCAGAGTATACATGTAAAGCTATATAGCCAACAGATTTTCCGTGAGCATCTTTATCTAAAACAGGATAGGTGAATACTACTACACTCTTTTTACCATCCAAAGAAACTAATGTATCACTTATACTATTTCCTCCACTTGAGCTTGTACCATGATATTGTGCCTCACTGCCATTACTTCCAACTAAAGATTCTTCACTGTCAGAAATAATATTTCCACTTATATCAATTAAGGAAACTCTGTCCACATGAGAATTACTAGACACAAACTCATTAAAAAACTTATTGTTTTTATTTATAAGTTCTTTATTCGCATTTATTAACTCATTATTCTTGCTTTCATTATTCTTTAATATCTCGATAGATTCCTTTGTATTTGCAAGTGCATAAGCTTCACTCGTTTCCTTCTCTATCATAACTGAAATAGTCTCTATAGATCTTGTGACAACAGATTTCATCTCTTCCTTACTTTGATTAAATATTATAACTGAGGAATATACGTACATAGCTATGCCCGTAGTTAGCATTGAGACTATAAGTAAAGTTAATATATTAAAAAGTAGCTTGTACTTAATTGACATACCTTCAACTTTTATTTTAACTTTTATCTTATTACTTTCAATTTTATTTCCTATTATTTTATTTCCTATTATTTTATTCTTTATCCACAGATATCCCCTTGCAATTTTTGAAAAAACATTTTTTACTTTTGAAACTTTTACTTTAGTTTTCTTTTTTAATTTCATCCCCATAACAATTCCCCCTTAGAATAAAAAGCAAAAATCTTCCTTATTTTCAATAGTTAATCTTATAATATCATATATCGTGTAAATTTATATCAAATTAACACAAATATGTGAATAAATTAAATATTATTTATATTTTTGCAATATTATTAAATATTATGAGAATAACATAATTTACCCAATATTTTTAATCTTATCTGTAAAAATCCTAATTGCTTTTGAAGGAGTGCTTTCCATTGGCAAGATATATGAAAAGTACCTTATATATTTTTCGCCCAAAGGAATAGTTGAAATTTCACCATTTTTTACATCTTTATTAGTTACATGGGAAGAAATGATTGTTATGCCTAGCTCATTTATTACCGCTTCTTTTACTGCATAGTTACTTCCAAACACTACAATATTTTTAGGAACAATATTATTAGCTGCTAAAAACATCATTAAGTATTCTTGTGTTCCCGAGCCATCCTCCCTACTGATCCATGTTTGATTTTGAAGTTTTTCTATGGATAATGGTTTTCCAACTAAAGGATGATTATTGTAAAGAGCGATCACCATTTCATCCCTTAGAAAATACTCATATTTAAAATGTGATGAGGGTACTACTCCTTCAATTAATCCAATATCTAGCTCCTTGTTTTTAATCATGTCACATACTGAAGCTGTGTTTCCAATCTTAACCTCTAGATTTAAATCTGGAAACTCCTTAGAGAATCTACCTAAAAAAGATGGAAGTATATATTCTCCTATGGTAAAGCTTGCACCTATACGGAGATTACCACTAAGAGTTTCTTCATAATTTGTTAGTTCATTTTTGGTTTGTTCTAAAATATTAATTATTTCCCCTGCTCTTTTATATAATAAGTATCCTGCATTAGTTATTGAAATCTTTTTTTGCTTAATAGATCTTTCTACTAATGTAACTCCAAAATAACTTTCTAATTGCTTAATATGTAAGCTTACACTAGGTTGAGATAAATTGATAGCTACCGCTGCCTTTGTGAAATTCTTATATTCCACCACTGCCATAAAAGTTTTAAGTTCCTCAATCATGTATCAGTCACTTCCTTTCTTTCAAAATACAAGTTCAAAGCATAATCTTCATTCTAAAAACCATTATATATTAAACTTTTAATTAAGAAATCTATAACCATTAATTATTCTAATCATAACAATTAAAATAATGTATTTTTAATATATTATTTTAATTGTTATAATTCTATTAGACAAAATTATTGAAAAATTTAGTAGCGATGCTGCATATTATTATGCTTTAAATTATAGGAGGAATCATTATATGTCTTTATTAAAACTCAAAAATGACCTTAATGAAATTTTACCTGGTCTAATTATGTGTATTATAATTGCCTATATAAGCAAACTCATAGGAAGTTATGTGCCTATGATAGGAGGGGCAACCTTATCTATACTCTTTGGTATATTTACTGGTAATACCCTTGGAAAAAATAAAGTATATGGAAAAGGTACGAAGTTTTGTGAGAGTAATTTACTATCTTATTCTATTGTACTTCTCGGAGGTACTTTGAGCATAGGAACAATTTTAAAATTAGGCCTCTCTGGACTAGGTTATATTGTTATTCAAATGATTATAACAATTGCTGTATCAATATATCTTGGCAAAAAATTTGGTTTCTCAGAGAACTTTAGTCTTTTAATGGCTAGTGGAAATGCAGTATGTGGTTCTTCTGCAATTGCTGCTACAGCTCCAGCAATTGGCGCTGATGATAAGGATAAAGGGATAGCTATTACTATAGTAAATTTAGTTGGCACCATTTTAATGCTACTTTTACCTCTTATTAGTTACTTATTATTCTCCTTTGAAACTCTAAAAACCTCAGCTTTAATTGGAGGAGTGTTGCAATCTGTTGGACAAGTAGTTGCTAGTGGAGCTCTTGTTAATGAAGAAATTAAGGACCTAGCTACCATTTTCAAAATTGTTAGAGTTATATTTTTAGTTTTTGTAGTGTTAAGCTTTTCAGCTATGAAAAATCATTCTAATAAAAAAATAAGTGAAAATACCATTGAACATAAAAAGGCGAAAATAACTGTACCTTGGTATGTTATAGGTTTTTTTATAACCTGTGCATTATTTAGTTTGAATATTATCCCTGCATCTATATCAAAAATTTTTAAGTTAATTAGTAGCAACTTTGAAATTATAGCACTAGCAGGTATAGGCATGAGAGTTAACTTTTCAGCACTCTTAAAGCAAGGCGTGAAAACTTCATTATATGGATTATCTATTTCTGCCCTTCAGATCATTTCAGCTTTAATATTAATTACAATACTAATTTAATTATATTTACAATATCAACTCCTCATCTACCATAGATGAGGGGTTTTTTACAACCAATTTTTAATAATTTGTGAACTTATTTAGTTATACTAACGCCTTTTTTGAATATACTTTACTATACTAATTCAAAGGGGGAAAGTAAATGAATATAGTTCCTTTAATTATTGTAATTGTTTATTTGGCTCTTATGCTATTTATTGGATTCTACACAAACAAATTTTTAATCAAAGATAGTACTGACTATATGTTAGCTGGTAGGGCACTACCTGCTATAATGGTAGCTTGTAGTTTAGCTGCAAATAACATTGGTGGTGGTAGTACTGTTGGACTTGCAAGTAAAGCTTATGGAACCTGGGGTATGTCTGCGGTTTGGTATGTCCTAGCAGCAGCAATTGGTATTATTCCAATGGCTTTCTTTGCACCTAAACTTAGAAAGATAATGGCTTACACTATTCCAGAAGTAGTTGGAAAACGTTTTGGTACATCAAGTCATATAATTACAGCTGTATTAAATATTATTTCCCTTTTCTGTCTAACAGCATCTCAAGTTCTTGCTTCAGGAATTATTATATCCGCACTTGTTGGAATTAATCTTAAAGCTGCTATTATAATAGGTGGACTATTCACCCTAGTGTATACTGTTATGGGAGGACTTTGGGCAGATGCCTTTACAGATTTGTTTCAATGGGCAATAATCTTCTTTGGTCTTTTGATTGCTCTTCCTTTTATAATAAATGGTGCAGGTGGATGGTCTACAATTGTTGATAAGGTGCCACCAGCGAAGATGTCACTAACTGGTATGGGGATTGTTACAATAGTCAGTTTAATAGGCCAATACTTCATAACCTTTATGTCCGGACCTGAAATGGTTTCTAGAGTTTTTGCAGCTAAAGATGAGAAGGCTGGACAGAAAGCTACTTTAATGTCTGCTCTTTTCATGGGATTATTTGCATTTATTCCTGCAATAATAGGTATCGTTGCATTTGCTGCTTTTCCTTCAATAGAACCAAGTAAGGCACTTTCAACAGCTGTATTTGGATTAGCTCCTCAATGGATTTCAGGATTAGTTTGTGCAGCTATAATTGCCTCTACGATGTCTAGTGCTGACTCTAATATGTTATGTGCTTCTACGATAATCACAAAAGACTTATATCAAAAATATATAAATCCCCAAGTCAGTGATAAATCTATGATGAGAATAACTAGAGTAAGTAATGTTGTAATTGGTGTACTTGCAATGGGTATAGCTCTATTACAAATCAATATTATAACATTAAATATATTCTCCTTTATGTTAAGAGCTGCTGGACCTTTCGGTGCATTTATATTAGCAATCTCCTTAAAGAAATGCTCAAAACATGCAGGTATTGTATCAATATTAGTTGGTAGTAGTGTAGGAATATACTGGCAAATAATGAAGGAGCCTTATGGAATACTAGCAATAATAGCAGGGTCTGCAGCTTCTCTTGTAGCCTTTATGATTACAACCTTTATTGAAACAAGACTTACAAATAAAATGGCACCACCACTTGAAAATAACTAGTATAATAAATATTAATTTATAAAATTACATTTTAATTTATTAACTTATCTGTAAGTAATTAAACTCTTATATCAGCTTCATAAGGGTTTATAATAAAAATGAGTACTATGGAATTTCCATAGTACTCATTTTTATTATTGAGTTTAATATAATTTTGAAAAACATACTTCTTCATTACTTAACTGAGTTACTGCTATTTTCCTATAAATCTACTTTATTATCTATCAAATAGGCCATTCCAAAGAAATATACTACAGAAATTAATGCTAGCATTATTATTGCAGTAAGATTAATACCAACTGTTGCACTTTCCTGCATCATATAAAAATTCATTTCTATAGCTTCTCTTCTTATTGCAAAGTCACCTGTAACAAAATTATAGTAAAGTGGTAATTTATCAGCAAAGAATTCAGCTATGTCGGAACAAATTTTTAGTTGTATTACCCATAATATAATTGTAATAAGTTTTGGGATAAATCCACCTTTACCTCTATACACAAGTTTTGTTAAAGTTTCAGTAAAATATCCACTAAGCATTATATAAATATATACTATGAGAGCTATTAAAATAAATATAATAGAAGCTACTATAATTTTATTAAGATCCATGTTAAGAAACTCAAAATCAAAATCACCAAAAGTTAAGTTTCCTGACCTAACCCCTACTACAAGAGCATCTACAATAAACACTACCCACAAGATACCTAACCATAAGCTTGTATTTATAAGTTTTGATAAAATTAACCTCTTTCCATCTATAGGCAAGGTAAAGGTAAGAAATCTTCTATCATCATTAAATTCCTTACTGAAAGAACTTCCAAGATGAACAAAAACTGTAATTAGTATAGCTACATTTACAATACCATATATAGCTGGAATCCATCCGTTATTTACTTCACCAACAAGGATATCAGGAAACATATTTAAAACAAATAATGTTATTAAAAGTGGCCCTAATAGTCTAAAACTTTCCTTAAAATTATACTTTAATAATTTAATCATTTATTATCCCTCCTATACCCCAAAAATTTCTCTATATAAATCATCAATAGTTTTTCCATGAGATGCTCTTAATTCTTCTGCATTTCCCTTTAAGAACACATCTCCCTCTCTAAGATATATTACTTCATCAAATAATCTTTCCATATCACGTACTAGATGAGTAGTTATTATCATAGAACTATCTCCATCTAAATTGTCTAATATCATATCTAAAATTTGCTCTCTAGCTACAGGATCTACCCCACCTAGAGGTTCATCTAAAATAAACAACTTAGCTTTTCGTGAAAGCACAAGCGCAATATTTAATTTTTCATGCATCCCCTTTGAAAGAGCTGTAATCTTTTCTTCCATAGGTATACTCATTTTATTTAATAGTGCTAAACATTTACTTTCATCAAAATCAAAATAAAAGTCCTTAAACAATTCTATTGCATCTTTAACCCTCATCCATTTATAAAAATAGTTTCTATCAGGCATGTAGGATACAACACTCTTAGATTGAATTCCTAGATCTTTACTATCTATCTTCACGTTACCACTAGTTGCCTTAGTTAATCCTGCGAGAATCTTAAGAAGTGTAGTCTTACCGCTACCATTAGGTCCTAGTACACCTAAAACCTTTCCTTTTTCTAGAGTTAAGCTTACTCCATTTAAAGCTCTTTTAGTAATAAATTTCTTTGATACATTTTCTATTTGAACTATGTTATCCATTCTTACTCTTCCCCCTCCTTCATTTCATCTTCTAATAAAATCAAAATTTCTTCCTTACTAAAATGAAGTTCTCTAATTTGATAAATGAATTTACTAACTATATCTTTTGCCATGGTTTTCTTTAAGTTAAATAAAATATCTTTATCCTCTGTAATAAAGGTTCCCATACCTCTTTGTGTATACGTAAACCCTTCTCTTTCTAATTCTTGATAAGCTCTTGAAATTGTATTTGGATTCACTTTTAATTCACTTGATAACTCTCTCACTGAAGGCAATTTATCTCCCTCCTTAATTTCTCCTATAATAACCTTTTTCTTTATATAATCCATTATCTGAATATAAATAGGAAGGTTTTCATCAAATTTAAAAGTCATATCACACCTCCTAAAGTATTAGTGTACTATATACATAGTACACTAAGTTTCTATGATAGTCAATATATTATTTCTGTAATTAGTAAATTAACTTTATTTAGGCAATTTCAGTTCAATTCCTCTCAAAGCATTCTTTATTATTAAATTTAACTTTACTTCTCAAAGGCCAGAAGTAACCTATCTATTTTAAACCCTTATTAAGATTGTTTAATCATTCTTAAAGTTAAATATTTTAGAGTTAGCCTTTCATAGTGTAAGATAAAATATGCTAATTTAATTTTATTTATAGCATATATAAAAACAATTATTAAAAATATCTAAAATGAAGTTTTCTAAAAAAGAGCATAAGAAAAACCCTAGAAGCATTACAACTTCTAGGGTTTTTATGGTGCGACGGAGAAGATTCGAACTCCCGACCAACTGGTTCGTAGCCAGCTACTCTATCCAACTGAGCTACC
>NZ_JAVWDJ010000068.1:0-12011 GCF_036642255.1 Clostridium sp. | reverse complement strand
AAACTATTTCATTTTCCATCTTCATTGCTTCTAGTACAATTAATAATTGTCCTTTTTTAACTGTGTCTCCAACTTTTACAGCTACATTAAGGATATTCCCTGGCATAGGAGCATCAAGAGCTTCTCCTTCTACGTTTTGCGGTGCGTAGTTTTGTGGAGTAGTAGTTTGTGGTGCGCTAGGTTGTTGCACTACAGGGCTTTGAGGTGCTGTATTTACTCTATCATAGGCAGCACTTGTTTCTCCTGTAACCTCTTCCATTTCCACTTCATAAACCTTACCGTTTAACTTTATAACATACTTTTTCATATTATTAATCCCTTCCTTTTCACCCACTAAGTGAGTTGATTTATAGTATTTTGTGATTTTTCACATTGATTCTTGATAAAATTAATTTTCTACTTATGTTTTAAAATAGCCAAACCTACTTAAAATTAAGATTCTTATAAATTTTTCATATTCCAAAAGTGTTGATTTATGGCTCCCTGTGGCTTTTATAGCTAAAATAAATAAATTAAATTCTTATAATGAACTTAACTTTATTTGAAGCTAATATCATACTTCTTCAACAATATAAAAAACTGTTAACTTACTCTAGTTAACTTTGATATGCGAAAATGAGAGTTTGGTTTATCCTTTCCTGCTATAATAGATGCTGCCAGAGCAACAACAAGTTTCTCTTCTTCATCTATTTCATAATTAATTCTAGCAACTGGAGTTTCAGAATAATTATTATCGATTCTAGTTATTTTCGATATATGCAAATGAGAATTAGGTTTATCTTTTCCAGCCATAATAGATGCTGCTAAAGCAACTACTAATTTATCTTCCTCATCTATTTCGTAATTAGCTCTTTGAAATGAAGCCGCTGAATAATTATTATCAACTCTAGTTATCTTTGATATATGAAAGTGTGAATTAGGTTTATCTTTTCCAGCCATAATAGAAGCTGCGAGTGCTACTACTAATCTATCCTCTTCATCAATTTCATTATGAAAATAACTGCTTTTACCAACTGTTTCTTCAATGTTATTTTCTTTGCTTCCCTCTTCAGATTTCTTATTTCCATTAAATAAGAACCCAAAGACTCTTGAAAATAAAGAACTTCCCATGGTATTTCACCACCTTTAAATAATGAATACCCCACCCTGTTTAACTACTTATATGGGGACTCTTAATATCTTTTTAGCTTAATCTGTGTAACTTAATATTCTAATCTTAATAAAAGTGTAACTTGGCTTATGAAACACAATTAAACAAGAAACTATTACATAGTTACAGTAATATAGTGAACTTCTTCTTCATTGCTTTTTAATTTTTCTTCAGTTTTCTTCTCTACATCAACTGCTACTGCATTACCTTGTAATCTATCTTCAAAAAACTTCTTTGCAACTTGTGGGAATAAAGCATAGGATAGTACATCTTCTAAAGATGTTGCTAGTTCTCCAACTTCTTTCTTATACTTTTCCATTTCTGGCTGAAGTAAATCTGCTGGTCTAGTTGTTACTACTTCATCATTTCCAATGATTTTCTCTCTTATTTCCTTACTAATTGGTGCTGGTGAAGCTCCGTAAAGTCCTTTTACATATTCTTTAATTTCCTTTGGCACCATCTTATATCTTTCACCAGCTAAAATGTTGAATACTGCTTGAGTACCAACCATTTGGCTTAGTGGAGTTACTAGTGGTGGAAATCCTAAATCTTCTCTTACTCTTGGGATTTCTTTAAGCACCGCTTCATACTTATCGCTAGCACCTTGAGCTTTTAATTGAGAAAGAAGGTTAGATAGCATTCCTCCTGGTACTTGATAGGTTAAAGTATTAGGCTCAACATCCATAACCTTAGGGTTTAGTATTCCATTTTCTCTGTACTTTTCTCTGATTGGTTTAAAGTAATCTGCTATTTCACTTAGTAGTTTTATATCTAAATTAGGAGCTCTTTCTCCTTCTTTAAGTGTAACTACCATGGATTCTGTAGCTGGCTGTGAAGTACCTTCTGAAAATGGTGAAATTGCTGTGTCAATAATATCAACTCCAGCTTCCACAGCTTTTAAATATGTCATTGAAGCAATTCCACTAGTGCAATGAGTGTGAAGTTCTATTGGAATGTTTAAAGCTTCCTTAAGCCTTGATACTAGTTCATAAGCAGAATTTGGAGTTAATATCCCTGCCATATCCTTTATACAAATAGAATCTGCTCCTAGCCCTTCCATATCCTTTGATAATTTCACATAATAATCTAAATTATGTACCTTACTTGTGGTGTAACTTATTGCACACTGACAATGTGCTCCTGCTTCTTTAATAACTCTTATAGAAGTTTCAAGATTTCTTAAGTCGTTTAAAGCATCAAATACTCTTATGATGTCTATTCCATTTTCCACAGATTTTTTAATGAAGGCTTCCACCACATCATCTGCATAATGCTTATATCCTAAAAGGTTTTGACCTCTCAATAGCATTTGAAGTTTAGTGCTTTTTACTGTTTTTCTAATTTCTCTTAATCTCTCCCATGGATCTTCATTTAAGAAACGAAGACAAGAGTCAAAAGTTGCTCCACCCCAAACTTCTAAAGCATAGTATCCTGCTTTATCCATCTTTTCTAGGATAGGTAATATTTCGCCTGTTGTAAGTCTTGTAGCAATGAGAGATTGGTGTCCATCTCTTAGTGCTGTTTCAGTAATTTTTATTGGATTCACTATTTATCCCTCCCTGTGCATGATATATTTCATTTTTATCATCATATGATTTCTTAACACTCAATTTTTAATTATAACTTATTATACAATTATAAACCATTGTTTTTTGAATATTTTCTAAATATTTATCCTATAAATAAAAGTCATGGTAAAAGGCTGGCTTAGCATTTATATACTAAGTCAGCCCTAAAGTGTATTTATGTTAGCTTTACGAATATAGCTGAGATTTAGTAGTTGTTATTAATATGGAAGTGCTCCAGTTATACCGAATACCACCAGATAGGTTACAATAACAACCCAGAAATATTTAATATATTCTTTTTGGAATTCAACGAAATTCAGTTTAGTTTCACCACATAGCATATATAGAACAGGAATAACTGGGCTTATAAGTCTAAACGCCTGTCCAACCATGGATGCTACAGCTGCCTGCATTGGTGTAATTCCAAATTGAACCATAACTCCTTTGATAACAGATGCAATTCCGAAATAGAAGGCATCTTGAGGAAGGAAAGTTATAGCTGGTGCTGCAATAATAGCATAAATAGGTGCCATATGTGAGCCAAGAGCTGTAGGAATAATACTTGCAATACTGTTAGCTAATGCAGTTGCCATTCCACTTCCTGTTAATACTCCCGAGAACACCCCTGCACCCATGGTTACTATAGCAGTTGGTAAAACGTCTTCAGCAAGATCTTCTAATCTATTGTTACATTCAGATACACTTCTGTAGTTAACTACAAGAGCAATTGCAGATGCAAGCATGAATATAATTGATCCATGTATATCACCTTTAATTAGTAATGCTAATGAACCAAAAGTTAATAAAAGATTAAACCAGTAAATTTTTGGTCTTTTTAGTTCAGGATCCTTATCACGGATTGCAGAAAGCATTTGGTTTAAGTGTTCCTCTGATATGTTTTTTCCGCTGGTTGGATTGAAGTTAAGACGTTTTCTTTCTTTTTTTCCTAAATAAGCTGCAACTAATATAACTACAACCTGAGCTGCAAGAAGTCCTGGAAGCAATGTACGGAATAAATCACTTATTTCAACTCCAAGGGCAGTTGCTGCTGCAATTGTAGGTCCACCCCAAGGAAGCTGATTCCAAATTCCTATTGGAGCTACGATAACTATTGCTAAATAACTTAATTTTAAATTTAGCTGTTTATAAAGGTTTAAGAAAGCTGCTATACAGATGATAACAGTTGTGGTTGTGTCTCCATTTAGAGAAACAACGCTGGCAACCATAACTGTTGAAAGTAAAACCTTCATAGGGTCACCTTTTGCTTTTTTAATAAAGAACTCCGCTACTGGATCGAATAATCCAACCCCTAGCATTATATCAAAGTATAAAATGGAGAATAAAATTGTAGCTGCTGGTGATATAACTCCCCATGATACCTTTCCGGTTTTTGCATTTAATTTAAAGAAAAGTCCTTCTTGTATCCATTTGAACAAATCAAGTAAACTATGCCCTGTAACTAAAGCTGCAATAATACCAAACACTAGTGGTACAAGTGTTAAAGCTGCAAATACAGGCAGTTTTTTCTTTGATAATAAAACTATGAATACAATAATCATTGCTAGTGCTAAAAATGTTAACATGTTCTCCCCTCCTATTTTAGTATGTTTTAATCATAGATCCCTCATACATAAAGATCTTGTAAAGTTTAAGCTTTCAATTCTCCTTTTTTAAGGTATAAATAAATAACATATTTCATTGATCATTTATAAGAAAATTATCCATCCATATCTGTAAATTCTTGTAATAAAGCAAATATTACTAAGTGCTTTTAAAAATTTGGGAACCAAGGTAGGCTCAGTATCAGTTAAGTCTTAACTTTGGTTCCCTAGATAGGCTTTCAGGATGAAGTTTAAATTTAATCTTTTGGAAAACTTTAAGGGAACCAAGGTAGGTAATGCTCTAGTTAGGTTTAACTCTGGTTCCCACTAAATAAAAATTCAGGTTTAAAAGTTTATTTTATAAACTTAACTTTAGTGTATAAATCTTCTAAAGCTCTTTCTTTACGCTCATTAAATACAACTTTATTTTGCTCAAATAGGTTGTTTCCTTCTGCGTCAATAGAAACGATTAATGGACCAAATTCTTTAACACGGCAAACCCATAGAGTTTCAGGCATTCCTAAATCTTTCCAGTGAGCTTCTTCAATTTCTTCTACAGTTGTTGCTGCAATTACAGCGCATCCAGCTGGAAATACACAGTGTATAGCTTTGTTCTCACGACAACCAGCCTCTGTGTTAGGGCCCATGCCTCCTTTTCCAACAATAACTTTAACACCAGTTTCATCAATAAATTCTTTTTCGAATTTCTCCATACGCATACTTGTAGTTGGTCCAACAGAAATCATTTCGAACTTATCTTCTTCGCCCTCTACCTTTTTAACAATTGGACCCGCATGGAAGATAGCTCCGCCTTTAAGATCTACAGGAAGTTCTCTTCCGTATTCAATAAGTCTTCTGTGTGCAACGTCACGGCAAGTTACTATATGCCCATTAAGGTAAATAACATCACCAACTTTTATATCTTTTAAATCTTCACTTGAAACTGGAGTATTTAAAATTTTCTTCATAGTTCTACCTCCTTTTGTTATTATTTATTATCAATATTTACACCCTTGTGTGTAACCATTTCATAACTTAAATCGCTATTAAAAATTATTGTTCCTCTACGGTGTGCCCAGCAGCCTACATTAAGAGCTACTGAAATTACAGATGGGTGACGTGCTGAATTTTCTATGTTAACACCCATAACTGACTTTGTTCCACGTAATCCCTGTGGTCCAAGTCCTATAGAATCAATTGCTGCTACTAAATCATTTTCAAGTTGTGCTGCTTTTGGATTTTCATTATGACTTCCTACAGGTCTCATTAATGCACGTTTAGACATATAAGCTGCAGAGTCAATTGAAGTACCAATACCAATTCCTAGTAGCAATGGAGGACACGCATTTAACCCATAAGAAGTCATTATATCTAATACAAATTTAACAACTCCCTCATATCCCTCCCCTGGCATTAAAGTCTTACCTTGACCTGGAAGTGAACAACCCCCACCAGCCATGTAAACATCAAGCTCTAGTTTGTCACTATCAGGAATAATATCCCAATATAACCATGGAGATTTAGTACCTGTATTTGTGCCAGTATTAACCTCATCAAAGGTTTCTACTGAATTGTGTCTAAGTGGAGCTTCCATTGTTGCTTTATAAACTGCATCCTTAAAAACAGTGCTTAAATCATCAATGTATGGGAATTTTGAACCTACACGTACAAACATTTGAATTAAACCTGTATCTTGACAAGATGGTCTGTTTAGCTCACCTGCTTGCTGTTGGTTTTTTTCCATAGCTTCATAAATCATTTTAGCCATAGGCATTGTTTCTTCTTCGCTTAATTCCTTAAGTTTAGCTGTAACGTCATCAGGAAGACGTTTACCAACCATTCCTGTAAAATTTGCTACTAGACCTGTTAATCGATCTAATGCTTCTCTTTTCTCCATTGATTTAACCTCCTTATAATTTCATACTAGTGAGTGAAGTAATATTAATCCCAGTCCAAGTTTCATTGACATTTTTATAACGCTGAAATCATTTTCATGAATTGAATTTAACAAATTTTAAAATAGTCAACTATCCTTAATTAAATACATAAAAATTAAAATATTTTAAGATTCTGAGCAAAACTTGAGTCTAATTTTCAAAAATCATATAAAAAAAACCTGCTTTCCATTTGAAGAATCATAGGAATACAGGAGCTTTAAGCAATATGTTTTTTTACTAACCCTCAACATCATATAAATATTTTCCAAAGGGTAAATCTTTAGAATAAAAAAATTTTTATGAAAATTTTGTAAAAAATAACGTTAGAAAGCTATCTATTGAAATTGATAACTTACTAACGTTATAACTGCTTTATTCTAAGTTTTAATACAAAGTTATAGCCTTGATGAAAATATAATTTCTTCATTCGCGAAAGCCTTCGCACAACCAATGTAGGTTCAAGCATGAGTATGTATTCACTTTCATTATCTATGCTGCATCATCTTAAGTGAAAGTGCAATTACTCTAAGAAATCTTTAATGCCATGTTCTAAACAACTCCTGGTTTCTTCCAACTCCCCAGTGATTTTTTCCAATTTACAGGACACTTCTGTCATATATTTAGTTAATTCAGTGATTTTCTCTGAACTCCTTAAAGGATTATTTTTATTATTTCCTAAAGAATTAAAATCTTTATCTGATATATATTCTAATAGTTTATTATTAACTATTTCATTTTCAATTGAAATAAATTCCTTTTTAAAATTCATATCATTTTTCGTGTTTTCATTATTTAATTGTTTTCGATACTCTGAAGGGGACTTACCAAAGCTCTCCTTAAAGGTTGAATTAAAAGCCTTCATATCAGAAAATCCATGTTCTAATGCAATATCTAATATTTTATTCTCTGATTGGCTTAACTCTCGTGTGGCCTCTCTTAATCTTATCCTTGTTAAATAATCATAGAAGTTAATACCTAAGTAAGATTTGAAAAGTTGAGATACATAACTGCTATTATAGCCACTCTCCTTAGCTAATTTATCTAAGGTTATCTTCTTTTTATAGTTTTTATTTATATATTTAATCATTTTATCAATTGCGTTAAGTTTCTTTTGGTTGATCATGAAAGTTGCGGAATGAATTTCTTTAGGTGGAAAATGTAACACAATGTTATGTAAAAGTGCATAGAAAGAACTCTCAAAAAGTAATTTCTCCTGTGGATCTTCTTTGCTGGAGCATAAAAGCATTTCAGAAAGAAAACCTCTTATTAATACAAAAGTTTTTTTATTTCTAGTTTCCCTTGTTGACCATAAATCAAAAAACAGGAATTCAATATTTGTGTAATAATCCTTTAAAAAAATGGGATCTATATGTATTACCATTGCAATACTATCAGGCTTTACTGCTAGAGTGGCATGGCCCATATTTGAATTTATTAAAATAATATCATCAGCTTCAAGGATTCTACTTTGTCCATTTGTGCTAACTTCTACCTCGCCGCTAAGAACAACTAGTAATTCCAAATCATTGTGCCAATTATAATGGTATGAGCCGATTCTATAAACATATTGTTTAAGATTAATTCCTTTATTAGGTTTACTGTATGTATAATAAAATTCTTTCAAATAAACACACCTCCCATGTTTAAGTTTCAGTTCTTTAAAGGTAAATCAAATATTGGTGTTAATACATTTTTTGTATATATGAAAATTATATTTTTATAATTATACCTTTTCAACTTATAAAGTTAAAGTATTATATAAAATTTATTGTATTAATTTTGGGTGGATTTATCAGTAACATAAAATTAGATATTAAAGGTAATGTTTTTGGGATTGAAGCTATAATATCAACAATTAATCACCACTGGCAACGATCTACTTCCCAAGAATACTTGTAATTGAAGAGCAATATGATTTATAACTATTTTCTAAACTAAAGAAATTAATTTCAATTAATCTAATAAATGTTTCGATTTGCGTAAAATACCCTCTAGCTTGCGATAGAGGGTATCTTATGAAATATATTTACAATTTCTAATAATTATATAAGGTTCCACTATTAATGGTTAATTTATTAATTTCAGCAACCTAAAGGGAAACAATATAGTTCAATTTATAAGTTAAGTCTTCACTTTTGTTCCCTGTAGATTAAAATCATATTTCTTTTATTATGCTATTCCACATAACAATTTTATTTCTTCCATTATTTTTAGCATAGCTATTTGCTTTTTCTGCTTTATTTATGATTTCCTCTATTGAAATACTGTCACTTGGATAATTAGCTAAACCTATTGAAATGGTAGTTGGATAAATACATTCTTGAGTTTCTGTCTCAACTGCTTTTCGCACACTTTCAGCTAAATTTAAAGCTCTTTCCTTGTCCACATCTTTTAAAACCACTAAAAACTCATCACCAGATAGCCATCTAAAAACCTTATCCTCAGTTCTTAGTGAATTAGTAATTATTTGGCCCATGTTTCTGATCATTTCATTACCCTTGTCATAGCTTATTTTGTTATATCTCTTTAGGTTATCACCATCAATAAACAATACAGTGAATGCCTTTTGATTTTGGGTATATTCTTCTATTAATCCAGACAAGAATAAGTTACCAGCACGATGATTTGAAAGTCCAGATATGTCATCCTTTAGTGCGAGATTATTTGCTTCTTTATAGGACGCAAGTGTATTCCGTATATTTTTAGTAAAAGTACCTATTATATGCCTTGTAATTCGCCTTTCAGCTTCTTTACTTTTACCTAATACGCAAGCATTATCAAATAGTAATTCGTAAAAGTCCTCAACACAATCTATTTGCTCATTGTAATCTAAGGTAAATTTATTTAATTGTGCTAAAGTGAAACCAATGTTTTTCATATTTTTATAAAATTCATCTTCTACTTTACCCGCTAATTCATCTATTTCTACTGGATTATAATTAGGTATAGTGATTATAAAATCATTATTTCCAAACCTATAACCATAAATATTATCATACCCTGAAATTACCGTATCTATTGACTCAGAGGTTATTTTTATACATATATCCCCAATATCTACTCCATACTTTTCGTTAATAGTTGCAAGGTTAAATATATTGAAAACTATAAAAGCTCCTTTAGTTCCAAATATTTTACTTGTATCTGCCTCAATAAAATCAAAAAAATTTGGCAGTTTTCTTGAAATATTCATATTTACATACTTACATATATCTATCCCCATATAAGCTCCTTATCTTGTGTTTTAAAACAGTTTTTAACATGAAATTTCCTTGATTTTAAGAAATATCAATCAACTTATTAATTCTTTCTAATATGGTAAAATTCCTTTATTTTCATAAATTATTTGAGTTAAAACTTTGTTTATTTCATTTTCAACTATGAAATCCTCTGCTTTGTATTTATTCATTATACAATCACTACTTAGAATCTAATTTTACTAATAGCCTCACTAACTTTCTAGTTTCTGTGTAAAATATCCTTAATTAATAATCTTAAAATTTCCAATAAATTAAAAGCTACAAGGGAAACCCTAGTAGCTTGCTTTAAGTTGACACTTAATTCTATATTCTTCATATTGATATTTACTTTACTGGTAATTTAACCTCAAAAGTAGTTCTATCATTTTTACTATAGGCCGATATTGTTCCTTCATGAAGCTCTATAATATTTTTGTTAGGGATAAGCCTAATCCAGATTCACATATATTGCTGTTTCTTGACTTTTCAACTCTATAGAACCTATCAAATATATATGGTAAATCTATTGATGCTATTGTTTCACCGTAATTTATAACTTTAACTACTGTCATATTCCCTTCAAGTTTTGTTGCTATATCAACATAAAATCCATGTTCTCCATACCTAATTGCATTAGACAACAAATTTTCAAATGACATAACTAGCTTCCATGCATCTGCATTTACTAATTGTTCTACAGGATTTACAATAATTCCTGATACATGCCTTTCTTCCTGAATTGCTTCATCAGCATATAATATATTGGATATTCAATGTATTTGGAGGTTTTGAACACTATTTATCTATATTTAAGTTATACTCTAGATATTGAAAGTGCAACATAAAAATCATATAAGTTTCAAATAAAGACTGTGGTTTTATTTTTAAATGGTAATCTTTTGTGTGAAAAACACGAAATGCAATTCTAATAATTCGCAAATATCATTTATATTTGCAATATACCTCTTTTTATTTATAATAGTAAATGGAATTTATTAAATTTTACTAGATTATCAAAGCAAAAATATAGTTAATTTACGATAAAATAAATCTAGAGAATAATGCTTAATGGTAAACTACAGTAATCTTTTACTGAACCTATAGCTATCTTTGTAGTTATAAAAAGTTAGAAAAATAAAGTTCCAAACTAATGTTAATTCCAAAGGAGTTTATATGAAAAGTAAAAATTGGAAAGATGTATCTTATTTAAAATGTGGAAATTTGAAGCAAAGAAAGGCTTATGAAATAATTACAGATACAAAAGTATTAGATATATTGAAAGAATACACCCCTATAGTGGTTGGTACCATACCTATAGACATTGATATAGAAAACAGTGATATAGACATAATCTGCAAAGTTGAAAATTTTAATATGTTTCGTGAAGTATTGGTTTGTAATTTTAATATATATAAAAACTTTAAAATCACTCAGGAAGCAAAGGTGTTAACTTGTAATTTTGAAGTGAATGATATTGAAATTGAAATTTATGCTTCAGAGGAAGCTACAGACAAAGGAAATGGATATAGACATATGGTCATGGAAGATAGGCTATTAACTTTGTATGGTGAAGATTTTAAAAAAGAAATAATTGAATTAAAGCTCCAGGGTCTAAAAACAGAGCCTGCCTTTGCAAAGGTATTAAATTTAATGGGGAATCCCTATGAGGAATTATTGCTACTTGAAAAGCACAGTGATGAAGATTTATATAGAATATATAACAAATAATATTTAATATTTAATATGCATAATAGAATAGCGAATATAATATTATTTTATTTAACATCCACTTATAACCAATATTACCTAGTGTTTTTTTTATCTCAAACCGCTAGACATTTGAAAGTTTTTGAATAATCAATAACTTGACTTTTTTAAAAATAATTGGTATAGTACTAAGGAATTAAATAATATGCTTGAATTAACGACACATGTTGTGCTTTGCACGTAAATCTGATTACGGTACAAAGCCCCAACTGTGTCTTTTTTTGTTGTCTAAAATTCGACAACATTGACTTAAGTAAAAGGAAGGAAGGTATTTTTTATGCCAAAAACAAAATTTCAGAAAGTAGTTTTTGCTTTCTTATCCGTGACAATCACGGTTCATGTATTCGTGTTTTATAATCTTGCCCTTGAAATGGGGGGGATGTCAAATCAGGTATTTGTTGCATCTCGTGGAGTGATTCCAATTGAGTTTGTCTTTGCATTTTTACTTCAAATATTTATCGCGGGGCCACTTTCATTAAAATTGGCTTTCCGTGTTGTAAACCCAAGAGAAGATAAGCCATATGTAATCACAACTGCAATCATATGTGCAACAGTAGGTTTAATGTGTCCAATGATGTCCTTTATAGCTACGCTTTTATATAATGGTATCACTGTAGAGTTTTTTGTACAGTGGATGCAGAAAATAGTATTCAATTTTCCGTTAGCATTTTTCTCACAGTTGTTTTTCATACAGCCTTTAGTAAGATTCCTTTTTGGAACTATTTTCAAGAAACAGTTTGAAAAAGAAA
>NZ_JAVWDJ010000067.1:0-12394 GCF_036642255.1 Clostridium sp. | reverse complement strand
TATGAAAAAGATGGTTCCCTTAAAGGAATATTAGGTACGCATTTTCCTCTTTCAAGATTAAATACTTATCTAAGTGATATTACAAAAGATACAAAGGCAACAGCATATATTATAGAAATGAACTCAGGGATGATAATCGCTAACTCTTTAAATAAACCTAACTTTACAACCCTTGAAGATAACGAAATGAAAAGAATATCTATTGAGAAAATAGATAATCAGTATATAATAGATGCATATGAAAATTACAAAACCAACATAGATAATGATTTTGTCGTAAAAACAGAAGATGATAAATTGCATATAAGATTAACTAATTATAAAAAAGAAGGTATAAATTGGCTAATTATTACAGCTATTCCTGAAAGTAATTTTACAAATGTAATGGGAAAGAATCTAAATATTTTCATATTTATTTCTGTTACTCTTTTGATTATTGGAATAATTATATGGATAAAAAAGACAGAGCACATTCTTAATCCCATTAATAGTTTAATAAATATTACAGAAAAATTTTCAAAAGGAGAATTTTCACAAAGATCAAAGATTATTAGGAATGATGAAATTGGAAAACTATCTAATGTATTTAATGAGATGGCAGATGAACTATGTTTTTCCATTGAAAGTCTTAAAACTAAACAATCTAAGTTAGAGCAAACCAATATTGAATTTGAAAAAGTAAACCTTGAATTAAGAGCAGCCAAGGAGGAGGCAGAAGATGCAAATGAGGCAAAAAGTTCTTTTATGGCAAATATATCTCATGAACTTAGGACTCCACTAAATGTTATTTTAGGTGCTGTTCAACTTCTAAAAAAAATACCTATAGAAGTTCAAGATCTTTCATATGGTAAATCTTATAGCGATTATGTTAGGATAATGCAGCAAAATTGCTTCAGATTATTGAGGCTTATAAATAATTTAATTGATATAACTAAGATAGATGTTAAATTTTTAGATGTAAATCTTAAAAATTGCAATATAGTTAGTGTTATTGAGGATATTACCTTGTCTGTAGTTCAGTATGTAGAAAGTAAAAAAGTATCTCTCATATTTGATACTGATGTTGAAGAGCGTATAATGGCAGTTGATCCTGATAAGATAGAGAGAATTATATTAAACCTACTTTCTAATGCAATAAAGTACACTAACCCAAATGGTACAATTACAGTAGCTATACATGATAGGACAGAAAGTGTAATGATTTCTGTAAAAGATACGGGTATTGGTATTCCAAGGGAAATGACTGATGAGGTATTTGAAAGATTCAGAAGAGTAGATGATTCACTTAATAGGCATGCGGAAGGAAGTGGAATAGGACTTTCTTTAGTACAAGCCCTTATAGAAGCGCATGAAGGTAAGATTTCACTAAAAAGTGAAGTTGGAGTAGGTAGTGAATTTATTATTGAATTACCTGTGAAAATAGTAAATGAAGCTGATGTTAACAAAGAAACTCCTTTGGTTTATGGAACAAAGGTAGAACGAATTCAAGTTGAATTTTCTGATATATACTCTTAGTTTTGTTAAGGCAAATTAATTGAAATTAACAATGTGAAGAATTTTCTGAAAACAAAGGGAATTAAGCTTTTATGTAGAATCTATATCCAGAGAGGAAGTGGATTTTATGGACAAATATAATATACAATTAGGGACTTTAGTTGAAGTAAACCATATAGATTTAGAAGCAGATAAAAGGAATCAAGGAGTAAGACTTTATGTTGTGGCACATCATAAAGATGCAAAAGGTATTCCTTTATATTCCTTAGGGCTAAAAGGAGAAAAAAATGCTTTAAAAATGTATAATGGCTATTACGAGGAAAATTTAAAAGTTATAGATAAAATTTCTGTTGAGTTAACAAAAGATGAAATAAATGATATAGTTCAGTGGGGAAATACCTGTGAAGAAGAAGGTTGGCTAATTGATAAGGAAGTAGAGTTAAAAGATAGATTAAGTAAATTTATTTAATGAATATAGGGATTAAGTCTAGCGGTTTGTGATGCTGCTAGATTTTTATTTTTAGAAAAATTATATTAAATTATGAAATCAAAAAATTAATTTAGGAATGTTTTTCACTGCAAATATTTTAGATTGAACCAATCTTTAGAATATACAAAACTAAAACTTTGTTACATTGAATATAGCACTTGGTATAAATTTCAGTAGCAAATTAAGAAGTAAAAATTAAAATTACTAGATAAAAAGAGGCTTATCTCAACTGTAATTATATGGTAAAATAGAGTTATATCGTAGTTTGAAAATCATAAAATGCATTGAAGTTATAAATAGTAATATATTTACACAAAGGTTATTTAGAGGGGTTAGCTGCAAAAGTGACTTTTCAAATTACTCTATAGATTAGGAACAAAACATAAATACATGACAAGTTAATAATAGTAGTAAGTGGTTAAAAAGGCTGGAGTAAAGATGATTTTACCTAAGCGTGTAATAAAAAGGAGGATTTTATTATGAAATCTAAGTATACAATATTTCAAATTGCTATTGAAATATTAGGTTTGATAATGATATTAGGAATGATTATTTTTGTTTGTTTACAGTGGAATCAACTTCCTGATAAAATACCTGGACACTTTAATGTCATGGGTGAAGTTGACAGATGGGGAAGTGAAAATGAACTCATCACATTGCCAATTATCAGCACTTTTTTATACACTGTACTTACCGTCTTATCTTTTCTCCCACAGACCTGGAGTGTTCCTGTAAAAACAACTAACTTAGACAGAGAGGTTGTTTATAGACATACAAGAAGTTTATTAATTCTCATTAAAGTTGAAATTTTATTAATATTCCTTTATATTACTTATTGCATGACAAAGGCACAGTCTTTATCTAGTGGTGTTATATCAATAATAATCTTAGTTATATTTATCACAATAATAAATTATGCAATAAACATTCGTAAAATAGGAAAAGAGTAAGGTTATAAACAGAAGAGTATATTCTTAGAGGAATTCTCATATGCAGATAGTTTAATTTGCTATTAACAAAAAGTAATATAATAGATAATAGAAGAAATTTAGGGGAAGGTATGTGGAGCTACTTTATCAAGGAAAAAAGTTTTCAGTTATTACAGGTAATTAAGATGTGAATATATTATCGAAAAATATCAATGAATATTTAATAATAGGTTTTAAATATAAAATAAGAGGTGCCATGGCACCTCTTATTTGAATTTCATCATATCTTGTTTTCACTAGGTAACAACTTTTACAATTAATAGTACAACTGATGATCTTTAAAAGCTTTGATTAGTTTAGGAGGAGATTATTGATATCTAATCTTAATGTGAAATTACTTTTTTTTATTGAACACAACTTTGAGCTCTTTATGATACCTATAATCTAATTTAAAGATAACAATTAACTTTTTAAAAGTTATTTAACTCACACAAAATTATAGATTTTCAAAACCATAGGTCACAATTGTTATAGTTATATCAACTGTTTTTCTATCAGGAACTTTTAGACAAGACATAATATCAAATATCCAAGGGCAAAGAAGGTTAAGATCTCTTGCAGCCATATTTGCTCTTTTTCTTACAGTGCCTTTGTATCTGTCATGATTTTTATTAACATAATCAAGCATTAATCTCACTAAATATTCTGAAACTTTTCTATCTAACCCAAACTTCTCAAGATCAGCATATATATTATCATATTTTTTACTAAAATCTTTCATAACGTCATTTAATTCTTTAGGAGCTCTTGGCATAGATGTATTTGTAGTACCAGTTGTATTAGTTGTGTTTGTTTCATTTGTATTTGTATTATTTGATCCGTTTGATGTAATTTCAAACTGTAGTGGATAGAACTCTTCATCAAAGTTAGTAGTTAGTATACCAGGTGTTCTATTTACAGTTGCAAAAACTTGTAATCCTGGTTCATTTTCTATCTGACCAAGGACATAAATTGTATAGTAGAAATTAGGCATGAATGTAACATTAGAAATCGTGAGCACTACTGAAGCGGTTCCAGTTGGTCTTAGTTGAAATGTGTATACTCCTCTTGGCACATTAATATAATTTGTAACTTCACCAAACTCTACATCTTCAAAAATTACATCACCATCTGTAGTAGTTACATCTATTGCAGGTGCATCAGGTGATAAATGTGCTACTCTTATATGGGTTCCTTGTGGCATTCCAGTAGCAATATCCTCAGGTATAGGTAGTAGCCTAAGATTAGAAAGATTACCAACAGCTGCAACTGTGAGTCTTGTACTTTCTGGTATTTCTACTTCAGTATCAATAACAGGATTCTCTATGGTATCCGTAGCATAAACTTTTATATTATAACTTCCTGCAGGAAGTGGTAGATAATCTGTAGCTTCTGAGTAAGCAAGATTTTCTACAACTAGTTCATCATCTACATAGATATCAACAGCTGGAGCATCAGGAGAGGCATGTAATACCTTCACATAGGACATGGCATTTTCATTAGAAGTGACCTCATTATTCTCTAATTCATTCATAAGATCTAAGCTTCCCATATAATCTAAGTTATCCATAGTGGCTAAATTATTGTTGTTATTTGTACTTGTGTTATCGGAACGATGATATTGATTGTTGAAATTTTTATTTGAATTATAAGACATTTTTAAGTATCCTTTCATAATATTCACAGTTTATAATATTTAATTTTGTATAAAAAGGTTACTCAAAATATAAATAAACAGAAGATATTTGTCTTGGGCACGAAACAACAGGTTGAAAAATAATATTCTAGGAAGTTTTATATATTTAATTTTAGAAAAAATCCGAAATAAACAAGTTACTTAATGGGATATATATATTAAGAATGGAGGCGATAAATGTAATAAAGTAACTGCTTGATTAATTTTGTTCACCTTTTAGAAATTGGCAAATAAGAACTCACATTATTTTGTATATAAGCTTTAAATTCATTTTGAAGTAATTCCTTTTAATTGTAAATGTGTAATATTAAAAACAACATTGGGAATTATAAGTATATAATTATGAAAAATTTAAAGAAATTAGAGGTGAATAGATTATATGAAATTTAAAAATTTCTGTTTAACGTTGTTATTTATATTTATTTTAGGCTTTAACAGTAAAGCATTAGCATCTGAAATAAAGTCAAATGTAGCAAATGATATATTAATCATCTCATCAAACACTAATCTTAAAATTGGTGATTTAGGGTATATAGTAATGCAAGGTAAGCCAGGAGTAAGGTATATTTTGCGAACATCTTATGAACTTGGTGACAGAGTAATTACAGTTTCCCAAGCTCGTGGTACAGATGCTAATGGTCAGGCGACATTTAATTGGGTGGTAGAAAAAGGAACATCTCCAGGAACTCACACTGCAACAATATCCGGTGGTGGAGCATCAATAAATGTTATACATACAGTTAGTCAATAATAAATAAGAGGAGCAGAAATATGCAAAGTTTCTGCTCCTCTTACTATGAAAAACCTCTTGTTATAACGAAAGACAAATAAGGAAATAAAACTTATGAAATTTAATTATTTACCTCACATCAGTTAAAAAATGGAGCCGCCAAAAGAGCATAAAAGTATTAACATTGAAAAAATTCAGATTTAAATTATTGAGTTTATAAATAAATAATATTAAAAAAAGGGTAATTTACTATGTTATTCTAATAAAAATAAAAAATACTATGTATGGTTACATAAATTCATTACCCCTTGAAAATCTTTTGGTTTAAAATAATAAATTTCGTGCTGACATCATAGTTGATTTGAGGAAAAGGAATATTTTTCATAAAAAAAGGAAAACTAATCCTATATAAGCCTATAGGAGGTGAAGATAATGAGACACATTACAGCTTTACTAATAAAGTTTGTCATGGTTACCATTGTTCTAGAAACTGTTCTAAATATTTTTACTAACTTAACTTTTGGTGACATTTTATACATATCTGGAACTGTTACAATTCTTGCATATATAATAAGTGATATTTTAATACTGAGTATGTCTAATAATACTTTAGCAACTATTGCTGATATTGGCTTAGCACTATTTACAATTTATATGTTTAACTATATATGGAGCATTGACATGATCTCTTACTCCGATGCATCAATTGCAGCACTAGGTCTAGGCCTAGGAGAATGGTTCTTTCATAAATATGTTGAAGACAATGTTTTACGAAAACCCCATGAATGTTAGTTGTTCCTTCTTCTTGGTATCTATACTGAAAATAAGCTGAGATTATAATTAAACTTAGTGCTCAAAAATATATGGATATTCAAAAGTAATTATATCTCAAGCAGCGAATTCAGTAAGTTGTATTAAGTTATATGTGAGGATAATTTAAATGAAGATAGTCTAAATAAGCAAAATATAGTGCATAGAAACAATGATTTATTAAAAGTGTAATAAAAATTAATGGTTAGTAGCAATAACAATATTACTTAGTATTTAAATTAAATACTAAGCTAAGTACATTTAATTGAACTGTACTCTGTGAATTTCACAGGGTGCAGTTCAATTTGCTTTTGAAGCATTTCTGCTTTAAGTAAAATTGTTGAAAGTTTATATGTTTCATAACTAATCAACTTGATGAAAATATGGAATTATAATAATAAAAAATTAAATACATGAGCTTTTTTAAAGGTAAAAGTTTTTTTAGTTGTATTTTCTACATAAATGATATGTTAAAATATTTATAAATGCATATAAGAAAAATAAATAAAAGCAATAGATTTAAAGATTTTAGGGGATTTAATTATGAAAACAATGATATTTACAAGCAGTCCTAATGAAAATGGATTAACATATTTTTGTGGTGAGTATGCTAAAGCTGGTGCTCTTGAGGGAAATTCGGAAGTAGTTGTGATAGATTTAAATAAAATTAATATTAATCATTGCAAAAGTTGTGGTAACGGATGGGGACAATGCCTAAGTGACCATAAATGTATCATAGAGGATGAGTTTCAGAACCTTCATAAATCTATGATGGAAATGGATGCTTTTGTTTTTATAACTCCTGTTTATTGGGGTGAAATGAGCGAGTCTATGAAAACTTTCACAGATAGAATACGTAGATGCGAAGCTTGGAAGAAAGAAAAAAGTCTTTTTAATGGAAAACCTATAATTTCTGTTGCAGCTGCGGGTGGTAGTGGAAATGGACTTATAAGTTGTCTTGCATCCATGGAAAGATTTGTAATGCATGTTAGTGGAGAAAAGTTTGATTTTATATCTATAACCCGTAAAACAAGGGAGTTTAAGCTAGAAACCATAAAAGCTAGTGCAAAAGCAATGGTTATAAGCAAATAATGAATTTATAGATGTAATTTAGGATATTAAGAACATAATACCTTGAGACTGTAAGGTGTTTTTTCTTACAGTGTTTTATGTTGTAAAAAACAATATTAAAAGATGCAAATTTAAAAATATGTTCATAGAAACTTTTTTTCTCAGTCATCTGTCATTGATAAAATATTAATAAAGGTTATATTTATTAGATTCAAAACATTAATGAATTGTAAAGTAGTGGAGGAGTGCAAGGGATGGACAGTGTTAATTTATCATTAAAAAAGCAGGGTATTAAAGCAGTAGATGCATTATTAAAAAACAGATTCGATGCGAAATTTTATGACGATGCTAAGGAAGTATTAAATCAGCTTTTATCAATGATTCCTCAGGATGCAACTGTTGGAATAGCAGGCTCCTGGACATTACAACAGCTTGGTATTGTTGAAATCCTTGAAGCAAAGGGGAATAAAATATTTTGCCACAATAAGTCTGGATTAAATTCAGAAGAAATATTAGAAATGCGTCGTAAGCAACTTACTTGTGATGTGTTTTTGACAAGCACTAATGCAATTACAGAGGATGGCAGACTTGTTAATACAGATGCTACTGGAAATAGGGTTGCAGCAATGACTTTTGGTCCTAAAAAAGTTATTATTGTTGCTGGTGCTAATAAAGTTGTAAAAGACATTAATGAGGCCGAGAAACGCATTCAAAGTACAGCAGCACCATTAAATAATAAGAGGTTAAGTAAACCAAATCCTTGTGCTAGTATAGGTCATTGTGTGGACTGTCAAGGGCCAACGCGTTTATGCAATGTAACTTCAGTTATACATAAATGTCCACCAGCAACTAATATAAGCGTTTTAATTGTGGGAGAAGAATTAGGATACTAAAACAAAAATTATTATCAGGGTAAAAATGGAAATGAATTAGATATTGCACAATAAGATATTGCACAATAAGATATTGCACAATAAGATATTGCACAATAAGATCTTTTAAATAATGATTTAAAGCTAAAGATTATGAGGAAGAAGCGAGAGCTTCTTCTTTTTTTATGGACATCAAATATAAAATCATATAATAAATGGTACATTTTTACCAATATAAAAATCTTAAAAAGTTCCATGATAATACATCTAAGGATAGAGCTTGCAATAGCCTTTCCTTAATTTAAGTACACTTATAGTAAATGAGAATAATTCATTAATATTTATCCTAAATGAAAAAGGCATCACCAGAGTTAAAAAACTTTGGTGATGCCTAAAAAAATCCTTGCACCTAACGTTACGTCAGGATATATAGTGGGTTATATAACCAGCATAAATTAGGAATAAAATGCAATATACCATTGCTATTATTAAAGAAAGGAAATTAAAATAAGATGGATAACTACATAATCAAAACAATAGCTTACAACAAACAAGCCCGTATTTTTTTTGTAGATAATACAAATTTGATAAGAGAAATTTGTGATAATAAAGGTATAAATAAACTTTTAAAGACTGCATTAGGTAGAACTGTATCAATAGCAAGTCTAGTATCAGGAACTTTAAAGGGAAATCAGAGGATAAGTTTGAAAGTTAATGCTAGTAATCGTAAACATAAAGCCTTAGCGGATGCAGATTCTATGGGGAATATTAGAGGGTACATTAGCGATGAATTATTAAATGCTTCTTTAGATTTTACAGAAAATTTATCTGTAGAAGATTTAATAGGTAATAGAGGATGTATTCAAGTAATGAAAGATTTAGGAATGAACAGTATTTATACAGGAAGAACTATAAGAACCTTACATCATTATGATGCTATTGGCTTGATATGTCCTTTGGTTCATACTAATGCAGGGCATAGATTATATTCAGAATGTGATATTATAAAACTCCAACAAATTATATCACTCAAGCAGATAGGTTTTTCATTGGAGGAAATTAAGGAAGTAGTTGACCATAGGTAGATATTTAAATAGTAGAACTTAAAAGATAAGTAAAATAACAACACTTCTATTATATAATTTTACTTATTAATTAAATGTATGATACAATCGGAAAAGTAAAGATAAATTATAAAATACAATTTAGAAAAAACTATATTTATTAGAAAGTAAAAGGATAAAGCTAATATCCAAAAGGTGAAATAGATGAATGATAACGCAAATAAAACAAAAAAGAAATTAGCTGAAGCACTGAAAAAGCTTATGTGTGAAAGAGCCTTTGAAAAAATAACAATTCAAGATATTGTAGATATGTGCGAAATGAATAGACGTACATTTTATTATCATTTCAAAGATATCTATGAATTATTAGAATGGTTTTATCACGAAGAAGCATTGAGACATTTAGAAATAAATAGTACCTACGAAACTTGGACTAATGAACTGCTTTACTTATTTCATTATATTGAATCAAACAAGAAAAGTACCCTCTGCGCTTTTAAATCACTGGGGAGACAATATTTAGAGGATTTTATGTATAAAAGTGTTTTTCGTGTAGTTAAAAGTATTGTTCATGATATGTCATTAGACTTAGAAGTAAAAGAAAAAGAAAAAGACTTTATAGCTCATTATTATACTGTATCACTATTAGGGATTATGAACTATTGGATTCAAGCGGATTTTACCCCAAGTCCAATAGAAATCACAAACTTAATAAGCATTACTGTTGAAGGAACAATGAGAGGCGCTCTAGAGAGATTTTCACAAAAAGGTTAATCTGTGTATATACGAAGAAAGTAATTTGATGTTATAATTTCCCTATGTTTTAGGAGGAATTATGATGGAGGATTATATAATCATTACAGATGCAACTTGTGATTTACCCGTGGATATCATTAAAAATTTAGATATAGTTGTGTTACCTATGGAATTTATTATGGATAATGTGATTTATAGTCATCATCCTGATGAAAGAGATATGAGCTTTCATGAATTTTATAGTCATTTAAGAATGGGTAAAATGTCTACTACTTCGCAGATTAATTATAATACATATAAATCCGTGTTTAGTGATATTTTAAACCAAGGAAAACATATACTTTACATTTCTTTTTCTTCAGGTTTAAGTGGCACCTATAATGCCTCTAGGTTAGTAATAAATGACTTAAAAGAGGAATTTCCAAATAAGAAAATTTTCACTGTAGATTCTTTATCTGCTTCAATAGGTGAGGGGTTATTAGTTTATTCTGCTGCCTTGAAAAAGCAGGAAGGTTACTCTATAGATTATCTAAAACAATGGATAGAAAGCAAAAGGTTAGAAGTATGTCATTGGTTTGCCGTTGATGATTTAGAACATTTAAAACGTGGAGGTAGAATTAGTGGGGTACAAGCATCCATAGGGAATATGTTAAATTTAAAACCTATTTTAAGCGTAGATGAAGAAGGAAAATTGGTGTCTATCTCAAAAGTAAGGGGTAAGAAGAAAAGCCATCATTATTTATTACAAAGATTAAAAGACGATGGTGTGAATATAAAAAATCAAGTTATTATAATTGGCCATGCAGCTTGTGAAGAAGATGCGTTAAGTTTAAAAAATCAAATTTTAGAAGAAGATCTAGTTAAAGAAGTTTTAATAAGTGATATTGGTCCCATCATTGGAACTCATACTGGAGCAGGAATGATAGCTTTAACTTTTATGGGACAACGTTAGAATCTTATTAGAATTTTCATAATTAATAAGTTAAGAAGTATATAAAATGAGATAGTAAGAAGCACTTTTCTACAAAAGTGCTTTTTTTATTACTTTTTATATCAACAAGTCAAAAGCAAATTCAAATAATATTGAAAAAAGAGCACATTGAAGAAGTCTTAGGATTATTCAATTTTTTTGTTGTTGTTTTATATTGTTATAGCTTTAGGTGAAGCTACTGTTACCCACGTAGGTATGAAGTTGTTTACAAAATAGATAAAGTTGAGTTGGACATAATTTATTTGCAAAAGAAACCGTATTATTTGTTTCATCATTTATAAAAGAAAATAATTCAAAATCTTCACAAAATAGGATATAATATGATTTAAGTAGTAAATAGTTACTATAAATTAAATATAATTTTTATATTTGTAATTTAATAAATCAATGCTATAAACATAGCTGGATTATAATAGGGGGTTATGATATGAACGAAGTATTAAAACAAATAAAAGATAGAAAATCTATGAGGGTATTTGAAAACAAGTCAATTGAGCCTCAGTTGAAAAAAGAAATATTAAACGCTGCATTTGAAGCTCCAACTGCTGGTGCAATGATGCTTTATAGCATACTTGATATTACAGATGAAACATTAAAGGAAAGATTATCAGTAGAATGTGATAATCAACCATTTATTGCAAAATCTCCTTTAGTTCTTATATTCCTTGCAGATTATCAAAGATGGTATGATGCTTTTGACTCAGAAAATTGTAATCCAAGGACACCAGGAGAAGGGGATATCCTCCTTGCCTGCGCTGATGCGATAATTGCTGCGCAAAACACAGTTGTTGCTGCAGAATCCTTAGGAATTGGTTCATGTTATATTGGTGATATAATTGAAAATTGCGAAACTATTAGGGAATTATTAGATCTACCAGACTTTGTTTTACCAGCAGCCATGGTGGTTTATGGTTATCCAACAGAGTCTCAAAAGAATAGGAAGAAACCTGTACGTTTTGAGGAACAGTATATAGTTTATGAAAACAAATATCGTAGATTAACTAAAGAAGAGCATATAGAAATGCAAAGTGTAAAAAATGAAAAGGCAGGATTCCCAAATAGAAATATAAGCGAAGATATTCAAGCCCTATGTAATCGTAAATATATGTCTGATTTCTCACTAGAAATGAACAGATCAGCATCTGAATATCTTAAGAAGTTTAGAGAAAAATAAAGTATGGTAATACATACTTAAGGTGGATCTAAGGGTTATTAGAACATTGCTTTCAAACTATATCTGTTTTAAATGTAGCTTCTTACTTAGATAAATTTCACCAATTTGAAGCATAATAATATTAAGCTATTTCGATTTTAATATATATTCAGGAGTGATGATGATGAGCGTAAAAGGAACAGAAAGAATTTGTCCACTTTGCGGGCAAGATAATAACTGCCAGCATGGCCAAGGTGGATGTTGGTGTGATACAGTAAAAGTCCCTAAGCATGTGTTAG
>NZ_JAVWDJ010000066.1:0-12607 GCF_036642255.1 Clostridium sp. | reverse complement strand
TATATGGATTAGTTCTTTATAAGAAACCAAATACAATACTTAGAGTAGCTATTTCTGTACTACTAGTCACCCTAATTGTTGATTTAGGATTGAATACTTGGTGGCTTACAATGATAACTGGAAAGGCAGCTAGTGTTCTTATATATCCTAGACTTATAAAGAGCGCTATTATGTTTCCAATACAAGTTTCCTTAATTAGCTTGATATGGAAGTATACTTATTCACATATTAAAGTTTCTTTTGCTCATAAAGCATAACAAAAAAGACTGTCATTAGACAGTCTTTTTTTTATGTGTTATCTGAACTATGCCTTAGCTTAATTCGTGAACGAATATTCCACTTCTTAATTTTGGCTCAAACCAAGTTGATTTAGGAGGCATAACTTCGCCTGCATCTGCAATGTTCATAAGTTCAACTATACTTGTTGGGTACATTGAGAATGCAACTTTCATTCCCTCTTTAACTCTTCTCTCAAGCTCTCCAAGACCTCTTATTCCACCTATGAAGTCTATTCTATTACTAGTTCTTGGATCTTCAATAGCTAATATTGGTCTTAAAAGATTTTCTTGAAGTATAGATACGTCTAAGCTCTTAACTGGATCTTTAGGATCAAAAGTTCCTTCTTTTGCAGTAAGCTTATACCAAACTTCATCTAAGTACATTCCAAAGTTACCTTTAGCTTCTGGTTTGTATTGTCCCTCACCATTATATTTCTCAACTGTAAATTTCTCTGAAACCTTATTCATAAATTCTTCTGAGGAATTTCCATTTAAGTCTTGAACTACTCTGTTATAATCCATTACATATAAATCATCTGCTGGGAATATAACTGATAGGAAGAAATTGAATTCTTCTTCTCCAGTGTAGTTTGGATTTTCTTCTCTTCTCATTTTACCAACTTTTACAGCTGATGCTGCTCTGTGGTGACCATCTGCTATATAAAGGTATTGTACACCCTTAAACAATTCTTCTAGTCTTTCTACAGTGTTTTTGTCTTCTATCACCCAAACAATATGAGAAATTCCATCTTCTGATACAAAGTTGTATTCTGGCTCTTTTTTAGTCCACTCTGCAACTATCTCATCAATTTCTCCTACATTTTTGTATGTTAAGAATATTGGACCTGTGTTTGCATTACAGTAGTCAACATGGTTGATTCTATCCTGCTCTTTTTCTGCTCTAGTATGTTCATGTTTTTTTATTATATTATTCATGTACTCATCTATTGAAGTACATCCAACTATACCAGTTTGTACTCTTCCGTCCATGATTTGTCTGTAAACATACATCTTTGGTTCATTGTCTTGGATATATGTTCCTTCAGTTCTCATATTATCAAGAGTTTTTCTAGCTGTTTCATAAACTAATTTGTCATATTGATTTACACTTGGATCTAAATCAATTTGTGCTTTATCAACATGTAAGAAAGAATATGGATTTCCTTTTACCATTTCTTTTGCTTCTTGAGTATTCATAACATCATAAGGAAGAGCTGCTACTTTGTCTACTAGCTCTTTTGTTGGTCTTATAGCTTTAAAAGGTCTAACTACTGCCATCTTTGTTCCTCCTAAATTTAATTAAATTTATTATATATATATCATCACAAGGTTTAAATCTCATGATGATATATTCATTTGTAATTTATATTTTTTAAATCTTATTATTTGAAGAAATCTGCAATTATGCTAACTATCTCTTCACCTATTCTTGTTTGAGCTTCAACTGTAGCAGCTCCAATATGTGGTGTTACTGATACTTTAGGGTGATTAACTAGCTCTTCATTTTTAGTTGGCTCTTCAACGAATACGTCAACTCCAGCTCCTGCTAATTTTCCACTGTTTAATGCTTCAATTAATGCAGCTTCATCAACAACTCCGCCTCTAGCACAGTTGATTAATATAGCTCCATCTTTCATCATATCAAATTGAGCTTTACCAATTGTAGCTCCTTGCTCTTTTATAAATGGAATGTGTAATGATATGTAGTCAGCTTGTGGTAATAATTCTTCTAATGAACAGAATTTAAACTCCTCATATCCTTCCATTTTACCCATTATATCAGTGTATATAACTTTCATTCCAAGTGCTTTACCCATTCTTGCAAGTTCTCTAGAAATTCTTCCGAATCCAACTAAACCAAGAGTTTTTCCTCCGATTTCAGTTCCTTCGTATTTTTTCTTATCCCATTTTCCTTGTCTCATTGAAACGTTAGAGATATTTATGAATCTTGCAACTGCAAACATATGAGCTAGAGCAAGTTCTGCAACTGATGCACTACTTGCATTTGGAGTATTCATAACTTTTATTCCTTTTTCAGTAGCATAAGCTACATCTATATTATCTACTCCAACTCCACCACGGATAACTAACTTTAATCTTCCAGCCTCTGCTGCCTTATCTATTATTGGTTGTCTAACCTTTGTAGCACTTCTTACAACTACCACATCGAATTCTTGTAATGCTGCACCTAATTCTTCTGGCTCGTAAAATTTCTCTACAACTTCAAATCCTTTTTCTTGTAGCGCTTGTATTCCGCTAGCTTCCATTCCATCAGTAACTAATACTCTTATCATTGTAATCCTCCCACTTCAATAATGTAATTGTTTTCTTATAAGCTTGTAAATACACTTATATTTTTTTACTTTAACTAAAACTACTAATTATCGCTATAAAAAGAAAAGCATTCAACTGAAAATATTATAAGAGACACTTTTCTTCATAACATCGTTAAAACTTAGATTAAGAAGGGTACTTGCCCTTCTTAATCCTATGTTCCAATAATTATTCAAGTCCTAATATTTCATTGATTACTTTTAATAATTCTTCTATTTCTTCTACAGTTCTTTCAGCCATATGAGCTATTCTGAAAGTCTTGTCTTTTAACTTACCATAACCATTAGAAATTTGATATCCTCTTTCTCCTAATGCTTTATTAAGAGCAGCAACATCTATGTTTCTAGTATTTTTTATATTAGTTAATGTATTTGACATATATTTATCTTCTGGTAAAATTTCGAAGTATTTTCTAGCCCAAGCTCTAACTACTTCTCCACCAGCTATATGTCTTGCAAATCTGTTTTCTAATCCTTCTTTGTTGATTATCTTATCAAGTTGATATTCTAAAGCGAACATGTGAGCTAATGAAGGAGTTGATGGATATTGGTAATCTTTCTTTTGGATATACTCATATAATCCTAAAAGGTCTAAGTATATTCCTCTGTATGGAACTTGTTTAGCTCTTTCTATTGCTTTTTTAGAGAAAGAACACATAGACATTCCAGCTGGAAGTCCTATAGATTTTTGAGTTGAAGTTATACAAATGTCTACTCCCCACTCATCAACTTTTAGCTCTGTACCACCTGCTGAACTTACTGTATCTAAACAGAATACTACTTCTGGATACTTTTTAACCACTTTAGATATTTCATCAAGTGGGTTCATTAAACCAGATGAAGTTTCATTGTGAGTCACTGTTATTAAGTCATATTTTCCTGTTGATAATACTTCTTCCACTTGCTCTGGAGTTGTAGGAGTACCCCATTCAACTTCAAATAAGTCAGCTGGAACATTATTAGCAACTGCCATCTCATACCATCTCTTACCAAAAGCACCTACTGCGAATATAGCAGCTCTTTTAGCAGTACATGAACGAACAGCACCTTCCATTAATCCACTTCCTGAAGTAGTTGAAAGTAATATTTCCTCTTTAGTACCGAAAATAACTTTCATGTATTCACTGATTTGTTTTTGGATTCTAGAAGCTTCCTTACCTCTGTGTCCTATCTGTGGTGTAGCCATTTTTTCTAATACATCTGGAGCCACATCTACTGGTCCTGGTATAAATAATTTTTTATGCATAATTCAACCTCCAAGTTTTATTTGATTTACCAATATTTTTATGTTTTAGTCTTGAAGTCCAAAACCATTTCCATTTTAACACTTATGTATTAAATTCTCAAGTTTAAGTACTGAAATATTTGTAAATATTGAGTAATATTACGTAAATACTCAAAAACTATTAATTAAGTCTTATTCTACTATACACTTCATCGATTAAATCCTTATCACACTTACCACCAACAAAATTCTTGCAAGAGTTACAACTTTCGCTAGATTCTCGCATACTCATCATAGAAAAACAATTTCTATTGTTGTAGCAAGAGCAGTTTGGAGCTACTCTCATCTTTATTTCATTAGAAACCATATACGTCCTCCTATAAACATTTTATCGCTTTGTAATTTTATCTAAACTTTTACAAATCAGCGATTACATATGTTTATTTTTCTTTACATATATAGTTTTTATGCAAAAATAAATTCAATATTAAATAAAGTGTACATCAATTAATCATAGTACTTTGAGCCAAATATTCGTTCCTATTGCTATTGTTGTAATTTATTAATAAAAATATTCAATAACTTTTTAATTTAAATGCATTTAATACCAAGTATTTACTAATCTAATATTTATACATATCTCAATAGAAACGGTTTCTTTACTTACCCTTTACATTGATAATAATCCTTATTGGAAATCCAACACTGATTCTGTTTCTTTACAATACTTTGTTATAAGACATTGTCCTAAATTTCTTGGGCATCTTCTACACATGCAATTTTCTACTTTCCCATCACATTTTGATGCTATATTTTCAGGACACTTCTTACAGTTGTATACTACTATAGTCATGACTTCTCCTCTCTGCTTTGTGTATAACAATGGCTTTTCACACCATCTTCTTGTGTAATTAGTTCACGCTTTCCCATTTACAGAATTAGTTGCCTTTGTGTGTTTACTCATCCCTTTCATCTATACTTAATTGGTTTTTTTCCTGAGCATATCTCTTTCTATGCCCAATCATAATTTCATTTAAAATTTCTCCTGTATTTTGAGGTGTATATGTAATAGCATTGGCGCCCGCTTCAATAGTAGCCTTTATTGTCTCCTCATTAGGTCCTCCAGTTGCTAAAATCGGAAAATCAGGATGTTTTTCACGAATTTTTCTAACTATTTCTGTTGTTCTTTTTGATCCTGAAACATTTAAAATTGTAGCTCCTGCTTCTATTCTAGCTTCGATATCTTCAAATTCTGAAACTACAGTTACAATTATAGGTATATCTATAGTCTCTCTCATCTCTTTTATAACTTCATTAGGAGTCGATGAATTAACAACTACCCCCATGGCACCCTTAAACTCCGCATCTAATGCTAAGTTTATAACTCTCCTACCTGTAGTAATAGCTCCACCCACTCCACAAAATAGTGGCACATCTGAAGCTAATATGAGAGCTTCTGTGATAATTGGTTGAGGTGTAAATGGATATACTGCAATAACTGCATCAGCATTTGTATTTCTAATAACTGCTACATCCGTTGTAAAAACAAAAGACTTCAGTCTTTTACCAAAAATAATAATTCCACTTGCATCTCTAATGGATGTTGGAAGTTCTATCATATGACTTCTTAATAAGCCTTTAAACTCTGGTATTTGCTTTCTCATAAATTTCTCCTCTTAAAATTAAAATAATTGTAGTTAAATTCTAATTTTATTATTATAATAAAATTAGAAAATTATCAATATTAATTTAACGACATTTCAAAAGAATAGGATATTCCCCATCCTTAGTATCCTTATTTCCACATATATTAAATTCGAAAAAATATCCCTATAAAACTATAAAGAATATATAACTTGCTTATTATTCCATTAACTTTGATTATATATTAGTATTTATTCGATAACAACATAATAAAGTAAGCTTTATTTTTGAGGAGGTAATCATGATTAATAATTTTAAACTCCCCCTTCCCTATCTTTTTATAGCTTGTTATAGCTTAATACTCATTGTACTTGGGTTGTTCGTAGATAGTGTTCAAGATATATTATTAGGATTAAAAAATATTGTATTAAATTCTGATATACTTATCACTGACTATATTGAGCTCGGTGGAATTGGAGCTACTTTTATTAACTCCTCCTTAGTTTTATTAAGTTATATTGTATTATTAACTTATCTTAAAATCAAACCTACAGGTTCAATTGTTGCTGCTCTCTTCACAGTTGCAGGGTTTTCTCTATTTGGCAAAAACATTGCAAATATCTGGCCAATAATCTTTGGCATATGGCTTTACTCTAAATATCAAAAAGAACCATTTTCTAACTATATCATTATAGCACTATTTGGTACAACCTTATCACCTACAGTAACTCAGTTAATTATAACTGAAAATGTCCCCATATTTATATCTTCGATATCTGGATTATGCGTAACCATATTTATAGGTTTTTTACTACCTCCCATGGCCTCATATACTTTAAAAGTTCATCAAGGTTATAATCTTTATAATATTGGATTTGCAGCTGGATTATTAGGAACACTTTTAATGTCAGTCCTTAGGGCCTTTGGAATAGATTTTAGCACTAGGTTAATTTGGTCCTCAAATAATAACTTGTTTTTTTCAGTATTATTTATTTCACTATTTTTAATACTAATTATTATAGGCTATTTATTAAATGATAAAAGCTTTAAAAACTTATTTAAAGTCTATAGTCATTCTGGTAGACTAATTAGTGACTACTATATGATTTTTGGTAACGGTGTAACGCTAATAAATATGGGTTTATTAGGTCTATTTTCAACTCTTATAGTTTTACTAATTAACGGGGATTTAAATGGACCAACTCTTGGCGGAATACTTACAATTACAGGATTTGGGGCCTTTGGAAAGCACTTGAGAAATGTTATTCCTATTATGATTGGAGCTTTATTGTGTTCATTTCTAAATATATGGCCTGTTAACTCACCAAACATGCTGCTAAGTATTTTATTTAGCACTACTTTAGCACCACTATCTGGTAGCTTTGGATGGCCTATAGGAATAATATCAGGCTTTCTTCATACCTGCTTGGTTATGAATATTGGTTACTTGCATGGAGGATTAATTTTATATAACAATGGGTTTTCGGGTGGTATCATTTGTATGATATTAGTTCCATTAATCACTGCCTTTAGAAAGGAAGTTTAAAAAATGAGACACTTGCGTCAAAGAAATATAAAAATAGTAAGTGAAATTATGAATTATTTACTTAAGATTGGATGTAAAGATGTACACATAGATTATTATATCAACGAAAATATTATTAATTTTAACTTCTTATGCGTCATAGAGAATCTAGAAAAAGAGTTTGTGGATAATATGGAAACTTTACTAAGTATCCCAAGAAGGCATGATATTGAAGAATATTATTGGGAGCTTACTGGTGATGATGACTTAGATAGCGAGCTTTCATTAGTTGGAATGATGGTAGACGATGCTACCATCTGTTATAAAAATAATAAAGATCTTGAAATTCATTTAAAAAGATTAAAATAGGCAAGTTCATATATGAGCTTGCCTTTTTAATATTAAACAATTAGTAGTTTCTAAATCATTATAAAAATGTATTTTGTTTTTGCAGAAAACCTTTCTTAGAAAAGCTTAACTATGCAAACTTAACAAATGATTTAATTTTTTAAAAGTAAAGTTAAGTCTTTAATTTTCATATGTTTATTTTTTACTGCTCTCTAAGCTTTTCTAGGACTCTTTTAACAATATTTTTTCCTACTTCATCTTCTGTCATTTCGCATATTGCATTTTGTAAACTACCCCATTCTACCCATTCTACCTCAGAGGATTTTTGAATCTCTCCCTCAATATACTTTGCCATAAAAGTAATCATAAGTAGTTCCTTAGACTTTATACATTGACTTCCTAAATACTCTATATCTCCAATAGTTATTCCTGTTTCTTCTTTAACTTCTCTAAATACAGTTTCTTCTAAAGTTTCTCCTACTGTAACATATCCTGATACTAGTACCTTTGAGTTTTTAAAAATATAACTTTGCTTAAGTAGAAGTATCTCATTTCCTTTTAACACAGCTACAACTATACAAGGTTTTGGAGTATCAAAATACATTATATCATCATTTTCACAATAAGGAACTCCACCCTCATCCCAGCTATATTTATCGACTAATTCTCTCCCACACATTGGGCAAAACTTAAATTTCAAAAAATCTCCTCATTTCTTATGTTTATTTCCTACTTAATTATATTATATATTAAATATTTTAATATGAATCATATAATATTTACTAATAAAACTTATGAAATACTCAATTATTGAAATTTTATTACTGCATTAGAATGTATTTGTATAATAAGATTTATATTATACTTAAACTTATTTGAAATTCATTAAATATATTCAATTTATGTAAGGGAACTTAATGAAAATAATAAAAGCTCGACTTCAATTGTCGAGCTTTTATCATAAGGAAATATTATGCTTCCAGGAAATAAGTTTTTAATTTTGTTACACTAATATAATATCATAAAAATAAATAATTAGAATTTTTGTTTTTAAATAGTAATTAATTAATCTATAAGATATTATAATAGTGAATTTTATTGTCTTAACCTTATTAATTATATTTAAAGAACTTTAATATTTTGGAGATAAAAACATAAATATCTTGTTATAAGTTAATCTATTCATTTTATGAAATTAAACTTTAGTTGCAAATTTAATAAAATTAACTTACATATATTTATAAAATAACTTCAACTTTCTTAGTTAAATTTATAAAGGTTTCTCCCACTTCGCATTCATAAGCAAAAACATCAACTCCGCTAGCATATGCAAATCTTAATGCGTCTCCAAAGGCACTATCCATTTCATCATGGGGAGTAAAACTTTCTACATCATCCATTTGTATTAGAAATATTACTCCTGCACCTCTTCCAGAGTTCTTTACTTCAACTAATTCTAAAAGGTGCTTCCTTCCTCTTTCTGTAGGTGCATCTGGAAACATTGTTTTTTTATTTTTTTCAAGGGTTACTCCCTTAACTTCTAAATAGTATTCTTCCCCAGTCCCATTTGTTAACTTAAAATCAAATCTGCTATTGCCATAAGTTTTTTCTCTCAAAATAGTATCATATTTTCTTAACTCTGGTATTTTTCTTAACAATAATGCTTCCTCAACTACTTTATTAGGAACTAGTGAATCTATGTTAATTAACTTAGTTCCTTTATAGCCTGCTATTAAACTAAACCTTGTCTTTCTATGTTCTCCACTTTCTTCTCTTAAAAGAACCTTGGATCCTGGAATTAATATTTCTCTACATCTCCCTGTATTAGGAACATGTACAAGTTCCTCTTTTCCATCAACAATAACATATCCCTGAAACCTATTTGGTCTTCTCACAAATTCTACAATTCTAGTGCTTTTAGAAAAATTCATAGTCAATCAACTCCACCTGTAGATTAATAATGTAATTATAATATTGAAGTGGAAATTTATCCACACTTGTTTTAAATCCATATACTTTTATCCACCAGTTATTCAAGACTGTTAATAATCCATCTTAAACATCCCTTATATTTAAGATGGATTTCATGATTTATATTTATACTAATTAAATAATTATAGTTTTATTTTTTAATCAGTAAAGAAGTACGTTAAGTTATCATTAACATTTATCTTATTTTATACTACTTATAATTGTAAAATACTTGGTTATCTTTATTTATGAAATTTACTGAGGCTGTTAAAAAAATGAATGGAAATATTAATAGGTTGCTATAAAAATATCTAAATTCTGGAGCTGGTATAGCAATTAAATATGTAAATATATTTAGTAACATAGGTGCAATAATAATTATTGATTTTTTATATCTTAAAGTAGCAACAACAATAAATACCATGCTTAAATACATATATATTGCTGGTTTCCAAAGAATCCATGCTAGTTTCGTCCCAATTGTTTTGCTAAATAATTCTTTTACCAAATTAGAAACTTTCTCGTTTAATACTACATTTTTTAGACCTAAATCATTCTCTATTATTCTCATGTGAGCTATATTAACAACACTATTATAATTCCATATTATATTAATTTGATTTATATAAGCGTTGTAAGATAGCCCAGGATTTTTTCTTACTACACTTATCCATGTTCTTAAAAACTTGCCTACATCATTAATAATAACTTCTTTATTAAAATCCTTATGCATTTTGATGGGGTCCACAGAAAACATATTATAACTCTTTTTCCATTCTTCTAGAGGTAATATTGAATTAAAATAAGCAGCTTCACTTTCTTCAAGATTTCCATTACTTCTAATAACATACGCAATTTGTTGTGTAGGTATTGCAAGAGCTTCGTTTGATGTATCCCTTGACACATTTAAATAATTATAAAATGGCCCCTTTACTAGGAAATATATTATAAGAGTTGAAATTAAAACAATTAAATTATCCCTAAGTTTAACTCTATAGCACAATAATAAAATCATATTGGTTCCAATAAATATGATTAATCCATTATGTCTGAACAAACAAATAATTGATGATATAAAAATAATAAATACTTTATTTTTTGATGATATTAGATAGTCCCCCTTAGTATATACAATATTTATAATAATAATTGTATATAACAAGAGAAAGGCACTAAACAAAATATCTTTCCAAAGTATAATACTCATAAATCCGAAAGTAGGGACAATCATAAAAAATAATGTAGTTAATAATAAGTATATTTGCTTTATTCCATGTTTTTCAAAAGAATGTAATCCAAATCCAATAATTAGAGCAGTGATCACTATTTGTGATAAGGCTATAGCTGCAGGAGAGTGATATATTGAAGTTATCAGCTTATTAAACAAGGTATGAATTACTGGATGACCGTCCCAATATGAGTTCTTAACTGATTGATTCCACTGGCTTAATGAATCACTACTCATTATTGCTGGATAGTATGCAATCAGGTAAATTAACCATACTAAAATTATAGCTACGATGTATAGAACTATTTTTCTCCATGAGGTCTTGTTATATCTTTTATTCATTAAATTACTCCTTAACTCATGTGTACATAACTTTCTTATTTATTATAGACACTTTATTGAAAATGAAAACAAATCTATTATTTTATATTCAAATTTACTGATTCAATTAATATTAGCTAAATTATCAAGATAAAATATGAAAATTTGGTAATTATATATAATAACAAAAACTTATGTCTATAAAGGAGATTTACTCTATGAGAATATTAGTAATAATTCCTGCTTTTAATGAAGAAAGAAGTCTGAAAAGCTTATTACATAATATTAGGAAAAACTTATCTAATTGTGATGTTTTAATAGTTAATGATTGTTCTACAGATAATACAAAAAATATTGAATTCCACGAGGAAGTTATAAAGGTTGACCTCCCTATTAATTTAGGTATTGGTGGTGCCGTCCAAACAGGTTATAAATACGCTTATGAAAATAACTATGATATCGCAATTCAAGTAGATGGTGATGGTCAACATGATTGTTATTATCTGAAAGATTTAATTGATATGATCGAAAGTGGAGTAGATTTATGTATTGGATCTAGATATATCAATAAAGTAGGATTTCAATCTACTACTTTAAGAAGGATTGGAATTCGTTACTTTTCTAAATTGATAAAGCTCATTTGTGGTGAGCTAATTACAGATCCAACTTCTGGATTTAGGGCATGTAATAAAAATGTAATAGCACTATTTGCCAATAGTTATCCTCAAGATTTCCCTGAACCTGAGAGTTTAGTTAGGGTTAAGAAAAGAGGATTTAAAATAAGTGAAATACCTGTGATAATGAACGAAAGAAGTTTTGGCAAGTCATCAATAACCCTAAAGAAATCTATATACTACATGATTAAAGTCTCTCTAGCACTATGCCTGATACCAAATGAATAATCATCTTATACTTCATATGTTTTTTAGGAGGTAATTATGAATCATTCTTTGCAACTTATATTCATCATATCATCCACACTTTTTTTTGTTTTTATATTAAAAATGATAAAAATAAATACCCTTGATTTAAGACATTCATTTATATGGATTAGTACTAGTTTAATATTTATTTTATTATCAACATTCCCTGAGATACTGAATGTTATTTCTGAAATTCTTCACATTTATGATCCTGTAAATACTTTATTTTTAGTAATTAATTTTTTCGTGTTAGTTAACTTGTTTATTCTTACTGTAGCACTATCAAAAAATATTAATAAAGTAAAAACTCTTATTCAGGAATTAGGGATAACTAACTTGGAATTAAAGAAGTTTAAGAAAAAAATGAGGGAGTGATTAATATTAAACCAGTAATACTAGTGTTTTTTAATTGTTTTTTACTAGTTACAGGTCAAATCTTATGGAAAATTGGTTTAGATAAGGTAAGGTTTAATGGATTGAGGGATGTTTTAAATTTAATTTCTAATAAGTATATTAGTTTAGGTATGTTTGTATATGTCATATCTACTTTTTATTGGTTCTATATATTAAAAAGATTTAGTCTATCAAAGGTTTACCCTCTTCAAAGTTTTAGCTATGTTCTAGCCCCAATCTTTGGTTATTTTATTCTTGAAGAAAGTATAACTAAAAACTCCATAATTGGAACTATTTTTATATGCATTGGAGTGTTCTTTATTGCAAAATAAGGGCACTCTAATTTATATTGTTTCAAAAAACAAAAAGCACTTCTTTTGAAGTGCTTTGGTGGCTCACCGGGGGATCGAACCCCGGA
>NZ_JAVWDJ010000065.1:0-12997 GCF_036642255.1 Clostridium sp. | reverse complement strand
TTTAAATAAACAAATTTTATGAAATCACTTTATAATATTTTTGAATTAAATTAATTAAATTGCATATGAAAATTTGTAATGGAGGTTTTATCTTATGAAGCAAAACAAGGATATAAACAAAAATAATACATATCCTGACTCTGATGTTCCTAGAGAAGATTCCATTGAAGGGGCTGCTCTGTTAAACATAGTAAATTCCGACTTGTCACCAAGTCCTAACTTAAATAAAGATGAAATACAAAATCTTATAACCTCACTTAACAATTCAAACATATCTTCTCTAAATGGAAATAAAGACTTATATAATGATATTAATAGTAAACTTGAGGCTATTAATAAACTTTTGATTAATAATAGCACATCTAGCCCTGAAACCAGTGAAACTGGAATCTTAAAAGATTTGTTAGGTCAAATTACCACTATTAATTCTTTAAAGCTTCAAATTAACGAGCTACCATTTAGTCCTTTTGAAAGAATATATGTTGAAAATTGTATAAATCCTTTATTAACTATTTTTTATCAACTTGCAATTTCTGCTGCATCCATTAAAGATACATCTCAATCCTTATCACTCTCCACCACTACAAAACGCAAGACCCACAAGATAAAAAGGTATGAGAGAACTACTTATGAACTTATGGACCAAATTGATTGTATTCATGATATTCTAAAAGATAGAATTTATGATTTTATAGAAATAATATGTAAGTGCAAATAAGTCCCCTGTCTTTTATAGTTAGAGAGTTTTTTATTCTTTGTTATAAATTTATATCACTGATAGTAACAATAATAATTATATTATTGTTACTATTGTCATTTGACCTTTGCATTCTTTAAAGTTCTTTCAACTAATTGTATTTGTTGAGACCATAATCTTTGAAGTATGTAGTTTGTACTAATATTAATAATTTGATAGTTTTCTTATGCTTGAAAAAATTATTTCATTACTATAAATAAGATTTAAATTCCGTTAAAGCTACAAGGTCTATTATTGTTGAACCATATCCAAGGATAAATATTACAACATATCCATAGTTACTTGTCATTTATATTCAAAAATATAAAGGGACTATATAAACAATGATTCACTGTTTATATAGTCCCTTTATAACTTGTTATTGTTTAATCTTTTAATTTCTTATAAAACTACATAGAATTTATGATTCTTTTAATTATTTTAAATTTAAATAAAAACAAAAATATTTAAATTTATTTTACTCTCCATGTAGTACCATCTTTTGTATCTAAAATTTCAATATTCATTGCTAACAACTCATTTCTAATTTCATCGGCTCTGCCATAATTTTTGTTTTTTCTAGCCTCATTTCTTTCTACTATCAATGTGTTTATTAGCTCTTCGTCTACATTCACTTGTTCTTTCTCAATTTCCATTAAATCAAGAGATAGAACCTTATCAAATTCTTCAATTAAAATAAATTTTTCTTTGTTATTAAGAGTGCTATCCTTAACAACTTCATTTAGAACAGTAAATGCATTAGCAATATTTAAATCATCACTAATTTGATCTTTAAACTTTTGAATATAAGCTTCTACTTTACTTTTATCTACCGCTGTATTTTCTTGGACGTCTGTGATAATTGCAGCGACTTTCTTTTTAAGTGCTTTAAATCCTCTTTTTGCATCCTCTAAACTTTCAAAGCTAAAAACTAATTGTTTTCTATATTTTGATTGTAAGCAGAAGTATCTATAATCTAACGGGCCAAATCCTTCTTCTTCAAGTCTAGTAACTGTTAAGAAGTCCCCACTAGATTTTGACATCTTACCACCATCTAAAACTAAAAACTCACCATGAACCCAATAGTTCACCCATTTATGTCCTAAAGCTGCTTCAGATTGAGCTATCTCATTGGTATGGTGTACTGGTATATGGTCAATACCACCACAATGTATATCGATGTTTTCACCAAGATATTTCATAGACATTGCAGAACACTCTAAATGCCAACCTGGAAATCCTCTACCCCATGGAGATTCCCATTGCATTATTTGATTAGAGAACTTAGAATTTGTAAACCAAAGTACAAAGTCTAGTGGATTCTTTTTATTTGGGTCAATTTCAATCCTACTTCCAGCTTCTAATTCGTCTATACTCAAATTAGCTAATTTAGTATAATCTTTGAATTTATCAATCTCAAAGTATACATTTCCATTAGCTTCGTAGGTGTATCCTCTTTCTTCAAGTTTTTCTATAAATTTTATCATATCTTCAATATGTTCTGTAGCTCTGCACACTACATTAGGTCTTTTAATATTTAGTTTTTTACAATCTTCGAAAAATGCGTCTTCATAAAACTTTGCAATTTCCCACACAGTTTTCTTTTCTCTGCTAGCTCCAAGAGCCATTTTATCTTCACCTTCATCACTATCTGATTGAAGATGCCCTACATCTGTAACATTCATTACATGCTTAACTTTGTAACCTACATATTCTAAAGATTTTTTCAGTGCATCTTCAAATATATAAGTCCTTAAGTTTCCGATATGAGCATAGTTGTATACTGTAGGTCCACATGTGTACATTCCTACCTTCCCTGGCTTTGCTGGGATAAATTCATCTTTATCTCTCGTAAGAGTATTATATAAATAAAAATTCATCTACTTCACTCCTTTGTATTATTTTTCCTATTCTTATTATTATTTATATTTCCTCCATAAAAATATATTATTCTAATTACTTAGCTTTCATGGAGAAATAGTATTTTCACATTATATACCTTTTGATTTTACCACATTATTAAAAATTTACAATATTTTATACTGTAATAAGTGAATTTTGTTTATTTTTGAAGGTAAATATTGTATTATTATAGAAATTATACTTTTATCAAAGTGAGAGGTTGTGTAATATGTCTATATTTATTAATGGTAATGTAATCACGCTAGATGGAGAGAAAATTTGTGAAAGTTTTTCTGTTATAAATGGTTTTTTTGCAAAGACAGGTAGTAATACTGAAATTTTAACTTCCGTAAAAGACGAAGAAATAATTGATTTAAAAGGCAAAACTGTTTTACCTGGTTTCAATGATGGACATATGCACTTTCTAAATTATGCAATTCAAAAAAATAACGTAGATATTGTAAATATTAAGTCAATTGAAAATTTAATTCTTAAGTCTAAAGATTATATTAATAAAAAAGCTATTCCTGAAGGAACTTGGATTGTATCACGTGGTTGGAATCACAATTTATTTAAGGAACAAAGACTTCCAACTAGATATGATTTAGATAATATATCTACATCACATCCAATAGTTTTTTCTAGAATTTGCGGTCATATAGCTGTTGTAAATTCAAAAGCATTGGAATTGCTTAAAATAACTAAAAATACACCTAATCCAAGCGGTGGTATAATTGATAAGGAAAATGCCGAGCCTACTGGAATTCTAAGGGAAAATGCTCTAAATATTGCTTTAGATGGCCTTCCAGCACTTACTGTGGATGAAATAAAAGTTACATTGAAATCAGCTTTCATGGATGCGTTAGCCTGTGGTATTACAACTATTCAAACTGAAGATTTAACACATTGTAAAAATCTTACAAACTTAATTGAAGCTTATAGTTCTCTTGATGAAGAAAATCAACTGCCTTTAAGATTTATTCTTCAGCTAAATTTGACCAATGATAAATTGTTTGAAGAAGCTAAACAATTAAATTTGAAAAGCAACATTGGCAGCGACTTTTTAAGAATTGGACCAGTAAAGTTATTTCAAGACGGTTCCTTAGGTGGAAGAACTGCTGCTATGATAGAACCTTACTGTGATGAACCCCACACTGGAGTCCTAATCTATGAACAAGACTCATTGGATGATTTGGTTGCAAAAGCTTATAATCATGGCTTCCAACTAACAATTCATGCTATTGGAGATGGTGCTTGTAACAGCGTACTTAATTCCTATGAGAGACTTATTAATATCAGTGGTAAAAAAGATCTTCGTCCTACAATAGTTCATGCTCAATTTACCAATGAATATTTACTTAGTAGATTTAAAAATCTTGGTGTAGTTGCAAATGTTCAACCATCCTTTATTATGACTGATCATCCTATAGTTGAGAAAGCTGTTGGAAAAGAGAGAGCTAGAGAAAGCTATGCATTCCAAACCATGGTAAAGTCAGGAATTCCTGTTGCATTTAGTTCTGATGCTCCAATCGAAAGTTTTAATGTCTTTGAAGGCATATATGGAGTTGTAAATAGAAAAGATTTAAATGGTAATCCTAAAGATGGCTTTTATCCTAATGAATGTATGAATGTTATGGATGCAATTAAATGCTATACCATTGGTTCTAGTTTTATGAGCTTTGAAGAAGGTAAAAAAGGTAAAATTAAAGAAGGCTTCTATGGAGACTTTATTATTCTTTCTGAAGACATAACAAAGATTCCTAAAGAACAAATTAAAGATTTAGTAGTACTAGAAACCTATGTTGGCGGAATTAAAAGATATTAAATAAGGAAAAGATAGCAAGTAACTTTCTTGCTATCTTTATTTTTTTACTCTATTCGGTTTTGCTTTAGGTTTTATTGTTATATTACTCTTCTTTTTATTATTATTATAAGTTACGTTTCTTGGTTTTCTCCTTTTAATAAATCCAGACAAATCCAAAAACCAGAGAAATAAAATTACGAATACCCCTGGTATGATATAATTCACAAAAATATATGGCATAGTCGGCCACATTACCGTGGGAACTATAAATTCAACTAATGCAATAGCTAAAATAACCCACTTATTAACCTTGATTTTATCTAAAAGAAGAGGCTTGATAATTTGATATACAATTAACACTCCAAAAGCAAACAATATTATACTTAGAAAAAACAAAACTGAGTTCAAGTTAATCCCTCTTTTCATATAATTTTATTATCACTATTATACAATATTTAACAAAGAAAATATACTATATTTGTTAAATGATTTTATCCATTCTTTTAATTAAACAACTTGGAAATTGTTAAATTTTATATAATAAAGAAATTATTATTAATATTGGTTATAAAATATATTTTTCTGTTAATACTAAGTATTGTAATTAATTAAAAAAGGAGATGTTTTTTATGAGAGCATTAGATACTATAGCACTAATCCTTGTTATAATAGGAGCAGTAAACTGGGGCCTAATTGGTTTATTCGGATTTGATTTAGTAGCAGCACTTTTTGCAGGCTCTGGCGAATTCGGCACTATTAATAGTTTAAGCAGAGTAGTATATGGATTAGTTGGTCTATGCGGATTATATGCACTATCATTTTTAGGAAAGAATAGATACAGAGATATAGACTAATTTATGATATCCTATTAAAAGAGCTGAATTTATATTCAGCTTTTTTAATTTTAGGTAATATTATATTACTAACTTAAATAACAATTCAAATGAAATAGTACTATCTGAACGTGTATAAACTGAAAACTTATGTTAAGCAACGCTTCACTACCATTTTATATTTCTTTGCTCAGCATTACTCTCTACCATCTATACCACTTAGAAGATATCTGTGAAGTTGAACCATTTTACTTCTTCACGAATCTACCTTGAATTAGCGCTGTAGTTTCATTTGCTCTTATTGCTATAAAGCTTATAGTAAATCCTTTATCTAATATATCTTTTACCATTTTCATATAAGTTTTATCTATAATTTTTATCACCTGGTCTTTTTTATCTTTAAGTATTCCATTGTTTTTTTCAGATATTAAGATTAAATTATCCCACTGATTTAACTTACAAGTACTATTATTAATCTGAAAGAATACACCTTTATTAATAATAAACTTTAAAATTTCCTCATACTTAGATTCCAATTCGTCTTTTTTTTCTACAAGTTCTCCAAAGACCTTCATTCTCTCTTCTAATAATGACTGTGCGTCATTTTTCTCCTTTTGTAGTTTGATTTTGTTTAATTCTAATTTATCTATATAACTATTGATCTTTTTTACATATCCTATGTTTATTTTATCCCTCATAATTTCATCTTGCCTTTCTTAAATTTTAAAAATAAAATATATGTGAGGTGAAATTTTATGAAATCAATTAATAAATTGATAAACCTTTTAAATCATATCTTAATTCAATTATCGAAAAACACTAAAATTATTTTATATAAAATCAATAAATATATATCATTTACCCTTAATAAAAGAGAAACATTAAGAAAAATCTATGAACCAATAATTACTTCTAAGGAAAAAAAAATTAGCGACTTATTATTAAATATTCAAGAAATAAAAAGCCAGACACTTAGTATTGAAAAAGATATACGAAAATTAAATACATATGTTGATGACCTGAAAAAAAACTTAGAACATATTGAGAAGGATTTAATTAATTAGTTTTAAATCTTGTTAATTTAATCATTTTGTTTTTCACTTCCAATATGATAATTTAATTGTTTATTGATAATAATAATTATAAATGTTTAAATTATTATTATATGGAGGTGAGTTCTTTGTTTGCATGTATAAAAAAAGATAATCATTATTGCAACTTATTTAATGGTGAGTGGATTACCACAGAAAATACTATAAATATATATTCCCCTATTGATAATACCTTATTAGGTACCATTCCTTCAATGACAAAGAAGGATATTGATAAAGTTGTTGAAACTTCAAAGTTTGCACAAATTTCATGGGGTGAAACCCCAATAAGTGAAAGAGCTAAAATCTTACATAAAGCAGCTGAACTCTTAGATCAAGAAGCTGAAAAAATTGCAAAAGTTTTAATGAATGAAATTGCAAAAGATATAAAATCTTCAATTTCAGAAGTAAAAAGAACTGCTGAATTTATAAGATTTACTGCTGACGCTGGAAAGCATATGGATGGTGAAGCAATTGGGGCTGATAATTTTCCGGGTTTTAAAAAAAATAAGATGAGCTTCGCTCAAAGAGTACCTCTTGGCGTAGTGTTGGCTATTTCACCCTTTAACTATCCAATTAATCTTTCAGCTTCAAAAATCGCACCTGCTTTAATAGCAGGAAACAGTGTAATATTAAAACCACCTACTCAAGGAGCCCTAAGTGCTTATCATCTCGTAAGAGTGTTCCAGGAAGCTGGAGTGCCTAATGGTGTATTAAATACCGTTACAGGTAAAGCTTCAGAGATTGGAGATTATATTGTTACAAAGGAAGAAATTAACTTCATTAATTTTACTGGTTCTACTAAAATAGGTAAGCATATTGCAAAAATAGCAGGTATGGTTCCCATGATGTTGGAACTTGGAGGTAAAGATGCGGCTATTGTGTTAAAAGATGCAGATTTAGATGAGGCAGCAAGAGAAATAGTCTCTGGAGCATATAGCTATTCTGGTCAAAGATGTACAGCAATTAAAAGGGTATTAGTAACTGAGGATGTTGCTGATGAATTAATTAGTAAAATGCTAGACAATGTGAAAAAAATCAAGGTTGGTAAACCAGAGGATGGCTGCGAAGTCACTCCACTAATAAATGATAAATCAGTAGAGTATGTACAAGAACTTATTGATGATGCAGTAAATAAAGGAGCCGCTCTTCTTATAGGCAATAAACGCGAAAAAAATTTGATGTATCCAACATTATTAGATAATGTAACTACAAAAATGAGGATTGCTTGGGAAGAACCTTTTGGGCCAGTACTTCCAGTAATAAGAGTTAATGATATTAATGAAGCTATTGAACTCGCAAACAGATCTCAGTATGGTCTTCAATCTTCAGTATTTACTCAAAATATAAATAATGCATTCTACGTGGCTAATAAGCTAGAGGTTGGCGTAGTTCAAATTAATAATAAGTCTGAAAGAGGCCCTGATCACTTTCCTTTTTCTGGAGTAAAAGCATCTGGTATGGGAACTCAAGGAATAAGATATAGCATAGAAGCCATGAGCAGATTAAAGTCTATTGTACTTACTTTAGATTAAATAATAAACTCTTAAGACTTAAATATTAACTAATTTTTATTACTTAGTGTTTACTTCACCAAAGTTATCTATTAAAGTTTGTAATCTTTTCTTTAATTATATAAATAAAAAAAGTTCTTATAAGAATTATAAAATGTACCTAAGAGGGCATATTTTAGATAATTTATAAGAACTTTTGCTTTATACCATATTGCCAAGTTTTCTTTTAAATATAAATTCATTCCCTACATTATCGTTTTTTAATGTAGCTAAAGTGCCGATGCAATAATATTTTCACAAATTTTAGCCAAATTGTTTTGTTCATCTTTGGTTAATTTATCAATATATATTGGCTTATGAAATATTATTTTAGCTTTTAAATCCTCGGGTTTCCCTTCCAATCCTTTAAAAGCTCCATCAACTGTAATTGGAACAACTGGCACATTAGCCTTTATTGCAAGTTTCATGCTTCCCTTTTTAAACTCATTTATGCTATGGCCTTTGCTTCTAGTTCCCTCAGGGAAGATTAACATTGATCTCTTATCTTTCAAGTATTGTACACCTAGGAGTATTGATTTCAAGCCTTCTCTTGCATCTTCTCGATTAATAAATACACAATTAAACTCTTTCATCCAACCAGATACTATTGGCCAGTTTTCAATTTCCTTCTTTGCTATTGCTCCTGCTACTTCATCGATACTTGCCATAACTAAAGGAATGTCTAATTGACTTTGGTGATTTGCTACATAAAGACAAGTTTCTTTAGGCAAATTTTCTTTACCAATCACCTCTACTTTTAAACCTGAATACCTAATTATAGCTTTAGACCAATTGTTAATTACATCATATAAATATTCTTCTCTCTCCTCTTTACTTAACCTATCCTTCACTAATCTATATTTAAACCTTCTTAAAGCAATATAAATCATATAACTAAAAAACATTATTGCAAAATAAACCTTTCTCACTTTATCCCTTCCTTCTCAACGTAGTCACAGATATTATATCAATTATTTTTCCATTATTAAATACTTTAGCACTCAAATAATTGCTAACTATCTAACTTTATTATTGTGATATAAATCTTTGTTGTAAGTGTCTTAACATATTTTGAATTTGTTTTTTAATCATATAAAATGAAAATTTCATTCTTATGATTATAATAATATCTATACACTAAATTGAAATATAATCATTATCCTTGTCAATAATAATCATATATTTATATTCGGGGGCTTATATGAAAAAAAAGATACTATATATAATTATTATTTCTTTATTTGCTTTTATTTTATTTTATAATAATCTTACTACAACTACATCCACAAATAATTTGTTTGGTAATAATCTTCTCGTTCACTTTATAGATGTAGGACAAGGTGACTCGATCTTAATTCAAGCTTCAAATAAAAATGTCCTAATAGATAGCGGTTCAAATTCATATTCAAAGAAAGTAATTAATTACATCAACAACCTAAACATAAAAACCTTAGATTATGTAATATCTACCCACCCTCATGAAGATCATATGGGCTCAATGGATGATATTATAAAATACTTTGAAATTGGAGAATTCTATGCCCCCAAAATCACCTCAAACACCGAAGATTTCTTATCCATGGTTCGAGAATTATATAAAAAGAGAAAAAAAATCAATGTAGCGAAAGCAGGATTAATTATACCTTTGGAAAATAATACATATCTAAAGTTTTTATCACCTAGTCTTAATAAATATGACAATTTAAATAATTATTCCACAGTTATTAAGCTGCAAAATAACAATAACTCGTTCTTGTTTACAGGTGATGGTGAAAAGTTAGTTGAAGAAGAACTTTTAAGAACAAATGATAATGTATCATGTAATGTATTAAAAGTTGGCCATCATGGCAGTAAAACTTCTACTTCAAAGGAGTTCTTAATGAAAGCTTCACCTCAATATGCTGTTATATCTTGTGGTATGGGTAATGATTATGGTCATCCTGATAAAAATGTTTTGGAATCATTAAAGAAAATAAGCACTACAACTTTTAGAACAGATAAAAATGGAACCATAGTTTTTTCAAGTAATGAAAAAGGGATTTCTGTTATTTACGAAAAAAAGTAAGTTTAGATATTCTTCATTAATAACCTTATATCTACTTATATATTGTTTTTAATAATCTTAAAATCATCAATTTACATAAGTTAAAATATAACAAAAATACTATTCAAAATATACATACTTGTATATAACCATAATAAATTTATATAATATATTAGAAATAGCAGGGGGGTTGCCCTGCTATTTCTATAGATTTGTATATCTATTTTGCATCACTAAATTTTATCTCCACACGTCTTCAAGTTTAATTAAATTTAATGGATGTACTTTAAATCCTTTTATATCTTTTGATGTAGCATATGCTAAGCTTATGTGCGATAAAAATACATAGGCTGCATCTTCATAAATTTTACTGTCTAAGCTATATAATATTTCATTATAGGTATAAGGGTTTTTTGTTGCCTTTGCTGTGTTCAATAACTCCATTAACTCAGGATTACTATACTTACTTAAGTTAGATGTATTATTAATATCTATTAAAGGCTCAATAAAATTATCTGCCGTACCAGAATCCCCTAACCAACCATATAACATCATATCTACATCTTGTATCGCATCGAAATTGTAATAATTCTTCGGATCAATTTCTACTATCTCTAAAGATATATTGATTTCCCTTAGATTATCTCTTAAGATATTTGATAACATATAATGAGTGGTGTTTTTTTCTTCGTTTTTAGAAACACCGAACTTGATGGTTCCTTGTTTTATCCCACTTTTCTTCATAAGGTCCTGAGCCTTTCTAACATCCCTATTATATACCTTTGTACTTGGATTCTTTAATATGATTGTGGGAAAAACACTTTTTGCAATTGGTTCCATACCACTGAAAACCTCATTCTCAATTTTTTGTTTATCAACAACGTAGTTAATTGCTTGTCTTACGTCCTTGCTATGGATTAAAGGGTTATTCCTAAAGAAGTTAAATAATAAAAATCTTGAACCTATACATTCTGTCACATGAATATTATATCCTGCATTAACTATTTTACTTTTGTTTATACCATTTACTTCAACAAAGTCTGCTTCATTATTTATAAATCTTTCAACAGTGTTTTGATTATCTGTATTTAATATAATATTATCAATTAATGCTTGTCCTAAATTGTATTGATCAAACCTACTATAAATAATTTTACCTTGTTCCTTATCAAAGGATATAAATCTATACGGTCCTGCTCCAATTGGAGTATTTTTAATTTTTCCTTCTTCTTCTTTAGGTAAAATAGAGCAAGATATATGTGTCAAATTATTTATGAAAGAAGTATATGGATACTGAAGTACTATCTTCATGTTAAAGTCTCCATTTACCATTATTCCTGATACTTCTTTAGATCTACCATTATAAAACTCATCAGCACCTTTTATCATGGACAAAAACCATCTATTTGGTGAATTTAATGTACTACTTAAGAGCCTTTCATATGAATATTTAATATCTTTCGCGGTAATTTTTCTCCCATTGTGAAATCTCATATCTTTTCTTAAGGTGAAGTTCCAAGTAATATTATCTTCTTCTAAGTGCCAGGTCTGCGCTATTGCGCCGATAGGTTCTACAGAAGGGCCCACTTGTACCAACCCTAAATTCAAAGGTTGTATAATTCTCGAGAATTGAGCTTCTATAATACTAGTTGGATCAAAAGTAGTAGGTTCTTGTGTATCCATATACAAAAATCTTTCGTCTAACTCTGTGTCATTTATTCCTTTACTTGCTATAGTATTTAAGTTTGTTATAGTTTGCTGTAGCATATTAAGAGAAACTTTTTGCCTATAAGTATCTACAGAAATATTTTCATTTAACGCTTTAACTGAATCGATTGCTTTAACCATATCTTCTATAACTAGTAACATATTTTGATTTTTATTTGCTTGTTCTACAACTGCTTCTCCAATCTTATTGGAAGTTTCTCTTGTAGTTTGTATTTGAACCATCATATCATCTATTACTTTTCCCGCTTCTTGAGTTACTGAACTACCTTCCATAACTTTTTCAACACTTTGTTGAATTATATTTGATGTAGCTTCAGTGACATTTGAAATTTCAACAATTATCTTATCAATTTCATCTGCAGATTTCGAAGAATTTTCAGCAAGCTTTTTAACTTCCCCTGCAACAACTGAAAAACCCCTACCACTATCACCAGCTCTTGCCGCTTCTATATTAGCATTTAATGATAGTAAGTGAGTAGTTTTAGCTATACCCTTTATTGTATCCACTATTCCCTTAATTTTATTAGATTTATTAACAAGATCTTTCATTGTTAATTCCATAGTTTCAACAATATTTTTAATGTTATCCATGCTTACTTCAACATTTTTTAAAGATTGCTGACCCTTTTCTGCATGTTGAAGAGTATCATCTATAACTCTTAAAGTTTCAACTACTCCAGCATTTATTTCCTGTGAAAATGCTGCTACTGTGTTAGAAGTATCTACAGTTTTAGTTATGTGATTATCTTGTTTTCCAATCTCAATATTTACTTGATTTACAGAAGTTAGTAGCATTTCTGTAACTTGCAATGACTCTTCTACTTGGGTTATGATTTTTTGAGACATTATATTTTGATATTTTTGATTTTGCAATAACTCAATAATTTCTAACTTTTTTATATCTTTATTTAATAATGCAAAATTATCAATTTCTTTTTCCTTTAAAAAATTATTGTTAACTTCATAATCCTTTTCTTTATTTATCATTTTTTTTCTAAATATCATGGCTATTTCCCCTTTTTAGATAGTATTTACCATATAATCCTATAAACCCTACTTATATTTTACTATTATTTTACCATAAATTCTATATTTTTCATATTTTTACAAATTCAATATAAATATTTTATCTATTATAAATAAAATAAAAAACCTTAGATAACTATCTAAGGTTTTAACTATTTTAATTTATTTATTTTCTTATCTTCAATTAAAAGTAATTTTCATATTACCATATTAATTTAATCAAAATAAATGGCTCCGTGGAGAGGATTCGAACCTCCAACCTATCGGTTAACAGCCGAGT
>NZ_JAVWDJ010000064.1:0-13463 GCF_036642255.1 Clostridium sp. | reverse complement strand
TGCGTTGAATTTGTCATAAAATTCACCATTAAGATATTTTCTTAACGCGCAGTCAGCCCATGTTATATCTTTATAAGCATCATGGTAAGGGCGTTGTTCTATAATATCTTCGGTTATAATTAAAGCCGTATTGTTTTGTATGTCAAGTATTCGCCATTCGTATCTGTCAAGTACTATTTTATCTCCTACTTGCATTTTTACCTCCCTGTAGCGTTATATTTTCTCGGAATCTCTAAGCCTTAATTTATCTGGCTTCCTGATTCCGTTTTCATTAAAATCCCCAACTTTTTCGCTGCAAATTTTGACAATTACACTCTTGCAACTATATTCCATAATAGTTTATAAAATCCTCCCTTATTTAAAACAATATAGGAATTTTTAAGTAAGATTGATTTAATTTATACTTTAAATCTAAGATACCCTTTATGCAAAGGTCGTCTTTTAAATCAAAAGCGACGTATGTTTTGCCTACGTCGCTTGATAAGAATAGTGAGTACTACTATTCTATTAACTCTATTTAAACTTGGAATTATCATAATTATATGGGATACTAGTGCCTACGACTACATCTTCAATCTTTTCGATGATTAGCCAGTCATCCATATTATTTTGACGATCAAATTCTAAAGGGGCAATTTCCTTAACATCTTTAAACTCAACTAAGCATAAGCATTTTTTATGCCATCTTTCTTTTTGCTTACTAGACAGATTAAGAATACTTTGATTTTCTTGAAGTGTTTTTACAATTTCATCTTCTGTCAATTTAACATAGTTTTGAACACTTACTACCGTAGCCAAAGCAGATATCTTTCCTGTTCCTTTTTTCATAAAGTATAGCGTTTCACCTTCAAAAACTCTGCTATGAGGAATTTTTCTTCCTGCCGCACCTCTTACAATCATAGTCTTAGTACCATCAAGGATTTTCTCCAAAACCTTTTCTTTGTCATCACAATATACCAAATGCACCATTTTTTAATCGCTCCCTTCATTGTATATAAATAATTTTTATTCCCTCTAATAAAACAAATTCATCTTAATTATTCTTAATGGATATTATACCAAATATTATATCAATAGGAAAGTTATCCCATTATTCTATTATACAATCAAATGTAAAATAAAAACTCCTCAAAAGAGGAGTCTATTCATTAACTATTATTTAGCTACAACGTTAGCAATATTTTTTTCATTTTGGATTACATTTACATTAGCTTTTTTAGCATCATAGATTTTTTTAATTTGTTTTGCATATTTATCTGCTAATGCCTTTGCCTTACCGCTATCAGCATCATTTTTTAATGTAATATCTGCAGTAACAGTATCATTATCTTTTGATGTATTAATCCCCATAACCCCTTCTTCACTTTGTATTTTCATCATTAGTTCAGTAATATCTTTTATCTCACCAGATTCAAATTCTACATTTTGTGAAGTAGTATTTTCACTATTACCATCAGCTATAGCACTATTTTTTGCAGTACAACCCGTTACAAAAACAAGAGCTGATATTAATATCCCAATATATAAATTTTTAGCTTTCATAATATTGTCCCCCCTTATATATTATTGAGTTTACTAAAAATCATACTATCACTGTATATACGTCAAGTCAATGTTACTTATATTTATTAACATTAAATTAATTAAGCTATGCCTAAGAGGGTCTTTCTACTGGACATTCTTCACCTGTTATTTCTGTGTATTGTTGTTGAGTAATTTTAGGTTTAGGACAATTAATAGAATCCCAAACCATAGTCTTACTCCATAAACCATTAACATAATATCCTTTGATTTTTTCAAAAGTAAGCATATTATATCAATCCTCCCATCATTAAAATATATTCCATGTTTGCATTACTTAATTCAAGTTGTGCTACTTTATCCTCAAGTGTAATTGGTCTATTTTTTGCATCAATTTCTTTTGCAAGGATGTATTCATTTTCTGTTATTTGAATTATATCAGGATTATTGATTATTTCACCATTATAACTGAAATATGCTGTATTTTCTGCTGAAGGATATAACTGAGTACCGCTTTCAATTAGATTTATGTCCAATCCTTTATAATCACACATACCATTGTTTGATAGATTTTTTATTTTAATATACATTTATACGACCTCCATATTTATATAATTTAACATATTACCAACTGCTGCTGAGTTACCAATAGTATTTCCTACGATCATATTGGTGTTTGTATCCCAAAAAATAAGCGATGTTCCAGAACTATATACAATAAGTGTAGAGGAAATAAATTTTGCGAAAGAATATGTTATTGTGCCGATATTTTTTTCTTTTAATTTTGTTCCATTATTATATACATATAGATAGTTTGAATTATAAAAACTAATGTTACATGTTTTTATATCGCAACATGCTTGCCCCATATAATGCGTATTGTTTGTTGAATATGTTATTGAAAAAATTAAGTTTAAGTTTAACTCATAAACAAGGCACACACTATTATTGCTATTGGTAGTCCCAAATACGTAGATATACTTACCATCATGTTTAAGATTGCCACCCGTTGATGTGAGCGATATAGCAACATCAATTGTTTCGAGCAATGTGTCGGTAAAAGTATAAAATTTTCTCGTTAATTTAAGCCCTGTTGATGAAACTATTGAAAATTGATAATACCCACTTACATCTTCTTTAATAATTGCATCGAATCCGTATAAGAATTTGTAAAATGTGCTTCCATTTGGCGAAGGTATACTACTAGGTATTCTCCATGCTGCACCTTTTGAACTTGAGCTACGAACAAAAAAATTGCTACCTACCCTCACAAGGCTTAAAGGTTTATTTGTTTTTATATCTCCACTTGCTATAGCCGAACCATCTTGTTTTAATATAGTTAAAGCACCTAATGCATTGATATTAAGTGTTGGATTTGCACCACAATCTACATGAGGAAGTATTGTTATAGTCATTCCATCTAAATAAGCAGCAGGAACTGGGCTTAGTGTTACAGTATAAGCTGTGGCAGTTCCAGTTGTAACTGCAAAAGCATTGTTCGCTACATAGTCATTTTTATTTGTTTTATCAGTATTTAAGCTTTCAATTTCTGTCTCCAATTCTCCCAATTGTAACTCCACCGTCTCACTCAATGACGTTAAATCGCTATCCAATGCATACTGGGGATGAGGATCTAATTTATCCTCATGTACTTTCACCTTTGATTGTGCCCCAGATGGAGTTTCAGCTCCTAGATCTGCTGCCGTTAATACTACTTCTCCTGTTCTCCCATTAACCTTTGTCACTGGAACCTGAATATTACCTATTTCTTCTTGCAGGTCTTTAATCTTGTTATCTATTTTAAGATTATCTTCATTAAGATCCTGACGCTTTATATATTCATTACCCTGCCACTGACTTAAACCAATTACAGGTGTTTTATTAGCACTAGGCATTTTTGCACATCCTTTCTAATATATATGAACTTCAAGTTCATCCCAGGTAAGATTCAATACATCCCACTGGTCCCACGTCCTATTATATTTTTCAAACTCATCCCAAGTTAAATAAGTATATTCAAATTTGTAATTCAGGTGCGCAGGTTTGATTTCTTCTATAGCTTTTTTCAAGTCCTCCATATTAGGTGGAATTCCTTTAACACCTACGAATTTAATTGTAAATTCATAGGCAGCATTATTTTCAATTAAATCAACTTCACCATTACTAAAGCTTTCAGCCACATTTCTTATTAAACTTACAGTTACAGTTCCTTGTCCTCTTAGTTTAGATTTAATTCTAGATCTTCTATAATCTACGTTCAAATTATTATTCACATCTAAGCCTAATTCACTTTCCCATCTTTCAAGGGTGAAATCAGCTTTATCTATGAAAAATTGATTCAAAATATTATCTAATCTACTATGAAACCTATTTAATTCCAAAGCATTAGAACTATTAATATTGTCTATAATCTTAGATTTTCTGTAGTATAAAGGCATATAAGAAAGGAGTGTAGTTTTTCTATCCAATAACCACACCCCCTAAAACTGCTACTTCTTCATCTTCAATAGAAATATTTATAATACCACTATTAATCTGCAGGTCACTATAATCTATTACTCCACTAGAGTTAAATATAATGCTTCCTAATTTAGCATAAGATACATAGGTTTCTTTGTATGCTATGTCCTTTAGATAACTTGCAATATTATCTTCAATAGTTTTTTTAACCTGGTCTAAAGTAAAATTTTTAGTATCTATAACAAGATTTACACTTATATTTATATCTTTTTCCACTGCAGAACTAACTGTGACAGTTGCTCCAATTGGTCTATTATTTTCGATATGTGCTGCGACTTCACTGATTAACTCAGCACTAGCTCCACGCTTATTAGAATTTATGATAACTACTTTCACGGTGCCATTTCCACCCCAAAGAGGAAATACTTTTGCATCACCTACTCCAGTAACTTCTTTTGACCAATTAAGATAATGCCACTTGTTTCCACTTGTTGCAGGAGTTCTGACCTTGTCATAATATCTTTGTCTCAAGGATTCATTTATTTCCTTATCATATCCATTACTAAATGCTGCAGTGTTACTAACACTTGTTAATCCAGCTAGTGTTACAGGAAAGTATTTTATTGCTCCTATGGGAACATTGCCTATTACTCCTGATTCCTCACATTGAACTTTCACGATTGAGTGTCCTGTGTTATCTATAATTTTATCTTCAAGGAATATGAAGTTTACAGTATCACTGGCTACTTTATCACCTTTTTTTATTGTTGCTCCATTGGCTCCAACTATTAAAACCTCACCATTAGATTTAGTAGCTAGCTTTCTATATAGTCCTTGTTGTATTACTTTAAGATCAAGCCACTCATCCTCTGCTGTATCTACGAAACCCTTATTTAATATATCATCAGCTTTTAAATCCAAGCCTTCTAATTCAATAGCCACTGGTTTGGTTGCATCATAGAAAAATCCTCCCTCTGATTTATCATACTCACTAGAAATATGAGATAAAATTCTAGCATGAATAACTTCTTTGCTTTCAGCCATATTAGAAACTCACCTCATTTCCTAGTGTTCTTCCATCCTTTAATAGCACTCTAAAGCTTACTTTCAAAATCGGATTATCCTTTTCAATATTCCAATTGTCTAAGCCTAAAATTAATGGATGCTTTAATAGAGCTGCAGCCACTTCTCTTCTAATCTCACTTTGAATAAATTCTATAGGATAATTATTTCCTACTATCAAATCCTGAAGAGTTACTCCATATTCAAGCCTTGTATCTTCCTTCTCATATACCTTAAACTTATATTTTTCAGTTCTAAGAATTTTTTCAATCCAAACTTTTAAGGCTTCAATATCTTCTATTACAACTAACTTACCATCCTTTAGCACAAAATCTCCTGTATTGAAATCAAATAAAAAAGACTTACCTATATTATTAGATAAGACTGTACTTTGAATTTGATTTATATTAACTTCTTCTTGTGGGAATATCACAATTTCACCACCTTATCAATTAAAAAGAATCTTTGTTCATCATTTGTTGGAATTAAAACTACCTCATCATTTCTAACCAGTACTTTGTTATAGATAGCATCGCAAATTATAAGATTATCTTTATCTAAAACTACCTTTTTCCCTAAAGATATTTTTATATTTGGAAATGCAGCAATCACCTTTCCAACCTGAGTTCCTAGTTTCTTAGGATTATTTCGTTCATGAAAAAGTTTCGCTAGCTCACTTACAGAATCCATTATATCAACTCCAAACCCAATTGCATTTTATGAATACCATTAGCTATATTATGAGTACAATCTTTAATTAAATATCTTCCACTCATTCCAGTGAAACTCTCACTAAGTTCAAGTATTCTTCCAGCTCTTGCATCATCATGTCCAGGTAATTCGAAAGAAGTATCTTCAAATATTTTACCAAGATCCTTCAGCATATTATTGGCTATATTTTTCGCCTTTGCTATATCCTTTTCATCAATTTCATAATTTTGTTGAAGCCATCCATACCTTTCAATCAAAGAGTAATCTCTAGCGGTTGTAATAACCTTGAAACTTTCTTCTCCACTTTGAATAATTTGTATTGAATTCTTCATATTTTCAATGCTTCGCGTTCTACTTGGATTAGCTATAAACTTAGTTATATCAAGGTTAGTTCCGAATAAATTTGTAGTTAATTTAATTACCTTATCAATTTTCTTTTCAATATAAAATTTATTAGCTATCATTTCCATGGTATATTTAATTCCTTGATCCTTTTCAGCTAGTTCTAAAATTTCTTTTATAATATCACTCAAGGTACCTGATAAAATCTTTTTTATTTTAGTTGGAATACTTACTATATAACCAATTGGTATTCCATACCCTTGGCAAATGGTCCTTATTGCATCACTTGCAGTTGTGTTAAATTGATATATATCCTCATTTTTATTTAAATAAAAAGCATAATCCATGGCATGGTATTCAATTGAATTTTTACCTTGAGCATTATCGCTAATAACTACACCTTGATAAATTTCTTTATTATCATTAAAAAGCAATACTAAATTCCCTGGATTAATTAAACCAACTTTATTATGACTTAAATTAAAATCTAACTGCTCTGCTAATTCATTTATACTACTTCTGCGAGTTATATATCCTACATCTCCAGTTACATCCATTTGCCCAATATTTCTAATAAGTTTATGCATTATATCAGCTCCTTGAATTCACTGATAGTCATATTATAATAAACATCTCCTGAACCATCTCTGATTCCATATTCAAAGTTATCTATTGTTATTGGCATATTAATATTAGTGCTTGTAATAATTAACCTCATTTGTTTTTGTGAACTTCTCCACTCTTCAATTTTATTAACATACTCAAAGCCTTTATAAGTATTATCTCTTAAAAATCCATAACTCTTCACAGGAAAGAAACTACTTAAACTTAAAGCTTTTAATCCTTTAAGTCCTATGAGTTTTAATTCTCCAAGAGATATGCTCTCGAAAACCTCATTTTTTTGTGGTGAACTTATCATCACTTCATTTGGAATCACAGGAAGTTTAATAACTTCACTTCTATCACTTTTATAAATAAAAATATCCATATCAAACCTCCTACATATTCTCTAATGCTAGTTTTATTTTGGGTACTAATATGTTTGCTACTTCTTCAGCACTCATATTGGAGCCATTTATATTAACTATTACCTGCGGATTTTTACCACTTCTATTTTCCTTTGCAGTAACTACCTTCTCTCCTCTGTGCAGCTCTGCTATATAACCATCATAAGGAACATAGTCTAATCCATTAGCATGACTACCATCTACACTGGTTGCACCGCCTCTTCTTCCACTAGATGTATTACCTTTATTTTTCCCACCTAACCAACTAGCAACTTTTCCTACCCCATCTGCTACCCAACTTAGTCCACTAGCTAGCATATCAAAAATAGGACTAACAAAGTCCCATGTGTTACTCACTACGCTTTTAATATAAGGAAATGCTAATTGAAACCCTTCAAACACTGCTCTGGTTCCACTGGATATAATACTCCATATAGGTTCAATAATAGGCATTGTGGTATTTATAACTTCTTTCATTCCACTCCATGATGTACTCCAAAGTTCCTTGAAGAAGCCAACTTTACCACCAACCCAATCAAACTTCCCAGCAATAGTTGTCCAATTATCAGTTACTAATTTTCCAAATTCACTGGCTTTACTTCCTACAAAGGCTAATCCATCTCCAAGTTTCTTAGAGAAACTTGCAAACTTAGGGCTATCCAATAAAGTAATTATACTTTGTAGCATTGGTTTTGATTTTTCCAACATACTAAGTCCCCAATCTTGAGCTTTAGATCCAATCTTTCCTTTAATAGTGGACATTAAACCAGCTCCTGTATTAGATAACTTAGCAGCACCGCCAGCAAATTGTGATTTGAGCTTTCCATCTACTACACCTTTAAATCCAAGTTGTTCAAACTCTTCTGCTGATACCTTAGCATTAAACTCCTTGAGCCTATCCATTTCGCCATTCTTAGCATCGGCCAAGGCCTCCATTGCATCTTGTACAGTTTTCCCTGGAGTTAATGCTGCCATATCCTCTGCAACTTTTACAAGTTCCATTGCATCCTTGGTATTACCACCGGTTACTCCTAAAGCTCTTGTACCTGCTCCGATAACTTCACTAGATGTAAAGGGTGTAACATTTGAATTTTCTCTTAGGTCCTTAAGAAATGAATCTCTCATTGAATTAACTTCAGATTCTGATTTGTCTTTGTTGTTAATTCCAATAAAGTGTCCCATGGATACCTGTTGTTGCTCAAGCTCTGAACCACTTTTAAGCGCCCCTATTCCTGCTGCACCTACACCAGCTGCTGCCCCAAATAGACCACCCTTAGCAATACCAGCTAATTTGCCACCAATGTTTTTTATTATAGGGCTTGCTTTATCAGTTATTGCAATTACTGGTTTAAACACTCTTCTTCCTAGAGATTTTAGCTCATTCGTAGTCTTATTAAGCTTTCGTGACATCATATCCTTGTATGCCACTGCAGCAACTACCTTTTTTCTCAATGGTTCTAAGTTCTTTTTTAACTTTTCAATTGTTTTATGTGCTTCAGTAGCATCAAGTTTTGCTTTTATTTTATTTTTATATGTCTTTTCTAATTCTTTTCTAGCACTTTTAACATCTTCCTTAAACTGGTTTTGTTCTTTTCGCACCCCTCTAAGGGTAGCGCTCATATTATCTTTAAGTGTTAATACTGCACCAATAACATGTTTTTTCCCTGCCATGTATTTTCACCACCTAAAAAAGCAAAATCACCTACCAAAGGTAAGTGATCTAGCTTTAATTTCTTCTAACTTTTCATCAAAGGCTAAATCCATACTAGCCTTATAGAAGTCTTTTTCTATGGTTCTTAAAGCTCCAAGGTAATCCAGTGTAAACCCATTTTGGGTGTAATAATGTAAAAAATATAATTCTGAATTACCCTTAATTAGTTTTTTATTTCTTCTATGGAGTTTTTATATCCTGCAAATTCTACAATCGAAGTTGAGAGTCCTGCAATTTCTCCTGGATCAAAAATCTTATCTAAAATTTCATATCCCACTGTTCCGTAAGCTGCATGAAGTTGCGGGTCTTTTAAATTTGGCTCAATGCAGCTCTCATAAATTAAATATAAATCTGATTCATGAGAGTCTTCCATATCAAAACAATCAGACATTAATTCTGCATTAGGCTTCATAATAGTTACAGTACCATCAAGACTCTTCACATAAAATTCTTTAGTTTCTTCTTTCTTCTTTTTTATATTTTCAGCATTTGCAATTAGCTCTGCTATATTTAACTTCTTCTTTACCATTGTATTTACTTCTTTAGACATACAATCCCTCCTAAATTACGTTTATTACATCAAGGAAACTTGCATCACTTGGTGTAAATCCAAATTTGTATTCATCTTCTAACTTCTTACCTTTTTCAAAGTTGGCTAAGGTAATTTCATCAAACCACACATTCCCTATACTCACTCTTTCACTTTGCTTTCCTACTGTGTCAGGATCGCTTAGCTTACTAACAAGAGTGCTTCTAGGATCTTCCCCTTTTTTCCAGGCTTCAAGAAACTTTTTAAGATTTCGAGAAAACATCTTTTTAACCTTAATGCTGCCTTCTCCTTTTAACCCTACTAATTTTGAATCTTCATCCATCCCAATATTAACTTCTTCTCTTTTAGCTGTTACCTTTGCTTCAAAAGCCTCTAGTTCAAATAATAACTCTCCATCCCACCATACTTGTCCCCAAGTACCATTGATTTGGTTCTTACCTCTAATTTGAGACACAGAATACACCTCCTATATGTTTATTTCAAAATATAAATCTTCCATGGCATCAACAAATTTAGCAAAAGCGCTTAAAAACACCTTACTTCCAGTGTTGTACTCTTTAATTTGCTGATCATTAAGTGCTAAAACATCTACACCTTTGACAGTTAGATATTCCTTCTGAGCTATAATATTAATTTCTGCCCTATTATCCGTATTGGGGTCTAACACATCTGACTTTTCAAAATCCCTAAAATAAGCATTTAGTGCTGCCAAAAATAAGATTTTATTATCATAGTTGTTAATAACCTTTCCAGCATATTGATTTTGGAATGTATCCCTAATATCATCACGAACTAAATCCATACCTTCAACGATTTTTATTTTCTTAAAATCTTCTCCCTTGGTTGCTGAGGTGGTAGTTAAACTATTAACCCCTCTCCCTATTTTGATCTTATCGCCATCATTAATAAGGATTAGTTTTCCTTCATCAATGTCAGCGTTAGGATTTATTGATTCTTTTATTGACTCTAATTCTTCTAAGACATAATAAGTTGCACTTCTTGTAAGTGGTATTCCTGCTAATACTCCCGCAATTCTTGCAGTGTATTCACTGGCACTATATTTAGTTGTACCATCATAATTATCCTCTGTTGTGAAGTTAATAATTCCTTCATCATTACCAGCACAGTTAGGCAGTACTGCTTTAAATGTTTTCTTATCTGTATTTCTACAACCTTTAAACCATGTAGCTACATTGATTGTGTCCGCTTCATTAATTCCTGGTATGGCTAAGTAATTAAATCTTTTGATTTTTAATCTCTGTAGTGCTTCATTATAATCTGCAGCATCCGCAGCTATTCTTTCAATAATAACTTTTGCAGGCACTCCCATAAAGACTTTTGCTATATAATCATGGTTTTTAGCTGTAAAGTCCTCTTTTGAAACTTCTTCAATCCCTTTGTATATTTTAGTATGGAAGTCTACCTTAGTAGAATCTTTTAAAATTAAAGCTACTACACCTCTACCACTTCTTTGAATTGCGCTAGTTCCTTTACTTTGGAACTCTATAATTACCTCTGGTAATCCCAAATTAATCACCTTCACTTTCATTTAATTCTAATTCTTCCATCACTGTAATGCTCTCAGGGGTATATCCTAATTCCTCAACAATATCCTGCTTAGGAATATATATTGGTCCCTCTGGTGTAGAAACTTCAATGTAGTCTTCTGCATCTATAAATTCTAAAGCAAATTTAAACTGCAATACATTATCTGTGATATCAAAGCTCTTACCACCAAGTGTTATGGTTCTATCACAAACTCTTACCTTATTTTTAAATGTTTTATTTAACTTATCTAAGATCTTATAAATATCCTCATTGGTTTTGAATTCTGAGAAGTAATGAATATTAATCATAACAAGTTTTTCAGAATAGCCATTATAATCATTTTCAGTTATTGGTATTAATTGCGTAAAAAAAGCAGGTTTTTTAAACCCGCTTTTAATATCATTGGCTACTCTATTTATCTCTGGAAAACTATTTTTAAGTACTAAATTTACAGCTCTTAATAACTCAGTATAAGTAATCATAACTTTAAATCCTGTAATGCTTTATCAATAAAATTATGCAGCTCATCTTCAAACTCACCATTTTTCTTAATAACAGCCTTTTCAAGCATATGGACCCCAGGGTAATATCCATATTCACCATCACCATTTTTAATCATATGTCCACTTTCAACTAAATGAGAATGTGGGGCATCATTAGTAACTTTAGCTTCAATAAAATTTGCTGTGGCCTTATTTTTTCCCTTTGTACTTGTCTTCCAATGCTCAATTAATTCACCAGATTCAATTGGAGTATCATCTTTAGCTTGTTTCTTAACATCATTAGCTTGTTTTCTCATAAACTTCTTTGCTTCCTGAGGATACCTTTTATTTATTACATTAATTAAGTCCTTTTGAAAGCTATCAAATCCTTCTAATTCTAGAAACTTACTCATTATACACACCTTCTACAACCTCAGTACAAAATAAGTGAAGTTCCTTATTTAGCTCATTATAGTTAACCACATGATTAATATTAAAGTATTTTTCCTTGTGCTTTACTCTCATTTTAGTAGTAATCCCTGGAATATACCTTATAGTAATTTCATAGTTAAGACTTGATTGTTCTTTATTTTTTATTTGCTCTCTTCCATGACCTACACATTTAATACTGGCCCATACGTTTTTATAAACTTTCCAATCTTTCACTTCTTCTAATAATTCATTTTCAATATCAACATAATGTTGGACTTCAATTCTTTGTCTTAACTCTCCAGCATTCATGAGATCACCTCTTGGGTATAAACTAGTTGAGTTATTATAGATTGCAGTGAAAACTCTATCTTTTTAGAGATACTTCCAATGAGCACAGTATTTCTATTTTCGTACCAGTTTGAAATTAATAGTTGGATGGCTAGTTTATAAAGTGCCTTTGAATAATTTTTTCTAACTCCAGCATTAGATAAGTATTCTTCCGCTGCCAATTGAAGGGTTGAAAGAAGAGTATCCTCTTCCTCCCAATCTATTCTTAAAAATTGTTTTATTTCCTCTAAGTTCAAACTATCCCCTCCTTAAGGGTCGAGGGGAGTTTTCCCCTCATGGTGTTAAGCTAACTTTGCTAATAATAATTTAACAGCTTTTTTATCTACTAACTTACCATCAAATCTAAATATTCCTTTAACCTCAGTTTTATCTTGTCTCCAAGCATTTCCACCAATTTTAGTAGATTCAATGGACATACTCTTTCTATCAAACATGGTATATAGAAGTTTTAAATCTCCAATAATAAAAGGAGTTCTTTCCACAGCATCACCACCAACAACATTAGCTAAGAACTTTGATGGCACCTTTACAATCTCTTTTCCTAAGAAAGTATATCCACTAGCTTTTGTTACATCTGGCTGAAGATATGGTTTCTTGTTAGCATCTTCTAATCCATCCAAGTAATCATAGCCATGAGCATTAGTGAAGATTACAATATTATCTGAATCAATATCTTCTAAATCCTTATTTATTATTGATTTAAACTTCTTGATGGTTGGAACAGTATCCATAGACTCTTCATTTAACCCCTCTGCAGTCATGATTCCTTGGGCTGATTTGCTACCAGTGCCATTAAATACTTGATAGTTATAAGTATTTAACTCATTTTTAGCCATCCATTTTTCAATATAAGCTAACATATTCTCATCACTATCCTCTAATAGCTCATTAGTTAATGGGATATATCCTGCATACTTTCTGATTACATACTCAAGTTCATCAAATTCTGGTTCATGTAATGCCTGAATATCTGCTCCTTCATCCACGCTAGCAAAACCAGTTGCTTCAGGCTCGTTAGCTTCAATAGGTCTACTTCCCTTATTGGTTCCAACAGGTTCAATATTTATATACTTTCTCACATCAAAGGATTTTCGCTGCAGCTCCATGATTCTTGTCTTAACATCTTTAGGAACAGTTACTGCGCCTTTATCTGGAGATCCTTCTGGAGTATTTTCTTGCATCAAGTTCTTTACTTCCTCTGGAGTTGCTCTTCCAGTGATGGCTTTTGCTAAAATGATTCCTAGATCCTTAGAAGTTTTATTTTCTGTACCCTCAATAGGTAAGTTATC
>NZ_JAVWDJ010000063.1:0-15193 GCF_036642255.1 Clostridium sp. | reverse complement strand
GTAAAAAATTGAGAACTAATTCATTTGTTATTCGTATATAAATTAAGATTTTAAATTAACACCATAAAATTTTCTTTGGAGGGACTACTATGAAAAAATATTTAACAATAACTCTTATTTTACTAATGCTTTTTACATTGTTTGGTTGTAATTCAACAAAAGGTTCAGTGTCATCTGAACAGCAAAAAGGTTCGTTGTCGACTCAACAACAAAAAGGTTCATTGTCGGCTGAACAACAAAAAGCAGTCAATAATAGTATAAATTATATTAAGAACTCCTCGTTTACTGCAAAAGACCGTATAAACACAAATATTATAACAATAAAAAATGCAGATGAAAAAACATGGGAGTTTGTATATTCACAAAACTCTAAAGTAGATAAAAATTCAGTTGATTCTACTGACTGGATTATTACTATTGGTGATACTTCAGACCACGACTTTGCGATTATTGTTTGTGACAGTATTACCTATGAAGTTATAGGGTATATGCCAATTAAGTAGAACTATATATTATTGTTAAATGATTTTTGGATAGTTTAAGACGTAATCTTCTTAAAGTGTGTCATTAAATATGAGTATAAAATGCAAGTTAAGGAAAAATGAGTTAACAAGAACTATACCTGTTTTATTAAGTGTGTTTTTTGCGGGTGCTATAATTGAAAATTGCATAATGACTATGAAGTTAGGAGCACTGATGAGGATGTTAAAATTATCCTTCTAAAACCTCTTATAATAACAAAAAAAATTATCAGTAATAAGGTAACACAATGTAAGTAATAGTATTTAAATAATGGGGGAGTAAAAGTTGTCTAAAGTAGTTGTAATATATCAATCAAAATATGGTGCAACAAAAAAGTATGCACAGTGGCTCAGTGAAGAATTAACCTGTGATGTAATTGAAACCAAAAAGGCTAGTGTTGAAAAAATTATGGAGTATGAAACTATAATTCTAGGTGGAGGTATCTACGCCTCAGGGATAGCAGGGGTATCCTTTATCAAAAAGAATTATCCTAAATTGAAGGATAAAAAAATAGCAGTTTTTGCAGTGGGAGCATCTCCCTATAATGAAAAAGCTGTGAATGCTATAAAAGATCATAATTTCAAGGATAACTTTAAGGATATACCATGTTACTACTGTCGAGGGGCTTGGGATGAAGAAAAAATGTCCTGGACAGATAAAGTACTTTGCAATATGCTTAAAAAAGCTGTGGCTAAAAAAGACCCTGCAGGCTATGAACCTTGGGAGGCAGCCTTGATGGAAGCAATGGGTTCTAAGTGTGATTGGACGGAAAAGGAAAGTCTTAAGCCTATTATTGAGTTTGTACAAGGAAGTTAATACTGCATATTAATACAACAAGGAAGTTAATATAAGAAGTTAAATATAACAATTAAGAACATCGAAGGATATTCAAATAAGAATACTAGTTGTTATGTTCTTAGCTAACTTTCTTAATAAGCTATTTAGAGGGTGAATTTAGATTCATCCTCTTTTTTATTGTGTAACGAATACCACGGGTTGGGCCCATGGTTCTAAAAAGCTATTAGCTATAGGGCCTAACTTATTTATTACCGAAATCTATTTGAACACCAGGATAGGGTTATTTATAACTCAAGTTTTCACTATTGTACCTGCATAGGGAACAAAAGTTAGAACTTTATATAATCATGAATCTACCGTGGTTACCTTAAGTTCTTTGGAGTTAAATTATTTAAATTTTCACCACGTTAGCCTATACTACTACACAAACTAAATATTGCCTTCTCTCTTTAATGAATCAAAATGGAAACTTTTTTACTATTTTAAAAACAGACCTTTTTGTAAAGAAATCTTTTTGTAACAGTACCTTTTTGCAAGTAGCTCCTTTTTGTAAAAACACCCTTTAAAAAATACACACCTTTAGAAAAGGAACTTTATATTTATATAATTACCAGTTTCATATCACATTATCTTAATACAATCTTAATACCATTCCCACTAATCTTTATATCTTACTTATATAAACCTACGGTATATTAACACAATCTTTATATGAAAAAACCTACAATAATAGTATAGAACAATTTATAAGAAGGTGAAGATATGTGGATTTTGGTGATTGCTACACTTTTAATTCCTGTGATTTATATAGGCTACCTAGTATCGAATGTGGACAAGTTTTTTGCAAAGGGAGGATTCAAGTCTGAGGAAGATAATATAACTTCAACTGCTATTGTATTAGGGGAAACAGACCTTGCAAAAGAAATTATTGTACTGTTAAAGAAAAATAATATTCCAGTATTGAACTTAGTCGAGCCATTTATACTGGATAAGGAACTAAACTTTCGTTATTTGATTGCTTTATCAGAAAAAGATGTTGATAATCTGGTGTTATGTAAAATAGGCAAGAAATTATATACCCTGGATAAAATCATAAGCCTTTGCAATGATAGAAAAAATGAAAGGATGTTCACCAATGAAAAAATAACATACTTCTTGGGGGAACAGGCTACGCCGCAGATGCTTTATCAGTTCTTAATCAAGGAGGATGAGGTGAGAATATGACAAAAGCAATAATAAAGAGAGTAAAGTTATTAAGCTATCCACAAATGATTGCTTTAGGATATATTTTAGTAATTGTCTTTGGCACATTACTTTTATTACTACCAATTGCAAGCGAAGATAATATATCTGTAGGTTTTGTTGATGCACTATTCACAGCAACATCTGCTACTTGCGTCACTGGACTTGTGGTTTTTGATACCTATACACAGTGGTCTATATTTGGACAACTCGTTATCTTAATATTGATACAAGTTGGTGGCTTAGGATTTATGACCATTATAACCATGTTCTCGTTTTTACTGAAAAGAAAAATTGGTCTTAAGGAAAGAGGACTGTTACGTGAAAGTGTAAATACCCTATACATTGGTGGTATCGTACGTTTAATTAAAAAAATTCTTATTGGTACTTTTATTTTTGAAGGAATAGGAGCTATTTTACTAGCAATAAAATTTATACCACATATGGGACTAGTAAAGGGGATATATAATGGGGTGTTTCATTCAGTTTCAGCCTTTTGTAATGCTGGATTTGATTTGATGGGTAGATATGGGAAATATTCTTCTCTAACATTTTACTGTGATGATGTTATTGTTAATTTAACAATAATGGTACTGATTATTGTTGGTGGAATTGGGTTCTTTGTATGGGATGATATTACAAAGAATAAGTATCACTTTAAAAGATATCAATTGCACACAAAAATAGTTTTATCAACTACTACAATACTTATAGTATCAGGAGCTATAAGTTTTTATATTTTTGAAAGCGGAAATTTACTTTCTCACATGAGTGTAGGTGAAAAAATTTTAGCATCTTTATTTGGTTCAGTAACCCCAAGAACAGCGGGGTTTAACACTGTTGATGTAGCTACAATGATGCCTGCTACAAAGCTTCTTACAATGATGTTGATGTTTATTGGTGGTAGCCCTGGATCAACTGCTGGAGGTATTAAAACAACTACCCTAGCAATTATATTAATTTCACTGTGGTCAAGTCTGAGAGCTACAAAAAATGATAATATATTTGGAAGACGATTGGAAGACAATGCACTAAAGAGAGCAAGTGCTGTGGTAACAGTGAATCTAATTCTTACCTTCACTGCAGCATTTTTAATTATTGGTACAAATAATGCACTATCTCTTAGTGATGTAATATTTGAAGTTTTATCTGCAATTGGGACTGTAGGTCTTTCTACAGGAATTACAAGCACTTTAAGCTCTTTTGCCCAGATAGTTATCATCTTATTAATGTATTGTGGTAGGGTTGGAAGCCTTTCCTTTGCTCTGATATTTACAGAACACAAAATGCCTTCATGTATTCAAAGTCCCAAAGAAAAAATAACTATAGGATAGGAGGACATAATATGAAATCAATTTTAGTAATAGGAATCGGAAGATTTGGTAAACATCTCACCCATAATCTTATTGAACTTGGAAATGAAGTTATGATTGTTGATAAAGAAGAGGAAAATTTAGTGGAGCTTTTGCCAATTGCTACAAGTGCACAAATAGGGGATTGTACCAAAGAAGAAGTGCTACGCTCACTTGGGATCAGCAACTTTGACTTATGTTTTGTTTGTGTGGGAAGTAACTTTCAAAGTAGCTTAGAAATAACAAGCCTCCTTAAGGATTTGGGAGCAAAGTATGTTATCAGTAAAGCTAGTCGTGATATCCATGTTAAATTTTTGCTTCGTAATGGCGCTGATGAAGTGGCAGACCCAGAGAGAGATGCTGCAGAGAAGCTTGCGGTAAGGTACAGTGCAAATAATTTATTTGATTATATAGAATTAACAAAGGATGTTGCAATCTATGAAATACCGCCTGTTGAAAATTGGATTGGAAAGACTATAAAAGAAGTTAATTTTAGAGTGAAGTATCATGTAAGTATCCTTGCAACAAAAATTGGGGATAAAGTTTATCCATTGCCCTCAGCTGAGCATGTATTTAAACAAGGAGAACATCTCATGGTGCTGGGACATCACAAGGATGTTGAAAGAATTTTAAAGAGAATTGATTGAAGTTATGGTAAAATATCCTTAAGAGGTGGCTTATGAGGAAAAGATATTATTTAACTTTAGTGTTAATATTGCTAGTTACAACTTTAGGATCTATTACCTTAAATCAATTAGGTATTGGGAAAGAAAATATCCTTATGATTTTTATGGTTGGGGTATTATTGATAACTGCTTTCACAAGAGGATACTATTTCGGAATTATAGCAGCATGTGCTAGTGTAATGATATTCAACTATTTCTTTACAGAGCCGTATCACACCTTTATTATTACAAGCACCAATGATATGGTGTTGATGTTATTTTTTCTTATAGCATCGGTGATATCTTCAAGCTTAACTGCAAGGTTTCAAAGACAGTTACTTATCTCCCAAAGCAATGAGCAAACCGCAAAACTATTGCATGAGATATCTCATAGCTTTCTGAACGTAACTAGCCAAGAAAATATTATAAATCATAGCATGAGATATATAAAAGAAAATATAGGTTATGATAGTATAGTAAAACTTGACGAAATAGATGAAACTTATAAGAGCGATAAGTTTGCTTTTCAGCAAAGTGAAGAAGGAACTGAACAACCTATAATGGGAATGGCTAAAAGGCTTGGAACCCTTAAGGTGTACCATAAGAAGGAAAATCTAAATATGGAAGAAGAATGGCTCGTTAATGCAGTTGCTGCACAAATGGGAATTGCTCTAGATCGAGAATTTATTTATAACGAGCGAGAAAATACTCGTATTGCAATGGAGCGGGAACATTTAAAAAGCAATCTTTTGAGAAGTATTGGTCATGATTTACGGACTCCTCTTGCAGGGATTGCTGGAGCAAGCAATTACATTGTTCAGAAAGGTAAGAGTCTTCAGCGTGAAAGCATTGAAGTTTTAGCCCGAGATATTAATGAACAAGCGGTTTGGCTAACAACCCTTGTAGAAAACATTTTAAATATGACAAGAATTGAGAATGATAAATTAGAGGTTAATAAACAAATTGAAGTTATTGATGATGTTGTTAGTGAGGCAGTTACTCATGTTGTGGGATTGAATAAAAGACCTTTTAAGATAATCCTGCCAAAGGATGTTATTGCAATGCCTATGGATGGTAAAATGATTGTACAGGTATTAGTAAATTTATTGGATAATGCGGTGAAGCACACTTCAAAAGATTGTCCTATTGAGCTCAATATAAATCAAAACCAAGGGTATGTGGAATTTAACATTGCTGATGGTGGAGATGGAATAGGGAATAATCCCTTAATAAACGAAAACCTCTTCGATGCCTTTGTCACTAATGGCAAAACTGGAGCTGATGGTAAGAAGGGAATTGGACTTGGGCTTGCAATCTGCAAAGCTGTTGTTAAGGCTCATGGAGGTAAAATCACCACTGGCACATCCCATCTTGGCGGTGCATTGTTTACATTTACACTGCCTTATACGGAGGTAGAATGATGGAAGGAAATATCACTGTTTTAATCGTAGAAGATGACAAATATATAATGTCTTTAACAAATATATATTTAAAGGACGAAGGATATAAAACTGTTGAAGCAGTTACCGCCAAAGAAGCTATGACCTTATTTTATGCAAACAACCCTGATATCGTTCTACTAGACCTAGGACTGCCAGATATGGATGGTATGGTGGTAATAAGAAAAATTAGAGAAAAAAGCAACACTCCTATCATCGTTGTTTCTGCTCGTGAAGAAGAAAGTGAAAAGATTATGGCCCTTGACTTGGGGGCTGATGACTATATGACAAAACCCTTTCATATGGGGGAGCTACTTGCTCGGATAAGAGTTTGTCTAAGGAAACTTAATAGCATTGTGAACCCAGATAATGTGGAAATGTTCACCTGTGATTATTTAACTGTGGACTATACTAAAGGTCTTGTGTTCATAGATAATGAAGAAGTGCATTTAACCCCTATGGAATATAAACTTCTTATGCTGCTAATTGCTAATAGAGGAAAAGTCCTAACCCATAACTACATTTTAAATCAAGTTTGGGGGTATGGGGAGACGAAGGACCCTAAAAGCCTTCGAGTATTTATGGCTAGTCTGCGTCGTAAAATTGAACGAGATACTGCAAATCCTCGATTTATTCTTACTCAGGTTGGGATAGGTTACCGCTTTGTTGAAAAGTACTCTGAGGATCACAGGGAAAATTAACAAACCATTAGAAGGATTTATAAGGTAAGGAAAGTTTGAGTAAAAGGAAATTTAAATAAGAAGAAGTTAAAATTACTTAAGCATGTGAGAGGTTTCAAACTCACATGCTTTTAATTTTTTATTTATTTTAAAATACTATGTGACTTTTTTCCATTATCATTCGTGTTATGTATGAAAGGAGGTTTTCTCATGCAGAATTTGTTACAAAGGCCTAGTGATAATTTTTCAGAGAAATATAGTTTATATAGTGATATGGTATTCCGAATTTGTATGGTGTACCTTGGAAATAAAGAAGATGTAGAGGAAGCTATGCAAGAAGCCTTTATGAGGCTTGTTTATAAGAGCCCAGAATTTAATAGTGAGGAGCATGAAAAAGCCTGGCTCATTAGAATAACTTCTAACATATGCAAAGATATGCTTAGAAGTATGTGGCATAAAAGAGTTGTAAAGACGAGCTATATTGAAAGCTATTATGACGATCCAGCTGACATTCATATTATGGAGGAAATCTTGAAGCTTTCCCCTAAATACAAGGATGTTATTTATCTGCACTATTATGAAGATTATACAGTAAAAAATATATCAGAGATTCTTAAAATTTCAGAATCAGCGGTAAAGATGCGGCTTAAACGTGGTCGGGATCTCTTAAAAATTCAATTGGAAGGAGAGAATGTATATGAAACAAGAGGATATTAAGAAGGTTATTGATAAGCTAACCCCAGATGAAGAAATGGAGCAAAGGATATCAAAAACAATGATGGATAAACAACCTAATAGGTTTCCTTATAAGCGTATGGCTTCCATAGCAGCAGGGCTTGCCTTAGTTGTTTTTGTTGGATCACTAGGAGTAAATTATATAGATAAAAAACCTGACACTTCCTACAAAACCGAAACCCCAAGTGGTAAAAAACCAGCCCCAGGGGATAAAACTGTAGCCACAGCTGAGGGGATAACTATACCTAAAATACAACTACCTAAAGAAACCGGTGTGGCAATGGATATGATAGGGCTTATTGTATATGAAGGTAGGATATATACTCAATCTGGTACAAGGATAAGTTCTGACATTGGAGAAAAATTCCTTGAAACAAAACTCGGTACTACAAAAGGAAATATAGATGAGTGGAGTGAGCAAAAGGATTATGCAGTTGAGTTTGCGTCAACCGTTGGAACAGCTGATGTTTACTCTGTTAAGGGGTATGATAAAAACTTTAGAATAATGACCTATGAAACAATAGATAATACTATTTATGCTCAGTTTTATGATTGCTTCAATGGAATCACAGTAAAAAATGGTGAGGATATTTTTGGTAAGCTAAAAATACAAGGGAATATTAAAAGTGCAAAATACGAGAAGTTCGACAGTTGGAACAATGGCAAACAAATCCTTAAAGAACTACCTGAGATTAAAGGGTTAAATGATTTTGCAAATGAATTAAAAAGTACTGCCCCATATACAAGGGAAAGTCTATCCTATCTTTGGGATGAAGATGGAGAAACAAATCAAAAATTTATATATATAACTCTAAATGATGGCACCGAAGTACAACTAAGACTTTTTAAAGAAGGTTATATATACTATGATTTTTCAGATGTTTTCTTCAAAATGGAAAATGAAGCCTTTGATAAACTTTGGAATGAACTACAATAGGTAATCCCATTGAAATTAGTATAAATAAAAAAATCCCCAAAAAATTAGTATATAGATAAGAATCCCCATAAGAATGGCTAAATTAGTTATTGCCTTCTTATGGGGATCTTGTATTTTTTCACCTTATTTCACACACTATGATTCAAGGACACTTTGTTCTAATAAAAATTACTTTGTTTATCTAAATCTCCGTTAGAAATTGTTAAATCTAAGCAGCTTTTGTGGCTTTAATCTCCACGAAAAATAAGTGAGGACATAATTATCTGTAACTTAACATTAGGTGTAAAAAAGTAAAGGATTTCAGTAAAAATTTAAACTAAACATATATATTGACTCCTAAATAAGCATATGCTATTATAATTAAGTTAGGTGGCTAAGTAATATTTTTTACATAGCAATAGAAAAAGGAGGGATACAATGCATTGTTTCAATAAAGATGATAGTTCAAGTAACATATATCATATATTTGGGGAAATTGTGAAACTTCACTTTACCCGTTCTCATAAACTGTTAGATAAACTAGGTATTTATCCTGGACAGCCGCCACTTTTATTTGCACTAAATTGCAAAGATGGTCAAAGCCAAAAAGAACTTGCTGAAAAGCTCAGAATTAAGGCTGCAACAATAACTGTGATGATTGGAAGAATGGAAAAGTTAGGACTTTTAACAAGAAGACAAGATAAACAAGACCAAAGAATATCAAGGGTTTACCTTACGGAAAAGGGCAGAGAAACCAGTGAACAGTTAAGGGATGTTATGCATACTCTTAATGAAGAATGTTTCAGCAACTTTACTGATGAAGAAACAATGTTGCTTCGTAGACTGCTTATGCAGATTAGAGATAATCTAATTGAAGTAACTGATAAAATTTAGATGACTAAGTAATTATTCAATAATGCTTAGGAAATAAAATATGAAAATGATTTTTAAACTGTAGGAGATGATTATTTGTGATTAAGTTGTATAAATTTTTAAAGCCATATACGGCTATGGTAATAACTGTAGTTGTGTTAGTGGCTTTGCAGTCCTTAGGAGATCTTTATCTCCCAACCCTAATGTCACATATTATTAATGAGGGAATAATGCAGGGGGATACCAATAGGATTTTAGAGATTGGTGGAATAATGCTTTTAGTTGCTGGTGGAGGAGTTATCTGTTCAGTTTTAGCCAGCTTTTTATCAGCAAAAACTTCAGTGGGCCTAGGTGCAATTCTAAGAAGCAAGGTTTTTGGACGAGTTTCCAGCTATTCCTTGCATGAATTTGATAAGTTAGGTACAGCAACACTTATTACTAGAACTACCAACGACATTACTCAAGTTCAAATGGTTACAGTAATGATAATGCGTATGATGATTAGTGCACCAATAATGGCTGCAGGTGGAGTTTACATGTCAATGAGAGAGGATAGATCTCTTACTTGGGTATTAGCAGTTGCAATACCAGTACTTGCAGCTACCGTAGCTATAATAGCATCAAGAATGATGCCACTATTTAAACTTGTACAAGGTAAAATAGATAGGATTAACCTTGTGCTTCGTGAAAAGCTAACAGGAATAAGAGTTATTCGTGCTTTTAACACTGTTGATAAAGAAAGAAAGCGTTTCGATGAAGCAAATCTTGATCTTACAAACAATTATATTAAGGTAAATAAGATTATGGCTTTCATGATGCCTTCCATAATGCTAGTAATGAACTTTACTTCTTTAGCTATATTATGGTTTGGTGGAATACGTATAAGTGAAGGAAATATGGATTTAGGAGCACTTTCGGCATTTATTCAATATTCTATGCAAATCATGATGTCAATGTTAATGCTTGCAATGATGTTCATCATGGTGCCACGTGCTCAGGCAGCGGCAGTGAGAATTAATGAAGTTTTAGATACAATTCCTGAGATAACAGATGCAGAGAAAACAAATGATGCCTTTACAGGGAAAGGTTATGTAGAATTTAAAGATGTAACTTTCAACTATCATGGAGCTGAAGAACCAGCTCTTAGAAATATATCCTTCTCTGCAAAACCAGGAGAAGTAACTGCTGTGATAGGAAGTACAGGTTCAGGTAAGTCTACTCTCGTAAATCTTATTCCAAGATTTTATGATGTAAGCAGTGGAAATGTCCTTATTGATGGTGTTGATGTTAGAGAGATGACACAGGAAAAGCTTAGAAGTAAAATTGGATTTGTACCTCAAAAAGCTATTTTGTTTTCAGGCACAATAACTGAAAACATCAAATTTGGATATGAAGAGGCTACTGAGGAAGAAGTTAGACATGCATCACAGGTTGCACAAGCAGCTGACTTTATAGAAGGTATGGATGATGGATATGATCATAAAATTGCTCAAGGGGGTACTAACGTATCCGGTGGACAAAAACAACGTCTTTCTATTGCTCGTGCTCTAATTAGAAGACCAGAAATATACGTTTTTGATGATAGTTTCTCAGCCCTTGACTTTAAAACTGATGCAAAGCTGAGAGCTGCTCTAAAAAATGAAACCCAGGAATCAACTGTGATTATTGTTGCTCAAAGAGTAGGTACAGTAATGGATGCAGATAGAATTATCGTTTTAGATGAAGGAAGTATTGTGGGAATGGGAACCCATAGAGAACTTCTAGACACCTGTGAAGTATACCGTGAAATTGTATCCTCACAGCTTTCAGAGGAGGAAATAGCATGAGCGAAAAAACACAAAATAGACCAAGAGGCGGCGGACCTATGGGTGGCGGTTTTGGAAGACCAGTAGAAAAGGCAAAGGACTTTAAAGGAACCTTTAGAAGGCTTCTTCGTTACCTTAGGCCACATAAATTGAATTTAATTATAGTTTTAATATTTGCTATTGCCAGTACTTCTTTTACAATAGTAGCACCTAAAATATCTGCAAAAGCAACAAATAAATTGCAAAACGCATATATGGCCCGTACTATGCTAAAAGAAATGACTAAGGCACAAAACGAAGCAGTAGATCAAATGAATGGTAAGATGGGGGACGTTCAAAAGGACGTTGTTGATAAGATAAAAAACAGCATGGTTGATGCTCAGAAAACTTCTGTAGATCAAATTACAACAAGTATGTCTGAGGCACAATCAAAGGCAGTAGATGAAATGTACAAGGCCATTGCAATCCAAGTGCATAATGGCACAGTAACTGGACAAAAAACTGCTGTTGATAAGATAACTACTCAGATGGCTGGTGCTCAAAAAGCAATGGTAGCTCAAATGAAAGAGCAAATGGCACAAATGCAGCAGGCTGCTCAAGCTGGGATTCAAACTCCACCAATGGACCCAAAAACCACGGCAGCTATTGAAAAATTGATGAAACTTCCAATGATTGATTCAGTGAGCGGAAGAAGTGCTAAGGTAAAGACTACCTTAGAGTTCATTGATATTCTTGGAGCTATGCCACCAAGTGGACAAATAGATGCAAAAGCATTAGGCAGTGCTAAGGAAATTTTAAGCCTTCCAATGCTTGAAAATGTTAAAAATGGAACTGAAAAAGTTAATATAATTAAGAAATTTATGAGTATGGCAGGTGGAACTCAAAGTTCTTCCATGAATCTTGATGCACAGACTATGAATAAAGTTTATGCTAAGATTCCAACCATTACTGATTTTACTACTAAAGCATCTTCAACAAGTACTATGGATAAGAAAGCAAGCGATGCTGCAGCAAAATTATTGAAGCTTCCATTGCTTAGTGAAATAAGTGATCCAGTAGTTAAAAAAGATACTTTAATTCAGCTTATTGATATATTTAAAGATATGCCTGACACCTCAGGGGATAGTGCTGCTGCAACCTCAGGTACAACAATAAATAAAGCAGATTTAGAAACAATTAAGGAACTTGTAGCGCTACCTGACATAAGCACAATTACAGATGAAAACGAAAAGTCAGCCGCAGTGCTCAAATTAGTTGATGTATTTGTGAAAATGCCTGATATGAAAAAGGCTGATGCAGAAAATACTACTACAGACAAGGCTATGGACCCAGAGCAACTTAAGAGCGTTCAAGAACTTTTAGCTCTTCCAATGCTGAATTCTATAAGTGATCCAGCTGAAAAGGCTAAAGTTTTAAATGAGATGCTTGATATCTTCGGAAGAATGCCTGATATGGGCGGTGATACTGCCAGTACTGATGCTACTTTAGATACTGAAGGAATAAAAGCCATCCAAGAGTTTCTTGCACTTCCAAAGCTGGATACCTTAGAGGACCCTAACGAGAAAGCTGATGTAACTAGAAAGATAATGGATTTAGGCAAGAAAATGCAAGGTACTGTGGAGAATGCTCCAGCAGATCCTAAAGCTAATGTGAACTATACTGATGCTCAGATAGATTCAGTTATTAGCGCAATTAGAGAAACAAATGGAGAGTATGACTTCCACTATATAGGGAATATAGCTCTTATATTAATAGGGATTTATGTAGTTAGTGCTGGTTTCAGCTTAATTATGGGACTTGTTATGTCAGGAGTAGCACAAAAGACTGTACGTGATTTAAGAAGAGAAGTTGATGTAAAACTTTCTAAATTACCACTTAAGTATTTTGATATGCATGCTCATGGAGATATATTAAGCCGTGTAACAAACGACGTTGATACCATTGCAACTTCTCTGCAACAGAGTTTAACTCAGATAATTACATCAGTTATCACAATAATTGGTTATATCATCATGATGCTTACAATAAGCCCAATTTTAACACTTATTGTTATAGCAACATTACCACTTTATGTTTTATCTACAGCGCTTATTGCAAAGAAATCCCAAAAGTATTTTGCAGTTCAGCAAAAGGAAATTGGTGCTCTTAGCGGACATGTAGAAGAAATGTATACAGGACACAAAATAGTTAAAGCTTTCGGTAAAGAAAGAGATTCTATTACTGAGTTTGAAGATATAAACGGAAGACTTAAAGATGCTGGTTGGAAAGCTCAGTTTGTATCAGGAATAATGTTCCCACTTATGAACTTCATAAGTAATATCGGTTATGTTGGAATATGTATAGTTGGAGGTATTTGGAGTACTAAGAGCTTACTTGGAATCGGTGATATACTTGCCTTTATCCAATACTCAAGATCCTTCACAATGCCAATCGTTCAAACAGCTAATATTGCCAATGTTATTCAGTCAACAATTGCTTGTGCTGAGCGTGTGTTTGATATTCTTGATGAAGAAGAAGAACTTGCAGATAATAAAGATGCAGTGGTTCTTGAAAATCCAAGAGGAGACGTTAAGTTTGAGCATGTAGATTTCAGATATGTGGAGGATGTTCCTCTAATAGAAGATATGAATCTTGATGTGAAAAATGGTGACACAATAGCTATTGTTGGACCAACAGGGGCAGGTAAGACAACTCTTGTTAATCTTCTAATGCGTTTCTATGAATTAAATGCAGGTAAGATAAGCGTTGATGGAGTTAACGTAACGGACATTAAACGTAATGAACTTCGCAAAATGTTTGGTATGGTGCTTCAGGACACATGGCTTTATAATGGAACAATTAAGGAAAACATAGCCTATGGAAAAGAAGGGGCATCAATGGAGGACATCGTGCGTGCATCAAAAGCTGCACATGCAGATCACTTCATAAGAACCTTGCCTCAAGGTTACGACACAATCCTTAATGAAGAAGCAACTAATATTTCACAAGGACAAAAACAACTTCTAACTATTGCACGTGCAATACTTGCAGACCCAACAATTTTAATTCTTGATGAAGCTACAAGTAGTGTTGATACAAGAACAGAAGTGTTAATTCAAAAAGCTATGGGTAACTTAATGAAGGGTAGAACAAGCTTCGTTATAGCTCATAGACTTTCAACTATCCGTGATGCAGAACTTATTTTAGTTATGAATAAGGGAAGCATTATTGAAATGGGTAACCATAAACAACTGCTTGATAAAGGTGGATTCTATGCTGACCTTTACAACAGTCAGTTTGCTGGTGAAGAAGAAAATAAAGCTGTATAAAAACAAAGCTGCTGTTGCATGGCTAACTTAATAGTTAGCTGTGTAACAGTTTTTTTATTTTTGGATAGAAAATTTGATTTATTGCCTTGGGTAAACGATTAGTGGATACTGGCATAACTAATTATAGTTATGATAAGGATAATAGACCTACAAGTGATACTTATAATCGAAATTATACAGATAATAAAACCCAAAGTTATAAAGTAGAAAAGTTCTATGATAGTTTAGGAAGAATAAAGGATTCATTAATAAATGGGTACTATAGGACAGAATATTTTTATAAAGCAGGGAACGATGCTAATAGCACCACAAGCCAAATTGAAAAAATTAAAAACGGTGGCAAAGAAATAGCTTACACCTACGATAAAAATGGAAACATTGAAACTATCCTAGAGAATGGCAAAACCATAAAGTATTATTATAATGAGCTTAATGAAGTTATTCGAGAGGATAACGGAATTTTAGGTAAAACTATAGTCTATAGTTATGACATAGGTGGAAATATTCTAAGCAAAAAAGAGTATGAGCCTATAGAGGGTGAAGTTACTGCAGTTCACTCTCCTACAAAAGTAACTAATTATACTTATGAAGATTCTGTATGGAGAGATAAATTAAGCTCCTATAATGGGAAATCTATAACTTATGACCAAATAGGTAATCCACTAACCTATGATGGATACAACTTCACCTGGGAAATGGGAAGACAGCTAAAGAGCATTAATGGAAATGGAAAAGCCATTTCCTACAAATACAACGATAGTGGTATAAGAACAGAAAAAATAGTAGATGGAGTTACAACAAACTATCATCTTGTAGGAGATAAGGTAACCTTTGAAGGAAGTGGCAGTGATAAGATAT
>NZ_JAVWDJ010000062.1:0-15662 GCF_036642255.1 Clostridium sp. | reverse complement strand
ACTGTATTTGCCCATAGCTTATATTAGCCGATGAAAACATGATGCCGAATGCATGGCTGGTTGAACGTAACGCAGAGAAGTGAAACCATGCAGGAATGAGGCTTGATGTTTTCCCTAGTAGATAAATATATTAGCTGATGTGAAATTTAGCTTCAAATTAGGGTAAAATAATAAAAGAACGGGAGTTGATGAAATGGGGAATATGCTAAACATATTACCTTTTCTAGTAGAAGCTATATCCACTAACCAAATAGTCTATAAGGATATAGATAGAATCTATGAAAAGGATAGTAAAAAATATCATGAAGCAGCTAAGAGCACCGAGTATTATAATCACTATATGGCTACAGAAGGAAACATAGAGCAAGAGTATTACTTTAAAAAAGTACTAGGCATGCTAAAGGTGTCTGATGGAATGACAGGCGATGATGAGCTAGTTAAGGAGCTTCTCGCTATGTATAAGAAAGGCTGGAAATATGTCCATGCATACTTAGAAACTCATAAAGTTATAATATTAACGGACTTTTTAAAACAGCTGATAAGGAAAGTTAAAGGCATAGAGAATATAAGTGATGATACCTTAAACAGTAATATGCTCATGGTGGTTTATTTGGGGCAGATATATGGCAATGAAGTAGTTAAAGAAGAGGAATCCTTCATTAAATTAATAGAGTACATGGCGAAGAGATTAAACCATTATGGAGATAATGGGAATAGAATAAGCTTAAACAATGAGAGCTACGAAAATAAGAAAGCCATAAGAACAATAGAAACTAAACTTCTTCAAGGGAATAAAGATTATAAAAGACCACTGTGTAAAACCTTTGACTTGATGGATATAGCAAATCTAGATAATGATTTAGATAAATATAAATGTGCTTTTGAGTATATTTATGACCTAGAGCATTTAAGCCTTGTAACCCTTGTAGGAGAAAAATTCATCACTAACAAGGAGCTGCAGGAGCTTATATTAACATACACCACATTACATAGGAATGAAGCTTATAGCCTTGATGAATTAGAGAAATACCTTTATGCTGCAATACAAATAAAGTACCTATGCAGAGAGTATAAGAAAGCTAAAGCTTATTTCTTTGATAACCATGAAGAAGGCTTACATAATGAAATAGAGAAACTTACTAAGGACCTTGCAGCTGCTAAGTTAAATAATAAGCTTATGGAGGAAAAAATTAAAAAAGATGAAGCTTCTTCCTCTAGGAACATAAAGGAAAACGAAAGGCTCAAAGGGGAATTAAAGGAACTATCAGGAATGAAAAAAGAGTTAAACTCTTTACGAGAAAATATGTTTTCCTTAAATATCGAAGAAGATGAAATGGCTGATATAAGCGGTGTAGACCTAGTTAAGCTGAATAAACTAGAAGCTACTGTTATAGGTGGTCATAGTAGATGGGTGGCTCGCATGAAGGAGCTATTGCCTAATTGGATATTCATCGATGTAGAATCCATTAATTTTGATGTTAAGCTACTTAAAAAGAAATATGTATTCATCAATACCTTAAAGAATAGCCACGCTATGTACTATAAGGTTATAGAGAATATAGAACCAGGTACCAAGCTTAAATACTTTAATAATAGCAATGTAGATATCTGTATCAAGAGCATAGAAAACTTAATAAGATGATAAAACCCCAATGGAAACCTTGGGGCTTAATTTTGCTTAAAAACAGATAGCCTACGGCTAGTAAGGAATAAAGGACAAGCAACCTTTGCTAGTCCTTCACTCCTTGGAAGCTTGTCAATGCTAGTCCACCCTACGCAAAGTATCAGCCATCCTATGCAGCATATCATGGACTATGATAAAAGCTAAAGCTACATGAGGAAGTAATATGTACAAGATAAAAGCTAAGCTTTGATACTTACATGAAAACATAGTCTTAATCTTAGATATAGATAGCCTTTCATAACTAAAGATACCTATAAGACCTATAAGGTACACAGGAACCCATATTTTAATATTAATCAAGATAACACCCCCAGAAGCTTAATGTACAAAACTGTACGATAAATCACATAATACTCAAATTATAATACGAAATTCACGTAATTACGCACGTATCCATGCAAAAAAGAACAAAGAAGCTAAATATTATACCATAGCATTTGGATATGACTTGGTACAAAACGATACAAACTTTAAAGTATATCACAGAAGCTACTTCCCATCAGGAAGCCTTCGGAAGCTTTCGGACGTAATCGGACAGCTACGGACACAACCGGACAAAAGACAAAACATTAATCCAGTAATCAAATATTTAAGCTTAGAAGCAAAGCGATAAAGGGTAGCTTAAAATAAATATTCACCTAAGAACGTAGTGACAGTGGGCTTGGGGGCGGAGCGGGATATACATTAAAAGAAATTCTTTGAATTTCAACATTGGTTTTTCAAGATTGATTAAAAATAAATTAAATCATAATAGATTAAATTAAATCAATTTGTTGAAGCCAACAAAATGGTTTTAAAAAATATTACTCATAAAAATTAATTTAAAATATATAGAATTGTAGGGAATTCCCTAGAAGGCTTTAACCTTAGAAATAACTAGGGTTCAAGGGGGGAAAACATGAAAATATAAAAATATAAAAATAAGAAAACAGGGGGGTGAAAAAAATAGCAATTAAATTTTCTTTTGGTGAAGATGGAAGTGTAAAAAAAGATGAGAATTATAAATTATCAGTAGATGATTTAAGCAGCCTTGAAAATGCAGAGGAAGAGGATGAAGAGGACGAAGAGGACAGAGTAGCTGAGTTAGAGAGTGAGATGGAACCACAGAAACTTAGATTATGGCTACAAGTAAAATCACAAGGTAAATCTATAGATGAATTTTTAGCAGAGCATGGAGGAGCTAGAAAGAACGTAACAGCTCCAAGGAGCGAAAGACCTAAAGGACATAGTAGGCAGCCAAGCAAAAGTACCCTTGCTAAGCGTAGAATGGGTAGACAAGAAACACTTGTTAACTGTAGAGATAAAGAAGCTATCAGAAGAACTTATATCATAGAGATAGAAAACATTAAAAAGCTGGAGGAGATCAAAGTATTTCATTATTCAGATGAAATTATTCAATTCAGCGAAATTATAAATGATGCCATAGAACATTACTATGAGTGTCTTAAGGGTGAGAAATAAATTTTTTTAAACACTTTTTAAGCTATAGCATATATAAAATTAATTAATCAATGAAGGAGGTGTATTTAAATGGCTATATCTAGTACTTTAAACAAAGTTCAATTAGGACTTAGATATGAAAAAGGACAAAACCTTGATGGTACTCCAAAAGTTAAATCTGCTAAATTCTCTGGTATCAACAAAGCTGTTACCAACGACGCACTTTTCGCTTTTGCTAGTGCTATGGGTGAAGTTCTTATATCTTTCCCAGTTGAGCTTAAGAAGTTATCAGACGAAACCTTAATGGACGAAGGTGCATAAAATCTTAAGGCTCATATTCTAAAGAAAGGAGGAATTTTTCATGGATAGAAAATTAGTTTTAACTTTTATAGATCAAGCTGACGCAAAGTTTAACTTCATAATCAATGATGTTAGCCAAGAACAAACTGGAAATCAAGCGTTGACAGAAGCTAAAATCAAAGCAATAATGAACGCTGCTATCACAGGAAGTGTTCTCATGAGTAAAGCAGGATTAGTTAAAAGCATTGAATCTGCAATGGTAGTAGATACTACAGAAACTAAGTACGAATTAGTTTAGTGCTTATAAAGTATATGGGATAGAAGCTACGCTTTATATCCTTTTTATTTTCTTTCTAATCTCTTTTTAATATCAGGTGTTATGGTAAAATATAATTAGGCAATGTGGAATAGGCTATGTATCAGTTATTTTCCCAGTACATATAATCCCGGACGGGTTAATATTAATTGCCTAAAAAAAGAACTTTGGACAAAGTGAACGTGTCCATCGTTCTTTTTTTTATGCCCTGCAGCTGCATATGAGATCTCCTTTCCTTCTTGATCCTTTCCCTTTTATCGAAATTTGCTTTATAAAAACCGAACAATGCCACATATATAGATTAAAAGGTGTAAAGGTGGTGAGAAAATCATGGAAGAAAGCTTAGTAAATTTAATATCCAATGTAGGATTCCCAATCGTTATGTGTGGTTACTTTATATTCCGCTTCGAGAATAAGCTAGTAGACCTTAACAAAAGTATAGTAAATCTTACAGTAATCATTGCTAAGATGGGCAATGTAGCTGTTGATATAGATGAAAATAAAGATAGTAAGAAGGAGGAAACGAAAATATGGCAGTTAAAGTAGATGGTAGAGGCGGTCACAACCCAGCTTGTGGAGGTGCGAATAAAATTGTTAATGAGGTTACGGAGAACAGGAAGATACATAGTGAAGTTTCAAGATTACTTGCGGCAGACCCTTTCTTCGATTACCAGGATACAACCCCAGGAAGTATTCAAGGTTCTAGCAATGATATGTATCACGGAGTATCAAGGGCTAACGCAAGAGGTGTTAACCTATTCTTTTCTACACACCTTAACGACACAGCAGCAGCAAGAGTAGAATCAGCTATAGGAACAGAAGTTTTAATTTACTCTAAATCAAGGGCAGATATATCGGGTCTTTGTGGCTACGCTATATGCGAAGAAATGGCTAAACTAGGTTTCATTAATCGTGGGATAAAAACTTCTCCTCAAATTGATGGACTTTATGAAATTCGCAATACTGCAATGGCAGCCATGATAATTGAGTGTTTTTTCACCAATTCAGCAAAAGACGTGGAGCTATATCGTTCCTTGGGACCTGAAAAAGTAGCTTATGCAATCTACATGGGAATCCGTAGAGGATATAAAGCTACAAGTCAGCCTGCAGGTCAAAACCCTAATGTTATCGAAAGAACCTGTGCAAATTGCAAGAACTTCTCCCCTATTTCTTAGTTATTCATCCGAAAAGGAAATTTTTACAATCACTTGTGAGATTGTCATAATTAGAACAACTCTTTTTTAAAAAGATTTTCGGGGGGGCGGCCACTAGGAAGAGATTAAAAAAGGAAGAGAAGTTAAGAAAATAAGTTGAAGGATTACCACAAGGTGTCCGAAGGCTTCAAGTAGCTCCATTCCATGGGTTTATGATGATGTAAGAAAATCCAAATTAGAATGTGGATTCTGTGGATAGTGTTTTTAAATTTGAAAGAAGTTCCATGGAATATGATTTAATTTGGAAAGTAAAAAAAAGGTAATAAAAAAATCCTGATTTACAGGGAAGTGAGAACAAAACTGGAAGTAAATGGAGGGCGAAAAATTCAAATCGGTTCTCCCGCGGAAGCGGGAATACAGATGGAACAAAGTCCGAAAAACACAAATAGCCCATGTGAAAAATAAATTTTCAAAATGGGATAAAATAACCGAGAAGAGTCCCGGGGCGGCGCTGCTTGTCCACTTGGGACTCTTCTTTTTATGTAATTGTTACTCTAGGATCATCCCTTGGAAGTCGTAACTTCTTCCAGTTGATTCTAGGTAGTTTTGTAAATCATCTTCCACCGAAGTTGCTTTGGTCGAAGTTTTCTTCTTAGGAATAGGAAGATTTACTGCTTCGAAATGTTCCCGGATTCTTTTGTTTATAACATCTGCTCGAAGCTCTTTAAGTTCTTTAATTGTATCCGTAATGGTCTTAAGTAAGTATCTAAATTGTTTCTTGAAATAATCCTTATATCCATAAATTTTAATAAGGGTTATTACCTCATTAATGTTTTTACTATCCATCTTAGCTTTATGTCTTCTTCTGAGAGAACTTAACTGGTGTTCCCAGTAAAGGTCTTTTGTAAGCTTGGTGGATGTAGTGTCCTTAAGGCTTATGTAAAATTTAATATCTTTACCATCCTTAGTTTTTTCTTCATGGATATTGAACCATTTCTTAAGCTGGTCTATGTACTCCCATATAAGGCTTCTTCTTTCTAGTCCTCCAAGGTGCTGTATTAGCTTAGCTCTGCTAACTTCATACACTCCATTTTTATTTTTACCTAGAAAGTATAGTAAAGCTATCTTTTTAGCATTTAACTTAATCTCTTTAAATTCTTCACTATATAAAAAGTCTAAATTTGTGTTAACATATCCATCTTTATAATTTTTTTGTAGAAATTTATTATTACGTATGATACAATTAGTTTCAGTTAAGGACTTGTTTAAGGAAATAAGTTTAGTCCTTTCTAATCTCTTCAGGCTATTATAGTAGCTCTGAACTGAACAGTTAACAGCTGAACTGATTTCTTTATAGTTCAAGTTCTCTACATATCCATTATCGTTTGCAAGACGTGAAACATGGAATAAAAGAGAAATATCGGTACTTGTACCGTTAGTAATTAGGGTTTGTACAGTTTTTCTATTTAACTTGCAGCCCAACATAATAAACACTCCTTTCAATACGAATTTTAAAATTTAAGTTCTTTGTAATTCAAGCACCTTTCAGCTTAGTTCTTAGTAATTTAAGTTATCCTTTCAATTAAACACCTTTCAGTTTAATTGAAGTTCTTTGAAATGGGTGAGACTTTCATAGTAAGAGTTGTGTTCTGGTTCCGGGAAGTTCTAGAAAGCACATCTCTTATTTTATTTTTTGCCTTTTTTAAGGCTTAATTTCGACCAAAAATTTCTATTTATATAATACGTTATTTTTTGTAATTAGACAATAACCGAAATTTTGGTTTAACTGTGTTACTACTGTGTTTTATTTGGTTTATATACAAATTATGTAATTTAAACTATAATAAAATTAAAAGAGGTGATATAGTGCAAAACATTGATTTTAAAGAACTTGAACAGCTTTTACTGTCGGCTAAAGGCGGAAACAGTGAAGCAAAGAAAAAAATCATAGATAACTATAAAAATTTTATTTATAACCAAGCTTTTAAGTATAAAATCCTTAGTTATGACCTGGAAGATGTAATTTCTCATGCTAGTATGACTGTTTTGAAGTGTATTCAAAGTTTTGATTTTGATAAAAACAGTAATTTTACAAGCTATGTCACCAGAGCAATTAGTAATAATCTTTTAGATTTAGCACAAAAGGATTTTAAAAAGAATGGACTAAATACATCAGATGATAAGTTAATCTACGTTAAATCAGACTTTGAACTAGAAACAGATATTCTACTTGGACTTGAAGTTCAGAAGCTTCATCAAGCTCTCAAGGTGCTTTCTATTGAGGACTTGGAGCTAGTAAGTGCAATATATTACGAGAAGAGAAGCATTCGTGACATTTCAAAAGAAATGGGAATATCCTATGCTACAGTATTTAATCGTAGAAAAGCTATACTTAAGCAGCTCCTTAAAGAACTGCAAAAATAAACCTGAAGCTTTAAGCTTCAGGCTTTTTTATTTCAATAAATTATTGAATTGTGCATTACTTTGACAATGCAATTCGCAATCTACATTCATGCTTATGACCTTCATTTTTAAGGTTTTTACAACAAGGACATCTTAAATCATTTCCAAAATTAGCAATAACACTCCATTCTAATTCTTCAAGAATACTCCTATATTCCAATGCAGTTAGACATATATCTTGGAAAAGAACACTATTTAAACTTCCTCCTAACTCACCTTTTTCAGATTTTCTATAACTTACTTCTAATAAATTTTTATTAGTCATTTTACCTCTCCTATCTTTCACAATCTAAACAGTCCTATACTTCCACAATACTCTCTACTTCAACTCTACAGCGACCTCTTAATCGTGCATATATATCATCACATTCTGTCTGTGCGATTTCTTCTGCTTCTTCTATGTTATTTGCACTATATACACCTTCAACTTCGGATACATTGATTGTTATTTTATAATTTTTCATGTCAGCCATATTTAATCCCTCCAATTCCCTTCGAAATATAAACAGCTTATTCATTTCAAATCCCATTTCTATCCCTATAAAGTTTCCTCATGGCATTTTCAGTAATAAGCCATGTGCTGCCACTCTTCCTATAGTCTATATTTTCAATTAATCTCTCGGATTTCACTACACTTCTTAAAGTGCTTTCACCAAGTCCCCATAGCTCTGTAGCTTCCTTGAAGGTCATAAGGCTATAATCTAATAATTCCTCTAGGGTTTCAATCTCCTTCTCGATACGAATATCTTTATAACTTACGAGGTACACATAGTAATCTTGATTTAAGTAGCTTAAAATTTCAGCTTTACTAAGCTTTACAATATCTTTGTTAGTTTTCTCAATAATTACTCTAGCTCTTTTATCAATAATTCCACCGATATAATCATCTGGCTTAGTACTGCTTAAACGTCTTAAGCTCCACTCTTTCCTCATTTCAGTTACGGATAGTAAATCTAAAGGTTTTTTAACTATTGCCAGGTAATCTAAAGGAGTATTGTTTTTAAAATCTGCATAGGTATTATAAAGCTCCATGAACTCATTGAGAAGTTCATCACCTTCAAGACCTCTACTTATGCAATTTAAATATGCATCCCAAGCACCTTTTCTTGAATACTCATTGTAAACCTCTAGTTCAAGCCACTTAATATTTGCAATAAGGTCTTTTGCTTCTGCTATTCCTAGTCTTTTCACCATACAATCACCTCAACGAATTAGTTTAATTACATTTTACTATTAAACGAATACGTTGTAAAATGGATGTTGAGAATATAATTATAATGGATAATTGGGGAGGGAATAACATGAATAAAAATTTAGAAACACTTTATATGAATTCTATGTCACCAAAGGTATTAGAGTATATGTATAGTGAAAATAACAATAATGGTAGTTTAGTAGTTATTAATAATCTTAAGAACATGGTTAACAATATGGATTTAAGCTTTGTTAAATCTTATGGTGAAACATTCCTTGAAGCTCCTATAGCAAAGGAATTTACATTCATGTATAGCTTTATAGGCTATGATGGTGACCATAGAGAGATATATCAAATACCTGAGATATTAAAATATACTCAAGCTGCTTTTAAAGCACATCCACATATGCTATATTTCTTAGATGATAACAGCAGAAAATTAGTTGCTATATGTCATTCAATAAGGGGAATAGCCGACAAGAATTCAATTAACACTAGGGTTGAAATTAATAAAGATGATTTGATAAGCTTCTGTAGAACTTGTGTAAATTCTTCAATCAATGTATCTTATCTTAGTGAATTTGAAATTAAGAAGTTTGAAAGTGATTTAAGTAAATTATTTGGAATAGAAATAAAAGCCTAGCATATGCTAGGCTTCTTTCATTTTAAGCTTTATTATTTCTTGTTCTAGGTCGTAAATCTTTATTCTAAGCCTACTGCTCTCCTTCTTTTTAAGCTCCAATTCATCTTCAAGAGCTGTGACCTTTATCCTTAAATTAAAATTAACTCTAGCGAGTTCATCTATCATGGCCATGATTATTCCACTACGTTAATATCTATATCCTCATTCCTGATTGTAGCCATTTTAACTACCTTATGGCTATCACAATCATGGCTAGGATTAGTCCTTACATTCTCCCTTGCAAGGAGAAACCTATTTAAATCAGATTTCCTTACTCTCCATACCCTTCCAAGCTTGGTTGCCACAAGCTTATTGTGGTTTATGTATCTTATTATGGTTTCATACCTTAATCCTAAAAGTTCTGCCACTTCTTGTACTGTCAGTATATCCTTACATTTCAATGTTTTATTCATAGTTTAATCACCTCACATAGTCTATATATGTCATATTAGATACAGTGTATAATTAAGCTATTAAAGCAATTAAGGGGGACTTAATCATGGTAAAAACTACAGGTGTAATTAATATGAACATGAAGGAATATACTCTTGAAGAATGGAAAGCAGAAGGGGTAAAAAGATTTGGGGAAGATCCTACTGGTTGGAAGTTCAAGTGTCCTGCTTGTGGAAGAATAAACACAGGAATTGAATACAATGAACTTGGAGCTAACATTAATTCAATGTATAGTGAGTGCATTGGTAGAATAAATGGCAAGGGTTCTGATGAAAAAAACGAAGGAAACGGATGTGATTGGGCTGCCTTTGGTCTACTTGGTACCTTAAGCAAAGGTGTTATGGTTCAATCACCTTCAGGTGAAATGATTGAAATATTTGATTTTGCTGAGGTATAATTAAGATAACTCCAAAATATCTTTGAGCCTAGTGTTGATAGCCGTCATGCTAGGCTTTTTTTATTTTTTGAGTTGTGGCATTTTATGCAACATCTTAAAAGCAGAAAAAAGCTACACCATGTGGAAGGTGTAGCTTCTTCTTCGTATACCCTACGATATGAATAATAGATTTCCTAAGATTATTCTACCATATTCTTTTTATAAGCAATAGCTTTTATAAGCTCCAAACAACAATAACAATCACCTAATGCTCTATGAACCTGAACATTTTCTACATCCTCATAGTACATGGCTTTTGAAAGGGAGATATATTTTTCACTATCCATATATCCCATATAGTCACGCATTAAGCAAATACTCTTGAAGCTACCTTCATAGCCACTTTGAGTTAACATCCTTCTGTCAAAATCTGAGTTATAAATTAGCACAACTTTATTTTTAAAGATTTCATCAAGCTGTGGAGCTAGCTCCTTGATAGTAGGCTTTCCTTTAAGCTCCTCATGGCTGATACCATGCACATCATAAGCCTCGTCACTTATAGGTTTTTCAGTGCTTACTAAAGTATTAAGAAGGATATTCCCTTCTGTGTCTATGATGGAGATTTCTATAATTTCATCATCATCCTCTAAGCCTGTAGTTTCAGTATCTAAGATGATGTACTTATTTTTCTTTTCAAGGTATCTTCTGAAATACTTTCTCTCTACACATTGATTACAGATTCCATCTTCATTTAAATCTCTAGCTACCCTTTGAACTTCTCCACATTCTTCGCAAGTTTTCTTTTTAAGTCTAGTAGCTGCAGCTTTCTTTAAAGCTTCTTTCTGCTTCTCTGTTGGAACTTTAGTATTAGCTTTCACGAAAGCTTCTATCTGCTCCTGCTCTAGGTCTAGAAGATTTTCTATGCTGTAATAAGGAACTGTTCTATATTGACCATAGATTCTATATTCAGCAGCATAGTAGGAATGAATGAAGCCTTGCTTCTCCATGTTTTTAATCATTTTGTGGTCTACACCTAAAAGCTTCTGAAGGTATGAAGATATGACTCCAAATTGCTCGTTCTTAAATTCCTCATAGATCAACTTAACATCTACAGATTCATATATAGCCTTGGCTATGAATTGCTTATGACCCTTTTTATATATGTCTACATTATGCTTTTCAGCAAATTTAATTAAATCATCTTTTTTTAAGTATTCTACACCCTGATTAACAATCCTATTAAATTCATCTAGCGCTAAAACCCCCATATTGCCCTCCTATGACGTTTTTTTATTTAAAGTGATGTAAACCCTTCTTTCATCCTTATTCTCGCTCCTGTTGTTTAAATAGGTGCGAGATTCATAAGGGATATTATAATCCTTAAGGATATATTCAATTAAATTATTCTTTTCTTCTTCCTTTATGTAAGTAATTCTCACCTCAAGCTTGCTAGGTTCTTCAATCTTTTTCTCTTCCTTGGGTGGTATGAAGTAACCACCATTTCTTCCTGGTGTAGTTTCTAGGTTAACCTCAGCTTCTTTAATATCTAAAATATATTTCCTAACCATTCTTTCAGATACATCAAGCTCCTTGGCTAGCTCCTTACACCCCATCTTTTTCTCTTTAAGCATTTCAGTAAGCTTTAGTAGATTTGAAAATTTACTCATTACTCTCTGTACCTTACTTTCATGCCTTCTTCAAGGTATGGCTTATTAGATCCATAGTAAATATACTTATGTCCATGTTCATTCATTTCGCTACCTGATTCTACTCTACCTAAAGACCAATCCCAACTTTCCTCATAATCATCATAAAGGTATATCTCTATTCGTGATCCACAGGAATATGTTTTTCTACTAGATAATCCATCTTCATCTATGTAATCTAGATAAAACTTCCCATGGTCATCCATCTTTAGTGTTCCTTCGTAGACATGACCATCAAAATATTTTACCCTATCTAGGTACTTTTCCATTTCATCTTTCACCTTGTGCAGCCTATTAAGAAGTACATTTTCTTCAAAGGATAATTCTCCTTTGTGCCTGTTGTCATTTAACATTTCTATGTAACTTGCCATAGCTGCTATTTGAACATCATATTTTCTAATTGTTTCTCTGTTAACTTCCATTTTAAAATCACCAAACCTTTCACTTTTAATTTTAACCTAGTTCCTAGTTTTTAATCAATGTAGGAACTAATTTAATAATTATTTTTAGGAGGTCTGTTATTAAGTCTTAAGACCCACCCACCCTTCCCCATCAGCTTTTATAGGCATAAAAAAAAGCACCTTGAGTAAGGGCGCTTTTCTGCTTGGTCTTATGGAGCTTAGCCTATCTCTTTACTATCTCCTATAAGAGTTCAGCTCAACTTTTTTATAGTATCAGATGATACCCTAATTATATCATGGTACCGACATTTACGACGGTAGCAAATTAAGGCAAAGAAAATGCACAACCATGGGGACAGTTGTGCGAACTTCGGTTTATCTAGGTTTGGGCATAATCATGGTTATTAAAACTTAAATTGTTTTATATAAACTTTACCGTTAAGCAAAGCTATATTTAGTAACTTTAGGCACTGGGTAATTATACTCTTCAAGTAGCGCATACTCAGCTTTCTCAAACTCTCTAAGCCTTGCTATATTGTCATAGTACTTTTCCATCATGCTCTTAAATACCACCTGTACAGGTGTTGGTGGTCTTTGACCCAAGAACATAACCCATGTTTGTTCTTCGATAATTGACCCTACTTTATAGACTTCATCATCATCAAGCTCAGCAGAAGTTATTTCATGCTCAAGAATGTTTGTCATGCCTTTAATGCATTCATAATAAAACTTTCTATCATCAAGCTTTCCGTCGAATATTTCAAGCTTTTTTCTCATACTATACACCTCGCTATCTTAAATCCTTAATTCTTAGCTTATGTATTTAATTATTTAATCTTTAGTTAACTTATAATTTATTTTCGATTTATATAGTGTCCGTAGCCTTTACTTAACCTAGTATAGCACAGGTTAAACTTGGTTTATACATTTTATGTAAAATATAGGACTGTGTTTACAAAAAATTAAAAAAGCATACCTAAGTATGCTTAAATTAACTAGCTAAAGTTCATAGTTGCTATTTCATAAAATTCAAACTGCTCCGCTAAATCGTGTTTAATTTCACTTAAAATCTTAATTTCCTCTGGGCAAACATTACATCTAATCACAGTAATATCAACTATCTTATCATTTTCAATAACAATTTCAGTAACTACACCTCTAGTAACTATATCTCTAGTTCCATTGCTATGAAGTATTTCTACACTGTAAGCATCTTTAACCTTGCAAAAAGGATTGTTAAAATAATTACAAATACTTAAGTTGGCTATATCAACCATGTTCAGATTCAAATATGTAACATCTATAGATGATATACTATCATCTTCAATTTCGAATTCTACAACAGCTCCAGTATAAATTAAATTACTGCTACCATCCTTGTAATTCACTATGCATTTATCTGTTCTATGCACACCATTTGCCTTTACTTTCCCCTGTGAAATCAATTCATTATTAATAATCATTTGTCCATCTTTTAAATCTCTCATCTCCGCTAAATCCCCCCTAATTATATGCATTAAAATGAATAATGCATGATGTATATAAAATATATCATCTTGAAAACATAAAAAAAAGGTTTACATTTTTTTATGTTAAAGATAAATGTGGTTATTTAGTTTTAAATTTACTCCAAAAGCCTTTTTTCTCTTCTTGGCTATGCCTATGCTCCATTCGTTCTTTCATTTCATCCAGCTTCTCATCAAAGGCATGGAATCTTTCTTCAAGAAGAAGTGGCTCTGATTTCTCTTTAAGAAGCACTTGGCTATTCTCTACAAGTTTATTATTTTGCTTTATAATCTCTTGCAGCTCCTTAATTTGATTATCTTTTTCTTGCAGCTGTTTATCCTTAACTGTAAGCTGCTCTTGTAAAGATTTAATAATCTCTTTATTAAGGTTAATTAACTGCTCCACATCACTTGATTTCTCAAGGCTTAAAGCAACTTCGTTAACCTCTTCATTTAACGCTTTATTCTCCTTTAAGTTAACTTTTAAATCTTCCCTTAACAAGTTAACTAAATCCTCGGTAGCGTACTTCTTACCGCCCTTTACAACTACTTTATCCTTATACTTTTCAAGCTTCTTGTATACTGTAACTTTACTCACGTTTAATATCTCTGCCAGTTGTTTTGCATCATACATAGTCATACCCCCAATTTAACCTAGTTTATTAATTTACTAATTATTTACTCTGAGTTTATTTTAACTTAAATAAACTACCTTAATTGTAAATTTTTCTTGTACTTGAACCAGGATGTACAAGTCATGACAAGCTGAACCTTGTCCATTTTAGGATCTATGGAATATATAGAATTGAATAAAATTTTTATGGAGGTTTGTATATGAATACTAAATTAAAATCATTACTCATTTCTGTTCTTGTCATGGCTCTGTGCTATCTAGGCTTTGAATTTGGTGACGATTTACCCGAATTTAGGGTAGATGGAACACTAGGTATAGGAAACATCTTAAATACTAAAGAAGCTGCCTACGATGAAGCTGTGGTGCATTCTGTGGTGGATGGAGATACACTTAAGATTTTCCTAGATGGAGATTTAATTACTGTAAGGCTGCTTCTCATAGATACTCCTGAAATAAAACACCCTGATAAACAGCCACAGCTCTACGGGAAAGAAGCTTCTGAATATGCAAGTAATATCTTTCATGAAGGAGATAAGATTTACTTAGAATACGATGGAGATAGGATTGATAAGTATAATAGGACTTTGGCTTATGCATGGTACGAAGCAGAGGAAGGTTATAGGCTCTACAATGAAGATGTAGTTAAAGAAGGTCTAGCTATGGTTGCTTTCACATTTAAAGGAGCTAAATACCTGCAGGAGCTCAATTCTGCTTCTAATATGGCCAAGGAAAATAAATTAAATATATGGTCCTTTAAAGGATATGTCACTTCAAAGGGTTTTGATGATGAAAAATATCCAGCCAGTAATTCAGATGTTTTCATTGCAGCTTCTGGATCATCTTCTTTATATCACCTAGAAGCTGATTCTCATAAGATGAAAAATAGTATTTCAATGACACTTAAAGAAGCTCTACACAAGGAATATTCTCCTTGCAGCAAGTGCTTTAAGAAAAAGGGATAGGCTAATATTATTTCCTAGGCTAATAATGGCTGCCTATTACAAGTGATGGTGGACTAGCAAAGGTTGCTTGTCCACCATCACTTCACATAGCCATAGCTGATATTTATCTTAAGCTCCTGTTCGAGCTAACCTAAAGGTCTAGCCTCTGCTTTTTTTATCGTCAGATATTTATATCCTAAGAAGCTTAAAATCATTTCTAGGCTTAATTTAAACACTATAAGTCACATCAGATAATATATTTATCTATCATGGAAAACATCAAGCCTCATTCCTGGCTGGTTTCACTCCTCTACGTTTCATTCAACCAGCCATGCATTTGGCATCATGTTTTCATCGGCTAATATAAGCTATGGGCAAATACAGGAGCTTAGTCTTTGGAGTATGCCTCTGC
>NZ_JAVWDJ010000061.1:0-16169 GCF_036642255.1 Clostridium sp. | reverse complement strand
AGATTGGAGGCACTTTATGGACATAAAATATCCAGACTATAATAATTCTATTGTGAATTTATCTTGCTCAGTATTGAAACATTACGGAGCAGAAAACCACCATAAAACTTTAGAAATGCTTGATAACTATTTAAAGAAGAATTATAAAAATGTTGTGGTGATATTATTAGATGGGTTAGGAGTAGATGCCTTAGAACACCATCTTGATAAGGGAAGTTTTTTGAGAAGGCATTTTGTGTCAGAAATATCTACAGTGTTTCCACCCACTACAACTGCGGCAACAACTTCTATTGAGAGCGGATTGACACCTAAGGAACATGGGTGGCTTGGTTGGAGTTTATATTTTAGCGAAATAGACAAGATTGTAAATACCTTTATTAACACGGTGCAAGATAGTGATGAAAAAGCTGCTGATTATCATGTAGCTAAAAAAATAATTCCTTATAAAAACATATATGATATTATCAATGAGGCTGGAAATGCTACAGCTTACAGTGTGTCACCCTTTGGCACCAATAAAGTTTCATCACATATTGAAATGTTTGAAGAAATAGAAAGACTATGTAATGCTGATGGAAAAAAATATATTTATGCATACACTCCACAACCTGACGCTGCTATGCATGAATATGGCTGTTATAGTAGTGTAGCAACTTTATGGGTGAAAGAACTTAATGAAAGAGTAGAAAGAATGTGCCAGGCGGTAAATGATACTATTGTTATTGTCACCGCAGACCATGGGCATATTAATTTGAACTATAGGTTTGTTAGCGATTATCCTGAGCTTTTAAAGATGCTAGTAAGACCAATTTCTATTGAAAGTCGAGCCACCTGTTTCTATGTAAAAGATGAGTATAGAGGGGCGTTTAAAGAAGAATTTTACAAAGCCTTTGGCCAAGATTTTTTATTGCTTTCCAAAGCGGAAATCTTAGAAGGAAAATTATTTGGAGAGGGTAAAGCCAATAGGAAATTTGAGGAGTTCATTGGTGATTTTCTAGCAGTTGCTATTGAGGATCAAGGCATTGTCTACAGCCCTAAATCCAAACAGTTTCTATCAAATCATGCAGGAATCACTAAGCAGGAGATGATGGTACCATTTATTGTGTTTGAGAGTTGAGAATCATATTAGTTCAGAACTTTCTTAAATTGTTCATTTATCATAAATCATAGGGAACTGTATAATACCAAATGAGAATAAATTATCATTGAAAGGATTATATTGCAATGAATAAGAAGGATAATGAGGAAGAAAAAATTGTTTATCTACCAATTTTTATTGGTTGTGGTGTTGGAATAGGGTCGGTTGTAGGAGCTACAATATTTAATGATATGGGAATTGGAATATCTTTGGGAGTTGCTATAGGTAGCGCCATTGGAGGTATTTTGGATTATATAAAGAATAAGTGATAAGAGAATTTATAAAGCATTTAAGGACGCTGGTATTTTGAAAAAATAGAAGAGCAATTAATAATATTTCTACAAAATAATAGGTTTTTTATTAAATAGATAAGTGGAGTTTTTATATGAGGATGTTTCTTGTAAATCAGTAATGGTTAAACAACTTATAAATGTTATGAAGTTAAAAGAAGGTGAAGAAATGATAATAAGAGAATTAGTCATTAAAGACTTTAATGAATGGGCAAAATTAAGACATGCTCTATGGCCTTACCACACTTTGGAATATCTAAAAACAGAGATGAAAGATGTATATAAGAGGTTTAAATTAGATTATATGTTTTATGTTGCGGAAGATAATGGTAGTTTGGTAGGATTTATAGAATTATCAATTCATGAAACTGCACTGGGGTGCAAAACTAAGAATGTAGGCTTCATAGAAGGATGGTATGTAAAACCAGAATATAGACAAAGAGGCATTGGGAAACTTTTAGTTGCAAAAGGCGAAGCTTGGGCTATTGATAATGAGTGTAAGGAAATGGCTTCAGATACTACTGAGAGATATCCTATTAGTCCTATTGCTCACAAATCCTTGGGTTACGAAGAAGTTGATACTCCATTAAACTATAGAAAATCATTATGTTAGTAACATTATTAGAAGATAAATCCACTTTAGTATAAAAGATATTTTTAATATGGAATCTTCATAAGTTGTTATTTATCATAAATCAGAGAAAAATGAAATAGTTATAAACTACGAGGAAAAGTTGTTTGAAATTTACAAGGTGAGGAAAACATCAAAATAAACGTTAGGCATAATCCGAAAAGAATAGGGGTGGGATCATGGAAGAAAGTAGAGAGGAAAAGCATATTCCAACAGCAGCATATTTTTCTATTGCAGCCAGTGTTTTATTGATTCTTATTAATATTTTCAGGTGGCACTTAATAGAAGTGTTTTCAGTGTTTTTACTGCCTTTCTTGGAGGGGCCCATAATATTGTTGTTTTTGGGAAGTATGATTTCCAGTGTAGTTTACTTTATACGAAATGGGAGAAAAGAAAAACTTAGGGCAATTGTTCCTTTAACAATATGCATAATAACAATATTAATTGTATGGTTTGTTCCCTTTACGAAAATCAACCTTGCACTAGACTTCAGCAAGAATCTTGAACAGCGAGAGAAAGTTGTATCCATGATTCAAACAGGTGAGTTAATGCCTAATGTGTCCCATAACCAAAGTCTAATTGCATTACCTAAGGAGTATGCTCATCTTTCAAAAGGTGGCGGAGAAGTTGTTGTGGAAAGAGAAGGAGATAACCTAAGAGTTTTATTTTTTACCTTTAGGGGAGTGTTAGATAGCTTCTCTGGATTTGTATATATATCAGACGATACAAAGCTACAAGAAGGAAATTTTAATACAGGGTTTCTCCAAATTGAGAAGAAAAAAGAACATTGGTATTGGGGAGCAGCGAAATAATATTCAGTTAGTAATATCATAATGATTTTGCACTGTTATTTAATCTAATTTGTGAATGAGGTTATAAAATGAAAAGAAATATCACTTTATTAGGAATACTGTTTCTTGTTTTTCTTATGGTGGGTTGTAAAAGCGGAAATTTAAAAGAGCAACATACTACGTATAATGTAATTGAGAATGGGAAGAAAACTTATTTCGAGAATTATGAATTCACAAAGGATATCCCAAGTTTTGATTCAATATTAAAGTCAACAATCAAGTCACTAAATGAGATTAAAGATGGTAAAAGAGACTTAACTTTTGTTAGAAGTATCGAATCAGAGGAGTTGAAAAGTGACCCAGATTACAAAGTTTTTTCAAAGTCTATTCCAGGGGACAGTGAGCTGAAGATTAAAAAAGCAGATATCACGAATTATAACATCACTGGGGTGGAACATAACAAGGATGAAAATCTAATAAAAGTATTTATAGAAATTGAGACAAAGGAAGTACAAGATGACAGCGTAATTAATGTTTTAAATAATCAAACATATATTTTCAAAGTTGAAAAAGATATGCTACTCTTAACAAAATTCCATTTGTCTCAGCATTTACAATAAAGGGTTTTATCACAGTTTATAAAAGGTAAGTATCCTAGAGAGCCTTCATCAAATACTCTGCATCCCTTTTCTTTTCACTATAGGAGAGGCCTTCTTTTACGGAGTATTTTATATCTCCAAAGGTGTATAACCCTAAAAATAATAACACCAATATCAAACTAGAGCATATTACTAGTTTAAGCTTCTTATTCCCATAAATCTACCTACATTTTTATATATTTTATCACTGCATCCAAAATATGGTATGTATTAATAATATAAGCACCTGTAACAATGAAAGTGTTTAAGGTATATTATTACAGTAATAATATGGTGAAAAGAATTAACATAAGGAAACATCAAAGGTAAATGAAAAATAGTAAAATAGTGTACACTAATTGAAAAGGCAGTAATGCCTTTTTCTTTTTAGCATTAATAGAATTCATATTAGGTAGTTGTAAAGTATTTAAAAACCTTAAAACTTTTTAGGTTTCATAGGCGTCTATATGTTGTAAATAGTTAAAATACGTATATATAACTAAAGAGGGAAGTGTTGCTAGCAGTGAGTAAAAGTACTTTTAAAGAACAGATTGCAGAATATGCAATTAAATATAAGGAAAACCATTATAGATTGGCGTATAGCTATGTGAAAAATGCTGATGATGCTTTGGATATTGTTCAGGAATCTATATATAAAGCTATTTCATCTGTGGACTCATTGAAAAATCCAAACCATATAAAAACTTGGTTTTACAGGATTGTGGTGAATACTTCACTGGACTTTCTTCGAAAACATGGAAAGGTCAGTGTTGTAGAAAATGAGATTCTGGAGAATTTAGATGCTGGAACAATTGATGAGTATGAAAACTTTGATCTGCAAAGAGCCTTGGAAAATTTACCTGAGCGCTACCGTACTGTAGTAATATTAAGGTTTTTTGAAAATCTAAAGATCGAGGAAGTTGCAGAAATTCTTAATGAAAACATCAATACAGTAAAAACTCGACTATATAAGTCCCTTAAAATACTACGTGTAGAATTGAATGATTATGAGGAGGTTTAATATGAAGGATAAAAACTTGCAGCAGCTTAAAAATGAATATATGGATGTGCCTATTCCTAAGGAATTAGATTTTGTAGTGAAAAAAGCTTTAAAAGATAGTGGAGTAAATGAAGTGAATAAGAAAAGTAATTTCAAAAGAATGAGGATAGCGGCGGCTTCCATTGCTGCTATTGTTGCTATAATTATTGTTGGGGTTAATAGCAGCCCTGCACTTGCATTAACATTATCAAAGGCGCCAGTTGTTGGCGGTATAGTAAAAGTGCTAACTTTCAGAGAATATACTGTAAACGAAGATAAATACCAAGCGGATATAAAAGTACCTTCTATTCAAGGATTAAACAATAAGGCTCTGGAAAACAGCTTAAATGAAAAATACCTTACTGAAAATAAAAAGCTATATGAAGGGTTTATGGATGACATGGAGAACTTGAAGAAAAACCAGGGGGGGCACATTGGAATAAACAGTGGATTTATGGTGAAAACAGATACGGATAGGATATTATCTGTAGAAAATTTTACTTTCAGTACTGTAAACTCTTTATCAAAAAACGGATTTGTTACAATAGATAAGAAAAACGAAATCCTAATTACTTTACCAAGTTTATTTAAGGACCATAGGTATGTTGATATTATCAGCGAAAATATAAAAAAGCAAATGGTAGAGCAGAATAAAGCGGACAAAAATAAGTTTTATTGGGTTGAAGGAATAGATCAGAACGGAACTATGGAACTGTTTGAAAAAATCTCAAAGGATCAAAGCTTCTATATAGACAAGGAAAATAAACTCATTATATGTTTTGAAAAATTTGAGGTTGCTCCTGGATATATGGGGAATGTTGAATTTGTAATACCAACGGAGATTCTATTAGATTCTTTAGTTAGCAACGAGTATATAAAATAAACTGAATAAGAGGGAAGAAAGGGTGAGTTGTTATGAAATCAAATATGGCATTATTTACTGCAATTTCAGTGATGGTATCCTTGTTCACAGCCAGTGGAACAGTGGTAGAGCAAAGGGTAGATAAACTAAAAATCAGTGAAGTGCAAGCACAAGAAAAAGAGAAGAATATAGGCATAGATCATGAAGCAGTGGGTTACAAAATCATTAGAAAAGTATCAGAAAATAAGGAGAGTAATACAAAAATATTTTATCCCCAAATTTCGGAGTATCCAGGTGAACTATTAATGGATTATATGAATCAAAACCTTAGAAAAATAGTTGATATATATGGAAAAGAAGAAATGTATCAAAATATAAGCATAGACTATAAAATAACAAAAATGAATAATGATATATTAAGTGTATTGTTTAAAGGTAGTGGTAAAATTTCTGATGGAAGAGAAATCAATATTCAAAAAAGTGTCAATTTGGATATAAAAACATCGAATAAAATAGAGTTTCATAATCTCATTAAGTCAGATCAAACATCCAAAACTGCAGTAATGGAAATATTAAAGGAAAAATCTAAAGAAGTAGGGATAAAGAATGAAGAAGAGCTAGAAGGTATAAATGTATACTTTGAAGGAGAAAATGTAGTTTTTTTCTATATGCCTGCAGATGATAGTGCAACAAATTTTGTAGAAATAAGTGTTCCAATAAAAGAAATAGAGAGCTTTATAAATACTGATTTTGGTGAAATACCGGCGAGTTAGGGCGGTAAGCTATGTTTCCATATCAAGAAGTGATACCAACATTAATTTATTTCTTGGTGGAGCTGGAGCCAGACTACTTCAATTATGTATATGAAGGGTAAAATATCACAAGTATACAGAAGTAAAGGAAATACTCAGAGAAACTTTTATTGTACAATGAAGCATTGCAAATAGTGAATAAATAAATTAAATATTCATCAAAGAAAATCTAAATGAAGTCATCTAACTAATATTAATGAAGAGCTTCTTGGTTACGGTAATTAAACCCTGTAATCAAGAAGTTTTTTTAGTGTGACCTTCTTTAGAATACCAAGAATAAGGATATTGCCTATGAATCCTATTAGTTAATAATAATTATTAATTAATAGGAAATTAGTATTGCCGAAATATAGGGTAAAATGCTATAATATTGGTATAGATGTAATAATTTGTCTAATATTTTATACCTGTAATAGTTATTGAGGGAGAGGTGACCTAAATGTATAGTATTAACAAGAGATTTAATGTATTTGGTTTTGTTATTGTTATGGTGGTAGTGTTAGGATTAGTGCTTCAGTTTAATTATTATAATAAAATAAACAGGGAAGAAGCTAAAAAAATTGCTACAATGTCTACAGATATTATAAGAGGAGAAATTACCAATACTCTCATAGCACAAGCTCAGGTTATCTCCGATGCAGCAGGTTATGTGGCTATTGAAGGTTGGAGCCATGAGGAAATTATTAATTATTTTAAAATATTATCAAAAGATAATCCCACCTTTTCAACTATTTATTTTGGTACTCCTGACAAGGTACTTTTTGCAGGAAACGATTGGGTTCCACCAGAGACCTATGATTTAACACAAAGGCCTTGGTATAAAAAAGCCATAGAAGAAAATCAATTAGTTTTTACTGAGATTTTTATAGATGCCTCTAAGGATCAGCTTATTATAACCATAGCAAAACCAGTGTATAACCCAGAAGGAAAACTATTAGGAGTGGCTGCTGGGGATGTTTCTATAAAAGATATACTACTCCTTGTTAAGGATAAAAAAGTGGGACAAGATGGTTATTCTTTTTTAGTTGATGAAAAAGGTAACATACTAGCTCACCCAAATTATGAGTACAGCTCTTCTTTAATGGTTCAGAATATTAAAAATATTTCCCAGGAAGTTTATGATGTAATGTTCAATAACAATGAGGGAATTACAAAAATTGCATTAAACGATTCAAAGGGTTATTTGGCTTATGAGCACATAGAAGGCACTGATTGGAAAATTGGCAGTTTTATTGCTATAGATGAATATATGAAAACTAGTCTTCAGTACTTAAGAATATTTATTATAACTGTGATATCCTCTATATTGGTTTTTCTAATAATTTTAGTGTTTCAAAGAAGATATTTTATTAATCCAGTGCTTGCTTTTGACAAAGATATTAAGGCAATTAACATTGAAGAGGATATAAGGTATAGAGTTCCTATAGTAGGAAAAGACCCATTCATGGTTTTGAGGCAGTCAATAAATAATACCTTAGATAAGGCTCAAGAGTTTTTCTATAGATTAGAAGCAGATGAACAAGAGCTAGAAGCACAAAATGAGGAGCTTGAGGCATCTTTTCAACAACTCACCGCTGCCGAAGAAGAACTTAGAAGTTACTATAATCAATTGGTGGAAAGTGAAGAAACTTTCAGAGCACTGTTTGAGGGTTCATCAGATGCAATACTAATTTTAGAAGATGATAAATTTACAGATTGTAACACCGCTACTATAAAAATGTTTGGATATTCTTCAAAAGAACAGGTTGTTGGGAAGAGTCCATGGGAGCTTTCACCAGAAACTCAGCTAGACGGAACTTCTTCAAGGGAAAAGTCTCTTCACTTCATTAAAACCGCCTATGAAAATGTGAATTTAAAGTTCGAGTGGCTGCATATTACAAAAGAAGGCAAGTTATTTCCTGTTGAAATAATGTTAACCCCTATACAACTAAATGGCAGAAGGGTTTTGCATGTGTTATGGAGGGATATTAGTGAGAGAAAGGAAATGGAGGAGAAGCTTGGATATCTAAGCTATCATGATCATTTAACTGGTTTATACAACAGAAGGTATTTTGTAGAAGAACTAAATAGAAGAGATAACAGTGAAAACTATCCCCTTACAATTATGATGGCAGATGTAAATGGGTTAAAGCTTGTGAATGATTCTTTTGGACATGCTATTGGGGATGAACTTCTAATTAAAACAGCAGAAACTATAAAAAATTCTTGTAGACTTCAAGATGTTGTATGTAGAATTGGTGGAGATGAATTTGTAATTATTTTGCCTAAAACCAGTGCAATTGAAGCAGAGCAAATACTTTATAGGATTCAATCCGCTTGTTTAAAAGAAAAAGTAGCTTCCATAGAACTCTCCATTGCCTTTGGCTTTGAGACAAAAACTAAAGATACTGAAGATATAAATGAGGTATTAAAAAAGGCGGAGGATTATTTATATAAGCGAAAACTCTTTGAAAGTCCAAGCATGAGAAGCAGAACCATAAGTGCCATTATAAAGACACTTCACGAAAAGAATAAGAGAGAAGAGCAACATTCTCAAAGGGTTTCTGAATTATGTTACAGTATGGGAAAAGCCCTAGGCATGAGTGAAGGAGAGATTAAGGAGCTTAAATCAGTAGGATTACTTCATGATATAGGAAAGGTAGCCATCGATGAGAATATACTTAATAAGCCAGGAAACCTTACCCCAGAGGAGAGAAAGGAAATTGAAAGGCATCCAGAAATAAGTTACCGCATTTTGAGTTCTGTAAATGAAATGTCTGATATGGCGGATTATATTCTTGCTCACCATGAAAGATGGGATGGAACTGGATATCCAAAAGGGCTAAAAGGAATTGAAATTCCTCTTCAAGGAAGAATCATGGCAATAGCTGATACTTTTGATGCCATCACCAGTGAAAGGTCTTACAGAAACGCACTTCCAGTAGAAGTTGCAATAGAGGAAATCCAAAGAAATGCAGGTACTCAATTTGATCCTTATCTAGTAAATGTTTTTATTGAAAATGTTATAGGAAAAAATTCAGACCTGGAAGTATAAAGGATTAAACCATTATAAATAAAGATTTACTAAAGAGGCAGGAAGCTGCATAGGCATAACAACTTTTTTACTTAAAGGAGTTTTCCTATGCAAAGCTGCTACTTATAGAAATTTTCACAGTTACCCTTTCCCAAATCTTGTTTTACACCGCGTTTAATGTAAAAAAATGCGGTGTAAATTATTCCAAAAATATGGTAATATTGTAAGGAAGTATTATTATGTTTACTAGGGTATTTTTATAATAGTTCAATGATTATAAAGACAACTCAACCTTAAAACACTGCAATTAATAGTTTAAGAGGGGGATAAATTTAAATGGGAAAAAGTTTAATGGAAAGAAAAGATGTTGAAGTGTCACTTACTTGGGATTTGTCTGCTATGTTTAAAGATGAAGAGGAATTTAATTTCGCAGTAAAGGAATTAGAAGACCTCACTTTAGAATTAGTGGAAAAATATAAGGAAAAGCTGAATTCACCAGAGACTATAAATCAATGTTTGGATAAGTTAAAAAGGGTAACTGAGGTTATGAATCTTACAGCAGCTTATGCAAGTCTTGCTGTATCTGTGGACCAAACCAACTATGAAAATCAAGAACGATATATGAGATTTATGAATATCTTAACGGAGCTGCAAAGCAAATTAAGCTTTATAGATAGCGAGATTACTGAGGCACCTGAAGAAGTTATCGAAGAAGCCATAGAGCAGTCTAAGGAAAATAGAAATTACTTAAAAAGTATAAAAAGAACTAAACCACACACCCTTCACCCAGAGGTAGAAAAAGCCTTAGCAGCTTTATCAGAAACCTTAGATTCACCTTATTCCATATACAACAGAGCAAAACTTGCAGATATGGATTTTGGCACCTTTAAGGTAGAGGAAGAGGAATACCCACTTAGCTTTGTACTTTTTGAAAATCAGTGGGAGTATGAAAATCATACTGAGATTAGAAGAGCAGCCTTTGAAGCATTCTCCTCTAAACTAAGGGAGTATCAACACACCATAGCGGCAGCTTATCAAGTTCAAGTTCAAAAGGAAAAAACATTATCAAACCTTAGAGGTTTCCATTCAGTGATAGATAGTTTATTATTTCCTCAAGAGGTAAGTAGGGATTTATACAATAGACAAATAGATCTAATTATGGAGAAGTTAGCACCTCATATGAGAAAGTATGCAACACTTCTTAAAAGGATTCACAACCTAGATGAAATCACCTTTGCAGATTTGAAACTGGCTATAGATCCAGATTTTGAACCAGAGATTTCTGTGGAAGAATCTAAAAAGTACGTGAAGGAAGCTTTATCTGTGCTGGGAGAAGATTATTTGGAGTTTGTTATTAGGGCATATGATGAAAGATGGATTGACTTTGTTCAAAATAAAGGTAAGTCCACAGGAGCATTTTGTTCCAGCCCTTATGGAAGCCACCCTTTCATATTAATATCCTGGTCTCAAAGAATGAGAGAGGTGTTTGTACTTGCTCATGAACTTGGTCATGCTGGTCATTTTAGTTTAGCTCAAAGGGAACAAAACATTTTAGACACTAGACCATCTCTGTACTTCATAGAAGCACCTTCTACCATGAATGAGATGTTAATGGCAAATTATCTAATGAAAACTAGTGAAGATAAAAGATTTAAGAGATGGGTTTTATCTTCAATGATAAGCAGAACTTATTATCATAACTTTGTAACTCACCTATTAGAAGCTGCCTATCAGAGGGAAGTGTACAATATAATAGATGCAGGGGGAAGTGTCCAGGCTTCAAAGTTAAATGAAATAAAAAGAGATGTTCTTGAAAAGTTCTGGGGAGACACTGTGAAAATCAATGAGGGAGCAGAGCTTACTTGGATGAGACAACCACACTATTATATGGGGTTGTATCCTTACACTTACAGTGCAGGTCTAACCATTGCAACAGAAGTAAGTAAGAGAATTTTAAAAGAGGGTCAGCCTGCTATAGAAGATTGGAGAGCGGTGCTAAAAGCAGGAGGAACAAAAACTCCAGTGGAGCTAGCTAAAATGGCAGGGGTGGATATAACTACTGACAAGCCATTATTAGACACCATAGAGCATATAGGAAATATCATTGATGAAATAATAAAACTTACAGAAGAAATAGAGAGCGAAAAGAAATAAAAGAAAAAGGGATTGTCTTAAAATTTTATTAAGACAGTCCCTTTTTTAAATAATGAATAAGTTCATTTTTATAATGGATTTTTGAAGTGATTTCAATCCGAAAAGATTAAAACTTTGGCATAAGACTATTACCTAAAGTGGAGTGAGGAAATATCCTTCCAGAATGGCATTAACATTAAGCGCATTCTAATTATGTAGGCAGTACCAGTACTGATATTTAGTTTCAGTAAAACCTTCTTAAATATAGCATTGGTATATTATATTTATGCTGCAAATTCTTCCTCTGATTTCTTCTCTGTAGTTAGATCTTCAGTATCATAAAAGGCTACTTTTTTAAGCATTGGGGTCAAAGGCTTGGAGAAAAATCCTATAACTTTTCCTGTTACAAGTGCCGAAATTATAGTTCCTGGACCTATAGAGGAAAGGTATCCTAAAAAACCTAGAGATAATAATGCAGCAATCACTACAGAAGAGCAGTCAAATAATACCTTAACCTTAGAAAACTTAGTTCCTGTTTTATTGGATATTGCAAGTACAAGCCCATCCGGTGCATTTGGAACCAAGTCCATGGTGATAAACATTACAACTCCCATTGAAACTATAATTACGCTTACACAAAACACAAATCCTTGCATAAAATAATTGCTTGGTTGTACCCATGACAATAAGGTAGCTGAAAAATCAACAAAATAACCAAAGGCAAAGCCAAAAACTATCTGTAATAAATCCTTTAATTTAAAATTCTTACCTAAAATTATAGCTTGTACTAAAACGTAAAGAACATAAACTCCAATAGTCACTGTTCCAAGGCTAGCACCAATAATGTTACTAATAGCCAAAGGGGGAGAGGAAATGGGGGATACTCCTAAATTAGATTTTATAGCAAGATTTATTCCTAAAGCTAGGGCGAATAGTCCTGCAAAATATATAGCAAATCGTATTATATGTTTCATTTGATGTGGCCTCCTAAAAATAATAATGAACAGGCTGTCTATTTAAATAGCAACATTACCTATTATAGTTATAATTAAAAATTATTTCAATGTAATTAAATGACAAATCATTCTTAATAGGTGCCAGTGATGTGATATAAATGGAACTTTGGTGTGAAATATTCTTTTGTTCACAAAGGCCATTTTGTCCTTGAAATATCCATGTAAAGCTCATTACCAAATGGAGCATGTTCGCTATTTAAAAGGTACGTTTCATATTTACAGAATATTTGGTATAATATTCCTAAAGGACTCTACGATATTAGGGGTTAGTTGTGATGCATAAAGGTGGTGTGATTTTGAAAAGTAAATATAAGATTATTAGGTTTATCTGTGTAATATCTTCGATTATACTAGCTATTTGCTTTTTTATAGGGAATATTGAGAGTAAAAAACTAATGCCTTACATTATCTTGAATTTAATGATTTATCAGTTTTCAAACTACAAGGAAAATAAACCTTTTAAGAATATAGAAAATATGATGAAATAAAAGTAATTTTACCTTGTATGCCATTTTTCTTCATTGTAGTAATGGTCATGGCAGCATTTCCATTACAATAGTTGTTTTTACATAGTAAACAATGTTATTTAACGGATGATAAGAGTGAAGTAATTTTCAGTAAAAATACATGAAGCTTATGACAATTGTTAGAGCGTAAATCTTATTAATCTAATAATTATCTTTTGAGTGTTTGGAGTAGGATTTTGGGATTTTTGTTGTTTGTAAGACTTGCACAAATAAATGAGTGTGAAATTAGTGGGAGGCTTAAATATGAAAAAGGTTAGTGAACAATTGCTATTGGTGTTGGTTTTATGTACGTTGATGATGTCAATTTTGCCTTTAATAGCCTCGGCAAATTCAGCAGAACCACCATCATTAGTTATACTCATTAACAATCCACCAGAAGATCTTTCAATTACATTAATATCCAATAGAAATCCACCAGAAGCGAAAGTTCGAAAGGTTGCATGGGAAGGATATTATGTTTTTTATTCGAGGGATATGCAGGTCAATGGGGTGTATACCTTTAAGGTTACCACAAAGGGGGAGAGTTTTGAACGTACCATTAGTACACCCTTGCAGCATTATAACAATGTTTTTACCTTGGACATGTTAAATCGGGAGCTTACACCCGGAAAATATCAGTTTCGTTCTATGATCTTGATATCAATAAGAGTAGCGCTCACCCTTCTCATTGAAGGTATTATTTTTTGGCTATTTAAGTTTAGACAAAAGAGAAGTTGGCTTATATTTCTTGTTATAAATCTTGTTACACAGGGTGCATTGAATGCTTTATTGAATAATGGAGGCTCACTGATGCCAAGCTATTTGATTTTTGGTTTAATTGTGGGAGAAGTTTTTGTATTTATAGCTGAAATCATTGCGTTTTCTATTTTCATTAAGGAATATAAAAAGGTTTATATTTTGAATTATGTTTTAATAGCAAATCTAATAAGCTTAATTGTTGGTAGTTATATTATCACTGTTTTGCCAGTATAACCTCAAGCATAATATAAGCTACTTATTAAAAAATATCTTAATAATGCTTCTTGAGTATCATAGGGAGTATATGAAATCTATAAACCACTAATATGTAAAATTATAAATATAATGCAAAAGGTTAATAAGCAAATTAATTAGCATAAACATATAGTAATTAAGTATTAATATGATGGGGTGAGTTATTGAAAAAAAGCTTTAAGATAGGTGCTTTCATTGGAATTCTTGTGGTGGTATTTGGTGTATTCTATAGTTTTAGTAACATACATAAGGATTATAATGCAGTGTTATTAGCTAAAGGTTTTAGTGAAGTGGAAAAGATAAGTGTACAATTTTCAGGGGTGAGAAAATTTCATATATTTTCAAAGTTTATATCAGGAAAAATAACAATTAAGGATAAAACCTATAAGGTTATATTGGATGAAGATGATATTATTAATAAATATGAAGGGGTTATTATAGATACTTCATCTAATTTGGAGTCAGAGCATGGGATTATAGCTGAAATATATTTATCAAAAAATCTTAATGAGCTGTATTGTTACTTTAAAGAGGATGGTTCATTTATTGTGGCACCGGTTAATGATATAGAAGATGCTAAAAGCTTTTTCTATGATAGGGGCATTAAGTAATGAACAAGTTCACTTTGGTGAGCGGCTTCGGAAGGCGATTAAACTTCCGCTTAAACTTATCATTGTAAATCATAAGTAAAGGAAGGTTTGAGTGTGTTTCTAAAACAAATTTTTAGCCACTAAGTAAATCATCCAAAGAGCCATGAAGCTCTAGGGCAATTTACTCAGTGGCTTTTATTTCATTTATTTTAGAATTTTAACTCAACTAAGCGGTAGACAATTTCCAGCCAAAGTTTTCACTTCGTAAAAGTCTTAACTGGAAATTATCTTTTTTCTTATTTCACATATATATTAGAATGCATAGGTATATTATTACAGTAATTATATGGTAAAATAAAGTTATATTTAAAGTCAAACTAGTAGATAGTGACGAAGTAAATGATATAGGCTAAGATGTAATTTTATTGATAAAGAGGTGTATATGTTGAATGATAATAAACGTAATGAAATCTTCAAAGCAGCAGTATTTATTATTTTGCTAGTATTTACTTTTCTACCTATAAGTGTAAAGGGAATTATTATTACTTTAATATTAATTTACATTATATTTGATATGGTAAGATCAAAAAAGAATGGATATCCAACATACCACATGATATTCAATTTGTTTCTTGTTTTAGCAGCTATTCTGGCTATTATTTACATACTAATAGAAACTAAATTTACAGGACTTAGTACCTATGGGAACTATATTAAAGGAGTTTTTATGATTGTAGCTGTAATAATTACAATTCCGCTTCCCCTTGTAATTAGATACAAACAAGGCGGTTGGAAGAATTTAAAATCAGGAATTTGGGTGGCTGCAGGTTGGACTATTTTATATATAGCAGTACTTCAAAAGCTCTTTATTACATAATTTTCTTAAATCGTGACATAATGACATAACAATTTTCTGGGGGGAGAAGTAATGCAAAATTTTACTGGAATTATGATTATAAATATAATAGGTTTTCTTTTAGGTGTGGGGTTTGTTGTTATCGGAAAAATAGGATTTAAAAAATTGGAAAAAGAGTTCCGCGAGTCAAATTGTGATATATCGGAGATGGAAAGAAAAAAGCGTCTCCCATATATGATATCAGAGATGGAAAGAAAAAAACGCCGCCCATATTTAATATATACATTGATAGGATACTTCATTCCGGTAATTACTTCAATCATTTTAATATTAGTCATCTTCAATATTGTCTAACATAGCCAAATATAAAGGTTAATGTGTATGTTAAACAATAACCTTTAATTTATAATATTCTTAAGGTGTGTCGATAGAGTAAAATATTATACAACAAAATAAATGGGGACGAATATTTATGAAGAAATTTAAACTAAATAGAAATATATATATATATTTTGTGGATTTTGTTTTTTGATATCTACTTTTTTGCAATTACGTGTTGTTCAATTAACGGAGAATAAACTTGTTATAGTGCCAATTCTACATGGAATTACATGTATTCTCATGTTTATTAACGCTTATATTAATCATAAGAAAATTACCAAAGATAATAAGAATTAAGATAATGAACAATAGAAGTATTTAAACTACAATGGTAATATAGTTTTTTTGTGACACAATGTTCTTATACTGTGTATATATCCTAAATTTATGATGGATGAACAATGGTAAAAAATTGAGAACTAATTCATTTGTTATTCGTATATAAATTAAGATTTTAAA
>NZ_JAVWDJ010000060.1:15472-16796 GCF_036642255.1 Clostridium sp. | reverse complement strand
ATATAATTTAAAAGAGAACGGAGGTTTTCTAATGCAGTATCAAAAAGATGAAGTACGGAATAGAATAGTTGAAGAAGCATTAATTGAGTTTAATGAAAAGGGCTATGAAGGTGCTTCTATAAGAAGTATAGCTAAAAAATCCAATACATCTGTGGGAAATATATATAAATATTTTAAATCAAAAGAGGATTTGTACGAAAATCTTATTGGATCTATTTACAATAGATTTATGGACTATGTTAAGCAATTTGACAAAGTGGAGCTTAATGAAAAAGCAGAAGTTGTTTTCTTCCAGCTAGTGGATGAGATAATGGAAATCTTCAATGTAAGTAATGTAGAGATTTCTATACTCCTTAATAAGAGTAAAGGGTCTATATATGAGAACTGTAAAAGTGTTTTTGTGGATTTTGCCACAAGAATCTCCACAGAAAAAATGCAATATGAATTATCCTTGAGAGGTAAGAGACTTAAGAATAATTTTATTATATATGTTCTTAGCCATAGCCTTATTGAGAGCATTGCTCTTATTGTTAGGGAACGTACTGATGGTGCAGAAGTTAGAAAACTTATAGTTAATTTAATTGATGTTTTTTATTCTAATGTTATAAATAAATTAGACACAGAAGATATAAAATAACAACAAGGATGAGGCTTTCAAAATGAAAGTTTAACTAAATTTTAATAAGATAAGTGTCCTAGCCACATTAGGTGGAAGCACTGGCAAAAGTGAAATTTTGGTGGAAGTAATATCCCACTAAAAGTAGTATGGACAAATTAAACTTGTTCATTATTTATATAACTTGTATTACTAAATAGCTAAGAGTAATAGTCTATACAGACGTTTAATCAACAGTAATTAGCTAATTGACAATATAAATTATATAAAACCAAAGATTAGAAATATTTTTTTAAGTTAAAAGAGAACCATTGTTCATAACAATAATAAAGGAGATACTAAAATGGCAGGTTATGTTGAATTTAAAAATGTAAAAAAGAGCTATGATATGGGTGAAGTAGTTATTAAGGCAGTTGATGATGTTTCATTTTCTATAGATAAGGGAGAGTTTGTTGTTATTCTTGGTGCCAGTGGTGCAGGAAAGTCAACAATACTAAATCTTTTAGGTGGTATGGATCAGGCTACTGAAGGAAGTATTTATGTAGATGGTAACGAGATAAGCAAATATAATAAAAGAATGCTTACAAAATATAGACGTGATGATATTGGATTTGTTTTTCAATTTTATAATTTAGTTCAGAATTTGAATGCAGTGGAAAATGTAGAGCTGGCGGTGGAAATTTGTGCAGATTGCATGAAGCCAGAGGA
>NZ_JAVWDJ010000060.1:0-15372 GCF_036642255.1 Clostridium sp. | reverse complement strand
TGGAAAATGTAGAGCTGGCGGTGGAAATTTGTGCAGATTGCATGAAGCCAGAGGAAGTACTGAAAAACGTTGGCCTCGAAGAAAGACTTTATAACTTCCCTTCACAGCTTTCTGGTGGGGAGCAGCAAAGGGTATCTATTGCGCGGGCAATAGCGAAAAATCCTAAGCTACTTCTATGTGATGAGCCTACAGGAGCACTGGATTACAATACTGGAAAAGCAATACTAAAGCTACTAGCTGATACAGCAAAGAATTATAATATGACGGTTATAGTTATTACTCATAATTCTGCTATAGCACCAATTGCTGACAAAATAATTACTGTGAAAAGTGGAAAAATAGCAAGTGTTAAAAAGAATGAAAATCCTGTTTCCATAGAAAGTATAGAGTGGTAATCATGAAAAAGACATTTTTTAAAAATTTAATGAGAGATGTGAAAAAGACCCTTTCCAGGTTTTTATCCATAGTTGTAATAATAGCAGTTGGGGTGGCTTTTTATGCAGGTGTTAGAGCTACCAGTCCTTCCATGAAGGTTTCAGGAGATAACTATTTTAATAAAAATAACTTTATGGATTATAAACTTATATCCACCCTTGGTCTTACTGAGGAGGACTTAACTGAAGTTCAAAAAATAAGTGGAGTAACTAAAGCACAGGGCAGTTACTCAATGGATGGAGTTATTGAAAAGGATGACCGTCAAATAGTACTAAATATTAACTCCCTGCCAGAGGAAAATGCCCTTAACACTATTAGAATGGTGCAAGGCAAAAGAGCTGAAGCACCTAATGAAGTTGTAGTTGAAGAAAGATTCTTTAATACAAATAAATTAAACTTAGGCGACACTATTGTACTTAAGTCAGGCACTGAGGATAAAATAGAGGACAGTTTGGAAATCACAGAGTTTAAAATTGTTGGAACAGCAGAATCTCCATTATATATTTCAGATGTAAGACAGCCTAGTTCAGTGGGAAATGGTATTGTCAGAGGTTTTGTGTATATACTTCCTGAAGTTTTTAAAAGCGAAGTTTATACGGAAATCTATGTGAAAACTGAAAGCCCTGAGTCGCAAAACAGTCTTTTAGATAATGAAAATTATATTAATCACAATGAAAGTATAAAACAGGCTCTTAAAGATATTGGAATAGCAAGAAATGAAGTAAGATATGCTGAGGTTTATAAAACAGGAAATGATAAGTTAATTGAAGCTGAAGAAAAGCTTAATAGCTCTAAAAAAGAAGCAGCAGAGAAATTTGCAGATGGATATAAAGTGCTTAATGCTGCTAGAGATAAAATCACTAAGGGAAGAGAAGAACTTAAAAAGAATGAAGCTCTTTTTAATACTCAAATTGCAGCCAGCAAAAAACAGATAGAGGATGGGAAAAGCCAAATCCTCTATGGAGAAAATGAGATAAATAAAAAGAAAAAGGAACTTGAAATGGCAAAGCTTCAACTTGGCGCAGACAATCCAATGATTATAGCGGGTGAAGCTGAACTTAATAAAGGAATACTAGAACTTGAAGCAAGTAAGAAAAAAATAGTTGAATCTGAAATTCAGTTAAATAAGGGAAAACAAGAAGCCCTAGCAAAATTCAGTAGTGGAAGAAAAGAACTTGATAATGGACAAAAGGAAGTTGATAGCAATACTGAAAAATTAAAATTAGAGGAAGAAAAGGCTAATGTTAAGTTTATGGAGGCTGAAGCTGAAATTCAAGAAAATAGGGATAAGCTTAATGAAATAAAAAAGCCTGACTGGTATGTGCTGGGAAGAACCGAAAATGCAGGTTATGAAACCTACAGACAAGACAGTGATAGGATTGATAATATAGGAAAGGCCTTTCCACTAATATTTTTCCTTGTGGCAGCACTTGTGAGTCTAACTACAATGACAAGGATGGTTCAGGAAAAGAGAACAGAGATAGGAACCTTTAAGGCTTTAGGATATTCTAGAAGGAGTATTGTTGCTCACTATCTAATTTATTCCCTTTCAGCCAGTGTAATTGGAAGTGTTATTGGAGTAATAGTTGGATTTAGATTATTTCCACCACTTATAATGAATGCCTATGCTATTCGTTATGCTATTGCTGACAAGGTAGTGCCTTTTGACACAAACCTTGCCTTACTATCTTCTATAATAGCTATATTATTCACAGCTTTAGCAGCAGTGGCATCTACTTTGGATGAATTAAAGGAAGTCCCAGCCTCTCTTATGAGACCAAAACCACCTAAAGCGGGTAAGCAGATATTACTGGAAAAGGTTGGTTTCATATGGAAAAGACTTAACTTTACAAAGAAGGTTACTGCAAGAAATATCTTTAGATATAAGCAAAGACTCTTTATGACTGTGATTGGTATTGCTGCTTGTACAGGACTCATGATAACTGGTTTTGGATTAAAGCAAGGAATAATTGGTGCAGCTGAAGCTCAATTTAGAGATGTTTATATATATGATATGAAGGGTACTCTTGAGAAAAAAGTAAGTAATACTGATATGAATACTCTAAAAGCTGATGCTTTGAAGGATTCTAACATTAAATCCATGGTATTTGCTTATTCAAAGAATGCCACAATTAGCACAGAAGACATTAAGAGTCAGGATGCCTATATAGTTGTGCCTGAAAACAAGGAAGATCTTAATAGTTATATTAACTTGTCTTTCAAGGATGAAGAATTAAAACTTCAGGATGAAGGGGTCATTATTACTAAGAAATTAGCAAAACTTATAAATAAAAATGTTGGAGAAACCATCCAAATTACCTTGGAAGATAAGGTGATGGAAGTTAAAATTTCTGGTGTAACAGAGCACTATGTTCAGCACTATATCTATATGAGTCCAGCTTATTATGAAAAGCTAACAAGTAACAGTTTAAACTTTAACAGTTTCTATGGGCTACTTAATAGTACCTTAGATGAGGCTGAAGACAACACTTTAAATGCCTTGAAAGCTTTGGGCCAAATTAATTCTATAGAATTTAAAAGTAATTTGCAGCTTAACTTTAATGATATGCTTGCCAGTATTAATTCTGTAATACCAGTGTTAATAATATCTGCAGGGGTTTTAGCCTTTGTTGTAATATACAATTTAACTAACATAAATATTTCTGAAAGACAAAGAGAACTTGCAACAATAAAGCTTTTAGGGTTTTTCAATCCTGAATTGGCAGCTTATATCTACAGAGAAAATGTGATATTAACTTTTTTAGGAAGCTTAGTGGGAATGCCTATGGGAATAATTCTAAATAAGTTTGTTATTGGTACAGCAGAAACTAATGATATGTTATTTTTACAGAAAATAAGTCCAGTTTATTTCTTAATTGCTGTATTACTTACACTACTATTTTCTGTAGTTGTAAATTTAGCTATGTATAACAGATTTGATAAAATTGATATGATAGAATCACTTAAGAGTGCTGAGTAAAAAGCTGTAATTTAGATTAATGATACTTTAAGATCATAAAAATATTCTCTTTAAATATTAACAACTTAGTTTTGTTAAGCAATATTAAAGCATTAAGACATAAAAAATCTTAATGCTTTTTGTGTGTAAGGAATACCTCGGGCAAGGACTGTTATATTTAAAAAGAAAACCAGCCTCTGGAAAATTTCTGGGGATGATTTTTCAAAAGAATAAATCTATATAAATCTAAGGGTAAAATAGACTATAATTCTCCTTAAAATAAAAGCTCCTACCAGTGTAATTTTGCCCCGGTAAGAGCCTTTATATATTTCATTGTCTTAAGCTAGTCCAGTGCTAAACTGACTGTTGTATAAATCAGCATAGAATCCACCTTTTTCAATTAAGTCTCCATGAGTTCCTGTTTCAACTATTTGTCCATCTTTAAGCACTATGATTTTATTTGCATTTTTAATGGTGCTTAATCTATGAGCAATAACAAAAGTAGTTTTTCCGTTCATTAAATTAAGAAGGGCTTTTTGAATTTCCATCTCAGTACGAGTATCAATGGAGGAGGTAGCTTCATCTAGTATTAATATGGAAGCTTTTGCAACACTTGCTCTTGCTATAGCTAAAAGCTGTCTTTGACCATGGGATAAGTCACCACCATTGTCCGATAAAACAGTGTTGTAGCCTTTAGGCAGTTGCATAATAAAGTTATGAGCATTAGCAAGTTTTGCGGCTTCTATAACCTCTGAATCCGTTGCAATTATATTACCATATCTAATGTTTTCCATAACGGTTTCTGAAAATAGGAAGGTGTCTTGCAGTACCATTGATACATTTTTTCTTAGACTTTCCTTGGTTATAGAATTTATATCTTTATCATCAATGGTAATTTTTCCACTGTCAATATTATAGAAATTAGTAAGTAGGTTTATAATAGTGGTTTTACCAGAACCAGTAGGTCCCACCACCGCAACTAGACTTCCTTTTTCTGCTTCTAAACTTAAGTTTTCTAAGATTTTCTTATCAGCAGAATAAGAGAAGTTTACCTTCTCAAATTTTACATGTCCATCAATGTCCTTAAGTTCCTCAGCTCCTAAATCATCTTTTTCTTTTTCCTCATCTATAACATCAAAAACTCTTTCTCCACCAGCTAGGGCACTTTGAATAGTATTGAATAGATTTAGAATTTCGTTAATTGGTCTTGTAAAATTTCTCATATAAATTATAAAGGTAAGGATTACTCCCACAGTTAGTCCATCTTTACCAGAAATGGCTAGATACCCACCAAACACTGCAACAATGACATAAGATAGATTATTTATAAAATTATTTATGGGTCCCATAAATCCAGAAAACCCTTGGGCAAAAATTGCACTGCTAGTAAGTCTTTTATTTATCACTGAAAACTGTTGTTTTACTTTTTCTTCTTCTGAAAATAATAGCACAGTTTTTTGAGCTGATATCATTTCCTCAATATAACCATTTAAATTACCAAGTTCTCTCTGCTGTTTAACAAAGTAGGGTTGAGTTTTTGACACAAGGACCTTTGTAATAAGTAGCATAAGGGGAGTTGTAATCATTGTAACCATAGTAAGTGTTGGACTTAAAATAAGCATAGCAAGAAGCATTCCTAATATATTTATGATACCTGAGAAAAACTGTGTTACACTTTGGGATAAGGTCATGCTGATATTGTCTACGTCATTGGTTAATCTACTCATGATGTCTCCACTGGAATGGGTATCAAAATACTTTAAAGGAAGGCTTTGAATACTTACAAATAAATCCTTTCTGATATTTGAAGAGGTAAGTTGAGCAATATAAACCATGAGTCTATTTTGGAAAAAAGTAGCTGCAATGTTTACCACATATATAATACCTAAAACCATACAGATATATCCAAGACCAGCTAAGTCAAGTTTTTGTATATAATTATCCACTGCATAGCCATTAATTCTAGTGCCTATAATGGAGGTTATGGTAACAATTATTGAAAGTAGAAATATAACCACCAAAGCCCACTTTTTACTTCCTAAATACTGAAGAATTCTCCAGGTAGTTCCCCATGGGTTCTCAAGTCTTTCTTTTTTCTTATTAAATCTACTGCTATGGTCAGTTACGCCTGGTCTATTAACTGTAAATTCCTTTGGATTAGCCAATTTTTTTCACATCCTCTCCTAGCTGTGAAATAGCTATGGTTCTGTAAATTTCATTGTTATTCATTAAGTATTCATGAGTATCAATAGCACTTATTGCGCCTTTATCAATTACTATGATTTTATCTGCATCCATCACTCCAGTAATTCTTTGTGCAATAACAAGCATAGTTTTGTCTTTAAGCTTCTTCTTAATAGAGCTTTGAAGCCTTGCTTCTGTGGACATATCTAGGGCACTAGTGGAATCATCCATTATAAAGACTTTACTGTTTTTAACTAAAGCCCTTGCAATGCAAATACGCTGTTTTTGTCCACCAGAAAGATTCTTACCTCTTTGTTCAATAGCACTGTTAAAACCTTGTTCTTTTCTTATTATAAATTCATAAGCCTCAGCATCTTTTGAAGCTTCTATAATTAAATTTTCGTCAGATTCTTCATTTCCAAACTTTATATTATCTTGTATAGTTCCAGAAAAAATAGTGTTTTCTTGGGACACTAGAGTTATGTTATCTCTAAGCTGTTTCAAACTTATATCTTTTACATTAACACCACCAATTAGAACTTCACCTTCAGTGGCATCATAAAGTCTTGCCATAAGGCTTACTAAAGTACTTTTTCCAGAGCCAGTACTACCAATTATTCCAACCTTTTCTCCTTGATTAATACTAAAGTTAATATTTTTTAGAACATATTCGCTAGTATTATTATATTTAAAACCTACATTTTTAAATTCTATATCATAAGCTCCAAATTCCTTAGCATTAGCCCTATTATCCATAGCTGGAACCATTGAAAATACCGTATTTATTCTATCTGCAGAGGCCTTAGCGCGGGAATAACTTATTACAATGTTGATTAATGAAATAAGGGAATTCATGGTTTGAGTAATATAATTTATAAAAGCCATGATTATCCCAACCTGAAGCAAATTATTTTTAACCATAAAGCCCCCAAACCAAAGTACTGCAATTACTGTAACATTCATTACAAAGGTTACAATTGGCCAAAGTATCATATTTACATTTTGTGCTTTGATATTTACTTCTCTTAACTCTTTATTAGCGATATTAAATCTGTTGAGCTGCTTATCTATAATATTAAAAACCTTTACTACCTTTACTCCTAAGATATTTTCTCTCATAACTAGGTTCATGTTATCAAGCTTACTCTGTAGTTGTAAAAAAAGGGGATAGGAGTATTTCATAATAATCACAATAGCAAATATTATTATAGGTAGAGCTATTAAATATATATTTCCAAGTTTTGGACTAAGGTAATATGACATAATAATACTTCCCATGCACATAAAGGGAGCTCTCACCATAATTCTTAATGCAGTGAGCATCATGTTTTGAATTTGAGTTACATCATTGGTGAGCATTGTAATTAGTGTAGAAGTCTTTAAGGTATCTATTTCAAGAAAGGATAAACTTTGAATTTTGTTAAAGAGTCCTTGTCTTAAATTTTCACCTAGCTTCATGGTAGCTATGGCAGCAAAAAAAGAACAACCAGCACCACCTATTATACCTAGGATTGCAGCTACCAACATCTTACTTCCCACCGTTAAGATGTACTGGGTATCATTACTTGCAACACCCACGTCTATTATCTGTACCATGAGAGTGGGTTGCAATAAATCCATAGAAACCTCTATTAGCATCATTAAGGGAGCAATAATTGCACAAATAATAGCATTACCCTTCAAAAACCTTAATAACTTAATCATTATCCTCGTCCTTTCCATCCAAATTATTTTGAATTCTATTAAAAAATTCAATAGCTTCAAGTTTTTCCTTTTCTGAAAAGTCTTTAAAACAAAGCTCATCTAAATCTTCAAAAATTCTTCTAACCTGTTTTTGGGCAGCTACACCCTTATCAGTTAAAAAAACATTTAAAACCCTTCTATTTTCACTGTTTTGACTTCTATATATAAGTTCATTTTTCTCCATATTAGAGAGCACACTTGTTACAGTGGCAGGCTCGATTCTGCAACTTACTGATATGTCCTTTTGTATGCATCCATTATTCTTTACAAGAAAATCCAAAATTTTAGGTTGACCTTCCGTGAGTCCAACCTTTGAAAACTCTTTATATGCAAGCTTTCGGTGAGTTTTAGATAATCTTATTAGCACTTTATGTATCTCTTTCATGTTTCCTCCAAGTAAATAAACTATTAGATATCTAACTGTTAGGCATCTAATATAATTTTACCAACAGGATTTTTATTTGTAAATATATAGATTAAAGAAAATTTATACTAAGTGGCTTTATTATTTAAAGAAAAATACCGTTGTAATCCACTAGCTTCACATTTTGAACAATTATCTCTAGATTAAAATTAGGAAGAATCATTGAAATTGTAGATTCAACAGGGACATAGCATTCTCATTAGCCAAATCCACTCTTTCTTATATTAAATAAAAAATAAGTTCATTTTGCTTTACAACTTTGGAGGTAGATTTAACGAAGAAACTATTCTTTCTTCTAACAAAGTTCCCTTTGTTAAAACAAAGTTCCCTTTGTTAAAACAAAGTTGCCCTTGCTCTACTGAAAAGTAGGGCATTTTTTATTGCTTATTAATGAAACAATAACAGATTTTATTTGGAGGGAAAAATTTTTATTAAAAGTTTCAAGTAAATATAACATATTAAATTACCATTGTAGTATTGGAATTAAAAGAAGGAGATGATACAATTAAGATAACCCCCCATAGGGGATATTGAGTGGAGGTGTAATCATGTGTGAGGAAAATAAACATAAACACGAACATGAAAATACTAAAGCAGTAGTTAATAGGCTCTCTAGGGCTATAGGGCATTTAGAGTCTGTTAAAAGGATGGTAGAGGATGGGAAAGATTGCAGTGAGATTCTTATTCAAATTGCAGCTGTTAAATCAGCAGTTAACAATATTGGTAAAATTATTTTACAAGACCATATTAATAACTGTGTAGTAGATGCGGTAGAAACAGGGGATAAAAAGGTATTAGAAGATTTAAATAGTGCTATTGAAAAGTTTATTAAGTAATAATTGAGAGGGATTTATTATGAAATATAAGGATCATAAAGCGATTTTCTTTGCTATATTAGCAGCAGCATTGTATGCAATTAGTTCACCTGTGTCTAAACTGCTTTTAGAGGAAATACCTCCCAAGTTAATGGCATCCTTTCTCTATCTTGGAGCAGGATTAGGATTATTTATTGTTGGTTTTATTAAACGTAAGAAATTTAATGAGCAAACTGAAGCTAGACTTACAAAAAAAGAACTTCCATTTACTATAGGAATGGTAATTTTAGATATTGCAGCACCAATATTTCTAATGATTGGGCTTACTATCACAACCCCAGCTAATGTATCCCTGCTTAATAATTTTGAAATTGTTGCAACTACCTTAATTGCATTGTTAGTTTTTAAGGAATCTATTGGAAAGCGACTTTGGATTGCTATATTTTTTATTACAGTATCAAGCATTATTTTATCTATAGAAGATATAAGTAGCCTTTCATTTTCCTTTGGTTCGATTTTTGTTTTATTAGCATGTATATGTTGGGGACTTGAAAATAACTGTACTAGAAAGCTATCAATAAAAGATCCTTTACAGGTGGTGGTTGTGAAGGGGTTTGGCTCTGGGTTAGGTTCTTTAATAATTGCACTTTCATTAGGGGAGAGAATAAATAATATAGCATATGTTTTAATAGCTCTTTTATTAGGATTCTTTGCATATGGATTAAGCATATTCTTTTACATCTATGCACAAAGGGATTTAGGCGCAGCAAAAACCAGTGCTTATTATGCTATATCACCATTTATAGGAGTAGGACTATCACTTATAATTTTTAGAGAAACTCCATCATTATCATTTATTATGGCATTAATAATTATGATAATAGGAACTTATTTCGCTTCTACTGAAGAGCATAATCATGTGCATAGCCATATAGTTATAACTCATGAACATAGTCATAGTCACGATGATGGTCATCATAATCATTTTCATGATAAACCTATAGTAGGTAACCATAACCATCATCATGTTCATGAAGAGTATAGTCATTCACATAAACATACACAGGATATTCATCATAGTCATGCTCACTAAATAAAGTTAAATTAGCTTAATTTTGAACTAAGCTGTCTATATACTATATAAAATCAAAGGGTGAATTTTATCATCCTTTATTTGTTTTTTGTGAAATGCGTAATTGAATATCCTTTAATAGTTATAATGTGTAATAAAATTTAAAAAAAATACTTTGAGACATGTATTAAAAACCGTATCTGACACGGTGCTTAAAGACTCTATAGAAGTAGTTAGAAAACTTCAATCAATAAATGTAGAAAGTATATTATTAACTGGTGATAACCTACATGCAGCTTCGCATATTGCAAAGAGTGTAGGTATTACAAATTTTCAACCAAAATGCTTACCAGAACACAAAATGACTACAATTGAAGAGTACCAAAATAAAAATGAGATGGTATGTATTGTTGGGGATGGTCTAGTTGGGTATTTAACCAATATAAATTTAAGACATCACTTCGGTTCCCTATAGTAAAAAAGATAAAATCTCAGACATTGGTTTCTGGGATTTTATCTTTAATTATAGTAATTTAACAGTTTTATAAATTTACATTTGCAATATTGGAGTAAGCGGACCTTCCTTCATTATTAAACGCTGCAACTCGATAACTGTAGCTATTTCTAGATCTAACATTTAAATCGAAGTATATGAAGCTTTGTGGTCCAACAGTTTTTATTACTGTATAAGGATTTCCATTATCAGAGCGTTCTATAATAAAACCAGTTTCGCTATTGGAGTTATCCAGCCACGTTAGGATAACTAGAGATCTACCCAATGGTATTGCAATCAAGTTTGATGGTGCTGCAGGAGGCACAGATGCTCTAACCACGTTAGAAAAACTAGAGTCAACAGTCAGAGTTGGGAAACCAGGAGTTTCAGTATCCCCAACAGTATTAGATGCAAATACTCGATAGTAATAAATATTGCTTGTGTTTCCAATTACATCGGTGTAAGAAGTAGTATTTGCTGATACTGTATCTAAAGAAGTCCAAGGGTCTGTGCCGGTGATAGATCTTTGTATTGTAAAACTAGTTTCGTTTGTAGAACTGTCATTCCATTTTAACTCTACTCTTCTGTTAGATAAATTACCCACAACACTTACAGAGAGATTAGTAGGTGCTTTAGGTGGAATAACAAAGGCCATGGAATGCATCATATCCATTTCTTCGTGAGCTAGAATATGGCAGTGATAAACATACTCCCATCCAAAGTTAACTAAGTGGTTGGGTATTTCAGTTATTGGATTTCCTAAAGGGTCAAACCATCCTGCAGGTGGAGGTGCCATTAACATTGCGCCTTCAGGCATTGTGGGATCTATTAGACGAACACTGTTTGGCACCTCAAATGGTACCTGTGATGAATTAGGAATAGTAGGCCTTAGTGCAATAATCGTATGCTCCAATGGATTCACTCTGAAGGTTTCTTTCCAACCTAACTCATTAGCATCAGGAGGTAATAAAGCTCCATCCCAAGCAACCCTATTAATGAGTTGAGCAGAAAATAGGTGGACATGAATTGTATGAGTATCCACGCCGTTGTGAGTTATTTTCCAGATTTGTGTTCCATCCTCAAGAGAACCTATAGGTGTAGTAGTAAGGTCTTTTGTACCTTTTATGATCTCGACAGGTGGACTTGCATATCCATACACAACAAATTGATTAAAGTTAGAGCTAGTAACTGGGAATTCTAGACCAAGCATACCACTCATCCGTCCATACTCCATGTCGTAAACTTCACCCATTTCATCTTGCAAAGCTTTAGGCTGAACTTCTAGGGTAACTGGTTCTAGAAGAGCTCCATTTTTATCAATAGGTTGAAATGTCTTAGAAAATTCATGAAGCTGCACATAAGCGTTTGCAGCATCCTCAGGAAAATTTGAAACGTTGTAAGCAGAGTTATAAGGACCTTGTGGAATTATAATTGGATCATGAGAGGCTTCAAAAACACCTCGTTTAATAGCTGTTTTTTTAAACACTGCTTTTAAAGCTTCTAAATCAAATTCAGACTCAGCAGGAGAATTTGATACTCTAATTTGCATAATAGTGCGAGTGTTAGGACCAAAGCCAGGCTTAGTTGATGGGGCACCTCCTTCATCAGTTAGGTCTGGATTATTTGTATAATAATCATATCTTGGATCTGCTGCTGGGAAAGCTGCAGGAGCATCATTGTAAAGAATAATAGTTTTTCCTGCAAATTGGGAAAAGTCAATGATTACATCTGCACGTTCTGCAGCACCAAGAAGTAGTGAGTGCCCAGCTACATTTCCAAAGTTGAAATTTGTTGGGTTCAAGTTCCAGGTTATTGGTTGATTTTCTATAACTACAGGTGCAGGAAGGAAACCACCTTCAGTGCCTATTTGAATCCAATTAGGTCCTTTTAGGTCTGGGTCTGGAATACCCGGCCAGTTTGCTGGAAGACCTTCTGTACCACAAGCTGTTATCATCTTCACCTCTGTACCATATCCAGTATCTTCCGAGATATAACCATCAGGGTCTGCAATATACATCTGTAAATTAAAGAAACGATCATCTGCAGCATTAAGGATTCGGAAACGGTAAGCCTTAGGTTCAACTTCTAGGTAGGGATAGGCCGTGCCGTTAACTAGTGGAGTATCCATAAATGCCTCTCCTGGCATTGAAGGATAAGGCATATTAGGCATCATAGGTGGTTGCTCTGGTGCATTTTCCGGATCATAGTAAGGATTAGGAATAGGTCCATGCTTTATATTAGCAGTTGGCGGCCAGAACCAAGGGCCATACATCCAGCGGCCAAAAGCGTTTGTTCCCGAAGGATCCCAAGGATTCTGTGCCGGGCTATAGACATGAGGATACCAAAGATCACCAGTTTTAGGTATACCAGGTGTTGTTCCCCAAGTCCAAGTTGGATCTGTGCTTAGTATAGTATTTTTATCAACAAAAGTTCTATCTTGAATTACTAAAGGAATTCCAAGGTCTGGGAGAAACTTTTTCCTATCTGGATTCACGCCAGTTTCATTGGTACCATTTATGAGATCTAGTTCTACATTATCAGTTAGTAGGTAAGGTGCCGCTTCACCCACATAAACATTTAGACGTGTTATCCCATAGGAATGATCATGATAGAACATTAACCTAGCACTTTGAGCATTAGTATAATACAAAGTTTGCATTCCATTTCTTGGGTCATTTACATCTTCCATATCGGGTACATTAACCACACTGACACCTTTAGGGTAATGGGTATTTTCTCCTGCTGGTGTAATCCACTGATGAGGTGTACCATCGCTGATCCATACTGTGTTATTTCCGTGAAGGTGTATATTAGCACGGTTTTGACTATAATTCATTGGCATAGCTTCCATTTCACCATGACCATGTGGGCCCATCCCCGCACCCATAACTGTTGTATCTACAGGGATGAACAGGTCACCACCAGCTCCAGTTGGTAGTAAATTGTGGAATTTTATACGAACAGGAACATCTCTCTTGGAAATAATAGATGGCCCCATATAATGAGGATCATCAACAGCAAAAGCTTCATTACCATCTCCTTTCAAAATAGGCCTGCCATTGTACCTCAAAGGAATTTGTTTACCAGGAATCACTGATGTAGACAATTGAACGTAGCCTCGGAGTCTGGTAGGAGGGAGATCAGAATGCATTTTTTCTTCATATTCAACAACAGCTATTTCGTAATAGTCAGAGCCTTCATAGGTAATTGTATCGGCTTCCGCTATAGGCATATACTGTCCAAGTTCATTTTTGTTGTCTGGTCCTAGACCAGGCATTCTATCAATAAATTTTCTCATATTAGTTGGACTAAAGGCCCAATTGGCGGTGCCAAAATAGTCAGGGATAAGATAGCCAGTAGCAGGGTCTATAACAAGGGACGTACTACTTATAGATTCATTATTTTCCATTTTTCCTCCTATAAATTCAATTAAGCAATATTATTTTCACTATTTTATAAGTGATTATAATATCATATTCATTTTTAAAACTACCTGTGACACATTCTAGTGTTACATTTATTACATTACTTTCTCGTGTTCAAATAACTGAGGATAAAGAGGTAGCCGTGGTACATATATACCGCTTTGAAGGGGAAAAGATTGCTGAAATGTGGGATATATCGCAAGAGATCCCTGAAAATTCACCTAATGAAAATGGGATGTTTTAATATAATAAACCCTAAAATAAAAGCATTAAGACGTGAAAATCTTAATGCTTTTTATTATCTACTTTATTAGTTTCAGAACTTCAACATAATATTCATCTTTATTAGTATATCTGTCACCTTCAGGGATTTCTGGACCATACCCGTGGCCTTTTCTTAGGTTATCTGCATATTGAACTTTATCTTTTTTTATTAATATTTGAGGAGTTACAAATACCTCTCTAGAAAATGTTCCATTAGAATCCACTAGCTTCACATTTTGAACAGTTATCCCTAGATTAGAATTAGGAAGAATTGTTGAAATTGTAGACTCATCAGGAATATAACCATAAACAGGAAGCTGTCCATCAGATATTACTGTAGCGTAATTATTTTCAACTACTGCTTTAAGTGCTGCGTTTGAATCATCAGAAGAAAAGTTATTCCTTACTAAAATAAATACTTTTCCTTTATACTTATTGTTACCCTTGATACCAATCCTTTTTTCTTTTAAGATATGATACTCAGATTGCGGATAAACTTTTTCTAAGGTTTCCGTAGAGGAGGTAACCTCAGTGGTATTTGCGGAAGGATAACCTTTTAAATATTCTATATATTTATCATTAATTTCATTTTTCTTAATCACCTTATAATCGAAATATTCGATGTCTTTAGGCGAAATATACTCTATCATGCGATTAAACAATACATCATTAAAGCCATTCCTAAAATCCAATATTAAGTAATTGCTGTTATTTATATAAGAATACAGTTTTTCTGTTTCCCTAGAATCTCCAAAATATTTATTAACTTCTTCAAAAGCAGAGAAATTTAGTGCAAGGATATTTCCATCCTGAGTAGGATTAATAAGGTTTACTTTAGGCACCTCTGATACTTCTACCTTTGGATCATTGGCATAAACTCTAAAACCATCTTCTAAAATTGGTTTATTTGGGTCAAAGGAAAGTAGTTTAATTTTCTTTTCCTCATTAGCTGAGTTTTTAATTGTAATTTCATTAGGAGTTTTGCCAAAGGGGGTAAATAAATAGCCCATTACATTTTTTTCGTTAAGAAAATCATAGTATGAAAAGGATCTGTCATAGGGGAGTGTCTTAACATATTCATGTACATCCACGCCATCTACAGCAATTACTAGGTCCCCCGCATGCACCTCAGGATCTTGACTCATGGATATATAATACTCTCCATCAATATAGTTGGCATTTAAATTACAAGCGTAACTTGCGTTAAATAATTTATCCCAGTATTCTTTTTCAATAGGTTCCCATTTTAATTTTCCTTCATAAAGCTTTTCATTAAAGGTTCTTTCTGTTATTCCAAGATTTTCATCAAGGTAGTTATATGAATTACTATTAGGGGGTATATCCAAAGTTACTCCTACAGCTCCAAAGATAAATTTTCTAAAGAAATCATATAGAGTGTTAATGAATTCTGCATCCGAAGAAGTCTTAGAAATAGAATTAATTATTTTAGTTCTTTCTTTAAGAAAATCTTGTCCAGTTATAGCTTTCAATTCTTCAAAATAAGGATAAGTATCTTCAAGAAAATCCATTAAATATTTTGCGTCTCTTTTTTTCTCTC
>NZ_JAVWDJ010000059.1:0-17046 GCF_036642255.1 Clostridium sp. | reverse complement strand
TCATAAGAAATTATACTTTTATCTGAAATTTCTTCAATTAATTCTGAAATTTTTGTTTTAATACTATTAAGACTTTCACTATTTATTTTATTATTTCTATTCATTAATACACCTCATCGTATTCCTGTACCTTTATATTAAACATTATATGATACATATTAAATCTTTACAAATATATTCTTGTATATTTTCTATTTTTATATTAGTTTTTCAAAAATATTAATATTCGACAATAATGTTAACTGAAATAAATACAATAAAAACTTGCATTAATGTGAATTTATAATAGTCTTTATTAACATGTATCCACAGTTATCCACCATTTCTTAAAAGTTATGCACATAAATTGTGTATAATTACGGTAATAACTTCGTTACTCACATTAATAAATTTCTTATATAATCTTAAATATTATATATTGTCCACATTATCAACAATTTGCTTGTGTATAACTTGTTATATTTTCTGTGGAAATAACTGCAATATTCTACAACATCAGATTTAATTTTCTTTTTTCTTTTACAATTACTCATATATATATTTTGCTTTTTTATAACTTTCATACAAAGGATTGCATATTTATAAAGTTATTTTTCCCATTTTTAGAAAATTTAAATCCTCTAAATAATGGATAATTTTATTATATCGCTGAATTGATTTTTTAATTTATAGAAAAACTTCTTCTTTTTTACATTTATTTTGAGAATATAAATCGTCGCTACATTTTATTTCCACTATTATCCTAAAAATTTCATTTTGTTATAACAATTTCTTCATTATATTAAAAAATATATATGCTTTAATATCCTTATTGAGCTTCATCATTTTTTAAACACTAGTAATTTCAATAAAATTCGACATATAACCCGTGTAATCCCAATATATTACTATTTTATAATTTCCAGTTGAAATTATTTAATTATAATACTTTTGTTTTAGATTACTGTATTATACTTTACTAAACTTCAATAAAATCAAGGGTTTATAGGAATGTAAAATATTGTATTTTTATATATTAATAATATTGACATTTGTATAAATTGGTAGTATATTATCTATAGATGGAATTTAGTAGAAGTTTTGTAACTTTCTATAAGCTAAAATATACTAATTTTATCTTATTTGTTAAAATACCAAAAAATATATATTATTTTGTCGAGAGATATTTAAGGAGGAGCTTTATATGAAATCAACAGGTGTTGTAAGAAGAGTAGACGAGTTAGGAAGAATAGTTATTCCAGTGGAGTTAAGAAGAACATTGAATATAGGTGAGAAGGACGCCCTAGAAATATATGTAGATGGTGAGCACATAATATTAAAAAAATATGAGCCTGCATGTATTTTCTGTGGAGATGCTAGAGATGTTGTAAACTATAAATCTAAAAATGTTTGCAAACAGTGTCTAACTGCTTTAAAATCTGAATAAATAAAATATGCTTTTTTATTTCAATTTATAATGGACAAGCATTAAACCGTTAAGCTATTAACGGTTTTTTTCTTTTTTTATAATTGAATCCATATATACTAATTAAAATGAATATACTTTAAAAAAATATACTTAAAACTAAAATAAACCAATGCAATTGTCATTGGTTTATTTTAATAAAAAGGTGTATTAATTTACATGTCTTCTAGCTTGTAGATAATCTCTTCTAGTTAATGGAGATATCTTTACAACCTCATTATCTTGTGGTGCATGTATATAACTATTGTTTCCAACGTAAATACCCACATGAGTTGCATGTCCACCAGAACCAAAGAATACCAAATCACCTGGTTGTAATTGATTTCTTGGAACATAAGTACCTGTATCCATTTGGCTATCGGCTGTTCTTGGTAAGCTTATTCCATTTGCTCTATAAACATACTTCGTAAATCCTGAGCAATCAAATGAGCTTGGTCCATTTCCGCCCCATTGATAAGGTGTTCCTCTAAAACCATATGCATAAGAAACTATTGATCCACCACTACCATTGCCTTCTACTATCACAGAATCGTCATAGTCTCCTCTGCTTGGTCTTGATGCTGCCTCAATATTCTCAATTTGTCTTAGAGTCTCTTTTAATTGAGCTTCATTTTCTTTCATAGCCGCTTCGAAAACATCTCTGTTAGCTTCAGCTTCTGCCATTACTTTACTGTGCTCTTCTTTTTTTACATTAAGTTCATCAACTCTCTTTTGATTTTCTTCTTGTAATACTAAAAGTTGAGCTTTTTCTTCTTTCAATACATCTTTTTGTTTCTCTAGCGCTACTTTCTTTTCAGTTAGACTAGCAACTACTTCTTTATCATAGTTTATAATTTTTGTCACATTTTCTAGCCTTGAGATAAAATCAGCTAATCCTTTTGAGTTTAAAATAGTTTCTACATAGCTGTCCATACCATTAATGTACATAGCTCTCATTCTCTTGTTAAAAAGCTCTTCTTCCTGTTTAATGCTTTCTTCCGCAGCTTGTACACCTTCTTCACTGATTTTTATTTGGTTTTCAGTGTAACTAATCTTGTTATTGGTGTCTTCTATATCTACGTAAATTTCAGTCATTAGCGAGTTAATGGCTTGTATTTTAGCTTCAATCTCATCAACTTGTTCTTGAGCACTTTTGTACTTGTTTTTACTTTCCTTAAGTTGCTGTTCCTGAGTTGCTTTATTGCTATACGGGCTTGCATAAACTGTAGACCCCATATAAGTTGCTACTAATGTTGCTGCTAAAGCTAAAGATACTACTTTTTTGTTCAAAAAAATCCCTCCCCCCTCATGGTTTCTAAATAATTATAACACCATACTGTGCCAAACCTCAAGGTTTTCAGGGGATTTTTAAAAACTTATGCGATTTTATTAACAATTTAGCGAAATTATCTTAAAATTTTTCTATAAATACTTCAATTGGTTCATATTTTTTCCTAATAAGCATTATTATTCATTTTAATTTAGCCTATTTAAACATATGGAACTAATAATAGTATTTTTTATTTTACATGAAAAAAACTTGTTATATTTATACTAAATGTGTAGCAAATTCAATTAATTAAGCACCTTAGGAAAAGGTTCAATTTCTCCTAAAGTGCCTGAATAACTAAATACAATTATTCAATGTATATTTAAACATGATATTAATAGATCAATATTTCATTTTCATCAAAGGTTTATGGAATATTTGTATACTTCAGACTTATGTATATTTCTATCTTTCGCAACTTGTTTTATTGCATCCTTTTTATTAAGTCCTTCATTTATGTATATATTTATATGTTCTTCTATAGAAATCCCTTCCCATCTTGCAGATTTCTCCTGAAGGATTTCTTCTTCACTCTTTCCTTGGATAACCAGAACATATTCCCCTCTGCCGCTGTTTTCCTTATAATATTCAATAGCCTCACTTAACGTAACTCTCATTATATCTTCATAGAGTTTAGTTAATTCCCTACATATTGCAATTTTTCTATCTCCTAAGTTTTCATATAGAAATTCTAATGTATTTAATATTCTATGTGGCGCTTCATAAAAGACTATAGTTTCAGTCCTATTTATTAAATCTGCGATTATAGGCTTTCTATCCTTATTTTCTCTAGGTAGAAACCCTCTAAAAATAAACTTTGTTGTATCAAGCCCTGAATATACTAATGCAGTAGTAATAGCTGTTGCTCCAGGTAATACTTCAAAGCTTATACCTTCTTCAATGCATTTTTCTACAATAATGCTTCCTGGATCAGAAATACCTGGGGTTCCAGCATCACTAATTATTGCAATACTCTTCCCTTCATGAAGTCTTTCAATTATGGCTTCACTCTTACCCTGTTCATTATGTTGATGATAACTCACTAATGTTTTCTTTATATTGAAGTGATTAAGAAGTTTTAGACTTTGTCTTGTATCTTCACAAGCAATTATATCTACTTCTCTTAAAACTTCTAATGCTCTTAATGTAATATCTTTTAGGTTTCCAATAGGGGTTGGTACTAAATACAGCTTCCCTGACATATAACCATCTTCTTTCTTTTTAGTATTTACAGGTTAATTCTATTAAGCAGCTCCAAAACATTTGATGTATTATACAAGATCGTAAGTTCACAACTTTAAAAGGGCATTAAATTTCGCCTAAAAAAATTAGGTATCCATCCTTGAAAAGTGTGATTAAATTGTATCATTAATGCTGCTATAAATTTTCTTAATTTCTTCTGAATAACTTCCATCTTCCATATGTACATACAAAGGATCCTCAAATTTAAAGAATGAGCCTCCATCTCTTTGACCTTCGATTAAGACTATGTTAGGGGCTTTATTAGGTTTTGGATGAACTAACTTTATCCTTTTCGGTTCTATTTTGTGTTTTCTCATAAGCGTCAAAATGTCTACAATTCTTTCTGGTCTATGTACCATGAAAAACCTTCCATTATCCTTTAAAAGTATCCTTGCTGCAATTATTACATCTTCTAAAGTACAACATATTTCATGTCTTGCTATAGCATTTTTATCATTAATATTTATAATACCAGTGTTTTGTAGTTTGTATGGGGGATTTACAGTTACTACTTCAGCTTTTTCAATTGTTTTAAGAAACTTAATATTAGTTAGGTCCTCATTAATAAAATTTACCCTATCTTCTAAGCTATTTATTCTAGATGTTCTATTTGCCATTTCAACAAACTCTTCTTGAATTTCAATGCCGACAATATTCTTAGCTTCAGTTTTTCCTGATAAGATAAATGGAATTATCCCTGTACCACTACATAAATCAATAACTCTTGCATTTTTCTTTACATTAGAAAAATTAGCTAAAAGTACTGCATCCACTCCAAATCGAAATCCACTTTTTTTCTGAATTATTTTTATTCCCTTAAGTTGTAAATCATCAAGGGTTTCATCATCTCTTACAATATCCATAAGCTAACTCCTCACTTTAAAGTTGTTTATACTATATAAACTAACAAATTCATCAAAAATTTATTTCATCTTATTTGTATTGAACCATCTAAAAAACTATTTTCTATGCCAGTATATTTTCCATCATAATGTATCAGTAGTACCTATTGACAGCATACTATTAATAGCACTTGTTTCCTCACCTTTGAAAAAAATATCCGTCATATAGTTGACTTGTTATTTTAGAAGCCTAAAATCAAATTTTACCACAAAAGTATACTTTATCAAATTAATATTTCTTAAATATAAGATAGTTTCATTTCATCTAGAATCTAGTAAGATGACTTAACTTCTAATTTCTAGTCATTGTAATTTTTTTAAATCTTATAAATAAAAAAGTAAGCACCTCATTTAAGAAATGCCTACTTTTTTAATATGGGGGGGAAAGCAACATGTATGCTTTAAATATTATAACAATTTTGCAATTACCTTAATAAATATAACATGTTGCTTTTAAGGGTTTATATTTATGCTTTAATCTGTCATTAATATGATTACCCTTTTTATATAAAAATATACATTTCACTATAAACTTTAAAAGAATATATAAATTTTTTATAATTATAAATACAGTTCACTAAGAAACAGCTAGTAGCTTCCCCCAATTAACCTATTGAAATTGCAGTTTTTTAAGTAGCATTGTAATAACTCTTCATATCTATTAATAAAATAAACTATATAACATGTAAAGAAGGTTGCAATATATGGAAATGCTACTTTACCCTTTTTCAAGTATAGACTTCAATAATACTACTACAATATTATTAGATGCTTCCTTTTTACTTAGCTTAGTATATGATGATGATATAAAGCATTCTCAGTGTGTGGAAACACTGAAAAAAATACTTGTTGGTAAGTGTAATCTGTATGTAACCAATATTATTTCTGCAGAAGTATTAAATCAAATAATGTATAAAATATTTATCATTGATATACGGCATAAGATTGACAAATGTAATCCTTTTAATTCAGAGACAAATATAAAGCAAATTATAAATTGCTTTAATAAATACGATAGAAAAATAATAAAGGACAAAAGAGAGGATAAGCTTCGAGAAATACCTTATAAAAAGTACTTTGATAATCTCTCTAAGAACAGCTTAAAGCGTGGACTTCTAAAGGTATATTATAAGACTGCTGTAACAATGCATAATCAGCTAGAAAACACACTAAAATTTAATTATGTAGACATTAATAAGCAATGTATGCTTAGAACTAAAGAGCTTATGACCAAGGATCTATTATCTATAAATGATGCAACTCATCTTGCTGTATGCGAAAGCTGCAATATTAAGTATCTATTAACCCTAGATAGTGATTTTATTTACGCAGAAAATAGTAAAGTTAATATACTAAAAATATAACCCTGCAATTTTAAAGTTGCAGGGTTATATTTTTAGCAAGTGGTTTTATGTTATTATCGGTGCAATATTACTAAAAGCTTTATTTTTCAGGAATATAAATTTCATCTCCAGCTTTTATAGTATCAACATTTGTTATATTATTATGTGCTTTTATTTTATCTACAGCTTCAAGCATGGCTACGTTAGGTAGTTGCTCTCTTGCTATTTTAAATAAGCTATCGCCAGGTTGAATCTTATACTTTTTACCAGTTTTAGTATTTAATGCAGTTTCCTCAGTTGTGTCTTTTGACTTATCTACAACTGTAGTTGAAGAGGTAGCTTTGCTTTCAAGTGCTACTTCATAAGGAATTAAAATTGTTTGACCTTCAACAATTTTATTATCGCTTATTAATTTATTTCCTTCTATAATTGTAGCAATAACCTCTTTGAAGTCGTGATTAGGCATATAAGCTCTAGCTATACTATAAAGAGTGTCATCCTTTTTAACAATATAAGATCCAGTCTTAACCTCATCTTTATTAGATTGGATTTGGTCATTACTAGTTTCCTTCTCATCCATATTCTCATCTTCATCAATAGTTTTCTTGTCTTCTTCTTTAGTTTTATCTTCTTGGGCTTCATTTCCTGTAGTTATTTTTGGCTTGTCGTTATCACTATCAGCAGTAGAATTGTTATCTCTTCCAATATAACTAACTGTTAAGAAAACACCTAAAAGTACTACGGCACAAGTAATCGCTGCTATTATTTGTTTTTTAAATTTCATATCCTTAACACCTCTTTTATTTAAATTAGTTCATACTTAGATATTTAACATATTTGTAAAAATTATACATAAAGTAAAAACTTTTTTATTATTTCTCATTTATCAAGAAATAAACTCATTCTATTAAAACGTTTAATAAGAGACCTCCTCTTATTAATATAATTTTTCATACTAATCTACTATATTATTTTTTTCTAATTGATCTTTTATATCCCTTGGAGTTAACCCATCTGCGTTTATAAATGTCGATGAAGATGATGTATTTTGCACTCCCATAACATTTGAACTCTCACCAGTTAATATTACTGCATCAAACTTGTTTAAGTAGTTAGATACATTTTTCTTTGTAGCATCAAACTCCCTAACATTATATCCCTCTTGATGTAAATAACTTTTTACTGGGTTTAATCCCTTCTGTACTGCAACCTTTTTCATTTACTATTCCCTCCGTTAATTCTATTTTAATTACATATTACAAATATTGCCAAAGGGTTGTTTTTTATTCACTTTTACTTAATTAGTAGTAACCTTATTAGCTAGCTTACTTAAAATTAAAATAAGTTAATTATTCAAAACAAATACAAAAATCATCTTTAAGTTGTTAAATTTTTTTCCTTATTGCAAAACACCTCACTTTAAGCTTAGGGATAGGTTAAACTTATTTATTAACTAAAAAAATTTCATACATATTTATAAAAAGTATATAGTTAATAGCTTTTTATGATCAAATGACACCATGATATAAGTTGATAATTACATTGAAAATATGAAATAATATATATATAATTATGATGATTACTTGAACCTTGAAAGGAGTTTCAAATGTATAATAATAAAAGAAGAAAGAAGAAGAGGAGAAAAAACCTTATACTGACGGCATTTCTTCTTGTTGCTTTCATATTCACAAGTTTCTACTACATAAAAATGAGCAAAGACGATAATCAAGGCTCTACAAACATTGAAAATCTTGATGAATCTTCTAAAAATATCAAAGATAATGAAAAGGATACAGCAATTCCTATAAATAATAATTTGATAGAAAGTATTTTGAAATCTTACCCTGATAAATTTAAAAATGTACTAGATAATGCTGATAAGTATGATGTTCAAATTCTTTACACTCAAATTAATAGAAATGCTGATGGCACTGTTTCTTTTATTCCTAACGGATTCAATGTAGACAAGAACAAATACTTTTATCCAGCAAGCAGTATGAAGCTTACTACGGCTATTTTAGCTTTGGATAAATTGAACACATTAAATATTCCAAGTGTTAACAAATATACTCCATTAGAAATTAAAAGTGGTCGTCAAAGTCAAAGTGCTCAAACTAGTGATGTTACCTCTAAAAATGGCAAGCCAAGTATTGCACAATATATAAAGAAACTATTAGTTGCTAGCGATAACGATTCTTATAATAGACTTTATGAATTTATAGGCCAAGAATACCTTAATGAAACCTTATGGAGTAAAGGCTATAAGGATGTATTAATAAAACAACGTATTGCAGATGCACCTATGACTGAGGAAAATAGATATACTAACCCATTTGTGTTTTATGGTGATACTGGGAATGTGATTTACGAGCAGCCAATGGCCTATAATTCTAAGAAATACGAAAGCTTACTTCCCATAAAAAACACTCAAAAGGGAACTTCTCATGAAGAAAATGGAGTTATAGTAGATGGTCCCCATGATTTTTCTCAATCAAATTATATTTCTATTGAAACGCTTCAGGACCTGATGAAATCAGTTATGTTCCCTGAGTCTATTCCTAAAAGTAAAAGATTCAATCTTACGGAAGATGATTTAGATTACTTAAGAAAATATCTAAGTACCTTACCTAGTGAATGCACTTATCCCTCCTACGATCTTCCTGATAACTATGCAAAGTATTTTATGTATGGCTCAAAGAACGTTGATATTCCATCTAACATAAAAATTTATAATAAGATTGGTACAGCTTATGGATACTTAGTTGATAACGCTTATATTGTTGATACTGAAAATAATGTGGAGTTTTTGTTAACTGCAGTAATTCATTCTAATACTGATGGTGTATTCGCTGATTCTCACTTTAATCCTCAACAACTAGGGATGCCTTTTTTAACTGATCTAGGTAATGTTATATATAATTATGAACTCAATGGAAGAATTATAAAATAAACAAAAAACAGACCATGACTTCAAATCATGGTCTGTTTCTATATTAACTCATTATATAACCGTATAGCCCTTATCTTCAATTGCAGCAATTATATCATCTATATTAATAAAATAATTATCAAATACAATTTCTGCTTCTTTGTCCTCAGGTCGTATTTGACAAGCGACAACTCCTTCATTATCAGAGATGGCGCTTCTAACTTTGCTTACATCCTTAGAAGTTATCATATCGCATATCTTAAGCACGGCTTTCATTTCTTTCCTCCTAATTTTCCTTAAATAATTCCTTTATCATATCCTTATCTTCTACTTGACCTTCAAGTTCCCTTATATCTACATCGCTGATAATATCTTCATAGCTTCCTGAAATTAAGGTTAAGTCTTCTATCTTTACTACCTTAATATCATCTTCCCCGTCCTTAATTTTAATTTTCACCTTAACGGATTCTTTAACAACGCTGTTTGCAATAACTTCACCCTTACCAAAAGCAGTGCTTACTATTGATCCTACTTTAGGAAGTCGCTTTCTTATACCCTCATAAGTTTCCTGTTCATAATTTAAGCAGCACATAAGTCTTCCACATATACCTGATATTTTAGTAGGATTAAGAGATAGATTTTGCTCCTTTGCCATTTTAATTGACACTGGTGCAAACTCCCCTAAGAAAGTAGAACAACATAAAGTTCTTCCACAAGGCCCAAGGCCTCCAGTCATCTTAGCTTCGTCTCTAACACCAATTTGCCTTAATTCAATTCTAGTTCTAAACACCGCTGCCAAGTCCTTAACTAATTCTCTAAAGTCAACTCTTCCGTCTGCTGTAAAGTAAAAAATCACTTTATTATTATCAAAAGTGTACTCTACATCTATAAGCTTCATATTAAGATCATGTTTTTCAATCTTTTCTATGCAAAGATCAAAAGCTTCTTGTTCCTTCTGTTTGTTATCTAAATTCTTTTCTATATCCTCTGTATGCGCTTTTCTTATAACATTTTTTAATGGTGTAACTATATCTTTTTCACTTATTTCCTTTATACCTATTACACACTCGCCAAACTCTATACCTCTTGCTGTTTCAACTACAACAAACTCTCCCTTTTTTATGTCTAATCCACTAGGGCTAAAATAATATATTTTACCTGCTTTTTTAAATCTTACTCCAATTACTGTTACCATCTTAAACCTCCTGCATTTTAAGTAACATTACTGTAAGAGTCAACGATAAATTAACATTTCTTTCTAGGGTTTCTCTTGTTTCCCCTATAATGCTAATAATATCATTCAACTTACTTAATGAAAACATGTTAGCAAACTCTTTAACAAGCTCAATTTTATCTATATTAATTATTAAATTCTCATCCCCAATTTCTTTATAGATAATGGTATCTCTAAGAAATGTTACAAAAACATCTATAACACTTCTCCATGAATCACTAAACTTACCTAAATGTTCTTCATACTTTAATAATTCTTCAGTACTAATATTATTTATATTAAGTAATATTTCTATTACAAAGTTTCTTATTTCACTAAACTCTTTATTATTAATTAACAAAGCTGCTTTTCCCGGTATACCATCACTAAAAGAAATTATCATCTTCATTTCTTTATCTTCTAAATCCGGGTAATTAACTTTTAAGAAAGTCTCTATTTCATTTACATTTAATGGACTTAATTTATGTACTTGACACCTTGATTTTATGGTATCCAACATAGACTCTAAATTCTCACACAAAATAAATATAAAAACATTCTTTGGTGGTTCTTCTATAGTTTTAAGAAGAGCATTTTGGGCCTGAACGGTCATCTTGTCGCCTTGATGGATTATAACTATCTTTCTATCTCCTTCAAAGGGCCTCTTGTTTACTTCTACAATAAGATCTCTAATAGCTCCAACACCTATAGATAACTTGTTCTTTTCCGTTTTCCAATGAACTATATCAATATAATCTCTATCTTCCTTCTTACTAAGAAGTTTTCTTCCTATGAAAGCTGCAAGTGGACTTTTCCCTATTCCATCATCACCTACAAAAATATGAGCATGAGATAATCTATTATTGTCTATTGCTCTTATAAAACTGTCTACTATATCGCTATGACCTATAATGCTCATATTGCCCTCCTTTTCAATATATATAAGTTGAAAATGACTAAATTTATTTTATTAGCGGCTTTTAATCAGTGATTTACTAATATAACATCTTAAATTTACTTATATACTAAATAATGTACAACAAGCTTGTAGCTTATTGTACATTATTTACCTCATTATATTATACCCTTAAAAACTTGTCTACATCAACTACAAATATAGTTGCTCCGCCAATATTAACTTCCACAGGGTAAGGTACATAAACCCCAGTAGACCCTGCCACTGGTGAAGGAGAAGATATCACTTGCTTTCTTATTTTACATATATCTTCTATATGCTTTAATACAACATCAACCTTTTCACGTTCTACACCAATCATTAATGTAGTGTTTCCTGCTTTTAAAAAACCACCTGTTGTTGCAAGTTTTGTTACTCTAAATCCATTTTCAGTTATGATATCAACTAAATCTGCCGCATCATCATCTTGCACTATAGCAATTACTAATTTCATAGAAATCCCTCCTCAATTAATTTTATTATTTATATTCCCATCTTTTGTTCTATATGTGTAATTATCTTCTCATGAATTGTCTCTATACTTTCATTTCCATCTATTACTATTATTTTATCATAAGTTTTGCTAATTTTCGAATAACCATCAAAAACTTTTTTGTGAAAGTCATTTCCTACATTCTCTAATCTATCAAGTTCTTGCTGCTTTTTCTTTCTTTCTAATCCTTTTTCGTAAGGTATGCTTATCATAAATACTAAATCTGCTTCTATTCCCCTTAAAGCAGCGTCATTTATTGTCTTTACAACTTCCATGCCAAGATCTCTTCCTATTCCCTGATAAACCATAGATGAATACACAAATCTATCACAAACAACCATTTTTCCTTCATTAAGAGCTGGTCTTATTACCTCATCAGCAAGTTGTGCTCTAGAGGCTGCATAAAGCAATGCTTCACACATGCTCCCCATTTCACTATTATTATTATCCAGTATAATATGTCTAATTTTCTCACTAATAAGTGTTCCTCCAGGTTCTCTAGTCCTTATTACATCAAATCCCTTATCTTTAAAATACTTATCTAATAACTTAATTTGGGTTGACTTTCCACAACCGTCTGGCCCCTCTAGTGCAATCAATAATCCCTTTTTCATACATTTATCCTCCATAAACAATGTAATTTAACACTTACTATTCTTTTATTACAGTTATAGATCCATCTTCTACTCCTAATAGTGTTACCTTATTTTCCATATAATAATTAATTATATCAATGCTTTCTCTATTTATAAACTCTCCAGGCATTATTAATGGAATCCCTGGAGGATAAGGTACTATAGCTTTACCACAAATCATGTTTTCTGCATCTTTCAATGAAACGAATATCTTCTCTTTTTCAAAGGCTTCATGAGGCAGTATGCTCATTATTGGTATTTTAGCATTTAAAGTTTTTATATAAGTATCCCTTAATACATCTATATTACAATGGTTTAACACAGAATAAAGCTTTTCAAAGTCATTTTCATTATTATGTGGTGAAAATATCAGCACTACACTTCTACTGTCACTCATTTCACACTGAATTCCTTTAATTCTTAGATAATCTAATAACTTATGCCCACTATAACCTCTAGGCACATTAATCACATATCTAGTGCGATCTATTAAAACTAAATTATCACTATAAGTATCTTCTTTATGTAAATCCTCTTCACTAATAATATGAAAATCTTTTAATTTATCTATCTTTTCTCTATATTTATCACATAAATATAGAAGTTTGCCATAAGCTTCTTCACCATACTTCTCCAAATAAAATCTTGCATAATCCATTGATGCCATAAATATATAGGAAGGGCTTGTACTTAAAAATGCACTTACATAGAAATTAACCTTTTCTATATCAGCAACATTTCCTATATGTAAATACGCTGTTTGCGTCAAACTCGGTAGAGTTTTATGTGCACTTTGTACAACCATATCTGCGCCTAATTCAATAGGACTTTGTGGTACATCTTTTATAGTACCAAAATGTGCTCCATGAGCACAATCTACAAGTACCTTCATATTGTATTGTTTAGCCTTGTGAATAATTGTTTTCAAGTCTGCACATATGCCATAGTAGTTAGGATAAGTTATTACGATGCCCTTTGCATCCTTATTTTCTTCCATTAAATTAAATAAATGCTCCCTATCTATAGAGAAAGGAGCATCATATATTTCACTAACTTTACTTTTGATATAAATAGGCTTTAGCTTTCTCATTATTATACCATTGTAAATTGACCTATGACAATTTCTCTCTACAATAACCTTATCACCTTCTTGAAAGGTAGAAAAAATCATTGCTAAATTTCCTGATGTACTACCATTGATTAAAAAATAGGATTTCTTGCTCCCGTAATATCTACTTAATAGCTCTTGTGCTTCCTTTAATACTCCTTGCGGATTATGAAGATTATCTAACCCATCAACTTCTGTTAAATCCATTTTAAATAAATTTTCTGAAAGCATTTTCCCCTCTGGAACTGTAGAAAATCCCTTTCCCATTTTGTGACCAGGCATTGCAAAATAGGAATTGTCCTCCTTTATATATTTAACCAGCTCCTCTATAAGTGGTAATTTTGGCACTCCTCATTCACTCCTCTTTGTACAAGTTGAACAATGTTCCTTCTTATACAGTTTTTGTAGAAGTCATAGAAATCTGTATCAATGTCTGTTTTAATTAATCGCTCTTCACAGCATTTACAAATTCCTCTTCCATAGATAATTATACCATTTTCTAGAGGCTTTCTGCATATAATACATTCCATTTTCATAATATCCCCCTCAAATATTGCTAATTTAAACTTGTCTTAATTATCGCCCCCTACAATATATTTTATTCACTATTGTAGCGATTTTTATTTTGTCCCAAAAAATTATTTCTTTCGGAAATTCCTAATTTTTCTACTAAAAATAACAATGAACTTCTAAGGAAAGACAACTTCTTGCAATGAATTTACAATACTCTTAACTTTATATAAATAGAGTTGAATTTATATTAGGATTTCCACTATATCTATAGATAAGATTTAATTCTAGATCTTATTTCATAGATAGAATTTACTCTGATTTATTAGAATAAATCTATTTATCAATAATGTAATTTAAATATAACCCGTATCTATTAAAATATAAAATTCCATGTTGGATATACTAACTGTAATAAGTATTAATTTTCTTGGTTTAATCTATTACACCTTTTAAATAACAATATATAAGAATCGAAAGGGGAAAATACATGAAACAAAATGTTATAAGCTTTATATCTACGATAAAAAAAGAAATTTTAGAATTGAATAAATTTTTATATAGTAATCCTGAAAATTGCTTTAATGAATATAATACTTCGAAGTATATAAAGGATTTATTAATAAAACATAACTTTTTAGTAGAAGACAAATTTGAACAAATACCCACTGCATTTTATGCTAAGATGGGCTCAGGTCACCCTTATATATGTTATTTATGCAAATACACTTCAGGTGATGAAAGTGGTCATATATTTGGGAATAACAGTAATGCTGCAATTTCTGTGGGTGCAGCTATAGCTTTAGGGTCTGTAATAGAAAAAATAGGTGGTAGTGTAGTTATTATTGGTTGCCCCGGAAAATATTCCAATGGCTCAGAAATCATAATGACTCATGAGAAGGTCTTTGAGGAAATTGATGTAATATTTGCACCTCATGTAGATAATTCTAACGCTGAAAGTGGAACATCAATGGCAATGGTACCTCTAGAGATCAACTATGAGTTTAACAATGTAAAAAGTAATAATCCGTTGAAAAAAACTGCATTGGATGGATGCCTTTATACTATGAACTTTATTAATGATATTATTAAGCAAAGTTGCAATGAATGTTATATTGATCACCTTTGTATTAATTCAGCTAATAACATTCATGAATTACCAACTAGGGCTACTGCTAAATTTGAAATAAAATCTAAAAATATTCGTCAAAGTGAAACAATTGAAGAAAATATAAGAACTTATATAAAATCAATACAACCTTTAATAGATATAACATATAATATAAGTTTATATGAGCTTCCTTGTAGAGAATTAATAACAAATAAAACTCTTTCTCGTATATTCTCTAATAACTTAAAAGAATGCGGCATCATCAATGTAGAAAAACCTAAAAATGTTGTATATCCTCTTGGTATTGGCACTGTGAGTCATACTACACCTACTATTTATCCTTCCATATCAATAGTAGAGGATAAAAATATTTCATGTCCATCAGAAGACTTTAAAAATGCAACAATATCAAGTTTCGCCGAAGATAGAATCATAAAGGCTATTGCGGCCCTTTCTATTACTGGAATTGATTTTATTGAAAGAAGTGATTTAGTAACAGAAATTACACTAGAATTAAATGACACATTGAATTCACAAAGATAATGAATAAATCTAAATGCATTTAGAAACCCTAATATTAAGTTTTAAATAATTAACGAATTTATTCCTTAACTTAAGAACTAAGACGACTCATAAATCTATATTTAAGTTGTTTTAGAAATAATATAAAGCGCCTTCAAATCGTATAAAAAAAGATAGTCATTAATTCTGACTATCTTTTTTTATTTCGTATTATTACCCATAAATTTTATTGCTGCCTATATTGCTATAAGCCAAATTTCTTTGTTGTTGAAATATCTTTTGTTTGTTTTTTATGCACCTGATTTTTTCTATAAGTTCACTGCTTGGTTCAAAATATACTTCATGATTTATATGACCATCAGCATAAATACAGCAATGCTTATTTAGGTTAATGAGTGAACAAATATAGTTCCTTTTTTTATAACCCCATTTATTAACACCCTTACGTTTGTTAATAGGTCCTATATATCTAATATCTTGTATGTTTATATCCTCAACTAATTTCTGGCTTTTACCTTTAACTCTATGAATAATTAGTTGTTCTCCAATTATAGAGTACTTATATTGAACTTGACATTTTTGAATTTCATAAACTGCAAAAGAAATTAAGGTGAATAAACAAAATAGATCAATTATCCTAGACATGTGTATAGGTATTAAATTCATAATCTCTGCTATCTTTAATAAATATAATACTATTATCATTGCAACAAAAAAGACTATAAATACGGGTAATCTCTTTCTGAAAATTACTTCTTTATACATGGTCCCCATAGTTAATGCCTCCTAAGTGTTTATATATTATTCAACTATGACTATTGTATTATACTAGGGTTTCATTCAACTTGCTACTCAACTTAGTAGCTTTTAAAGGCTACTACATACCATTAATGTTCTTTAAATCTTACTATTCCAAACTACCACTATGGCTCGTATTATATCGCTATATATATCTGTTTTACTTTGAAGTGCGAATATTAGAATAATTTAAATGTGTTATTTATATTTAATTTATAAGTTTCAAAGACTTTTTTACCTTTGAAATAGATATATCTACTTCAATATAATTCTGTTTTCAAAGCTATTTAAGCATCCTAGTTTTATTAATCAATAAAGCTGAGAATGTAATTATTTTATCAGTTGATGTTAAACCTCTATAAAACCTTCTATGATAACATACCCTTTTTGTGATATATAAGTACTAAATTAATGCATACATAAATAAAAACCTGTATCGAAAGATACAGGTTTTTATGGAGGCGCCACCCAGATTTGAACTGGGGATAAAGGCTTTGCAGGCCTCTGCCTT
>NZ_JAVWDJ010000058.1:10831-17495 GCF_036642255.1 Clostridium sp. | reverse complement strand
ATTAGATTTCATGGTGAACCCATTACCAAAGGCACCAGAAGACTCAATAACTTTTTTAACTTGAATATATAACCAACCACTACCCTCAGGATCCCTGGCAGGATCTAAGAAAATAAGAAATCTCTTCAATCTGTATGGCTCTGATAAAAAGTATATGAAGAAGCTAAGAAAAGGGGATAGGATAGAAATTAGTATCTGATATACCTTGGCCTTGGACATAATCATCAAAGTAATACAAGCAATAAAATATAAAAATCCATAGGTTATAGGTCGAGTAATCATAAACATCCCAGGGAGTATAATTATCCCTAAAGCTTTTAAAAACTCATAAGGATTATTCCAATTCCAGTTTTGTAATATCCCTGAAAGAGAAATCACCAGCAGTGTTAAACAAATCGGCATTATATTCACAGTTATAAATCCAAGGTTCAAGAAATAGTTTCCATTAATTGAAGTATTAAAAACTAATTGTTGAATTAAAATTATTACCGAAGCTATATAAATCCCCTTTGAATAAGGTAAAATTCTCCTGTAATCAAAGAAGTATAATCCTACCATTAAGCCAATCCCCATAATATAGAATAAAAGGTTTTTTTGAAATATTTTCATATAATTTGCCTCAGCTACAGCTCCATTGCTTTGGAGAAAATACATGGTGACAAGTCCAAATAATGAAAAACAAAGTAGTGGGATTATAACTCCTAAGTTTACTTTTGCTTTATGGGTTTTATCAAGCTCTTTACCTATAAGGTCAGGAGCCCCCATGTGTGAAAGGGCCTTTTCAGTAGCTTCTTCCTCACACATACCAGAGTCAAGATATTCTTCTTTAAGAGTTTGAATATGATCTTTAAGCTCAAGATTTATATCATAGTGAACATCTTTATTTTTTATAAGAGTACAGACTTTATTTATATATTCTTCAACCTTATTATTTTCTATCATCACAGGAGACCTCCTCCCACAAAATTTTATCTACTGCTTTGCGAAATAAGGACCATTCATCTTTTTTATCTTCCATATGAAGTTTTCCTTTTTCAGTGATTTTATAGTATTTTCTCTTTCGTCCACCTTCACTTTCATTCCAATAGGACTCAATCATTGCTTCACCTTCAAGAGTATGAAGTATTGGATACAACGTGCCTTCCTTAAAACTAAAAACTCCATTAGACTTAAGCTCAATTACTTTTATGATTTCGTAGCCGTACATAGGTCTGCTGTTTAATAAGCTTAAAACAAGAGTAGTAGTACTTCCTTTTAGTAATTCTTTATTAATCTTCATAAAATACCTCCTTTATACCTAGTTATACTATACATAGATTATCTATGTATAATTCTAAGGTTATTTTTACCATATGTCAATAGGAATTATAATTGCAGAAAGAAAAAAATATATAAGCATTTATTTAGCGAATTTTAGAATTAATGTATCCAGTTATTATGTCTTTTACAAATAATATGGTCAATCTTAAGCTTGAAGAAATGGAAATAGTTTATCTTATTTTATACGAATGAAGAAGTCTCTTAATTGTAAGTAAGAGTAAAAATCATGATTATGAGGAGTGTACAAAGATTACACTATATATACAGTATTGGAAAAAACATCTCATTGAAAGTTCTTATCTACGCTGATAAAATTTACCTAGATTCGTAACAAAAGTTTAAAATTAGGGGGAACCATCGTGCAATCTAAAAAAATAACAGCTTTATTATTATCTCTTTCCATCACTGCTTCACTAGCAACAATACCTAGTTATAAGGTAAGCGCATCAACAGAGAACACTGAAATCACCACAACTTCAGAATCGGTAGTAGAAAATTCAGAAACAGAAAGCCAGCAAGAAAACGTTACCAACACTGAAGCCCAAACAGAAGAAGTACAAGCAGACACTTCTAATGGCACAGAACAAGGAACGGTACAAGAGGGAACAGGGTCAAGTAATACTGAGGAAACAACAGAAGAGACTACTAATAACACACCAGAGCATATTGATTTAGCTAACATTAAAGTTGATAAGTCAGTAGTTACTTTAGGCGGAAGTGTTAAAATAGAAGTGGAATTTATACAAGATGTCAATGAAGCTACAGTTACCTATAAGACTCCTTCTGGCTCTTTCGTAGATGTAAAACTAAATAAAGTAGCGTTAAACAAGTTTGAAGGAGAAGTTAAAATTGAAAACGATTCGAACTTGGTAGGAAATTGGGATATTCATGTTATAAGTATGATTAAAGCTTCAGGATTCAATGAAAGTGGAGATAGAAGTAAGTATCCTATTTTAAGTAATGCTAGTTTCAAGGTAGAAAAAGACATCTTATCACCAGTAATGGAAAACTTTTATATCAGTGATACTGTTCTATTTCTAAATGAAGAATTTGAAATTAGAGCAACGGTAAAGGATAATGTACAAGTTAATAAGGTTATTGTGGTGCTTCAATCTCCAGTTACAAAAGAAAATTATGCTATGGAGTTAGCTCCTTCTGACTTAAATAATGGTGAATTTTTAGCAACATTATATTTTAATGAGGGGTTAGATTATGGAACTTGGAAAGTACTTGGAGTCTACGTAGAGGATGGTGCTGGGAACTATACAGAGTATTTAAACGATGGAAATCAGGTATCCCCACTATTAAAAAATGCTAAACTTGAGCTTGTTAAGGATGTTAAGGCAGGTTGGAATAACATTAATGGAACTTGGTATTTTTATGATGGCAATACCACTACAGGATTAACACAACACCGTGGTTGGTTAGCTAATGGTGGCAAATGGTATTATATGAATAATTTTGGACAAATGCAAGCAGGCTGGGTTAATGATAACAATAAGTGGTATTTTATGGATGGAAATGGAGCCATGAAAACTGGCTGGCTTCAAAATGGTGGCAAATGGTATTTATTAAGTAGCTCAGGTGAAAGAAAAATTGGTTGGGTTCAAAATGGTGGTATGTGGTACTATTTTGCTAACAATGGTCAAATGCATGCAGGTTGGCTATTACTAAATGGACAATGGTATCTTTTAGATGGAAGTGGAGCTATGAGAACTGGTTGGGTACAATCAGGTGGTAAGTGGTACTTCTTATACGGAAGTGGGCAAATGGCTAAGAGTACTACAATTGGTGGATATAAGTTAGATGCAAGTGGAGCTTGGATTAAATAAATAGACAAGATAAACTACCCTTAAATATTAATATTAACTATTAATGTAACATTTACTAAGGACATTTTAAGAAATAATATGAAATAAGATGGTTTCTGTACTTAACAGAAATCATCTTATTTTATTTTACTAAAATCTATAATAGTTTAACAACATTTTGGAATCTTCAAGTATACTACTTTCTATATGTGGCAGTTGCTCAGCTTAGGATAATTACTTTGGTATAACAAAATTCTTTTGTTGGTCTAAATCTGCGTCCTATGTTGCTAGACCTAAGCAACTTGCTGCGACTTTAATGAACCAAATAACTGGATACTTCTAAGAAAATTCACTAAATATTTCATTATGCTTTAATTCTGTGTTGATAATTAATCGGTTCTAATTGGATAGTTTTTATTATTAAGAAAGTTAATTTATGGTAAAATGGAACAGTAGAATATTTATAATTATTTTATAACACCAATTTATAAGAATTTACATATTAAATTTAAAATATTAATATTGGAGGGAAGTCATGGGTCTAAGAGAATTAATAGTCCTATTTATTGTCACTTACTTTGCTGTTAGGCTAGCAATAAATCCGTTGCTGAATAGGAAAAAAGAATCCATTACAGATACACATAGCTCAGAAATAATTAAACTACGAGATATGGAGATATTAGATAATGCTGAACTCGAAGAGGTAATTAAACTATATCAGAACAGAATGGACAAGAAAAAAGAATATGAGCAGTATGAAAAGCACGCTAAGATTCTTAATGAACTGAAAGAAATGGGATACTTCACTAATATACAGTACCTCAACAAGATTCATGAACTTAAAAGTTACTTCAAAGTTGATTAGGGAGCTAGTACATGCTTTTCTTAAATTAGTCCGTTATTGTAAATAAGATATAGATGAACTGACTTAATCAAGTAAAAGTGCAACACTTAGTTCCATTAATTTTATAATACATCTTTTCAAGGCATAAACCCAAATTATAAGCTGTAAAGTCTTTATGTTGGTAATGCGTAATATATAATCATTAACGAAGTCAGTTAGATGAGAAATATTTTTGCCTTATAGTGAGGAGGAGTAGGTTAAGGATGAACAAGCCTTATGACTTCAAGGAAAATGAAATGGAAAATATAATTAAACGTTTTGGTAAGGATTTTTATGAAAAGGTACTGAAAGACATCGAAGCATATGCTAATAAATGGAGTTTGATCTCTTTTCAGTTCATTCCTTCATATTCTTCAAACTTAGTTTTTAAATGCAATTCAGAAGACTATGGAAGGGTAGTACTTAAAATAGGTAATCCTTTTTTTAGAGAAATATATACAGAATTTAATACTTTAGAGCAATATAATGGCAGAGGATTTTGTAGAGTGTTTGAAGCTGATATCGAAAAAGGTGTTATCCTTGAAGAGTGTGTGCTGCCAGGGAATCCTTTAAGGGAGGAGAGCTCTCTTAAAAAGAGATTGTCAGTATTTTCTTCTTTATATAAAGGCTTGCATATAATGCCCACTAATGCAGAAATATACCCAACTTACACAGGGTGGGTGAGTAGGATAACAGAGTACATGGGCAAGAGGCAGGATCGTAAAGAATTGTATTTGTATATGAAAAAAGCAAAGGATATATGTGTATCAGTTTCTTCCTCATATTCACAAAGGATGTTGCTTCATGGGGACTTTCATCATGATAATATTTTACTTAGTAGTAATGGAGAATATAAAATTATAGACCCTAAAGGGGTAATAGGTGATCCTGTATTTGATGCACCACGTTTTATATTAAATGAATTTTGTGATGAAATTTCTGATGAACTATATGAGAAAATAAACTCTATAATATGCACCTTAGAAAGGGATCTTAATATTCCAAATTACATTTTAAGGCAATGCCTTTATATTGAAGCGGCAATGGCAGCGTGTTGGGATGTAGAAAGTGGCGCAACCCCTGAGGAATATTTGTCTCTTCTAAAAAATGTTGCTTTTGCAGAATCAATTATGAATATGTGATTTGTAATTGTTAATATAATGTTTATCAATAGTTGCAAGCTATAGAAACAAGATATAGAAATATGTATGTAAAAGTATTAAAAATGTAGAGGTATGCTTAGAGAGATCCTGTATGCAAAGATATAACCTTTGTCAAGTAAGAATAAAAGAGATGATATTTAATTCTTTTATCATCTCTTTCATTTTCAGAAGATTAGTCTTTTTTATTACTATCAATAATATTTTTAATAGCCATAAATCTTTTAGTATCACCTAAAACAATAGCTCCTACAATTTGATTATTCCGAATAAATGTTTTACAGTATTTTTGGTCATAATCCTGTGATTCCACTAATACATCCGTATCTTGATGCTCCTCAATATCACCAATTGAAAATAAAGACATATTAAAAGCATCCAGTGAAGTAACTGGAGCAGGCGGTTGAAAAATTAAGTCTTGATTACACATGTTTGCTCCTGCAATCTTTCCTTGTTGAGTTGCTATGCTCCATAAACCAAAAACTCTACCCTTAAACTCAGATATATCCCCAGCAGCAAAAATATCGCTTATATTAGTTTCCATTCTTTCATTTACAATTATTCCTTTATTCACATCCAGATCAGTACCCTGTGCTATTTCAATGTTTGGCTTAATTCCCGTTGAATAAATTACCATATCACAGGAGCCCTGTATTCCGGATTTTGTGATAAATCCATCTACTTTCCCATCACCTAGTATCTCTTGTACTTGGGTATCTAACATAACCTCTATACCCTGAGCTTCAATCGAGCGCCTTAATTTATTGGATGCAAAATCATCTAGCTGTCGAGGCATTAAACGAGACGCAAATTCAGCAATAACTACTTTTTTGCCATTTTTAGAAAGCACATTAGCAACTTCTAGGTTCTGAACTCCACCACCGATGAGCAGAATAGTTTTAATATCTTTTAAATAATCAGAAATCCTAAGTGCTCCCTCTAAATCTCTTAAAGTAAAAACCCCAGGTTTATTTATCCCTTTGATTGAAGGTATTAGGTTACTTGCGCCATTTGTAAGTAGCAGCTTTGTATAAGAAAATGAATCTCCATTTTCCATAGTTATTTCCTTTTTGTGTGGAATCACACTAACCACCCTATGATCTAAATAGAGTTTAATATTATTTGCTTCAAACCATTGTTTTTTTTGTATTAAAAGTTTTTCTTCCTCCAGTCCACCTAAAAGTCCTTTAGAAATTTTGATGCGATAATAAGGATAGAATTTTTCCGCACCCAGTACAATAATCTCACTTTGTGGATTTATGTCAAGAATTGCTTTAGTAGCTGAAATTGCAGCAGCACCTCCGCCAACAATAACGATTTTCTCATTCAAGATAATCACCTCTTCATTTTTAATATAGAAATAGATAATTTTTAAAATATACTTTCATTATTTTTGTATCACAAAATCATTGTATTTTAAATGTATAAAGCCATATGTGATTACAATCAAAACTTAAAAATATAGTTAAAAAATAATCAAGAGACATACA
>NZ_JAVWDJ010000058.1:0-10731 GCF_036642255.1 Clostridium sp. | reverse complement strand
AAGATGCAGTAGTAATTACAGAAGACTTGAAACCAGTAAGTCAAAATGTTAATGGAATAAATATGATGATTGATCCAAGAATGGAGCTTTTATCTGTAGTTCAAGCTACAGGAACCTATGATGAACAATATGATTTAATAACAAATGTAGATTTTGATTATAAAAAGGACATTATGAAATATTTTTCTGATTTTTCAAATCATGACGCTGTTAAAGTTTTTAATAATATGAGTAGATCAGGTTTTTCCTTTGATGCACCGCCAACTGCAATGCTTTATCTATCAAACCCATTAAACCTAAAAACTAACCAAGACTTCAGTGATTATCTTAAAAACAGAGCTGGAGAAGAAGAGCTGAATAAATTTACTTTGGAACTTAGAAATTTTGCCATGGATACAAGGTTTCATGAATTTTTTAATAAGCATCGCAAGTTCTATGATTCAGTAATAGAAGAAAATGCTAAGATTTTGGGAAACACGAATTATATTGATAATCTAGAGCAGTATTACGGAATGAAACAAAATAGTTATAATATAATTTTATCACCCATGTTTCATAACGGAGGTTTTGGACCAAGAGTAGAGAATGAAAATGGGAAATATGATGTATATAGTATTCAAGGTACGAGTTCTGTGAAGAATAATATACCTATCTTTGGGAATGAAAGTGGATTTAGATATGTGGCTTTGCATGAATTTAGCCATTCTTTTATTAATCCATTAACCGAAGAAAATATTTCTGAAGTTAATAAGTATAGCCGTCTCTTTAATCCCATAAGTGAAAAGATGAGTAAACAAGCTTATACAAGTTGGGATATTTGTGTTAATGAACATATAGTTAGAGCAGTTGTGTCTAGGATTACCTTTATTCATCAAGGAAAAGAAGCTTATGATAAGTTAATTACTTATGAAAAAGAAATTGGTTTCTTATACATTGATGCTCTTACTAAGCAACTTGAAGAGTTTGAAAATAATAGGGATAAATATAAGACTTTCGAAGATTTTTATCCAGAGCTTTTAAAGGGATTTAAAGATTTAAGTTCTGCAACACCTTAAACATAAGATCACTTTACTAAAAAACACAGGTAAATTACCGAAGATTAGAACTAAATGGTTTGTTTATTACACAACAAGTTAGTGAGTTAAACAATAACGAACTATTAAGGTTTGTAATAAGTAATTTTAAAGAAATAATTATTACTTGATAAAAAATTTTGAATAAGTTATTTATTAGTAATGTTGAATGGATATATAATATATCCATTTTCTTGTTTCTAAAATTATTTTTATTAGTACTATTACCATTTTACTCCCTCGCAATTATAAAAGTCATAAACACCATTTTTAAAAAGCATAAATCAAGGTTAATATTATTAAAAATACTACATGAATTGTTTAAACTTTAAAGTGAGGAACACTTTCATAGTTATTTAACATATAAGGCAAGAATGGAAAAGAAATTTAACTGAAAAACATTTATATTATAATTATCAGGCTAAGTAAAGAAGGTGAAGGATTTGGAATTAAAAATTATTGTATTTGATAGCTTAAAATATATTGAGAAAAACATCAATGAAACTATCACAGCAAATGAAATTGCTATAAATGCAGGATATTCATTATACTATTTTTCAAGAATGTTTAAAAAGTATATGGGCTTAACAATTATGGAATATGTAAAAGAGCGTAGATTAATCAAGGCATCAGAAGAAATAATAAATGGAAAAAAACTAATTGATGTCTCCTTAGATTATGGTTATCAATCACAGAGCAGTTTCACAAAAGCCTTTAAAAATAAATTTGGTTTTTCACCTGCACTTTTAAGAGCCTTTGGATTCCAAATTAATTGTTTAGGAGGTAATTATAATATGAATCATGTATTTATGACAAATACAGCTATTCATGCAACAAAGGAAGAATTATTTGATTTGCTGACAATGAATATAAATAAGAAACAGTTGGAATATGACATCACAAAAATTAAGAGGGCATATGAACTCGCTTGCATAGCTCATAATGAAAAAAAGAGATATTCTGGGGATGAATATGTAACACATCCAATTAACGTTGCTATACTGCTATCAGAGATGGAAGCAGGGGAGGAGGCAGTTATAGCTGGCCTTTTGCATGATATTATTTATGAAAAAACCGATGTTAATCTTGAAGTAGTAACACAGGAATTCGGCAGTAAAGTTTCAGATATAATTATAGGTGTAACTGAATTTAGTGGAAATGAAGGTATAACAAATGAAGAGGTAGTTATGGTTAAATTGGCTGATAGACTTCATAATATGAGGACAATTGAGTTTACCAATGAAAGTCTTTGGAAAGTTAAAGCAAAAGAAACATTAGAAATATTTGCTCCCATGGTGGCAAAACTTAAAAATGAAAAGTTAATGGCGGAATTAAGTGATTTATCCGTGAAATATATTTAATGCTTTTCCATAGAAGGTAATAAATAATTGATTAATTAGGCTTACAAGTAACAGTGTAAGTCTTTTTTTAGCTATTCTTAAAAGATAAGTAGAACTTGTCTTAGTCGTAATCCTAAAGATTTGTGGGTTAGGTTTCTTGGAGGATCAAAATAGGAAGCTGTAGGTAATTATTGGGTAAATGTGTTATAATTGTAAGTATTACACTAATTAGATATGACTTGGTTGCTACTATATTGTAGCTAAATATAAATATAAATATAAATTAATAAGTGAAAGCATTTGCTGTAGTTGCTTTTAAGTCTAAATAATTTTGGGTAAGGAGAAGAGGATTTTGATTAAATATTTTAGGGATAAAAATGTTGATTACAATAGATTAATAGCCTTATTTAATGAAGCAGGTTGGAGAGATAAAACAGAAGATATTAATAGATTACAACTAATGGTTCAAAATTCTCAAATTGTAATTACAGCTTGGGATGATGAACTAATGGTTGGATTTGCTAGATGTACAACTGATTACGTGTTTAATGGACAAATAAATAATGTAGTAGTGGATGCACTTTATCGAGGAAAAGGTGTTGGAAAAGCACTAATCAATAATATATTAGATAGTAATCAGCAAGTTACTTATATTTTAAGGGGAGACATTGAGAATGAAGGGTTTTATAAAGAGCTTGGGTTTGAGGATAGTCCTTTAACCTTAGTTTACAAACGGAAAAACTAACTTAGGAAACATATTCACAGCTATTGATTATGTGGCTGAGATAAATAAAATCTCCTTTTGAATTATAAGAAGGATTTTTTTGGTATTGATATAGCAGATGTTTGTTTTATTTGAAAGAAAAGTAAATTAGTAGTTTGGACCTTTTGAATAAACCTTTTAAATAAAATGCTACATAAATTTAAATTTTGGGGAGGGAGCCATGAGAAGAAATATAATTATTATCTTAATAATCTTACTAATCAGTGGAATATATTTTTGGCCGAGAGATCTTATCAAAGTAGAAAGTGATAACTTAAAGAATGTACCATCACTACAGTTAAAGATTATTTCGAGAAGTAACATTTTGGACCCAGGGCAAGCTGTAGAGATTAATAATGTGGATATTATAATTAAATTGCTAAAGCAACTTGAAACTTATAAAGGCATTCCGAGTCTGGCAAGTTATAAGAAGTTAGATAATCTTCCAAGCTATTATATTAACGTAAGTTCTAACAACGAAGAAATTCTAAGCATCTCGTTAAAAGGGGATAGCTATATTTACTTTTTAGGAAAGCGTGGTACAAATACGTATAAAGTTATTAATAGTAAGTTAGATTTTGAATTTATTAAATCTTTGACTAATCAATACAAAGTAAATGTCATAATAACACCTATCAAATCTATTCATAGTTTAAACATATTAATGGTAGGCTAGAAATGGAGTACATGGGAAACAAAAAATATTGGGAAGATAAGTTTGCTAGCAAAAATGAAAATCCATTAAGTCCAGAACAAACAATAGTTGAAAATATAGCATATTTTAAAAAAGGGGATATTCTTGATATAGCCTGTGGAGATGGTAGAAATTCTTTGTTTTTGCTTGAAAAAGGCTTTAGGGTCACAGGAGTAGATTTTAGCAGCAATGCACTTCATCGTTTGAAGTTGTTTGCTAAAAGAAATAATTATTTAGTGAATACATTACAAATTGATTTAAGTACTCCAAATTCTTTAAAAGAAATTGGAATATTTGATAACATTGTAATTAATCACTATAGATTAAATAAAGAACAACTAAAAGAAATTAAAGGCCATATTTTAGATGAAGGAATTTTATTTATCAATGGGTTTGGTTATAAACACCAGGTTGACTCTAAAATTAGAGAAGAGGATTTATTTCAGTCATCTGATTTTGAAGACATGAAAAATTCATTTGAATTAATTAAGTACATTGAAAATGAAGATGAAAGAGGATTTTTTGTTACTTATATTTTTCGGAAAAGAAAAGTTAACACATAGCGTTCGTGGAATGCCCATTTATAGTAATTCAAGATAATTAAATAATCTTAATATATATTCCTTAATAAAACAATTCATATCTTATAAGGTAAGCAACTGTGGCAGAGTTAGATAAAATCTCCTTTTGAATTATAAGAATCATATTTGATTACTTTGAGAACTATCTCCTGTATGACATAAGGTAGATATAAAAGAAACAGCAAATGTGTATTTAGTAAAAGAAAGATTTGTTACATCACTTCATGATATATTTGGACAAGGTCGTTGTTTAAGGAGTGCTGAAATACCAGAATTTTAATTCTAAATTGATTATTCAAAAGAATAATTGTAAAAGAATGTGCAACAAAGGTTATAAAAAAACATACATAGAAAAACAAATTTGTAGAAATGGAAGATTAAAAAATGAAAGAAAATATATATAATTACTTGGATCATTTTGAAGAACATACAAAACTAAGATTTAATATGTTATATGGACTTATTTACGAAAGTACTTCTCAAAATATAACTGAAAATTTGTGGGCTAAATTACCGTCATTTTATGTAGAAAAGAAGTTTGTTCGCCTTATTCCATTTAAAGACCATATTAATGTTGAGGCAAAAGCGGTTATTTCTCACAAGGAAGAGCTGTTAGAATATAAGATAACTCCTAAAGGTATGCTACAAATTTTTCATAATCAACAAGTTCCATGTGAATTGTTAAAAGTAATATTTAAAGAGAGTTTTGAGTAAAGAACAATTTAAATATCATTATATCTGACCAAGAAGTATGAAAATAACCTTTAAAATGAGTGTTTATATGGATATCGTATTTTTTAGAGATGAATATCACGATGTTTTTACACCATAATTCAAACATAAATCAGCAAGGGAATTAATTATTTTTCTTTGGAGGTAAAAATGAATTATAAAACTATTCTCAATGTAATTTCAACTAAATATAAGGAGATCCTTGAAAGTAATTTAGTTGGTATATATGTTCATGGCTCCATTGCATTTAATTGCTTTAATTGGAATAAAAGTGACATTGATTTTTTAGTGGTAGTTAATGAGAAATTATCTGAATCTGTAAAACTTAGGCTTCTAGAGGTATTAGAGTCATTAAGAGCAGAATCACCACCTAAGGGATTTGAAATGAGCGTGGTTTTGAAAGAGCACTGTATAAATTTTCAATATCCCACGCCATATGAACTGCACTTTTCAAATCAATGGTTAGAAACATATTTAACAAACCCACTATTGTTGTGTGATGATAATTATAAAACAGATAAAGATTTAGCAGCGCATTTAACAATAATTAGGCATGTAGGCATTGCTTTATGCGGAGAACCTATAAAAGAAGTGTTTGGTGACGTACCTAAGGATAACTATATTGATAGTATTAAGAATGATATTGAAAATGCAACAGTGGAAATACTTCATAATCCAATGTATATTGTATTAAACTTGTGCAGAGTTGCAGCCTACATAAAGGACAACCTGATTCTTTCAAAGGAACAAGGTGGTAATTGGGGCTTAAGAAATTTGCCTAAGGAATATAGGGATATTGTTAATGAAGCCTTGAAGAGTTACATGTCATCAGGAAAAATGACTATTAAGGAAGTTGAAGCACAGAAATTCTGCGACTACATGTTAGTGCAAGTTTTTTCATAAAGTTTTTAATAAGTGAAAATGCAGAAATTCAAATAGTTATACTACAAAAAATAGTTTTAAATATGTGAAAACTAAATAATCCAATGAAAGAATGTAATTTCTTGGAGTTGAAACATACTTATATAGAAATTTTCAAGACTCACTGTCCTCTTGAAAATTTCTATATAACTCTGACACACTGTTGTCAGAGTCATTATGCTATCATTGGTTATAAACTAATCAAAGGGGATAAAAAATGAGTGATTTTGTAACTTTAAATGAAGAGAATATTGAGACAGAGCATATTTGTTGTGCTTTGTCAGATAAAAAATGTGTAGAAGGATATTTAGGTAAGAAGAAATGGTTAAAGGAACAAATTTCAAAGGGATTTGTATTTAAAAAGCTTAATGTTAAACATAAGGTTTTTATTGAGTACTGCTCATCAGATATAGCTTGGCTACCTGTTAATGCACCAAACTATATGGTGATAAACTGCTTTTGGGTTGCAGGACAGCACTCTGGAAAAGGATATGGAAAAAAACTTTTGGACATGTGTATTAATGATTCACAAGACAAAGATGGGATTGTGGTAATCACTAGCAATAAAAAGAAACCATATTTATGTGATAAAAGTTTTTTCATAAAGCAAGGCTTTGAAGTTTGTGATACAGCACCACCATATTTTGAGTTGCTAGCTTACAAAAATAATCATAGTGCTGTGAATCCTAGGTTTAATCAGTCTGTCAAAGATAATATTTGTAGTAATAAAAATGGCTTAACTGTGTACTACTCCAATAGATGTCCTTTTTCTGAACATTATACTAATGTAGTATTAAAGGAGTTAGCTGCAAAGGAAGGTATGGAACTAAAGATTATTAAAATAAATAGTAGAGAACAGATGAATGATCTTCCATCAGCTTTTAGCATTTATAGTGTATTTTACAATGGCAAATTCATTACTCACGAAATTTTAAATGAAGCCAAATTCAACAAGATTATAGCTGGCATAAAGAGTGGAATATATTAAGGTAGTAAATAAACAGGACAAAATAAAGAAATTTATTATTTAACTGACTATCTTCAATAAATTTCATTAGCTTAAAATCGTTTTAAATTGTTAATAATCTTATATTTTAGGGGGAAGTATGCAGTATCTTAAATTTGTATTAAATATAATAATGATGCTATTTTCATTGATGGTATTTACCTTAATATGCAGGACTATAGCAACCTTCATTGGCGAAAAAATAGGATTTGCAAAGTTTTTAAAACACATATGGCAAAAATTAAAAAGAAAATAATTTTATAAATGGTACAATTTAGCAGAATATATACCGATTTTATCTTTATACCCCGTAAAACTTTAGTAAAAATACGTAAATTATATATAAGGAAGTATTTTGGAAATTTTACACGAGTTGAAACAAGGAGGGGCAAAGGATGAAATTTTTAACACAATTCTTAAATAAAGAGGATTTCTTTAGTGAATTAAAAGAAGGTGAAATATTTATGTATTCTTACCATGACTTTAAATTTGAGGATATAATAAAGTTCGCCGATGAATATAAAATTAAGATTGAATGCATAAAAAAGGGTACTGAAGACTATAAAAAGTTTGGAGAATGTGCCGTAAGAGTTTTAAGTAAACAAGCAAAGATATTTACCTTTAAAATTGATTCCAAGGAATCAATTGAAATAGAATCCCAATCAGAAGAATGTGCTAAATTGAAATTAATAGATGTTTTATTTCATAAAGGATACATTAAATTAGAAGAAGTAAATATTTAACCTGGAAAAGTCAAAGTTTCTTTGTATTAATCCAGCTAAAATACAGTTGTAAATCTAAGATAATAAAATGTTTCTGTGTGCCATGAATGGTGGACCCTTTTTATAAAGATTCAGTGAGAACTGAAGGGTTTTATAGAAAGTTTCTTTAAAGTGGGGGAGAGTACCACTTGGCTTCTACTAAGTACTTTGCGAAATTAAAAATTACAGATAATAATGGACCATAAAGAAATAGTTAAGTCAACTATTCTTCATGGTCCTTTTTTTCGAAAAATACCAATGTGAATGCTTTTAAGCTGTTATGGAATGGTGTCCTGAAATGTTAGATATATTTTTAATTAGGAATAATAGGTAGAATTTATACTTATAATTATAAGGTGGAAGGCTAGGGAAAAATTAAAATTCGAATTTTATCTTAGGTTAATTTGGAAGAATAAATTAGAAATATATTTTTGAACCTTTTGTCCCATTGCGCGTTAAATTATTGTGAGGTGAAAAAAATGAATGCAATAAATATAGAAAATCTCAGAAAATCTTTTGATGGACAGACTAACGCATTAAGTAATATAAGTTTAAGTATACCTAAGGGTGAAATATTTGGTTTTCTAGGTCCAAACGGCTCTGGAAAAACTACTACTGTTAGAATTCTAAATGGAATTCTTTCAGCAACTTCAGGCAACGCTGAAATCTTAGGAAAACCTGTTAAGACAAACGCTCTTGAACTTCATAGGCTCTGTGGAGTTATGACTGAGAGTGCCTCCTGCTATGAAAATCTTACTGCTGGAGAAAATCTAATGTTTTTTGGAAAAATGTATGGTATGGAAGAAAATCTGCTTAAGGAACGGACACAATCCATATTGAAAAAGCTGGAACTATTAGATGTAAAGGGCAAGAAGGTAAAGACTTTCAGTACAGGAATGAGAAAGAGAATCTCCTTAGCAATTGCTCTTGTTCATAACCCTCAGGTTTTATTTCTTGACGAGCCTACTTCAGGGTTGGATCCAGAAAATGCACTTAATGTCACAAGACTTATAAAAGAGCTTGCGGAAGAAAATGAGGTTACAATTTTTCTTTGTACTCATCAATTAAAATATGCAGAAGATATATGTACACTTTATGGTTTTATAAATAACGGAAATATTCTGGGCTTCGGCACCTTTGATGAACTTGCTTCAAAGAAAAATGCCAGTCTTCAATTGAAAATTAGAGGAAAAAATATCTCTGAGAATCTTGGTTTTCTCTACGAGGGTAATAATTTATACAGCAAGTCTATTTTAGGAGATAAAGAAGTAACCCCTCTTCTTCAAAGTATACTTACAAAAGGCGGAGAAATTTATGAAGTTGTGCAACAAAAATGGTCCTTGGAACAACTGTACTTTAAGTATATAAAAAGCGTTTCTGATGATAGCACGCTATCGAATGTCAGAACCTTATAAGAATGGAGGGAACTAATTTGAATAGAAGTGAAAAAGCATTGATTTATAAAGATTTAAATGAAATAACAAGCTCAAAGCAGGTTATTATGCCAATGACTATTGTACCAATTATTCTCATTGTAATCGTACCTCTGGGTCTACTCATAGGTGCCAATTTTATTGGAAATGATTCAAGCGTGATGAGAGAATTTGGACCTCTTATTAAAAAATTACCACCAGAGTATATGACATATTCTCCTGCCCAACTTTTAATAAAAATTGTTATAAACTATATGTTTCCATCATACTTCCTTATAATCCCTATAATGTGTTCAGGAATTATTGGGGCAAGCAGTTTCGTAGGGGAAAAAGAACACAAGACACTTGAGACTTTGCTTTATACCCCAATATCTATGGAACAGCTACTAAGAGCAAAAATTTTAGGTGTTTTTATACCAGCGTATATTATAACCCTAATTTCCTTTGTAATCTTTGGTATTATAATAAATATTGGAGGCTTTATCCATTTTGGCGGGATTATTTTTCCAGATCTAAAATGGCTCATTATCATACTTTGGATTTCACCTGCAATAAACTTATTATCCCTAATCTTTACAGTGAGGGTATCTGCAAAGTCTAGAACCTTTCAAGAAGCCCAGCAAGTGAGCGGTCTTCTAGTTCTTCCTGTAATTCTCTTATTGGTTGGCCAAATGACTGGTGTACTTATGCTTAGCACCTATGTTATGTTCATAGCAGGTGGTGTTATCTTAATACTTGATTATATACTAATAAAAAGTGTTTCCTCTAAATTTATTGCTGAGAAATTGATTTAATAGCGTTTTGGAAGCTTCAATGCTCTAAGCTTTTATGATTGATAGTTTCTCAGCTCAGAAAAGTTGCTTTAGTGGCAGACAAATTTGCTTCAAAAGTGATTAAAGAAATAAGGCTTCCAGGATTATTAATTTTTTATTCTGGAAGCCTTTTTTTACTTTAAAGTTTAAGCTTAAACTATCTGAGTAGATTTGTGTTTTAATGCTTTCACTATCCTCTAATATAAATCTTCATAGTTTTTAATAGCTTCGTTAGATACATGATTCTATTTAAAACCCTCAGTTTAATTCATAAAATAGTGCTCATAATCCATGACCTTTAAAATTATTCCGCAATGCAAACTTCATATTTGATGTTCTAGATAAGGACCACTCCACTAAGCTTAGCATGGCCCCTTGAAGGGGATGCTGTGAATAACACAAGTTTAATTAACTCTATTCCTGAATGCTTAGTCCATGAATTACAGTTCCTACTCACTTTTGAAGGTTCATTTAACTACAGTTATTTTACTTAGGTTAATTATAACTGTAGCATACAAAATTACATATATACTATGCAGCTTCTAATTCCCTACATGCTCTTTCTTTTTCAAACTGTTTCTTGAAAATAGTTCCAAAAAGGAATCTTACTAAAGG
>NZ_JAVWDJ010000057.1:0-18572 GCF_036642255.1 Clostridium sp. | reverse complement strand
GGACAACCAATTGGTTGTCCTTTTGTTTTCATGATTAACTAATAAACCCTACACTCATTACATTGCCTTCCACCATTTAAAGCAAATATTTAATATTAATTTTTTATAATGTCCTCCATAGGTATATGGGACTATACAACATAGTGATCCTTAAAGGATACTTCATTATTTGAACTCTACACTTCCTGTTTCTTCACCTTTGGATGAAGGTACATAGTAAGGTAAATTACCTGGTTTCAATTTCCAGTTATCATAGAAAACCTTAGATTTGTAATCTTTTATATTTTTAAGCTCATCCTCTGAGAGACGTCCATCTTTTGGGGAATCTTCAATGTAATCGCTCTGATAACTGGTGAAATCGTGGGCAAATAACATAACTGTGTACGGCATTACATCTACTAGTTTTTGTAAATTACGCGTGGATTCCAACTGCTTTACATGTTTCTGTACCAGTAAGTAGCTTCACTCTGACGAGAGGTACACGCTACTACACTGTTATTGAATAAAGACAGAAAAAGAACACCTTAGATGTTCTTTTTAGATATAAGACACTTAAAATTAAATTCTATCACAAGATTTTTAGTACTTTAACCGTTTTATTATACATGTATTATTAGGTATCTTCCCTATTTCTTCTGTATAACACCACGGACTATAGGCATGTTTTAGTAGAAAGACGATAATAAATCGTATCCATTATTATTTTGTTTAAAGATTTTCCCCCTAAAAAGAGGGTATCATATTCGATTAACAAATCATAATGTCGTGCATTATCACTGTACTGTTTAAATTATTTGAAATATCTTTATTCTATTTAGCTGATTTTTCTTCCCTTAGTACAATTGATCTGCCGATAAATGCAAATATAATTAAAATCAATCCTGTTAACCACCCCCCAAGACTGAAAACTTGGGGTCCATACAGCGCGAGACCTGCTCCACTCAATATAAGCAGCACTGATAGTACTCCATACATTTTCATTCCATATAGAGTTATGAAAGGTAAGTAATGCGTCCCAACAACAATCATAGATGCAGGAAAAAACCACATTTGTCTATAAAGAATAGTTGCACCAACTAAAAGGAAGTTTATTGGCACAGTAAAAGCTATTTGGGAACCGAGACCCCACAATCCGTTCTCTGCATTTACTTTTGCAGGTCGGCCCATCATGCGCAAGGTTAATTGCGTAAGTGGAAATATACCCATACATCCAAAAAACAGAAATATCATACCATACTGTGGTGTAATTAAAACACTAACAGCAGCAGCTCCTAGCCATATTAATCCGGATACAAGTTGGCCTGCAAAACCACCTAAAAAAGATGAACGCATTTCCATTTGAGCGCCAGATAAAGTCATAATTCTACTTTCCTTACTTATCATTTCGAATTCCTCCTCGTATAATATAGCTGTAACATTTGATAGAAATCATTCTATTTTTCTAACGAACACTTTACTATATTATTTAAAATTATACTTATATTAAATTCCTCTATACATTAGACTCTTTTTTAACTAATGTTTAATTCTAGCCTCTTATTTATCCGCGGTCATAGTAGTCCAATAATACATTTGTCCATATATCAATTATACATCTAATATATGAATTATTACAGATATCAAGATTATAAATAGGAAGTATGTCCATAATATTCCAAGCGCAAATAAGAACTATTAAGTGTATGTTAAGCTTAAAAGCTTTTTTAGTAATTAAATAATTACGGAGCTTGATATACTCAGAAATCGAGAGACTCTATATAACGCCCAAAAGTCGTCATTCCATTAATAAGTTCTTAAATCAACAAAATCCTCTACACCTATTCAAATAAGGAGTAGAAGATTTTTTACTTGTTTTTCATAGATACATCTACATATTAAATTCAAAATGCCGTTAATCTTTGATTTGTCAAACTTTCTTGTTCCTAAGTACTGCCGTCTCCACGTGTGTTGTGATAGGAAGATAAAACTGAAGCGCACAATTATTGATTTTGCGTAAAGATGTACCCCCCTAAAATAGGGGGTCGTTTAATTTATATGCTTGTATTTCACACAAAATAGTGTGTTGCTTAGGGTAATTTTAAAATTTTATTTATCTTATTAATAGATTAACTACTAAGTATTACATAATATATTGTAATATTTTATTAGTTATATATATCTGAAAACTCTATATTTATTCTTTGAACCCTATCCATATTGTCTTTAAGATTATTAATCTCTACAAAGTCATCTTCTGGAACTAAAAGTACAGGGAGTTCAATTGTAATTTCAGTACCCTTCCCACTGGCGCTTTCAGCGTATATATTTCCTTTAAACCCTTCTACTACCAATGCCTTTACAAGTGATAACCCGATTCCACTACCTTCACATGCCCTATGCAATGATGTATCAACTTGTCTAAAACGATCAAAGATTATATCTATCTTATCAGGTGGAATTCCTATTCCAGTATCTTTTACAGATATGGATATTTTATCTTTCTTATCAAAGATACTTACAAAAATGCGTCCTCCTGAAGGTGTAAACTTAATAGAGTTGGACAAAAGGTTGAGTATAATTCTTTCTATACAATCTGGGTCACATCCTATTACCTTATCCTCTATATCTGTATCAAAAATGATTTCAATACCTCTAGAATCAGCATAATTTGCAACTGACATAGTTATGTCTTCTATAATAGCTACTATATTATGATTACTAAAATGAATTTTTAAAAAACCAGTATCAATTCGGGTAATATCAATAAGATTATTTATTAGTCTTAGAAGTCTATAACTATTTTGTTTCATCATTGCCATATACTTTGATAGACTTTTATAAGTTTTACAATGAGATGCATTTAAATGCATACTTTCAATTAACTGAATAGAAGACAAAATTATATTTAAAGGCGTTTTAAATTCATGAGATAGATTAGAGAAAAATTGTGTCTTAAGATTATCATACTCTTCTATATTGGTTGCCATTTGATCAAAAGCTTGAGCTGCTAAAGCAATTTCGTCTTTTCCAGTGATATTTGTCCGAACATTCAAATTTCCTTTTGACATCTCCATAGCAGATGACTTAAGTACAGATATTGGCTCTAGTATTTGCTTTCCTATAAAAACGCTTGCTATTATACCTATTGCAACTATAAAAACCAACATAATTATGTCACTTTTTATACCAATAAAAGTTCTTACTAAAACTTCATCATATGTGTTGTTAGCAAAGGCAACCCAACCTAGCTCATCAATAGGTACATTTGCTCCTATCATAATTTCTCCAGTTATAGGTGATTTAACTTTTCTTAAATTAACAATTTTATTATCTAACACATTGTTTAAAACAGGAACATCTTTAATGCTAATCATCTTTTCGGCTATATCAGGAATTCCATATCTGTATACAAAAATACCTTGATTATCCACCAACCCAAAAGAACTATAGCCTACTCCTCTGTTCGCTGGTAAAATTTTATGTAGGTCTACTACATTTATACTAGCAGTGATTATACCCACTAATACATTATCTTTTCTAATTCCTCGTGCAATTACAAAAACTTTTTTGCCATCAACACGGGAAGTTAACATATCCGATATTACTCTATCCTCACCATTTATAATTTTATTAATGTATTCACGATCCTTAAGTGATACACCAATAGACTGAGGATTAGAACTTGCAGTAATTTTCAAAGTAGAGATATCTATCCATGCGTAATGTTTTATGGTAGTTTTATCTTCAGATATAATTTTCATATAATTTCCCATAACTTCACTATTTACGTTATTATTAGAAATTGCCAGTCCCATTATAAGTTCATTATTCCATATCCCATCAACGTAATTTGTAAAAGCTGAATTAACAGCTTGGGCAAAATCTTCATTAGCTTTTAATTCAGTATCTATACTTTTTTCAAACTCGTTATTTATTTTGAAAAATTGGTATATGATGATTGGAATGAATATTATAATTATCATAAATTGCAGTTTTTTCTTTATGCTTAAATTCCCCATTTTTATCCCCTATCAATCTATATTCAACTTGATTATTAGCTAAAAATTTTTGATATTATGTACAATGACAAAATAACACTAATATACATCTTAAAAGTGACTTTGGGATATTGTTAACTGTAATTTTCCATTATATCGTTTTCATCAATAATATTTAGAATACATTAAATTAGATACATGAAACTAATGTATGTAGAATACAATAAAGAAACTCAATAAATTGCTGGTTTTCTGTTGCATTTTTTATATAAGTTGATTAAAAAGGAGTTTATAATTTAAAATAATTCTTAAGCTTAATATTAAAACAAACTTATTTTATGTGAATTTTCTTATAAATACAATTATACTAAATATATACTAATTTTTCATATTTTCTACAAAAATAGTTTATTTTCGACAAGATGAATTTTGGAAAGTTACGTAGAATCTCATTACTCCAATTGACCCTTAATATTTCCCTAGTGAATTATCAGCTCTATCTCAGTCTCTTTAAGCAAACTTACAATAATCTTTTCAACTTCATAAAAAGTCATCTTTTATTTTATGTTAAATACGAAATCCATATCAAACTCTTTTATTGGATTTACCTTTTCAAAATTTCTAATAAACCCGCTAAAGCAAAAATCCCCTCAAACTGTAGTCTGAGGGAACATAAAATATACTTAAGCTTTTACTCTCATCTTTAGATGTATATGGAAACATATTTAATTAATTCACATACTTATATGGACATCGATATTCATATTTCTCACCATGTAAGTACTTATTTCTTCCTTTATTTAGCTTTTAATAATGCCTCACTAGCTGCAGTTTTCCATCCATTTGAGGACTCAGTAGCACCAGAAATAATATCAACCTCGGAAGATTGTTTGTTCATCATTGCTTTAGCTAAATCAACTCTATACTGCTTTAAATTTGGATGATCCCATTTAGTTCCATCCCATTGTTCATAATTAACTTCTTTATTCTTCTTGTCCAATCTTTTTAGTTCTACATTTTGTATTTTACCATCTTTAATTGTCACAACAGCTTCTTCAAATCCTGATTTTGTACTTTCAACCATACTACCATATACACCATCCTTGTATCCATCATTAGTATTGGTGTCTGTAGAATTACTTTCATTGTTATTACTAGTTTTATTTGTGCCTTCCATTGAAGCATTAGCCACATCATTTATTTCTTTACTAGCATTATTGTTTTTAGAATCTGTAGAAGGATTAGTGTTTGCACTACATCCCATAAGTGTAAAACTAAACATAGTAACTAAAACATAAGTACTTAATTTCTTCTTCTTATTTTCTCTAGGAACAAGAATTAAGGTTACTATTAAAGGACAGATAAACATAAGAGCACTAATTGGAAGATTAATTGGAACCGTTTTAGCTAACTCCTCTGTCACAGCTCCGAGTATCCAAAAAGGAATGGAGATACCAAATAGTAACAAGTAAAATTTAAAAAGTGATTTTGTCTGCACTGTTTTATTATTCATAGCTCGGCCCTCCCTAAAACATTTGATTTCAACAATAAATTAATAAGTTGCAACATTATTTCTTATATAAAATTACATAATAGCAGCTTATATAAAATAGCATGGAAGCTAGAAATAATTATCTACGCTGTTTCCTTATTGCATTATATATTTTATAAACACACCTAAAACAAAATTTCCATTTTGCAACTTCACCGGTGAAAAATTCCTCAGATTATTTTTCAACATATTTATTGAACTTAATATGCTACTTCTTATTTTTAATCATTACCTAACATTGAAGGTTTTATTGGTGAATGAATAATAAATAAATTCATTCACTATTTTTCAAAAAAAGATTGCCTACATTTATTCTATTTTCGGCAATCAGTTAAACCCTTCATTATAAACTCTACTAAATACTGCATTATATGTGGAAAATATTGAATTCCGATTTCTTCTTTATGGGTATCGATATGTTCTAAAACCCCGAAGAAAGCCAATAAAAGGTCATCAGCTATATCATCTCTTATTTTTCCTTCAGCTTTCCAATTTTTTATTATATCTATATAAAAATTATGAAAGAAATCACCATCATTTAAGCTCTCATCACGGTAATGTTGTTCTAGTTGTTTAAGAAGATCTTTACTATTCCACTCTTTAAGTATTCTATTGGAGTCCATTGCACTAATATTCATCTCTATTAATTTTTTTGCTACAGTTACTGGGTCTCCATTAACATTGATAGTTTCCATAACATGCCTTTTATGTTTTTCACTCTCTTTAATGTAAACCTCTAAAAACAACTCTTCTTTTGAACCATAGTAGTTGTAGAAAGTACCTACCCCCACCTTTGCCATTTTAGTAATATCTGAAACATTAGTATCCTTAAAGCCTTTTAAGTAAAATATTTGTCTTCCAGCATTAAAGATTTGTGCCTTTTTATCTACCAATTAAATAACCTCCACATTATGAATGAATGATTTTTAAATTCATTCACATTGTATCACTACATTAATTCACTGTCAATATAAAGACAATATTTATAAATTAACCACACCTGGGGTAAATAGATAACCTTAGATGGAAATCACCTTACCCCAAATTATCCAAAGTACAACTTACTTATGGTACAGTTACACTTTAAAGTATATCATTTGTTAAAAAATGATTCAGAGATGTGGGTTAGTTGTAATTAGTAAGCACATACTGCATTGATTTACATCCTATAGCAGAAGCAACTGAGCTGCATTTTGCTCGCAAAAGATAGAAAATAGCCTTATCCTTAATATCACTCAAGGTTTCAAAATTTGCTTGCCCTTTACTTATAATAAGATCTGCTTCATTAAATTCCCTTACAAATGCTCTAGAACAGTGCTTTAATATGGTTCCTTGTGAACTATGTCCATTATCAATAACTTTTACTAAGTTTACAATACCTGCACTTATTGCGTCCGCCATAGTTGCATCATTAACTATGGGACCTCCCTTTACTACAAAAGTAACCTTGTGTAATGGAAGCTTTTCTAACAGAAACTTATCAAATATAATTTCACCTGAATTGTCAGCAATATACATGATCTTATTTGACTTTTCTACTGCTTCTTTTAGAGCAGTTGTTCCAGTTCCAAAAATATTATGTTTTATGCTGTCTTCTACAGACTTAAGGATATCTGCTGGCTCTAGCTTTAGTCCAACTGAAAAATCTATAATATTTCCTGCAATAGCTAGCCTACAAGCCATATCAAAAGAATCTTCTGCCTTATCTAGCCATTTTTCCTTAGTAATTCGCTCATAAATCTCTTCAGCAATTTCATTATACTGCTCCTTCAATGCTACATATGGGTCATTAATACCAGTAATATTTTTAGCATGTTGATGCATTCTAAAAGCTATTTCTGGGGCTGTTTCATTAAAGTCCATTTCTCCTAATTCTTTCATAGACCTTTTTATTATTTCTTCTTGTATTTTTACATTATTTGTGGCTTCTTGTGCTATCTCTACTGCTTGTCTGGCAAGACAGTGTATGCATTCACGTGACACTTTCATATTATCCTCTCCTTAAGAGTAATAAGGTGTTATTGTACTTAAGTTCCATTTATAATTATATCATTTAATTTTGCAAATGAAAAAAACGTACCTTTTATGGTACGGCTCTCCGTATCAGTTATAAGTGAGGTTCTTACAATAACTACCATGAACTAATTGCATTGCTAATAAAAATCACAGCTTTATATCCAAGAATAATTACTTATCTCTTACAACTTTTAAGTTTGCTTTTTAAAAGAAATTTCCTCAATAGCATTAGGAGATGATTTCTAATCATCTCCTTGCTTTAAGATTGAGTGCACACTATTATTCTATTTCGTCAGTCACTGGATTTATTTTTACATACACTATTTTTTTAATAGTATTTTCAGAAAGATAGTACTTTCCAGCTAAGTCGCTTATTGTAGCCCCATCTCTATGCTCTTTCCTAATACTATCATTTCTGATAGAAAGATTGCGTCTATATCCAGAATTATCTCCCCACTTTTTCTTTGTTCCTTCAGCTTTAGGTATATATAGATATTCTCCTTCTATATACTTTTGAACCTCATCCATCAATTCTTTTGGCAAGATTTGTGTTGCATTTTTATATTTCAACTTTATTTCCTACTTATCTCTAAAATAGATTTCGAATTCTTCAATCGATTTAAAGTCCAATAACTTTACCTGATTTTTCCTAACTAGTGAAATTAATTCCTTTTCAAACTTATCAATTGCCATAAGAATTTTTTCATCGTCTTTTTTAGAAGTCAATTCTAATAGATCCAATCCAAATATATTATTGAAATACTTACCGTACTCTACATAAGCATTTCTATCGTCATACCATATACCCTCTTCAACTTTAGCAAGAAACTGACCAACCTCTTCTTGAATGTATGAAAAAAGCTCAAATAATTTGTAATAATTCTTTTGACTAACAGCAATGTTACATTTATTAAGACTTTTCTTCAATTCCTCATAGTATCCAGTAAAAAGTGTTTCAAACAACTCAGTTTGTTTATTTTCTTTCTTCATATCAAGCAGCAATTCTCTTGTATTTTCAACTAGACTTAATGATTTCAAATAAATTTCTTCACTAGAAGTAGAGAAAACTATATCATCTACTAAAGCTTTGTAGTCCTTAGGTAATCTTTCTAGTTTTAAAGAATCACCCAAAACAGAACCATTTCCATTTTTATAATACTCCCTGTTAACAAACCCCATTGCATTGGCAATTTTATTAAGCAATTTTCCTGCTTCTAGTCTTACACTACTCATACTTTTATTATACTTATACATATTATAAAGATAGATATAACTCTCATTAAAGTATTCATAAGCTTTATTTACTAGCACTTCATCATATTTTCCACTTAATATAGTTCTAAGACTATCTTTCATGTTTTCAAATCTATTAAGCACTTCATCATCGGAATAATAAACAATTTCTGTACCCAAAAGTAAATACCCTTGGGGACTATCCATGGCAGCATTAGCAATCAATCGTTCCCAACTCATGGGAAACAAGTCATAGCTTACACCTTCTACAATGAATTGAGTTGAAAGATTTTTTCCTCTCTCATTTTTAGGAATGAAATAAAACCTTATTCCCAAATTCTCATCTGTATCCATCATATCATTTCCATATAATATAAGCAGTGATATATCATTCTTATAATCGTTTATAATTTTATTCTTTATTATTTCTAATATTTTTTTATCTCTTTTCATTTTAACCTCCTGATTATTTGCGTTTTTTTGAAATACTTAATGGATCCATCTATTTCATACTTTAATTATATATACAAAATCTAACTAATTATATAGATAGTTCTTTTCTGGGTAATTATATACATATCTTATCAATAAATTTTTATTATAAATTCAAAGTTAAAAGTAAAAAAGCACAGAGTATAACCCTATGCCTAAATCTATTATTACTAAATCCAATTCTTATCTTTAGGAAACACCTTGCCTGTTATTTTATATTCCTGTTCAAAATTATTTTTCGAGAATTTTGAACAGGACAATTTGACGTGTGCAAATTTGCAAGGGTTAAAAGCAAAGGCGACTCTTTACTCCATACAGAACTCTTTATAATTACTTTCTAAACTGACTTATTCTCTGTAGCTTTAATATTTTGTTTACTAGAAAAATTCCTTATTGATTTTATCACCATTAACGCTAGAAGCAATATTCCTACATAACCATTTATTACATATATAATATTAACAAGCCTATCAAAAGGTATTTTTAATCCAATAAAAGTTCCTATAATTGCTAATACAAGGGTAATAACTTTAAATTTACTGCTTTTTTCATCTGTAATTCTTGATGAAACAGTCCAAAGAAGAGGTACTGCTGTTGTATATATACCTGCAATAACTGTTAAGGAAAATACTATTGCAACTGTTGGATGTATGTTACCTGCTAATATTAACGATGGAATCATGGACCCTGCAACCTGATTAATATTTGCCATAAGACCTAAGGCAATAATAATTATAGCTATGGAAAAAGCTGCTGCACCAATGATTGCTCCAAGGGTTGCTTCTCTTTTGCCATCCGCTGTTGCACCCATGGAAGCCATGAAAGAAGCAAGCCACAGCATACAAAAACCTACATAAGAACCTGCTGCATAAAGCCAATTACTTGATGCTTTCATTAGATTTAAGCTAGGAATAATTTCACTTGCTGTGCCTAGCCCTGATGGATTTTTCATAATTGCTGACAGACCTAAAAGTATGGATAATACAACTATTACTGGACCAATTGCACCTATTACATCGACTATTTTATTAAGTCCAAAAGTTACTGTTGCCACTGCTAGAACTGCCATTAATATACCCCCTACTGAGATTGGCAGTCCATATTGTTGATTTAAGGTTGCTCCTGCTCCTGCAATCATTACTATGAAAGACATATAAATAAACAATACTGAAAAGTAATCATAGAACTTACCTATGTGTTTCCCACAATAATAAGTGTAAATGTCGCTTCCCTTTGGAAATTTTTTCTCATATCCCACTGTAATAAAACTTACTCCAACATATAAAAATAAAATAAGAACTACTATTGCTCCTGCAATACCCATGTACCCGTAAGCTGCAAAGTATTGCATTATTTCTTGTCCTGTTGCAAACCCAGATCCTATCAAAAATGCTATAAACGCTCCTGCAAAGAAAATTACCTGCTTTTTATTTAATTTACCACTATCCATATATACCCTCCTGTTTAAATAATGAACAAGTTCATTTTCTTTAACGACTTCGAAAGGAGATTCTTTTTCATCTTAGAAAATTTTTAATACTAATGATGTTAGGAACTTAGTCCTTCCAAAAGTCATTAAAGTTAGCCAATTAATTAATAGAATCTATTAAATATTAATTGGCTACTGGTTAACTGTGGCATCTTTATTTAGTCAAAGATGTCACTACATTATGTGAGGTAATTAAATTGGATTTAATGACTTTTTATGTCAGTTTCCTATATTGGTGAGTTTTCTTTTGTGCAAAAGTGTTCTTATGAGCGTAAGTGTATAATTAAGAATTTATTACTCAAATACTGTTTGACCATCAACTTCTGTTTGCAAAGCTTTCAATGCTCTTTCAACTAAAGATCTTCTTAGTTTCTTGCTCTTCTCTTCTCCTAAATTTGGATCTCCTAGTGGATAAGGTATTCCTATGGCAGGTATTATTCTGTTAGCTCCTATAGTTAAGGAGATTGGAACTACTGTACACATATGCACTACTGGAATTCCTACTCTTTCAATTTCTTTTACCATGGTTGCACCGCAACGAGTACAAGTTCCTCATGTGGAAGTTAATATAACTGCTTGAATTCCATCTGCCAAAAGTTTTTTACTAAAGTCTTCTCCAAAGCCTTTTGCATTTCCAACTGCAGTTCCTGTTCCTGTTGTAGTTATGAAATAGTTCGCTAGCTCTCCAATGACCCCTTCTTTTTCCATCTCGCGAAGTACATCAAGAGGAACTACAAGGTTTGGGTTTTCTGTTACAAAGGCTCTGTCATAGCCACCATGCACTGTCATAAAGTGATTTTTTGAAAGACTGTCCATTCCAGTGATGTTATAAATACCATATTTAGTTGCACTGGAAGATTCAATTCTGTCTGGGTTTCCTTGAGGAACAATTCCACCAGAGGTTACCACAGCAATTTTAATTTTTGAAACATCTTTTACTGCTGGATTTGGAGATACTCTATCAAATACTGGCATTGGATATTCTGTTTCATAAGGCTGCCCTGATACTTTTTTAAGTAGCATATCTACCCCTCTTTCAGAGCCTCTTTTTTCATTGAAATAATTTACACGAATACCTCTTTCAAGATAGCCTTCCTCTTTTGGAGATAGGATTTCCTCTCCCTTTACCAACTTCTTAGCAAGATTACACATTTTGCTCATGGATTTTCTCATGTCTGCTGCAGAATGCCCAGTTTCAATGATGTGTAAATCTTTTCTAAACATATCAACTCCAGGATTTTCTGGATACATAGCTGTTACAACAGGAATGTGCATTTCAGTTTCAACTGCTTTAGCGATTGTTCCGCAGGCTACTCCATATCTTCCAGCATTAAAAGCAGGTCCTGCCACAAATAAATCTGGATTATATGGCCTAATGATATTTAGTATTATTTCTTTAGCCTCCTCTAGATTTGAACCAAAGTAGTTGTCTCCACAGATTACAGTGGCAACAACTTCATATTCCTCACCAAGTCCATTTTGAAGTGCAAGCCCTGGACCCACTACACCTTCTCTTATTTCAGGCTTAATATCAGCTTTTTCTTCTCCCCCAATGTTGGCAAAAAATTGATTTATATAATGAATAACTCTTTTTTTACTCATAATGGTTGTTCCTCCTTCTTTGATTTTAATATCCTCTAGCAGCGAGTTTATTGAAGCCGTTAGCAATAGTTGATGCTATAATAATTTGAAGTTCTGCTTCTATACTTCCGTCTTCCTTTAAGCTTCCTTCATAACCACCTATCATAGTTTCAATAAAGTCTAGGGTTCCTATAACTTTCTTCATAGGTGGGAAGCTAATTATTACATTTCCATTTCCACAAGATACAAGGGCATCTGCCTCATCAACAGCATCAGCTAAAGATTGAGATTTACCATCTCTTCCTGGGAATTCATCTGTAATAAGTACAACTTTTACTCCTTTTTGACTTACTTTCTTACAGTTCATCATTAGGTCTGTATCAGGATTTCCATAGCCTTCTTCTGTAATTAGCACTCCATCAAGTCCAAGAAGTTCACAAAGTTTTGCCGTCATGTCTGAGGACCGTTCCTTATCTGCAAGGAATACGTTCTCATTTGTAAGAATAACTCCCATGAAGTTTAAATCTTTACCGTGTCTTTTATATAAGTCCTCAATAACTGGATTGTTCAAATGATGATAAGTTGTTACCTTGTCACAAGGTGCAACACAGTTACCACTAACAATTGCTCCATCCATTATTTCTGTTGGGTACATGAAAGTAGGCACCATTACTTTAGCATCAACACCATAATAATAGGTGTCATGAAGTAATCCTTGAGATTGAAGCATATGGATATAACCTATTTTAGGTAGATTTGGATATTGATCTCTTTGCTCAAATACAGGTTTTGTTTCATACACAACAACCTCATCTGGCTCTATGTTCCTTCCGGCTTCGCCGATATAGGTAGCAACCTTTAATCCTACCATTCTTCCTGCTGCCTCGTAATCATGAGTCTCTAATCCTTCTGCTGGTTCTATAACTATGCAAACATTATTAGTCTCTGAAAAAGGTGTGTATTTAGCTGCAGGACCGGACATATCAATAAGTCCTTCTTGGAAACCTACTATTCTTCCACATGTAATTACAGTAGCACCAACCAAGGCATGGGTTCTTCCATTTCCAACTTCCTTAACCTTATTTATAGTTCCTGGGAATATGCCACCACCAGATACTTTAACTCTTGGTTCGATTACATCCTTAACAGGAGCAATACGAACTGATTCACCTGGTTTTGCAAGCTGTACATCTGCTGATATAATTCTGTCATCTTCAAGTACTAACTTTATTATTTCTTCCTTGTTTACATAAAGTGTTCCTTGCTTTACTTCTGTGTTTGCACCAAATTCTACATTATTAATCATTATTTTTCCTAATTCTAGTCTCAAAGTTATTACCTCCTTTTATATTTAAACCCCTAAAATAAAGGGATTATTGACAGAGTAAAAATGAATAATATGATTTTCTTAATCACCTTTGAATCTTTTTAAGCATAAGTAGCATCTTATTAAGTGTAAAAAATCTTCTTATTACCTAAAAAATCATGATACATACAGAAGAAACCTTACGTCTCACTGTTCCCCGTGGGGAATGGGAGCCTTAACCCCCAGCATAATGGTTCCAAACAATAAGCCTTCAAAAGGTAGGACTTAAAGAATTATTTCTAATAACCAAAATTGAACATAGGATTGTTTATTACATTTTCAATTAAGGATAAATCCACAGTTTGAAAATCTCTCAATATTTTTTCACTCCATTTAGGGGTGGCTTTATATTTTAGAAACTTTTCAGCAGCACCCAAACTATTCTCTATAAGAATTACACTTTCCATATGAGTTTTCATTTTTGCATCTCCAACAATTATAGATTTGAAAGGAGTCTGATTTGGTTTAAGACTTCCTGCCATTGGATGGGTAAGAATTTCACAACCCTCATGAACCTTATCCCTAGTCTTATTTAAAACCTCTATATAGGTACCCTCTTCTAAAAATAAAATTTGGAAAGTATCTCTATACTTTTCAAATACCTTATGGTTATTTGTTATAATAATTTTTTTCATAATCTATATCTCCTTTTGCGTAACTCCACTTGAAGAACTGCACACTTTCCAGCAAACCAAATATGAAACTGGAAAAAAAGAAACACCATGTTGGTTCGCTTGCTATTTACAGATTTCTAAACCCTTTTTAATTTATAACATTACAGTAAAAATACTTTATCCCTGAAATGAACAGTTTTAAATACAATTAATAAATTAATTGTATTTAAATGATATATTATTAGTATACGCATTGTATTTCACTTGTTCTTTTAATATATATTAGCTATTAATTTAAAATATCCTTCTTTTCTTCGAAAAAATGTTTAAATTTTCACAAAATTTTATAAAACAAAAGAAAAAACCTTTGAATCAACCTATCTAAGGATAATTCAAAGGTTTTTAAATATATAGAATGAAATAAAGAAGCCACATGATATGAAGCTCTTTAGTACATTCTCATAAATATAATTTTGCTTATGGTGGTTTTATAATGTGGAAGTATTGTTGTAATTTACATAATGAATACGCTCACTTTGATCACAACCCTCAAAGAGAGAATAACTTTACAAAACATCCTTCCCAAATTCCCTACAGCATTTGCTGTTTAATTTTTTCTACGAAATCATCTATATGTTCTCTTGCGTGTTTCTCTACACTCTCATGGTTCTTTTCTTTTATAGAATTGAAGATTTTACCTAGAGAATTTGTGAAAATATCCATGGAATCGATATACTGCTCAGAGTAATGCCAAAGTCTTTCTGTATGTAGGTGCAGACCTGCAAGCATTTCTGCAAGACATTGATTTCCACTACTTAAAAAGATAATATCATGGAATCTTTCATCATCCATAATTGCTTTTTGATAATCTTCTTCTATGTTATAGCTGTACATTCTTTCTAATATTTCTTCAAGTTCTTTAAGCTGATCTTTAGAAATCCTATCCACAGCTAGTCTTGCTGCGAAAGGATCTAGTTCCCTAGTAACTTCAAATACGGATTTCATATATTTAAAATCCAAAGGTGCTACCTGTGCCCCAAATCTAGGGATAATATTTAATAGCTTATCACCATTCAGCATCTGAAATATCTTTCTTACAGGAGTTCGGCTAACATTAAATTCTTTAGCAATATCCTCTTCATTTAGAACTTGTCCTGGCTCATACCCTAAATTAATAATCCTAGTTCTCAATATCTTATATATTTCATCAGTATCAATTGTTTTCTCCACTCTACCAAGCCCCTTATTCAAAATAATTAATAATATCATTATATATTTCATAAAAGAATTAGTAAATCTTTATTCCAATTTTTATATAAATTAGTTTATCGATTTGAAAAGCTCCGATTCCCCTTTATAGGGTTCCGAATTACCAAGAAAACTCATTTAATATTACTTTTAAACATTGTAGCTAATGTTTAAAAGATAATGCTTATAATAATTTATAATATAAAGAATGCAAGAAATAAACAGTGCAAATATCTAGTTTTGATTTGCATTCACTTTACTCTCAATCCTTCATAAAATAAGTCACCGCTTAATATAACACCTTTGTGGCTCTCTCCTTCAACAATAAAACTTATCAAATTAGTAAGCTGATTTTTGTAGTAAGTTATATCTGTTTCCCAAATCTCGTCTTTGCTTCCTATTATTTGATAGATTGAAATGAATAATCTACCCTTATATATAGTTAAAAACTCATAATATACTTAAAATATCCTGTTACCATTAATATTAACTTTACTGCTATACATCACTATTTTCTTTTTAATCACTAACCACAAGTATATTGAATAACTCAATAAAACAAAACAGTGAACACTGACAATAGTCAGTGTTATACCATATGATGTTTCTGCGGTGATACTGGATTCTATGTCGTGAATAAAGTGTAAGATAATAGGTATTAAATCATGGTTTCAATTGGAGACATTTTAAAGTAATTGCAATTACCTTTGAAATAGAAGCAAATACTGCAAACAAAACTACGTATGCAAATGATAAAATCACTGGATGTTCTTTTATAAATGATTCCTTCATTGTAAATACCCCTCTTACAAATAATGTTATATTTTTACATTATTATAAATTATTTCTTGGGAAATAAAGGTAATAATCATCTTTATTTATTTCTCTCATTTATTTATTACTCATTATTTTGTTAGTCTTTATTTTATATTAAATTTTATTCACCATATAATTGCATTGTCAGTGTACCCTTACTTAATCCAATTGCTCCAGATAATCCATAGCTAAGACTTTGAGGTAGTTCTAATCATATCAATGTAGTGAATGCTATTTTACACTATATGCAATAATTCATTCATTATTAACATATTATTGGTTGTTATTATTCATTTATCAGAATACAATGTTAATATAAGAGATTGAAACTTTTAAAATTTAATGATCAATATCAATGAATTACGCTAGAAACCTTATTAAAATTATATTTTAAGGAGTGTATTAAAATGCTAAAAGAAAACCTCAATCCTTTTGAAAACGCCCAGAAAATGCTTAAAGACGCTTGCGACAAATTAAACGCTGATCCAGCAGTATATGAAATCTTAAGTGAACCTCAAAGAGTTCTAGAAGTATCCATTCCAGTAAAAATGGATGATGGCACTATTAGAGTTTTTAAAGGCTATCGTTCCCAACACAATGATGCTGTTGGTCCAACCAAAGGTGGTATAAGATTTGATTCAGAGGTTACACGAGATGAAGTAAAAGCTCTTTCTTTATGGATGACTTTTAAATGTTCCGTAGTAGGAATTCCATATGGTGGAGGTAAAGGTGGTGTAATAGTTGACCCTAGCAAATTATCACAAAATGAACTTGAAAGATTAAGCCGAGGCTACATTGATGGAATTTATAAGTTAATAGGCGAAAAAGTAGACATTCCTGCACCAGATGTTAATACAAATGGTCAAATTATGGCTTGGATGGTGGATGAGTATAATAAATTAGTTGGTCATAATGCTCTTGGAGTTATCACAGGTAAACCTTTAGAATTTGGTGGTTCAAAAGGTAGAACTGCAGCAACGGGGTTTGGAGTAGCAGTAACAGTGCGAGAAGCTCTTAGTAAGCTTGGAATTAACATTAATAATGCTACTGTTGCAATTCAAGCTTTTGGTAATGTTGGTAGTTTCACAGGTAAAATATTGGAAGGCATGGGAGCTAAAATTGTCTCTGTTGCAGAGTATAGTAAGGCTGAAAAAAGAACTTATGCAATATATAACGAAGAAGGCTTTGATGCTAAAAAATTAGCAGAATACAATCTTAAAAATAATACACTCCTTGGTTTTCCAGGTTCAATTGAAATTTCAATGAAGGATTTTTGGGCATTGAATGTTGATGTTTTGGTCCCCGCAGCAAGAGAAAACCAAATAACCTTAGACAACGCAGAAGCAATTAATGCTAAAATTATTGCTGAAGCTGCAAATGGACCTATCACACCTGAGGCTGATAAGATTTTATTTGATAACGGTATCTTGGTTACCCCTGATATTTTAACAAATGCAGGTGGAGTTACTGTATCATATTTTGAATGGGTTCAAAATTTATATGGTTACTACTGGAGCGAAAAAGAGGTTGAGGAAAAAGAAGAAATTGCTATGGTTAATGCTTTTAATGAAATATGGAAAATAAAAGAGACCTTTAAAGTTTCTATGAGAAATGCTGCTTATATGTATTCAGTTAAAAGAGTTTCTTCAGCTATGAAACTAAGAGGTTGGTACTAATAACTTTATTTTATAAAGCTAATTATTCTAATAAATACCTATATAATAAGAGCAAAAGTGGCAAAATACATTCTTTAACATTGGTTGTTGCTTTATTATAATAATTATTGAACTCTAGCATTTATGTTTCCTCCTATCATTGTTGAATTGCCGTTTTTCAATGATGGAGTAACATGATATGCTAGGGTTTTTCTAATTGTAAACAATGCTAGTTAATTTATTAGCATTATGAGTTAATTTAGTTAATAATAAATGGGTTATGTTTATGAATTTTAATATAAAAGACATCTCATCAATAGAAAATCAATCTGTATACACCATTTATTAATCACACATATTGTATTTACAAAATATTAAAGTTTTTATTTGCTTGTTCCAAAGTAAACCTCAACACTATGTCACACTAACTAATAGTTTCCCTTTGGCACCTAACCCCTATATTTAATAATTTTTGCTCATAAAATTGAATTTTGGATAATCTTACCCTTATTATGAAAGTCCTGGAGTGGGGT
>NZ_JAVWDJ010000056.1:0-19262 GCF_036642255.1 Clostridium sp. | reverse complement strand
CACAATAGAATTATTATAGTCTGGATATTTTATGTCCATAAAGTGCCTCCAATCTTTTTCTTCACATTGTTTCTATTTTATAAGTACCCTCTTCTTTAAGTTCACTTAAATTTGATTCAATAGATTTGTCCATAATACCTCCACACAATAATAACTGTGCTTAATTATGTATTTTACAAAATTGCACAAACCTTAAAAACCTGTTATTCAACATCGTCTCCACGCCGCATTGATTTGTACCTTGAATAAATTATTACACAGCTTATGACAATTATAATTGCATATAAAAAGTCATATGGTCCAACCACTGATCTACTTTTTGATGATGATGATATAACAGTATGTCCCATGAATTTTGGGCGAAGTTCTGCCTTAATACTCTCACCTTTTTCATCTAACAAATCAAATTCTTTAAGAGATGATATTCCTTTGAAATTAGAGGTGCTTTGAATAAAATAATTCTCCTTTGTAATTTCCATTAAGAACTTAGAACCATCTTCATATGTGAATTCCATTGCTTTTATTTTATTTTCATAATTCTTACCTACAATGAAACTATTATTTTTCTCACTAGCTCCAATGTATCCCACTTGAAAACTACCATCACCCATATTTGAATCCTTAAAGATAAAACGACATTTACCATTAATACCTTTTTCGAATACTCCATAGCCAATTACATTGTCATATGTAAATAGAGTTATTATGTTATTATCTATATTTTCTATTTCCTCAATCTTTAGATCATCACTTTTTCCAAACTTTTTTAATTCAACTTCTAAACTTGATTTATCTGTGTTTACTGGATACTGAATAAAATATATTCCGATTATACTAACTAGGCAAATAAAAATAACAAGTGGTATAGTGTACTTATTTAAAAATTCCTTGATTCCCATAAACCCCATGTGCCTTAAGCTCCCTCCCTAATTTTTATAACTTTAAGATGCTTTTTCTGATACTTATGCTGTTGTTAATTTATATACAAATCAAAAACGACGTAAATATTATTTATACGTCGCTAAATTATATTGAAGTTGTTTTTTATTCAAAATACGGTGTGAAATTCCCACTTATATTAGCTTGAAATCCGAATTTTACTCTTATTTCATGGCCATCATATAGTTCAGGGAGTTCATCATAAGAAAACCAACCAACCTCACGTGTTTCCTCTGAAGTAGTCTTATTTCCGCTAATTAATTTACCCTGTAATAGCACATGGCAATATTCTTCATTTTTCCATGGAATATACTTATACTCATAGCAATTAGAACTAAAAACTCCTAATAGTCTTATAACTTCAATGTTATATCCCGTTTCCTCAAAACACTCTCTAACCGCACATTTAGCTGGTGTCTCACCTAAGTCATGAAAGCCTCCTGGTAAGGCCCATAAGTCACTATCAACCCTTTTGATTAATAAAACTTGCTTTTGTTCATTTAGCACAAAAGCATCACATCCAACTAAAGGCGTTACTGGTTTAGGCATAAATAAATCCCCCAATCAAATTACAATATTTTATAAATTTGTAATAATTACTCTCATTGGTTATTATACCAAATATTATTCTAAAGTAGGTTTATTTTCTAATAATGTTATAAACAAATATATAATGTCGCAGAATAATTTAAAAAGTATTATAGCAATTATCGGTATCATAATTGTTGATATGTTATAAATTACACCCATGAAATTCTGATATAATTGCAATCCCTTTCCTGATGTTCCAATAAAAAAATAGAGACCTCTCTTATTCAAAAAATTTATACCTAATAATACTATAAGAAACAAACCCCAACGAAAAAAATTATTAATTAGACTTTTAGAATTTTTCATTTTCTCCCCCCAAAATATGATAATTTCATAATCAATTACTCTTACAACGCACCATAATTTAATTTATTGTTATTTCTTTTCAAGTGGTTCTTCCATAAATATTGGTGAAAATCTATTTGTTTTTATATATTCCATTAGCTCTTCATGGATATATGGTACATAGTTAATGTTTTCTAAATCAGATATTTGAACCCACTTTGCTTCACTTACAATTTCTGAATCATCAGGGTCTATATCAGGTACAGTTGGAGGAGTAATCTTATCCTCTCCATTCATAAAACAACGAAATACAAGACTTATTTTTGGCGTTTTCCCATAAATATAATTGCAATTATTAGGCTCATATTCAAGTGCAAATATGAAATCACCCACAGTAACACTTAATCCAGATTCTTCAAATATTTCCCTTGCCACAGCTTGTCTAACAGTTTCACCTGGTTCCACACCACCACCTGGTATATTGTAATATTTGCCACCTCCAAATTCATTTAATAAAATCTTGTCATTATTAATAACAATACCTCGTGCACTGACTCTGATATGAAAACTCATTGAAAATCCCCCCCCTTTGTAGCATAAAAGTTCGTTTTACTTTTTCTCTCCAAAAGCTTGTCGTTTATTGCAGAAGATAACTTGGCTAAGTTATTTATCTAATATTTTACTAATAATTGAGTCTTGAAATTCTTCGTTAAGCATATCCATAAGGACCTCATCATACTCTTTATTTCCATATATAATGGACTTTCTTCTCCTACCAATTTCCTTGAAACCACACTTTAACGAGGTTTTTATTGCTGCTTCATTAAAAGAATAAGTTTCAATCATTATATTTCTTAGATTTAGAATATTAAATCCAAAGTCTAGCAAAAGTTTAGTAGCCTCTGATCCAATACCTGTGTTTCTATCAGTTCTTTCCCCAATAAACATACCCATAACTGCATTTCTATTTATAAAATCTATCCTCATTAGTCTTCCGATTCCAATAACTTCATCATCATTTTCCCTTACGATAAAAAAGCCATATCCTCTATTACTATTCATATTTTCAAGATATCCTCTTTGTGCCTCATATGTAATCATATCTGATATGTCCCCTGTTCTAATGGCAACTTCAATATCATTACTCCACTTAGCAACTTTTTCTGTTTCACTAGAATCTACTGGAGATAAATAACACTTCTTTCCAACTAATTTTCTTAAATAACTCATTAACCCCATCCCCCTAAATACTTTATATATGATTCTAAATTTCATTACATAATGATGTTTCACCCTAATGCCAGAATCATAGGTTTTGTTTTTTAATAATACATTACCAGTTTTTCTTAATAGCTCTTACGAAATATTTCACTAAATATTACATAAGTATGAGTTTATCCTAAAGTCAAAAGCTATGTTTATGTTGCGTCACATGAAGAAATACAAAACACACTTCCTCTATTATTTCTTATAATAGATAATCCATTGGAGTATATGAAATCCCCTTATATTCCTGCTCCGTATCCAAATCCTTAAACCCTATTGCATGATAAAAAGGTACCGCATATGGGGAAGCATTTAATGTTATTTTTTCAATTTGCTTTTCCTTAAGTTCAGACACAATATGATTAAACAACCTTGTTGCAACACCCTTTCTATGATATTCCTTATCAACAAAAAAGCATGAAACAAATTTACTTTCTCTTATGGATATAATCCCAACAAGTTTTTCTTCTAAATATGCTCCATACATAACCTGGCTGCCATTTTTAAAGCAGTCCTTGAACTCTTCATTTTCAATAAAATTTGCTCTAAAATTAACTACTGCTTCTTTGCTATAATCTGGTGCAATGAACTCTGAAAAAGTGATCCATATTAATGAAAATGCTTTTTCTAATTCTTCATTAGCAACTTTTCTGATTAAATATTCCATAGTTTATCCCCTCCATATATCTTATAAAAACTATATGATTTGTTATTCCCTACTTTCTATTACCTTCTCACAATATAAAATGATTTAATTATATAGATTCACCATAGATAACCCTTTGATAAGAATGCTAACTAATTATTATCTTTTGGTTTCTTTACAATTAAGTATATTCCTATTGCAACTGCTATTAAAAAGAATACATAGACACTAACATCCATGTATTTGTATTCATATCCCTTTGACCAGAATTCACCAGTAGTCTCATCTATAAACCTTGATAAACTTGCTAAGGATTTTTGCAAACTAAATGTCAATATGCTAATAGCGATAATTAACCATCCAATTATTTTTTGTGTACTCATTTAGATCCCCCTTAAAATTTAGTTCTTTCACAATATATTATAATTATTTAATTATTATTATTTCACCATAGATGCACCTTGTAGGAATGTTGCGCATTAGAACTTATTCTTTTCCTACTCCGCTTAAACTGCTCTCCAAAAACCCACGAATATCTCTATCACTTTTTAAAGTGATGACTTTATGCTTATACTTTCCAACTCGTTCTTTCAATTTGTCCTTTCCAGTATCGTAATTTTTAGACCACTTAAACATACTCTTAAGCATCCTATATCCTGGATTATAAATGCACTTTTCAATGCCAAGTCGTTGCTTTATTAAGCGTTTAATTATTCTATAATTTCTTATTCTAGTAGGAACTTCAAGTAAAACAATTTTATCAGCTTCCTTAAAGCCCTGCTCAAAGCAAGGTCTACCTACATCTTCAATAATCCAACTTTGCTCTTGTATTACTGACTGAAATAACTTGTCCACTTCTCCAGACTCTCTTTTGCTATTTCCCCAAGGATTAGATTTGTCTGGATAATGTATAACTTCATCAAGTGAATGATAAGAAATACTCAATGTTTCAGACAACTTTTTTGCAAGTGTTGATTTACCACTAGCAACTGGACCCACAATATATATTTTCATATATCAATACTTCCTAACTATTAATAATCTTTATCTCACCTTAAATTACTGTTCTACTTAATCATAAGAAATTTTCCATACATACTATACTTTTTCATAGCTATTCTATAATAAAAAACTATTTGTTTTTATTATTAAACTTTAATCTGTAGCAATAATTTTGTGGTTAAACTGCATAAAGCAGCCATATACATATACACCTATTAAAGCAATAACCCCAACTGCAGCTCCTATAGGATCATATTTACATCCTCCATCATTAGTTAATGTTGGTACTAAAGTTAGCATCCATAAAATTATTGTGGGAGTATACAAAACTAAAGTTAAAACATTTAACTTTGTTTTACGCATATAAAGCAAATTAGCTAGTACAAAAAGCAATACTAATATGAAATATATGAAAAGCTCACCTAATGTAAAAAATGCTGGATAGTCAGTGATTTTCATTTGAAAAAACCAATTAATAAGAGCCCAACATCCTAAAAACAAGCTGATAAATATATTCACTATAATTTTCATTAATATACCTCCATCAAAGATATTAAGTTGAAAATTAACCCATATGAAAATTATAACATATCTTACATTTTGTTGTATAAATCCTTTATATTTGTAAGAAAGAAATTTAATTTCCATCTTTGGCTATTATTTAGTTTTAACAAGGCTTTAGGAGGTGGAATTTCGTATGTTTCACTTGGCTCCGCTATTCGTGCAAAAGGAAATATTGCTGCTCACCTTATATGTAAATGTAGGATAAACCATACAGATTTAGAAAGGTAACTTATATACAATTATGTAAAATAATTGTAATTATCTTGGTGTTTCTTTATAATTGAGTAATATAACTTTGTAAATTTATATGAATAAGTATTATTAAAAATTAAAATCAAGGGGGGATCTTTGTGTTATCACATAAAGGGACAAAATCATTGGATACAGATAGACTGTTACTGCGAAAATTTGAACTTGATGACGCAGATGATATGTTTAAAAACTGGGCAAATGATAGTGAGGTAACAAAATTTGTATCCTGGAAACCACACAGTAGTGTAGAAGATACAAAAGAAATCCTAGAGAAATGGGTAAATGTCTATAATGATACTATTTACAATTGGACTATTGAATTAAAAGAAATAGGGGAAGTTATCGGTAACATTTGTATAGTTAAGTTAGATGAAAAAAACTATTCTTGTGAAATCGGATATTGTCTGTCAAAAATATACTGGGGCAAGAATATAACCACTGAATCACTAAAAGCCGTAATTGATTATTTATTTTCTGAAGTAGGCTTTAACCGAATCGTTGCTCAGCACGACACAAACAATGCTGCTTCAGGGAGGGTAATGCTGAAAAGTGGAATGAATTATGAAGGAACGCTAAGGCAAGTTCAAATACGTAATGATAAAGATTTTTATGATCTGGCTGTATATGCAATTTTGAAAAATGATTGGTTAATTGAGGGCAAGTAATCATCATGATATATTTGGATCTTACCTTCCCTTAAAAATTTTAAGATAACTACTGAAAAAGAGCTATTTAAGTGATCTTCTACTTAAATAGCTCTTGATCTTTAAATGCATCTTTATACTTTTATAATCATTACCTTTTCCATAGGTAAATATTGAACAAGTTCCTCAGTGATTAATTGTTTTTATTATTAACTATGTTTTGTTTATAAGCAAAACTATATATGATTTAGGTCTAGTACTTTCATCTGCACTTTCTCTATTGCAACTACTGATAAATGCTATATCAATAGTTACTCATTATCTTTGATTTTCATTTATATATTCTTTGGCATCTATAACTGAGCTATAGCAAGGGATTGAAACATTACTCTCTGGTTTCTTTTTTATTATATGGCAAGTCCAAGCAGCTGTTTGGTGATTTTCTATTAGTTTTTTCATAATTTTATTCCTCCTAGTATTTTTATATCGTAGTTTATATATTGATTGTACAAGAGGTGTATAAAAAAGGATTTGATTTCAATCAATTTTTAAAACTTTTCTTAAACTCACAATTTTGATTTCAATCATTTTAATTTTATAGCATTACTTTATAATAATTCTTACAAAGCTTAATTATTCTGTAAGCAAATTCATTGTGCCACAAATAATTAATTCTATATATAATATAGGTTTCCTATATTATCAAAACTAAGGAGGCAAAATATATGAAGAAATACTTATGTCCTGGCTGTGGCTATAAATATGACCCCCAAATAGGAGATCCTGATAAAGGTATAGCACCGGGTACAGATATTAAAGACATCCCAGATGACTTAGCTTGTTCCCTCTGTGGTGTAGAAAAAGAAGATTTTGAAGAAATAAATGAATAAACCTTTTTTCCATACTATCCACAAAAATAAAAGGTAAGTGTCACAAATTCTCCATATTCATTTTAAAAGGTTCTCTGACAAACTAAATCCAGTAGAAATCATATCACCATATGCTTTCTACTGGATTTTATTTTATTTTATTTTATTTTATTTTATTCTATTTTATTTTGAATCTAAACATTGGTTGTTTTCCCTATGCTTGCCGTTAATGTTACTTTTGCTTTCTTAACCTTCTTGTGATAAGAAAACAATAAATAAATGCTCCTATGATTCCTAAAACTCCACCTATCAATGCTCCTAATACTGTAGGCAAAATATTAACTCCTATGATAACCCCTAGAAAAAATACACTTAACAATACAGATATAGTTCTTGTTAACTCATTTTTAGAACAAATATTACTTATGATCTTCTCAAAATCATCATAAAAACCCACTTCATTTCTCCTCATCTTTTATTTTTATAATAATATTTAATGACACACTTTAAGAAGTTTGTGAACTAAATACTATTTCTCTAGCATCCCTATTTTTATAAACTTATAAATCTTTCCCTCTTTTTCAATCGCTATTGCCTCATTAGTGTCAATACCCTTAATCTCAGTAATTTTACTTCCTACTGGCATATAGTTAGAATCGCCATTTTGCATAGGCATTGGTTTTTTAATTTGCTTTATTTCACCAAGTTGTTTACCAAATTCGCTTTGCGAAACTTCAGTACCTGATGGTGAATAAATCAAGTTGTTCCATGCTATCGCTGATGGGGCTCCAGGACCCACTTTTTGATTTTCACACCCAGCAAGTCCTAATATCAGCAGTAAGCAAAGTAAGAGCGATGTTTTTAAAAAATACTTTTTCATCTTTTATACCTCACCCTTTCTAATTCGCCAAATATTACCATTGTTCATCCATCATAAATTTAGGATAAATACGCAGTATTAGAAAATTACGTCCTAAAATTTATTTTTACTTTCCAATAAGTAAGTTGTAAAAATGAAATTAAAGTAGCAGAAAACCCTATAATACTGACAAGAGTATCATACTTATGGTAATGGTATGTTAATGCCAGTTGCATAGACATAAACCATACGAACAAAGGAAGCAATAAAAATGTAATATTCAGTAACACATATTTTGTCTTTCTTGCATAAATATTATAAAATATTAGAACTAAAACCAACAAACTTGATACTAAAATACAATCTCTAGAAGACATTTCAATAGGTATATCGCTTGTCACTAACATTTTATATGCCCACAATATTAATCCAAACGTGCTTATTCCAAAGCCAATAACAATATCCTTTATTTTATTTATATTCACTTAAATCTCCCCCATATTTAACATATTACTAATCCTTTTAGGAATAAGTAATTGCTACACAATATTTTACAACTCTTCATTAACTTAACTTTGTTTTATAGTTAAAAATATTCCTTTAAATATAATTTAAAGGCAAGAGAATCTGCCAGTGATCTACTTGCAATATTATTTTCATCGGTTGTCCAAGTAAATACTTTGATATATTTGCCATTGTATTCATAGAATAATTACATACAACTTTGGCATACCCTTTATTCCTTTGTGCCTCATTTGTCCTAACTCCTATTACTTCGGCTTTATTATTATTTATAGGAGCAATTCCACAAACAGACACAAATTTATATACTTATACCAAAACTCCTTTAATTTTTTATTTCATAAGTTACTTCCGTTAAATTAAGTTTAAAACTAATGGGCCAGTTCATATTTGTTAAAGTATCCTTTCTAACAAATACCATAAAGTCTTCATTCTCAAGAGAATTTCTATAGATAGTTACATCTTCAATCTTGTTATTATCTCTATCATAAACTTCTGCAGTAATATCGGGAGAAAGAAAATAACTATGCTCATTTAATTCAATTTCTTTTCCAATAGTAACTAGTTCACCTTTATCTCTTTCAACCTTATCCTTCTTTTTGAAATTGAATCTCAGAAAGCTATTGTCATCACCCTTTATATTATCTAAATAAATAGTTGTATTCTCATCACTGTATAACTTTTCTTCTACCTTAATTTCATCTTTAAAATAAGTATTAAGCTTCTCCCTATCAGGCATTTTTTCTTCAGCTACCTTTAACCATGCTTCAATTGGTTCCGTGGTAATGTTATAACTTACATCTCCAAGAGCTAATATACTTTTCATAATATAACTTTTAGCCTTTATATTATTTTTGTAACTTTCCACACCGTAAACTATGAGGATTAAAATTGCAAATCCCAAAGCACCAAACTTAAATATGTCTAATAAACCTTTTGGTTCCTTATCTTTCAACTGTTTACCCTCCCTAAACTAATCTTTTTAAATTTCGCCACATCATTTGTCCTTAACGCCAAAATGTAATTATATCAAGAATGAATTCAAAGATAGCGCCAATAAGGGATTTATCTTTAACACTTTCTATTTCTTTTTTTAAAGATTCTGCTTTTTCATCTGTGTTATGATTATATAAATTTTTACCCATTATGGCTTCCCCCTTATAGAAAAAATTTAATTGAAATACATAATAGTTCATTACTTTTGTAGCCATTTACTCTTAATTGGTATGATCAAGTTAATCTAAATTTACCCTGCCATATACTTCACTATCGCAAATTATATTAGCAGACTGTTCATTTAACCATTGAAAATAAAAATAACCACTACTAAAGTTCCTAAGTCCATATATAGATCCATGATTTAAAGGTTTTTTAAATATAAGGTACTTCTTTTCATAAATCTCGCTATAGCCACTGTGCATTCCAGAACTTTCTGTAACAACTACTATATTTTTCTTATTAGGCGAGCTAAAATATAATTCCTTCTTCTCATTCAATAAGTAGTTAAAGATATTAACGAAAATTAGTAAAGCTAAAAATCCATAACAAATAAATTTATTATACTCTAGCTTATCCACAAAAATCTTTACACCTAAAATAAGCAAAACTATATCAATAGTAATCATAGTAATACTTCTTATAAGAAATAAATCAAACAACATTTGAAGAATAAAAAAACTTAACATTATAAGTGTTACTATTAATACACTCCATTTAAATATTTTATTTTTATTAAGCATAACTTCTCCTTGTAGTTTGAATATTTTTTATCTTAAAATTAGAACTTGTTAACTGCAGTATTGGGATACTGTAATAAAGTCGCTTATTTTAACGCTTGCGACACATCTTTAGAAAATTGCGTTGTAGTTTAAAGTCTATTATTTCTTTGTAACAATTTAATTGTGCCGATTTTTAAGATACCCATATCTCAATTGATTTTTTTTGAAACCACTTACCAAATAGATTATAAAATTTTATTGTCATTCCACCACCGCTTAAATAATCCACTTTACTATTATCAGACACTGCCCAAGTATTATCTAATGTTAGCTTAGCATTCAAATTATCAATATCTATTTTTCTAAAATTAAGATACAGGAAATCTCCTTCTTTATTTGCTTTTTTCTTTATTTCTGTAGGGCTTAATACAATGAGTTTAATATTCGGTAACACTGGCAAGAGATTAGAATCAATAATTTCAGATGATATAATTATATTTTTCTTGTCTTTGATAAGACTATAATCGGGTATTTTACCATACACTACTGCTGTTTCAATTACTCTTTTTATTAACTCTTTACTTGAATTATCATTTTCAGGTTTAAATGTTACGAATGAAATCAACAATAGAATAATCATTATTGACGTTAAGATTAGATTTCTTTTTGTTTTACCTCTCACTAATATCACCCCCTTTAAAATTTTAATTATTACATAATTAAATACTATAACGCACAATATTAATTTTATTTAAAAGTGTCTACATCACTGGTTATTCTAATTAAACCTAAGTATTCTTGTGGCATGCTGCGATATGGTTTGTTCAAAATCACCTTACAGTTTATACCATTGATTTCGGTTTCCCACTTTGACATTTCTTCGTGACCCAAGGTGCCACCCATTATTCTTTCTCGTGGTTCCTTCACTGTGTTTTTCTTGCCATATTCTTTCGTAAATTGATTATAAACTTGGTGTGTGCTATCAAAGCCGCCATATAAAAGAGTTGCAAAGACAATAGCTTTTTCCCACTCTTCCTCTGGTAGAGAATACTCATTATTGTGATAAGATGAGAACCCAATATGAAGAAACCTCTCCCCATCCTTAATTGAACTTGAAATAGTCGCAACAATTTTTCCATTTTTATTAAGAGTATATACGGTTTGTCCTTCAAGGGTTTGCCCTACAAATGGAGAGTGTTCTGACCCTATTATCGTCCAAGAAAGCCCTGCTCCTTTTAGTGCCTTATCAATGGTGGTAGAATTTAGTGGATATTCTGGCATTGTTAAAGTCTGCTTTTCGCATCCAAAGAATAAACCTAGGGCTATAATTAACACTAGCATTAAGAAAATATATTTTTTCATTTTTTACCCCCATGAAAGCTTAGTTGATATTGTGTAATTTTTTAAACAATGTGGTACTTCCTTATATTTCTATTTTACCATATAATTACTGTAATAATATACCTGTAACTTCTGCTTACTTGTACTTGAAGTAAAAACAAAAGACAATTCTCAGCTAAGACTTCACCATAGTGAAAGCTTTAGCTGGAAATTGCCTATCGCTTAGTTGATTTTAAATTTTAAGATGAATGCAATAAAAGCCACTAGGAAAATTATCTTGGAACTTCATAGCTCCTTGGGTACTTTTCTTAGTGGCATGAATTTTTTTAACTTTAAATTATAACTTCTTAATTGTAGTATTTGAGTACGCTGTTAAAAAGATGATGAACTAACTTTACTTCAGATATGTTTATAATGTGGAAGTGAAATTTTCAGTTTTTTCATCTCTCCATAGATTTAACAACTTACTCATTTTTCTTCTGCTATCAATAACGAAAAACGGTTTATTAGGATATTTTTTATGTAAATTCATTATAGTATGTTTACGTGTTTTAGAGAAACTCCATAAGCCTTTACAAAGGCGTAAAAACTCCTTATCAAATTTTTCTTCAAGATATTGGGGTGTATCTGAACGCTTTTTACCATTTCTTAATAATACACTAACCAAACAAACAAAACGGTTTATATCAAGAAATATTATTAAATCTGCCGAATTAAATCGCAACTCCATTGTACTAGTATGATTTCCCTCAATTATCCATTTTGCCTTTGATGTAAGCTCCATTTGTTTCTTTATCCATTCTTCTTTTGGTGGTTGTTCCCAATTAGGACGCCAAAACTCAACATCAAGATGAACAAGTGGCAAACCCGTGATAACAGACAATTCTTTAGATAAAAAACTTTTTCCACTACCATTGTTACCAACAATAATAATGCGATTATATTCAAATATATTCAATACTATCACTTCCTAAAATATAAATAATCCTTGGTTCGTAAATTTTCAATTGTTTACTTACCATAGATTCACGATGAATCAGTGTTTTATAACCCATCACAAGTTATATATTCTTTTATCAAATCTTTAAAAGTATATAAATAACCTTATATTTAAATTATTTCCTCATGAGAAGCTCTTCTTTATAATTCATCTCAGCATATAAATTACTTAAATCCTTCATAACCTTTGTGTCTATGTTCTTATATACAAATCTGGTTGATTCTTTACTATTATATTTATATAAGAAAATTTGATTTTGGGACACGCCAATTAGGTAAATATAACCACTATCCATTTTAGTATTATCAAATAAAGAAATCATAAAGTCAGGATCTCTATCTTTTCCATTACTTTCTATGCAGCTTATTGTTTTTAAATACTTAGCTATTTCTTCTATATCCTGTTTATTTGTAACTATTTTGCTCCTGCCTAACTCTTTTGAGCTACTGGTTATTGTTAAGTTTGAGAATTCAATTCTTTCGGTTATATCTACTGGAATATCCTCAAAAGGCTTCATTATTTGCTTATTTTCTGACTTGTCACATGCAGTTAATAAAAATATAAAGAACGAAATGAAAAGAATAGAAATGCATCTTTTTTTCAAAACTTCATCCCCTTTTTATTTGATAGTACAATCTTACAATGGATAGATTATGAATTAGCATTAACCACTTCTAAATACCTATTGATCACACGTCTATGTCTTTCTAAGATATTATCAGGTATATTATCAATATCAAAGAATCTGCAATCAAGGGTTTCAGTACCATCAGGCTTCAATGTACCAGAAAATTTTGTGGTGTAATAAGCTATTAACACTACATAATATTCATCCCCGTTTTTTAGTTTAACAAAATTATCACTACCTGAAAAAACATCAATCAGTTTTAAATCATCAATTACTAACCCTGTTTCTTCAAAGATTTCTCTTCTCCCTGCATCCTCAGTGGATTCGCCAAGTTCAATCATGCCACCTGGTATTCCCCATGCTCCAAAAGGTTCGCTTCTTTTTTGTAGCAGTATTTGCCCCGCTTCATTTACCACCACTACAGTTGATGCCACAAAATTAACAGGTGTTGTGCCAATTATCCCTCTTAAGTTCTCTACATACCCCATTTAATTTACCTCACTAAATTTTTATATGATTAATTTATCTCTTTATAAAATATCTCAATAACCATATTCCATAGAAGTCTTCCAAATCCTTCACCTATTTTCTAACTCTTCTTTTGACACCACTCGCCACCCATGTGCTTCAAGATTCTTTAAATACATTTCTAAACTAATTTCCTCAATTTCTATTGCAACGGGTGCTAAAGAGACCCAACATTCATCAATAGCATAATTTAAAGTAACTTTTACAACTTCGTATCCATTATGAAACTTTGGGTGAAATCCTGGATCATCTATTACATCACCTTGAACAGGACGAATATTAGATTCAAAGGTTTTCATCATTACCTTATACATACTCTTTGTCTTTTGTTCATTTACTGATGATACAAAAATCATTAAGTTTATTTTCATTATGGCCTTCTTTTTTCCTTCTGCCGCTTTATTATTTCATTGTTTTCTTCTTTAAAGTTATACACTGCCTCAAATCAAAAAGTCCTTCATGAATTGATTTACCTGCTCCGGATTATCTTGATTTGAATTATGTGATGCGTTTTGAATAAAGTAAAGTTTACAGTTACTATCACTTTTGGCCCACGGAGTAGCAACCTTTTTAATGTTTCCCGTTTTATCATCTTCCCCACAAAGCAGTAGTACAGGTTGCTTAAACATAAACTCTGGATCGAAGTGTAGGCACCCTATTACTTCCATCATAATATCAATAAAGGTTTCCTTATCAATGTTCTCAAAGCAGCTCTTAACATAACTTTTTACACTATCTTTGTTTCCACAGGCATCAGCACTTTGTTTTATAAGCATCTTCCAAGGATAGCAGTTAAATATAAACTTAGAAGATTTTAGAGAAAACTTTTCCAAACCTGTGAGTTTCCCTGTGTTTCTTGTACAATCGATTAATACTAGTTTCTCAACTAGCTTCGGATAATAATAGGCTATATCCTGAGCCAAATTTCCACCCATTGATTGCCCAACGATAATTGCTTTATCTATATTATAAATCTCATACAATTTCATACAATCGCTTATCATATCCTTAAAATGAAACTTTTTGCCATGATCTAATTTAGACATGCCATGCCCTCGAGAATCCCAAGCAATTAAATTATATGTACTATCAAACACCTGAAATTGCTCCTGAAACATTTCATGGTCCACACCTGCTCCATGAAAAAATAAAACCCATTTGTTCTCCGATCCCTTTCTAAACCAATAATGAACTTCACAATCCAAATTCTGAAAAACTAGATGCTCCATCTTATCCATAATTACACTTCCCCCTTACCCCTTAAGTAGCTATTTTTACTTATAATAATATTGCTTTAAGGATTCCATCATAGCTTCAAATTCAATGGTATTTGCCATTATTTTTCCCATATCCATATCTTCCAGCCCTCGCATGAATCCTTCTGCTATGCAAAGTATTATGTTAATCAAAACCTTCACATCATCTGGATTTTTAAATTTATCATAATCAATAATATTTAATAAATCTTCTTTTCCAACTTTAAGCATTACTTTTTTCTTTTTGTCCAATTCAAGTCTAATCTCTTCAAAGGTTTCGTAATATGCTCTTGTTATGAACTTATATAAATATGGATACTCATGTATCAAATTCATCCTATGCTTTACTGTTATGCTCACTAATTCAAATAAATCCCGACTTTGTCCATTAATATTTTCTACCTTTTCTCCATTTAGAAATTCAATAGCTGTATCAAATAAAAACATATAGTATTCCTTTTTATTTTTAAAATAATAAAATAATAATGACTTAGAGATATTCCCTTCTTCTGCAATTGCTGACATAGAAGCCTTCTTATAAGGATATATAGCAAAGAGTTTGTATCCTGCATTAATGAGGTTTTGCTTTTTATCTAATGGTAACTGAAAATATGATTCGTTCATAATATTCTCCTTAATAGACCAAAACGGTCAGTAGATTAATTTTATTTTACATCCACTGACCGTTTTTTAGAAGACTATATCACTGCTAATACATTGCTTTTAGCTATTTCATAATGATATTTTTTGTTTTTTATACTCTTGTATTATGCTTTGTTACCGCTTTTGATATTTAAATTCATTAATAAGTTCTATTTTTTATCGACTTATTATAATTTTAGACTCTGTTAAGAAATAGTGCTGAAAATCATGTATATCATTTATAGTGAACGTTATCCATATATTGTATAATAAAGTTAATTCCTAATTGTAGAATTAGGCGAAACTAACTTATTATTATAAATTGGAGGTGTCTTATGGATAAGTATAAAAAATTATCAATAGTTTCCACTATAATGGCGATTATATTATCTAATATAATGAGTGCTCATGTAGCTATTGTGTATTGTAATAAGGTTAATTTAATAAAATATGAAGGGTCCGGTGATGCACCAGGTTATCCACTTTTAGTTGCTATTCCATATATTATAATAATTTTATTTACTCTTCTAAACTCCTATATATTATGGAGAAAATCGGAACCTGTAAAAAAAGGTTTTTAGTGCCACATTATTCTTTTTAGAAGGATATGAGTTTTTAGTAAAATGTATATCTTTTCTCGTATATTACAAAATCCTGTAAAGAATCTCATACTAAATATGAAAGTTAACTTTGAAAGGAAAAGTGACGCAAGCTTTAACTTTACGTCACTTAATAAAAATCAGCAATTATCTACCTCAAATCATCATTCTAGTTACAACATGATTTTGAAAGGAAACTCACCCAGGCTCATCGTGCTTAAACAAGTTTAAGTGCTTTAACAAGTTTAAGTATTTAAACAAGCCTAACATGGGAGTGAAATTTTCTTCCTAAGCCGCCTATTGAAATGATCTTACTTATTATTTAGTGCTTAAAATTAGAATTTTTATAGGTAACAATAATGTGTGCAATACCAAAAATTACAGTTGGTATAATGGCTAGATAATTATGAAGCCATATCTCAGCAAATATAAAATATACCACTGGAAGAACTGTCAATCCTAAAAGAAGGATCAAATCTGCCTTGCCTAAAATAAAGAATCCCCACAGCACATAGTAGGAAATCAGTGTTATTGCCATAATAATTGTATAGGCACATAGAACTTCAGAGGTTTGTTTTCTTACAACAAAAATAAGCAAGAATATAAATATTCCCTGACTTCCGTGCTCAATGACATCTAAAATCCCATGTGTATTTCCTTTGTTCTCTGAACCAGCAGGTGTAGGAATTACGAAGTAAAATATGTTTGGTATCATCGGTAATAAAAACACTATAAACCCAATCCATGAAAAACTTAAATAGTACTCCATCAGATTTTTACCCCCATTCGTTACTAAAAACATCATATAAATGTAACCTTATTTTCCTTTTGAATTTGAGAGATAGTATTCGTGTTGAGTTTTTATTAATCTCAAAATTTCAGGAACATGCTCTTTTGTAATTGCTAGTATATCTATTAATTCATTTCCACATCTAAAATATCTCTTACCATCAGGATACTCATGAATATATCCAATTGGTGATTCATTGCATTTTCCGCAGTTATAGCACCCTGTATATTTAAAATCATATTCTTCAATAACATTTTTCACGCTATCATGAAAGATTCTTGAATAATCCTGAGATGCATAAAACTTCATTTTTAATTGGGGTTTGTTATCTTTATATGAAAACTTTAAAAGATGTTTTTTTGTCTTACTACTTGTAAAAACATAATTAATATCTTTAGTTTTTGCTCTTTTAGCTTTATAGCCAAGTTCATATGTAAAGATGGCTATCTCTGAATAAATTTTTTTATCTACATCATTCAAACTGTTAAGAAAGTCATTTAAAGTTGTATCCATTTAAGCACCTCTTTCTTAAGAAAAAAAACAATTAATTATTGTTAAGATTACCATCAAAACTAAAAAGATTATTGATATGTTTTTTCCAAGCTTTGCACCATAGTGTTCTTTGTATCTATCACCTATAAAAATTGCTACAACAAATAAAACTGTTGAAATAATTCCAACTGGAAATTTGATTCTAACAACATCTAATATAATTTCACCAATAGTTTTTACCCCAAAATAACTAAATGAAAACATGATAGCAATTATAGAAAGTATAAGCGATGATGTTCCTATCCCCCACTTTTTTTTGTTAACATTATTTACTTGCCCCATAATATCCTCCCTATTTATAATTAATTGTGTTTTAACTCACGTCGCTTGATATTCAAGACATGGCATAACTTTAGGTAAAATTATGTTAGTTCCCTTTTTTATATTGTAATTTGACTACTCCTTATAAGCATCAATAATAATTGACACCATTCCTAATCTACCGTCATTATTTCTAGTATCAAATCTTAGTGATCTACCAATGATACCTTGATCAGGGTTCCAATAATTAAAATGAAATCTTCCATTTTCATCACAGTATTCAAGTAAATCTACTGTAAATCCTGCTTTTTCAAAAACTTCTATTAAGGTCTTGTAGTTGTAAAAAACTTTATGAGTATACGCTGGATGGTCTATATTTCCTGGTCCTCCTGGCTTACACATATTATGGTACCATTCATTTTTATAATTAATATCTGGAACAGCTACTCGAACATATCCACCATGTTTCAAAAACTTATACAAATTTTTCCCAGCTTCCACTCCTTCATCATAACTTAAATGCTCAAATACATGTTCAGCTAAAAATGCATCAACAGATTCTTCGTTTTTAAATAATTTGAAATAATCACTGATCTCTAATAGATTTAGATCGTTTTCTTGTGTTGCAATCCATCCCTCATAAGAAGTATTTCCTGCTCCTATAATAATCCTTTTCATGTCACAACTTTTCTCCTTCAAATTCCTATTTATGCTCCAATTATATAAATAACATTTACTTTACAACTAGTTACAATCATATCTCTGTAACTATATTTCTTAATAGCTTGAAAAATCCTTATACATTTAAACTTAACAAGAATTCTTTAGTAAGTTTGATTTTCTTCTTCTTTTAAATCAATAGCCACGTAACTTTCAACTTTTTCTTCTTCATAAGAAATTTATGTATTAATCATTTATCTCTTCAAATTAACTTTTCAAAATAATTTTTGCACTATCATATTTATGTTTTATGATTTCTTTTGCTTCAGGGCATAGTTTATTCCAACTTCTTTCAATCTTTTCACTTACCCAAATTGCCCCTTCTGTTACTTCCATTTTTCTTGTAAAGTACGCAAGATGTAATAGTGAGGGCACTTGGTCTATATGCGCCATAGCATCAGCACTTGCAATGCATACTGACTCTTTAGTAGTTTTTTCGAGCACTACACTTCCCCTGTGCTGAATAATACAATCTTTAATGATACTAATTTTATCTTCTGGATAATTGAAACCTTTTAAAATCTTTTCTGCCTCAATTGCCCCGTGGATATGATGCTCTTTATACATTGCTGCATCTTTTACGCTTGCATAATCATGCAATAAGGCTGCTATTTCAACTATTTCTCTATCTGCTCCTAACCTTTCAGCTAGTAACTTTGCATATTTAACAACTGCAGTAACATGATAAGTCCACCCTTCATAACCAAATACATTAGTGTCCTTCTTACTTGCTCCTTCAACTATGTTTGAAATAGCCTGTACTAACTCTTCTGATTTCAAATCAATTC
>NZ_JAVWDJ010000055.1:9629-19817 GCF_036642255.1 Clostridium sp. | reverse complement strand
CTTATAACTTTCATATATTTACCATTTACTTCTCATATGTTTATTTTCCATACTACCAGGTTTATTGAAAACATTGATAGCCACGTATGTGCCGCCAATAAATATAGCATAGCGCACAAAGGTTACTATTATAAAAGGCATTATTATTAGCAGTGGTAAGATCATTAGAAGACTTTGCTTCTTACTAAACACCTTAATCTCATTGCAATTCATCATTGGTATATTATTATAAAATCTTTTTACTGTTTCTGAATGCAATGTAGAGAAGATTAGTGTTAATAATATTCCATATTGGAGTAAATAAAGAAAACTGCCTTTATGCACACTAATTATTTCAAATTCTTTTAGTAGAAGAAATAAACAAAATATATACCAAAGTCCAATTGTCACTATTGTAGAGTTTCTTCTTTTTTCTATATAACCTTCAGGTAAATCTTCATAAGTTATATTTGAATCCATAACGTTCTCTCCCCTTATACTGTTTATTCATTAGATTTAAATGTTTTTGCACACTAAATCATAATTCCTACCAAAATGTTTAACAAAGCAATGCATAACATTTTTACTGGAAAGCCTAGCTTTTTATAATTAGCTTCTGAAAAATCGGAAACTGCTTTTTCTCTACCATCATTATTGATACTCAAAATATGTGAATACATAGCACTTCCTCTAAGGCTATAAGCCGAGCCTGATATTGTAAATAAAAATAATACAAGATATATGCCGCTAGAATACATTAGCACATCTTTATAAATATCCATACTTTTATACCCTAGTAAGTAACAAGCTGCACCAAATACTAGAGCATTTATTATAAAAACCATTAGGGTAGAAATTAAATTAAAACCTAACTTTTTAATCATAATAATAAATTCCTCCTGTAAATTAGTATTGTTTAACTAAACTTAACCCATTGTATGCCCCCTGTGCTTCTATATTTAATTTTAAAATAGGAACTTTTGTTAGGATAAACGTTAATATGAATTTAAAATTTTATAATATGTGTCTCTAAAAATTTCATCTGATGTGTGTTGAATAAATGTTTATGTGCTTAAATAACTGATGTCCTATGCGTTAATTACATTCTTAAATACTTCTTCTGCATTCACTCATATACTGTTCAATCCAGCCGAAGGGATAGTTGATGAATAAAGTAATGCAAATTAAATCGATTTTATGTAACTTAAGTTATTTTATTCTAAGTTATATTCATGGTAATATTTTACCATTACAGGAATTAATTGTATATGAAATTTAGTAAATTGTAACTTAAAGTTTTTTATTTATTACATTCTATTTTCGTACTAATGGTTTTATAACATTGCAAATGGAAAGGTTTTATAAAAAACAATAGTATTTATACTACAATTAATAGACACAGAAATACCTAATACGATATTTAATGGATGAACATTTAACAAGTTAGTTGTAAATTTCACCACTTCTCCTGATAATGTTGCTACGAAAAATAATACTAAACTTAGAATTCAAAATATAAATGCCCAAAATTTGATTTTTATTTTCATATTTGCACCCTCTAATTAATCTCTTAGATCATAATGATTTAAGTTATCCTTTGTACAGAATTCACATCTAAAAAGAAGATTACTCAGTATAATACCCTTATATCTCTTTTAGAAACTCTAATACCTTTTTATGCAGAAAAGGTTGAATCGCAGGATAAGTTAAATTATCCGGTATTTCATCAAATAATTTTATTTCACTTATTTCAAAATAAAGCTGAGTATCTAAGGTTTCTACTTCTGCGTAAAATAGTTGTCCAAAAGACTCGGTATAGTTTACATTTTCATCTTTTTCTACAGCATATGTGCATATTGGAATTAGCCTAAACTTAGTTGCTCCTGTTTCCTCAAATAATTCTCTTGAAGCAGTATCATTAATATTTTCATTTTCTTCTCTATGTCCTCCAGGAATTTCCCAAGTATTTCTGTCCTTATGTCTTACATAAATCCACTGCCCATTTAATCTTGTCATTATCACCGCAAATAATAATTTATTATCTTCTATAGTATTTAAATCATAATAGTTTACTTTAACCATATAACCTACTCCCCCATTGTTTATTCGTTTTATTTTCAATCATGTCTCAACAACTTATTCCATAATGCTTTACAGAATCCTCCCAAATTAAAAGCCTAATATTATTTTAATATTATAAGATTGATTTACCTTATCCTTTAAATTAAAAGATTGTAAGTTTTACGTCTCTTGATAAGAAAAAAGCTATATAATTATTGAAGTTTAAACAACGAATAAGGACTTTTAAAACTGCATAGTACCATATTAAAGAACAAAAGTTATCATCAGAATCTGAACATTAATGAAATGAATTTGTAAATATGCTACAATTTTCTTATGAATTAGGACATGGTTTCTTTTATTATAAAATAAGAAATTCAAATTGGATTTATATATGGGAGGTAAATTTAATATGGGGCTTACAGGTAACAATATTTTTATTCGCTTTTTTCAAAATGATGATGCAGAACCTTTACTGGATTTGCATTTAAGAAATGGTGAATTATTTCAGAAATATTCGCCAACTTTTGATGATGAATATTACGCACTTGATTCAAAACATAAATACATTAGCAGTTCTATAAAGCAAAGAGAAGAAGGTAAAAGTTATTCTTTTGGTATATGCTTAAAAGATAGCGGTAAATTGATTGGTGATGTATCCTTGTATCACATATCTCGAGGTGCACTCCAAAGATGTTTAATTGGTTATTCATTGGACAAAGAATATAATGGTAGAGGATATACCACGGAAGCAGTGTCTTTAGCAGTAGAATATGCATTTAATGAATTAAAACTCCATCGTATCGATGCAGGTGTAATGTTAAGCAATATAGGTTCAATGCGAGTATTAGAAAAGGCAGGTTTTCATAGAGAAGGTATTGAACTTAAAGGTGTAAAGATTAATGGTGAATGGGAAGACCATCAGATATTTGCTATAATATCTGATAATAACTAAACTTTATTTATACACTTATCGGAAGTATAATACATAATTTATATATAATAATATAAATTTATAAAGAGTTATATTATTATATATAAATAGAAATTTAATCATAGGGGGACAAATTATGGATTTTGGTGGATGGTCATCATGGCAAGTTATAACTTTAATTATTTGTATTACAGTAGCAATTGGTTGTGGTACGGTAGTTAGTAAAACAAAGAAAAAGTAATATTATATGAACTAAATAGTAAAGTGGACAGTTATTAATTGTCCACTTCTTTTATTCTCACATATCAACATTGGCTTAAAATAGAGCTAACTACTAAAATTAAAACCGAATGTCTTATATAAATATCGTATTACTATTAAATATATTTTTTGGTATTTTTACGTTATGATTTAAATTAAAAATGCAGTAAGTTCTTACGTGTGTCCCTTGATAAGAAAAGTATAAGTAAGTTGTCGTAATATTTACTTATCCTTATATTCTATTTAACTTCAAATAGCTCATGTAGTTTTAAGATAGCGAAAAAGAGAATGATTAAATTTAAAATGATAAATACAACTTGAGCTAAGAAACCAAGAGATACTATAGATTGAGATTGTAAAGTACCCCCTATTTTACTATTAAGGAATGTTGATATGGGACCTTGTACATATTCCTTTAAATATATTACACTTAATCCCCCTATAGTTACACTTACAATTTTACTATTGCTGACTTTTAATAGCCACAATACTGACAACACAAATATGATATAAATCACGAAAAATTTAGCTGCACTTAACACTTCAAAATCAAAGATCATAAATTCAAGCCCAAACCATAATGTAAACACATAGGACAAAATAATATATGCTATTGTACAAATTGTATTAAAAACTCTTCCATTTTTAAAATCCACCTTCATGAATATCCCCCACTTTTATTTTTCTATATCCATTACTTTCACAGATATTTTCCATGCTTATTTTATTAATCTTCGGTTCTCCATTTAAAAATTTTCAAGATTATAAAATTTTATAAACAATTTATGAAGCTACTTCTATACCTTCGTTTTGAAAGTTAATTTATCTTTCCTTATAAAAACTTAGCATATCCACTGGACCAAATTTAACATGTCTATCTATCTTATGAAGTTTTCCCTCAAGTATAAATCCAAGTTTTTTTAACATATTTGATGATTTTATGTTCCAGTCATATACACAAGCTGTGAACAACTCAATATTTGTAGTCTTAAAGCAATAATCTATAAGGGCTTCAACTGACTCTGTACCATAGCCTTTTCTTCTATATGCAGCATTGACAACATACCCAATTTCATAACACATTACGGCTCTTTCTGTTTTTTCAGTGAGATGCATAATACCTATCACTTTACTGTGTTCTCTTGATTCAATTGCATAATGTGTCTCATCAGATACTAGATATTTAAACACAATTTCATATTTCTCGTTCATGTCCTGGTAGGGAGTAAACCCATCATCACAAGCAGTTTCCTTATCACTCATAATCTCAAATAAATCAAGTTTATCGCCATATTCAATACGACGTATAAGTAAACGATCCGTATCGATTTGTAATTTTTCAAATACCTTTTTAATATCCTCTTCCATGTCAGTGCCCCCCAATTTATTTAGAACCCCTTTATGTGATATTTATATAATATTATAAAGTGGCTTATTAATGAGATTGTGAATTAGATACAAGACAATAAACATAGTATCTTTAAGGCTTTTTTGCAAGGTATAATTCTACAGTATCATTAATAATTATTTCATTTCCAAGTTCTTCGATTGCTGTCCTAACTCTATGATAAAGAAGCGATTTTATTGATTCTTCTAAGGCTATATGGTCTGAATAAGTATTTAGCAATTCTATATATTCAATGCCGGTCATTTTCCTTGTATTATGGTATTCCTTAACCTCAACATTTACAAATCCATATTGTTCTATTTTATTTATACTTGAATACTTTGGTCTAACTTGGGTATTGGTTATCTTATCACTCCACTGCGGTAATATCTCTCTATAGATAGATTGAATTTTGAGATGTACAGGATTATCCTTATGATTTGGTGATGGCCTATTCCAAAATAAAGCAATTGTACCACCACTCTTTATTATCCTATACGCCTTTTTATATCCAACTTCTTCTGGTATCCAATGAAAGGCAGTAGCAGAATATAACATATCAAACTTGCTATCATCACACTCGTAATCTTCAAAAGCAGATTGAACAACGTTGAAATTTTCATAAATCTTGAACTTTTCTCTTGTATATGAAGCAAGATTTTCACCTAATTCAACTGCTGTTACTTTACAATTTGTTTTTAAAAACGGTTCTGTAGCTTGACCTGTGCCGCAGCCTACCTCTAGTAAAGACTTGTCCATAGTGATTTCTGCATATTTTATTACATCTTTAAATAGTTCAGTTCCATAATTTGGACGTCTCTTATCATAATTTAAAACTGCCTCGTCAAATAAGTATTTTAAATCCATGTTATCATCTCCATTCTCATTATACATTTTTTCTATGTTTTCATCATACTTTACAAAATCCACCTAGTCTTTAACTTAGATAGCTTGAAAAAAGCTTCTAACTAGTTTACTTGAAATTATGGCCATATAATTCTGTATAAAGATTTTTAGTGAACTTTATTTATAGTTATTATAATATTCTCCATGTAAAATACTAAAATAGAATTGGTCCACCCACTTACCTCTCCATTGATATTCTTCCCTAAATACGCCTTGCTTTGACATTCCTACCTTTTGCATAATAGATGCAGATTTTTGATTCTCGCAATGGCACATACCAACAACCTTATGGGCATCTAATTCGTTAAATGCAAAAGATATTAAAAGCTGTACACTCTCTAAACAATATCCATTCCCCTGAAATTCTGGCAAAATAACATATCCTATTTCCCAACTTTTACGATTCCAACCATATTTCCATATATAGACTATTCCTATGTGCATACCATCTGAAATTCGTCTAACAATAAAATCAAAAACATGGTTTTGTTCAATTCTATCGGTAAATTTTCTTCTAACACAATCTTTGTCTGTTTCAACATATTCTTCGTAATACCATAACTCTATATCAGTTTCTTCATCACATATAAAGTCCATATGTTCCTCTGCCACAGGCACAAGTTCAATGGCTTTACCTTTTAATAAATGATGGATTTGCTTCTTTATAATTTCGTTTTCCATCTTTGCCCCCGATTCCATATTATAAAATAATCTTTGATTCACGATTTAAATGTATAATCTTCCCTCACATACTTCTAACTATCATATTTCTTATCATTCATTTACTTATCATCAAATTTTCCATTAGTAAGTTCAAGGTGCTTTTTTATTGTTGATATATTTTCATGCAGTATTTCGATTCTATAGGCAAAAGCTAATAGTATTATTAATAAAGCTATATACGGTCCAATGGTACCAAAGAGAAATAAAGCAATTGGTGCCGCAATTAGAATTATTAAAAAGAGCATTTCTATCCCCCCATTTTATGTTATAAATTAATTCTCAGCATTTTACTCTTTTAACGGAACTTAAGAGTGTTCCGAACTAATTTTCATATTATTGATTATCCTTATGTAACTCTTTATCTACAAGTTGCTGAACTCTGCCAAATGAAATTTCCTTATTTTCTCCACCTAAAGTTATAAAACTCTTTGCTAGATCTTCAACTGTAGTCTCTAATATATTCATAAATTGACTATAAGCAAAATTGAATTTTGGTTCAGTCTCATCTTGTCCAAAGACAGAATATATAAGTTGCTCAATCATTTGGTCCATTCCCCATAGTTTTAAATGAAGTAGTTCATGTATAATCAATGCCTCTAAATTAGTTTGTTTGGGGTTATAATTGTTTATCATTAATATAGCTTTTCTGTCTGCCATATCTATTTTAATATCACCAGTCTTACGCCATTCTGTGTTAACAATCTCATATTTAATATCCCAATCTCTTAATCTCAAAATATCTTGCCATTTTCTTAAATAAGTTTGTATTAACTTTTCATCAAATTTCATGTATGATATCCCCCTTTTAATTTAATAGACATATACTTTCATCATCTAGCATTATATTTTCAATCTTTAACTTTCTATTACTTAACACTGACCACACAACTCAATAGTATGGTGCTGCAATTAGATCAAGCTAAAATACTATTAAAGAATACAGCTATTACTATCTTTAATCTATCCAGTTTTTATGGTAAGAACTCTTAAACATTGTCTCACCTCTTCACTGAATTTGTGTCATTGTATATTATTAATCTGACTTTAAATAAAACTTGTGCATTATTTTACCAACTCCATTTTACCATATAATTACTGTAATAATATACCTGTAGCTTTTGCTTATTACTACTGAAAAAAAGCAACTTATCGCTAAGACTTGAATACAGCGAAAGACTTAGCTTTAAATTGCCTACTGATTAGTTAGATTTAACTTTTAAGATTAATAAAAAAAGCCACTGAGAAAAGTGTTTAAGAGCTTAATAGCTACTTGGATACTTAATCATAGTGTCTTGTGTTCGATTTTCAAATTTAAATAAGAATTTCTTAAATGTGGTATTGGGATAATATAATAAAATCGCTTAATTAGGGAAACTTTACATAAATATATCTTTAGGATAACTCTCATTTTATATTTATTTAAAAATGTCAATTAGGGAATTTTTTTAATTAAGGATTTCCTCAACACCTTTTTCATCCTCATGCTTCTGAAGTTCTAATAATATACTCTACTTATTTATTACATTGATTTTAAAGATAAGAGGATAATTTGTATAGTAATGTACAAACTAAAACTGTAAAAACACTATGCTAAGGAGGTATTTTAATGACAAAGGATAGCCAACCAGATAATAAAAAAGCAAGAATGGAAAAATGTAATTATCAAACTCCAATAACTGAAGAAGGTCATAACCATAATCCTAATGCAAAACATAAGTCTATAGAGACCGAGGGATTTAAGAGTCAACATTTTAATAGATTTGGTAATTAAATATCTTAATAAAAAATGTAGCCAAGTGAAAATCCACTTGGTTACATTTATTATTTCTTTAACTGTATTTGAATTGCTATAGGCTACTGATATGCTTTAATTTCACCATGACCTTCTAGTAAAATAAACAATGCACATAAATTATAATTCATATGCATTGTTATTCTGATGCGTGGCAGTGGCAATATAAGATAAGAATATGTTGAGCTATATACTCTTTTTCATATAATAACGTTTGTGCTCCACTGGACAATCCTCTAATACCCCAAAAACTTCATATCCATGTTTAAGGTAAAAATCTTTTGCTTGAAAATCAAAGGTATCTAAGTGAATTAAACTGCACCCTTTTTCTTTCGCAGTTTTCTCTACTTCATTTAAAAGCACAGATCCATACCCTTCTTTTCTATACTCCTCCTTAACCCACAAAACATCTATGTATAGGCAATTCCAACAGTATAATACACTATTTATTCCTGCTAGGACCTCTCCACTTACCCCTTTTATTACTCTATTAATTGGAATAAAGGATGGTTCTTGGGTAAAAGGAGCTTTGGATAAATTATATTCAACTATCCCATCCTCAACCAAAGCACATTCTTCTCTTGTACTTTTTTCAATAACATAATTTGTCATACTTAGTTTCCCCCAGTTTAATTTATAGATTTTTATATGTTCTATCCTACAACTCTTTATTCATTTAGGCGATGGTTTAGAATAGTGTTGAAAATTTATGACTTTTTAAGGGAAGTTCTCAAAACGCCTTCGGTTAATTCTTCTTTTAAGAAGAGTGCGGATTAATAACCACACTCTTCATTAACTATGAATAATTTCATTCTAGTGTTATCTGACTGTCCTTCTATTATTGATAGACTATTACATACTCTTTCCTTTGAAATACAGTCTACACATTTATTTAAAGTTACACATGGAGGATTATACCCTGCACGTTTTGCATTTTGAGGACATGCTATGTTTTTAACTCTTTTTATTCCTTCCTCAATCGTATCTACAATTTTATTTTTTCCAACCACAATAATTACCCTATCTGGTCCAAAAGAGATTGCGGCTACTCTGTTGCCACTATGGTCTACATTAACTATTCTACCATCAATAGATATGGCATTTGATCCAGTAATATACCAATCAGTTGTAAGTGCCTTTTTCTTTAATATTTTACATTCCTCACGATTTTCTGCAAGTTCTTTATCATAGACTATATTACCTCTTTCTAATAGAGAATTTGTAATATTTATCTTCTGTAGCGTAGCTGAATGTCCAATTCCAACACTACATTCAGCTGGTATGATACTAAATATATATGATTTAACATCCTGCAAAGTCTCAAAATACTCTACTTCAATATTTCTCGACTTAAAGCTATCTTTCAATCTATTAATCTTCTCTATATCCATCATGATCCCCCACATTTACCCTATTTCGTCGTCCTTTTACCAGATGACGTACTATCGACTAAATTTATAATATAAAGTCAATCTGTGCAACAACACCATAATGGTCACTTGCCGAAAGCTTGTTTATTTCAGACACCTTAGTTCCGAATATATCAACGTTCTTTAAGTTTTCCTCAAACTTACCACCGTAGTTCAGCATTAAATATATACGGTCCGCTGGAATTGGAATCTCTGTAGTATTCCTACCTCCCCAACGAGGGTTTTTTACAAAGTCGAGTGTAGGTATTACAGCTAAGCCGTTTACTGCAGCATATGAGCTTGAGACTTCATACCAATAAGGATTTGCTTCGTTTCCTTCTATAGTTTGCTCTCCTAATAAAAATCTGTGCACGCTAGAGTTAAGGCTTCCATTAAAATCACCAAGGATTATAAAAAAGTCAGCTTCTTCCTTTTGCATATGCATATACTTGTCAATTGCAACAATTTGCTCTTCCTTTTCCTTGGCAGAAGCCCATGGTAAATGTAAATTAGTTAAAGAAAATCTCAATCCCTCAACTTCAAAAAGTACATTTAGGGCAGCGCTATATGCATATTCTGCACTTTCGTTTAAGAAGAAACTCTTAGTTATTGGATACTTACTAAGGATTGCTAAGCCCTCTTCATAATCTCTATATTTCTTAAATTCACAATGCTGATACTGTGTTTTCTTTTTAAGATGATTATTGAAAAAATCTTCTGTTACCTCTTGTAATCC
>NZ_JAVWDJ010000055.1:0-9529 GCF_036642255.1 Clostridium sp. | reverse complement strand
GTGTTTTCTTTTTAAGATGATTATTGAAAAAATCTTCTGTTACCTCTTGTAATCCAATGACATCTGCATCAACCTGATTTATCTCTGTGATAAGTTGTTCAATTCGGCTCTCCATATTTCTACTTTCATTCCAAACATTATATGTGGCTATTCTCATGATACTAATCCCCTATTCTATAAATATTTTGCTCTAAATGATTTCTGTGACACAACTTAAGAAGATTAATCACTTATTATTTGTTATTGTTTTTTTCATTGATGTAAATATCTAGTGCTTTTATTCCTCTATTCGCAAGTTTCACAAATAACACAAATCCGTAAATCCCCATTCCTAATAAGCCTACAATAATTATTAAATTAGCAAAGCCGAATATGCTAACAATGCTCATAATACCCCTCCAATATTTTCATTAAAATTACTCTCATTTTACAATTATGCCTTTGTAAATACATTCCATAACCTTATGGAAAATCTCTCTATATTGAATCCATACATGGATTCTTTAATAAGTTTGATTTACTTTATACTTGAAATCCATGGTGATCTAATTCCTTAATTAGATGTTATTAAGGTTAGAACCAGAATATTTATCACTGAAAGGTTTAACTGCGATAGACAGCTTAATCAATACTTTTACCTAGTGGTTGCATGTTTGTGCTTATAATAAGTGATGTTATTCTTTTGAAATAATGTGCTCTATGCCATTTATGTTTCTTGTTAATTTAGTTTTGAAGAATTCAGGATACAGGTGATAGCTACCTATATCCTCAATAGGTAACCAATGTAATTGTTCTTTTGATCCTTGGTCTCCATAGCTATTGCAGACAAAATTCATGTTTGTAGGTACTTTCATTAAGTAAAAAAAGGCAATTTCATGGTAATGTTCCTTTGATACTTCTTCGTGGAAAAAGTGTTCATGGATAAAGGCTAACCTGTCAATTTCAAGTTCTATGCCTGTCTCTTCAAATGCCTCACGAAGAACAGCTTCTTCAGAGGTTTCATTTAATTTTACTCTTCCTCCAACTGAATAATAATAAGGCGAACTTTCATTTTTAACCATAAGTAGTTTATGGTCTCTAATAATAATCGCCCCAACCCTATAGTTAAACTTTCCTCTATTAGTTCTAAAGGTTAAATCCTGATCTTCCATAAATATCCCCCGTCAATTATATAAATTGCTTTTTTTCCTTACCCATTACAAGTGCATAACTAATTTTCTTTTTTAACTTGTACTTTATCATTCAGTAAATTAAATATTCTTTCCTGAGCAATCAAAATTGAAACTAATAATCCAATAATAATTCCAATTATTAACCCCACAGGTATACCATTACTAAAACCTATTGTAAAAAGCCCTATCATCCCAAATAAAATAACAGATATAAATGCTATTCCGTAATTACTTGTTCTATTTTTCCCCATATCCTCATCCCCTTACTTCTACTTATAAAACATTTATTCTCTCATTATGCCGCTTTTATTTTTATCAATAACATCTACCTCCATGGTATCAAATCCTCTTGTCATCCACTTGTTGATTGTTAAATACATTTTTTCATTATCCCCCCACTTAGCCCGTATAACGAGAGTAGTTGGGGTTTGTTTTATTATTTTTTCAACTCTAACATCATCACTAAAACCAACCCTATGAGAAACTTCATCTATACTTTTTAGCATTGTGATATAATTGTTTGCTTTTTCTCTACCATAAACTATATATCCCCAAAACGATATTCCAACAATTATCACTAATAGAAGTATGATTGTTTTCTTCTTCTTCAAAACTCATTCCCCCCTCTTAAATAAACCTGACTTTTTCACTAATTTTCATCAATCAAGTTTCTGAGATTGATTGATGAAAACTACTGGTCTGACTTTAAATAAAACTCCTGTATTATTTAACTAATATGATTTTACCATATAATTACTGTAATAATATGGTTTCATGATTTTTTTAGTTACATAGTTGTTTTTCCATGAAAACCAAAACACAATTTGTTGCAAAGGCTTCAACCCAGTGAGGGCTTTGGTTATAAGTTATTTACTGATTAGTTGATTTTAAACTTTAAGATGAATGGAATAGAAGCCACTGAGAAAAGTCTCTTGGAACTTAATAGATCCTTGAATACTTTATCTTAGTGGCTTCTGTTTATCTACTTCTCTACTAGTAAACTTTATTGATTTTTACAATAATCTCAATTATTGTTTTTCAATTTATAGATAGCACAATCTTTGGATTGCCCCTTTGCATTTGTTATCATATCTTTAACTATACTGTGTTTTTGCATTCCCACCTTTTCCATAATCCTTCCTGAAGCTGGGTTGTCTGTGTTATGTGCAGCACTAATTTCACTAACCTTTATGTTATCAAATGCAAAGTCTACTACGGCTCTTAATGCCTCTGTTCCATAACCTTTATTCCACCAATTATGTCCTATTAAGTATCCTACTTTGCACTTCCTTTCATCATACTCAAATTCGAAAAGATCTATTAGTCCTATTAATTCTTTGCTTTCAATTAATTCTATTCCCCAATAGTAAAAACTAGGATCTTCATATTGACTAATGATTTCTTCAACCATCACAAGAGTTTCTTCTGAACTCTTATGTATACCTTTAATTAGGTTATCAGTAACTCTTTCGTCTGCTTTAAGATGTGTATAGATTGATTGGACATCATATAGGGAAATTTTTCTTAACTTTAGTCTCTTTGTATTAATTGTAACTGTTCCAATATCCATATGATTTTCTCCTTTTATTTCTCATTAAACTATATTTCTATAGTTGTCTTCTTTATAAATACTATTTCTACTTTAAAATAGTTAGTAATTATTTAACTAAAATTTTCTATGATGCAACAAATCTAACACCCCATGCTAGAATATCCTCATATAATAAAACTAGCATAAATGATAAAAGCCACTGAAATACATCCAAATAAAGTATTAAATTCTGTATTCTCTTCTTTTCTAACTTTTTTAATAATTGAAACTGTGTTGATATATAATAACACTCCAGCAACAACTGATCCAAAAACAAATACTCCCAAACTATAACCCCACCAAAATAAATAAGTCATGGTACTAATAGAGTGTGGCTTTTATAAAAGATTTGATATTGTTGTATTTACCCTATTTTACCATATATTTACTTCGATGATATACCTGCAACTTCTGATTATTTGTACTGAAATATAAATAAAAGACAACTTATAGCTAACACTTGAACAAAGTTAAATCTTTAGCTATAAATTCTCTACAGATTAGGTGATTTTAAATTTTAAGATGAGTGCAATAAAATGGTAAATATGATACGATTTTCTTATGAGTTAAGACATTGTTTTATTTTAGACGAAGTAAATTTTATAAAAATGTGAGGGAATTTAGATGAAAATAAAGATGTTACCAACTGCTTTTATTGTTGCCTTACTATGGATAGTACAAGTGATACTAAATATTTTTGCTATAATAATATTGCGTGAAAACAAATCCTTTTTGATAGTTCTTTCTCCAATGATTATTATTTTAATTGTTCTTTCAGTGTTTAACATTGTTAATTTTTTAAATATATATAATGACTTTGTAACTATTTCACAAAATAGCATAATTGTAAACTATGGATTGGTGTATAAGAAAAAGGAATTACTCTTAACTGATATTTGTAAAGTAAAATATAGTAGAAGTAATATAACTTTTTATATGTCAAACGGAACTAAAAGAAATTTATCATTAACATTCATAAGTAAAGGTGATGAAATGGAGATTTATAAGTTTCTTACCTCAAACTCAATAAACATTGTTATGTAATCTTCTCATTTAATGCTAAAATTAAAAACCGTATAAGTCCTTAAAGTACCGTATTATTCAGAAATGGATCTTACGGTATTTAAAATTTAAAGCTCATCACAATTATGGGAATTTGTGTAATAAATTGGCAAACATGTTATACTCTTATTATAATTAATCAAAATAGCAAAACTATGAACCTTAAAAATTATTAATTGGTATGAGGGAGAATATAAGATGAAAAAGCAAATTTTGATAATGGGCGGCAGTTATTTTATTGGTAAAAAAATAGTAGATGTATTATTAGATAAGGACTATTTAGTTTACACTCTAAATAGAGGTACTATGGAAGATAATGATAACAGATTAATAAACTTAAAATGTGATAGAAATGATGCAACGCAAATGGAGAATATTTTAAGTAAATATTTATTCGATATTGTTATAGACGTTTCTGCACTGAATAAAATACAAGTTGAAATTTTATATAAATCCTTAAATAAAGAGAATTTAAAACAGTTTGTATTTATTAGTTCAAGTGCTGTTTATGATGTTGAAAATTCTAGTATTCCATATAGCGAAGAAACTCCATTGAATGAAAACAAATATTGGACATCCTATGGTATGAACAAAATAGATGCAGAGAAATTCTTGATTCAAAGGTTTCAAGGTTCACAAACTAGCTTGATAATATTAAGACCTCCATATGTTTATGGGGAAAATAACTATGCTCAAAGAGAAAGCTTTATATTTGATCATATCTGTAACCATAAACCTATTATTATACCGAATAACGGAACCACTTACTTGCAATTTATTTATACAACTGATCTAGCAAATATTATTTTGAATTTACTAGATACTAAACTTGATACAATTTCTATTTTTAATGTAGGTAATGAGAAACCTATTACAATAAAAGAGTGGATTCAGTGCTGTGAAAATGTTGTTGGTAAGGAAGCAAGAATAATTGAGTATGATTATAAAAAATATCATAGACACGAAAGAGAGTTTTTCCCCTTCTTTGATTATAGTAACGTTCTTGATACATCAAAAATTAATAAACTTTATAATAATGAAACTGATTTTCTAGAAGGTTTAAAAAATGCTTATCAATGGTATTGTAATAATAAGGATAATATCTTTTTAAATGAAAATGTAGCACTAAATGAACAAAACATTATTGAAGAATTAAAAAATATATAGTTTGCAGTTTTTGGTTAGATGAATAAAAATAACAATGGAATAATTTATTGTGATACCGTATTAATCAGAAGTGGATTTTACGGTATTTTTTATTTTTTTCATTTTCAACGAAATCTAACTACCTTTTTCTTTTCTCATAAGATTCTCTTCACCACTGCTATCACTCCTTTCAATATAACTTATAAAAACAGCGTAAAGGACTTGGTAAGTTATGCCTTAACCGGATTTCTCTTAATCTATTTACAAATATAAATTTTATTATTTTAATCAAAACCAATGCACTAGAAAAATTACCATAAATCATAGTAAAAATGCGTCAAATCCATTTCATATATTACAGATTTGACGCAACTAATATACATACTCCTAAAGTCAACTTCACACTAAAATTTATACCCTTAGCGAACCTCGGAAACCTCTACCAGCATAGTAGGATTCTGCACCATTGTGGTATACAAACACAGTGTCGTAACGACGATCACAAAAGATGGCCCCTCCCAGTTTTCTAATATTATCAGGTGTTTTCACCCAACTTGATGTTTTCGTATCGAAATTTCCAAGGTTCTGCAGCTCCCTATATTGTTCTTCCGTTAAAAGCTCAATGCCCATGGCAGCAGCCATACCAATTGCGCTATTTTTGGGTTTAGGCTCTTTCCTGGACTCCTGTGCTTCACCGTCGTAACAAACACTTCGACGGTTTTTAGGACTTTCCACTGAACAATCATAAAAAATGTATTCCCCCGTATTTTTATCATAGGAAACAACATCTGGTTCACCACCAGTGATTTCCATTTCATTCAATGTCCATAGTTTTTCAGGATTAGCTTCAAGTTTTGTATGTACTTCATTCCACTCAATACCTATATGGTAGTTCATGTTTTTCTCAAAACGAGCTTTCAATATTCTGAGTAGTTCATCACGTTGTTCTTGTGATAGCTCCTTTGTATTTATCTTTGTCATGTTAGATTCCTCCTTACTGATTTTACTTATAATGCTTTAAGTATATATAAGTATTTGTTTATTTAAAATAGTTTTCTCAAACTAAGCGGTGAAAATTACATCATGCTCCCCCACTATAAATAAAATGCATTCAGAAACCCTTAAGGTCTCCATTTAAATAATTTGTGACTTAACTACTAAGATTAACTAGGCTAATAATTGTGTTTGAAAACGGAATAATCAGGCGTTAATATTTTCATTTGGCATTATATATTACTCTTATTGAATTTTGATTATAAATATGTTACTCTACAATAATACCTAAATTTAGATAGTAAATTTAGGCTACGCGGAAAAGGAGATGGGTTATATGATACCAAGAATGCATAAAAGCTTTATAGACAATTCTATAAAAATATTTAAAGAGGATGCAAGAATTGTAGGGGTTGCTGCAGGAGGCTCATACATTATAAATGATATGGATGAGTATTCAGATGTGGATCTTATCATCGCCATAGACCCCGACTATTATAAAGAAGTAATGGAAGAAAGATTTAAAATATCAGCTAAATTGGGTGTGTTGCTATCAGCCTTTACTGGAGAACATGTTGGTGAGCCAAGGCTACTTATATGCCTATATGGTCCTGAGTTATTACATGTTGATTTGAAGTTTGTATCAATGGATGATATAGCTCATAGGGTTGAGGATCCAATTATTTTATGGGAAAGAAATAACTGTATATCGGAAGCTTTACAATTGAGCCAAGCAAAGTTTCCTACCCCTAGTTTACAATGGATAGAAGATAGATTTTGGGTATGGATTCATTATGGCTCAACTAAAATTGGTCGAGGAGAAATTTTTGAGACTATAGAATTCATATCTGCATTAAGACAAACTGTAATTGGTCCATTGCTGTTGATGAGGAATGGAAAGTTGCCAAGAGGTGTAAGAAAAATAGAGTTTGATGCTCCAGATGGCATAGCTTTATTAAAGGAGACTATACCAGAATATAGTATTGAAAGCTGTATAAAATCCTTGAATGTAATAATAAAAATGTATTTAGACTTAAGAGAATACTTTGTAAGTGAAGATTTTATAAAACGGGTAGAAGCAGAAAAGCATTCCTTGGATTACTTAAATAGAATAAATGATAAAACTGACAAATTAGTATAAGTTAGTTTAAGTAACATAAGTTTCTACTTTGAAAATTCAACTATAAGAATCTCATTGCAAACTTGATAAAGAATATTATGACTTTGTAAATGAGTAGAAAACATAATTATATGGAAAATTAATGCAATAAAATGGCAAATATGATACGCTTTTCTTATGAGTTAGGACATTGTTGTAATTAATGGCGAAGTCATGATTTCTTATATAAAATGAGGTGATTATATGGCACAAAATAACTTTAGATTTTTTGATTTTGAATGCCTAGACACAGAATCTATTCAAGCTATTTTTTCTAAATACAATAGTGAACTGTTAGTTCAAAACATAGCTCCAATTGCAACTGGAATGAGTACAATCAATTATATGGTTGAGGCTAGAAATAAAAAGTATTTACTTAAAGTTTATCCTAGGAGCAATGACCGTAGCCCTATAGAAATAGCAGCTTATAAACACGCTGGCAATATTATTAAAGTACCTGAGGTATTGTATTTTGATAACTGTAAAACCATAATTAATAATACTTATGGGATTTTTCAATACATTGATGGATTCACATTGAAAGAATATGTGTCTAAAAACAAAGGTTTCTCAAATAATGTTGCCTATAAAATCGGAAGTATGCTTGGATTATTACATGGAAAGGAATATAGTTCAGCAGCTTCATTAAATGTTGACTTTAGTATTAAGAAAGAACTAATACCTTTTGAAAATCAATACGAATACTATCTTAATGGAATGGCTGGAAAATATTTAAACGAAATAGTAAAAGGAGATTTAGAACATTTCATTGAAGATAATCGCCACTTAATAAAGCGAATATCAGAGAAAAATGTACTCTGCCATGGGGATTTTATCCCTTCCAATATCCTTATAGACCATAATGATACCCCATGGTTTATTGATTTTGAGTATTGTCTTTCTATGCCATGTTATTATGACATTGGAAAAATCTTTAGAACTAGAACGAATTTTTCTCAGTATATAGATGATAAAACGAAAAGCGATTTTGCAGAGGGGTATAATTCTACGAGCCTAAGGACATTACCTGACGACTGGTATAGGTTATCAAGAATAGCGGATATAGTAGTAATGCTGATGCTAATAAACAGGGATAATATTCCAAACCATTGGATTGGTGAAATTGAAAAAGAAATCATCACTGTTATGAACCTGAAGTGATACAAGCCCCACCAAATGAGCAGAACCTATAGTAGGTAATATATTCACTAATAATTTTAAAATAATTTCATGGGGGTATTTTATGGACTTAATGAATTATTCTGATTTTGAAAATCTATTGAACAGTTCCCTTGGTAAATATTATGAAGGAAGATGGGCTTACTTCAGCGAAGTTATAGGTATTATCCATAAAAATGAAAAGATAAAAAAAGTTTTAGAATTGGGGCCAGCTTTTCAAACTATCGTAAAAAATTGCGATATTATGGTTAAGCCAGAGAATGATGTATGGGGTACACCAGAAAAGTATGTTGCAAAAGAATATAAGCATGATGCTACCGTAATACCATGGCCAATAAAGGATAAGGAATATGATTTGTTCATCGCATTACAAGTATGGGAACACTTGGGTGGAAAACAAAAGGAAGCATTTACAGAAGTTATGAGAACGTCTAAAATGGCAATTTTAAGTTTTCCTTATATGTGGGATTGTCCAAAAGACAACGCAAATTATCCTGAACATCACATGATTGATGAAAAAATAATTGCAGATTGGACTTTAAATGTAGAGCCTATAAAGACAATAAAAATACCGAGAACTGGTGATAGGGTATCTAAGGGTCCTAGAATAATTTATTTTTGGAAGTTTTAATTAATTCATGTTTAATACAGTATTTTATTATTTTGTGTCACTACAGTAAATTAAGGGAAAATAAAGAAAGCTTATATCTTATATAGAATTTAAAGCAGATTTATTATGGACTAACTAAAAGTATAGATTTTGTTCTATTTGAAAGGAGAATATAAATGGAAAATGTTCGTATTTATGAAATCCCTGCTTGTAAGATGGTATCCTCTCAATGTGGTATGTTTAGTGATGGCAAACTTGAAGGATTTAATGAATGGTTCAGCTCTTTGCCCAGAACAATGTTTCCAAGAGATTTTATGTGGTATGACAACGAGGCAGGAGGATTTGTATGGTATTTCATGTATAACCATGGGATGAATGTACCTGAGGATTTTAGTATCATTGATTTTCCTGGGGGATTATATGCTGTTGCTACTGATATAGACGGGGAAGATAATTCACAGGTAATAAGTGAAATTAAAAATTTTATTAGAGAAAAAGGTTGCTTTGAGGAAGATACCTCTCGAGCATATTTAGGCAATATTCCAACTCCCCCATCCGCTTGCAAGGCCATGGGCTATGAGCAAATGGATTATTATGTACCAATAAAAACTAAATAG
>NZ_JAVWDJ010000054.1:0-22695 GCF_036642255.1 Clostridium sp. | reverse complement strand
GCATAGTTAGTTTTCTACATGGAATACGAGAAGTTTTAGAAGGTAGCCACAAGTCCCTAGGGTATTTATCCTTAATAATTGGACCCTTAGCTTTAATCTTTGCCGTATGGAGCATATTAGTTTATATATAAAATTAACCTCAGGTGCGTTCACCTGAGGCTAATTTTTCCAGAGCAGATTATTTGTAAATCTCGCCTCTATTTCCAACATCAATTACAATAATTATAAGTTCTATATCATTTTTCTCAAATAAAATTCTAAAATCTCCAACTCTTAATCTATAGACCTCATTGATACCTTTTAATTTCTTTACATCTCCACCTGGAAGTTCAATGATTCCTTTTAAAATTCTTTTTTGAGTATCTATAGCTTGCTTTCTTATAAACTTTTCTGCTTTTTTACTCAACTTTATCTCATAGTTACTCTTCATGAAGATTGAGCTCCTTTATCAAGCTGTTTAAAGGAACAAGCTCCTCTTCTAATTCTTTATAATTCTTATATAAACTTATCTCTTCCTCAGTGGGTTCTGCTTCACATATATTTTCCCACTTTTTTTGTAACTCTTTATTTCTTTTCAGCTTAAGATATTCATAAAAGTCCAAAACCTCTGCTAAAACTCTCGTATCCTCTTCTTTGTTTAATTTTTCTATTATTTCTTTAGCCAATGGACTCATATAATCACTCCTTATTTTAATCTGTAAATAGTAAATACTTTTTAAAAATTATTCTTTAAACTAAATACTATATTAATTATTAACTTATCTAATATTATTATATCATGTTTAATAATATTTACTACAATGTCCATTTTTATATAACAATAGATAAATGCTTAAATGTAGCAATAAAAGAATATAAAAATATATAGAGTTTATGCTATTTGGGGTCGATTTACATCCCTCCCATAGCTTCTTAACTTTGTTTAACTACACAAAAACTAGTCCTATAAATAAGACTAGTTCCTCTTGTATTACTAATTCACTTAGTATTTCTATTTAATAAAAGCTTAGCTTTTAACTTGCAAGGAATGCAACAAATTACAATACTTTAGATAAAAAATCTATAGTTCTAGGATGCTGAGGATTCTTAAACATTTCTTCCGGGGTTCCCTGTTCAACAATGTTTCCCCCATCCATAAATAAAATCCTATCTCCAACTTCCCTTGCAAACCCCATTTCATGAGTTACCACTACCATAGTCATTCCATCACGCGCAAGCTCTTTCATAACAGATAAAACTTCCCCTACCATCTCTGGATCTAGAGCAGAAGTTGGCTCATCAAAGAGCATAACATCTGGTTCCATGGCAAGTGCCCTTGCAATAGCTATTCTTTGCTTTTGTCCACCGGATAAAGATGATGGATAATCATTGGCTTTTTCCCTTAACCCAACTTTATCTAATAACTTGTAAGCTTTTTCTTCCGCTTCTTCTTTTTTCATTCCCTTAACCTTAAGAGGAGAAAGAGTAATATTGTCTAAAACTGTTTTATGCGGAAAAAGATTAAACTGCTGAAACACCATACCCATTTTCTCTCTAATCTTGTTAATATCCGTTTTTTTATCCGTAATATTATTTCCTTCAAAATCTATAGTTCCAGAGGAAGGTTCTTCAAGTAAGTTTAAGCATCTTAAAAAAGTGCTCTTTCCAGAACCACTAGGTCCAATAACCACTACTACTTCACCTTTTTTAATCTCTTCATTTACACCCTTAAGTACATGGTTACTTCCAAAGCTTTTATTTAAATCCTTAATGTGAATCACTTGCTTTCATCCTCCTTTCAGCTACTCCCAATAATTTAGATAAACTAAAGGTTAAAACAAAATAAATTACTGCAGCCACAATCAATGGTTCGAAAGGCATAGCTGTGTTTCCTCTTACAGTATCAGCCTTATACATAAGTTCTCCTATTCCAATTACAGATACAATAGAAGATTCTTTTATTATAGTTATAAATTCATTTCCTAGTGCTGGTAAGATATTTTTGAAAGCCTGAGGAATAATAATTAATCTCATAGTCATAGCACTGCTCATGCCTAAACTTCTACCAGCTTCCATTTGTCCCTTATCCACTGCATTAATCCCAGCTCTTATTATTTCTGCCACATAAGCACCACTATTTATTGATAGGGTAACTATCCCCGCAAGCATATCAGGAAGATCCACTCCCATGGCTGGTAATCCATAATAAATAATATATAATTGCACAAGTATTGGGGTTCCTCTTACAAATTCAATATAAACAGAAGCCAAAAACTTCAGTATTTTATTTTTACTAAGCTTCATTAAACTTAAAAACAGACCTATTATAGTTCCTAAAATCACTGTAAAAAATGCTATAAAAATCGTATATTGAGTTCCCTCAATAAAAAACTTATAATACTTTCCTAAAAAGCTAAAATCCAATTCGTCCTCCTCCTTTACTTAAACCTACCCACAGGACCATATCCTGTGGGTAAAAGTAATTTAGTATATATTTTCTCCAATAACTTTTAATTAAATACTAAATGTCTATGGATAGATTATTCTACTTGCTCATTTGCCTTAACAACAAACTCTTCAATCTTTCCTTCTTTAATAAGTCTATCTAAAGTCTTGTTAACAGCTTCCACAAAAGCTTCATCACCCTTTTGTATTGCGATGGCAGAACCCTGTTCCCCTTCTTCAATAGCAAATTTGCAATCTGTGATAACTAAATCCGTATTCTTTTCTGCATAAAACTTAGCTACAGGAACCTCAACGATAATAGCATCCACTTTTTTATTCTTAAGTTCTAAAACTAAATCTGTAACTTTTCCAAGCCCCTTAACAGTAGCGCCTTCTATTTGTTCAGTTGCAAGCCCTTCTTGAATTGATCCCTTTTGTACTCCAACTTCTTTACCCTTTAAATCTGCTAGAGATTTATATTTATCTTTATCCTCAGCTCTTACAATTACTGCTTGTTCTGCAGTATAGTAAATCTTTGAAAAATCTACACTTTGCTTTCTCTCATCTGTAGGATTCATTCCCGCAAGAACCATATCTACTTTTCCTGTTTTAAGAGCTGCAATAAGTCCATCAAACTTCATATCATTGATTTCAAGTTCCACTCCTAAATCTTTCGCTATTTCCTGAGCAATATCTACATCAAAACCTATAATTGTATCTTTTCCGTCTATCTCCTTATGAAACTCATATGGAGGATAGTCTGCACTAGTTCCAATCACTAATTTCTTAGATTCTTTAATTTTATCTATAGTTGTTGCTACAACTTCCTTAGTTGAAGCTTCCTTGCTTTCTCCACCATTTGAAGCTTTACTGCATCCTGCAAAAGAAAAACTCATAATCCCTATTACTGCTGTTAATGCTATGTTCTTTAATAAATTCTTTTTCATTTTCAGACCTCCATAAATATTATTTATCTTCCATGTGTATAATTATACATCCGATACTCATATTTATGCAAGCATTTTTTATAAAATATTTTATTATTTTTATTTCTCAACTTTAAAACCCTTTAGAATGCCCATTTTTGGAGATATGTAAACGTTTTTCAACATCCTTAACCTTTATCAATATGCATAATATACAAAATTTGTGCATAAATCAGAATATTGGAATAATATATTTTAGAGTTAATTTTCCACAAAAATAAAAACTAGTCCATAAAAGACTAGTTTAATACATCATGAGTTCTATTAATTTGTGAACTATCACAGATATAATCAATAAAAGTTTTTCCATAGCACTTTTATGATAAATCTGCTAATATCTCATTCCTCAGCTTCTACCTCTTTGATCAAAATCTCACTATCCATATAAGTTTCATCAAATCATATAATTCAAAAGGATGGTTATCTAAACATCCTCTTTCATCATAGCTTTTGTTACTTCATTATAAACTTCTTCAAGGGTTACATTATTTTTTAAGGCTAGTTCCTTGCAACACTGATATTCTCCCTTAAACTTTATAACCTCGCCATTATAAAATCCTCTTTTAACGGTAACTTCACCGAACTTAGTGTTAACCTTTATAAAATCCCTATTTAACATAACCTTTTCTACTTCATATTTCCTAACACCAAAGGTGGTAGTTTCACGAAGTAATGTATCTTCAACTTCTCTTTGGATTTTATAAGAGCAAAGAACTGTAAGTTTTTGAGCTGGTCTGCCCTTCTTCATTATAATTGGAGTTATGTATACATCCTTAGCTCCTATTTTAAATAGTTTTTCAAAGATATATTCGTATGCTTCACTGTTCATATCATCCAAATTACATTCAATAATTAGTTCTTTAGCTTCTTCTGCATCCAAAGATGCTGCTGTTTCTTTATTGATATCATAATGTCCAAGATACACCCTTAGTACATTAGGTATTTCCGTGTCTCGGTTTCCAACTCCATAAGCTACTTTATCTATGATAAAATCTATATCCTTAGTAAACTTATGTACTGCTACCTTTAAAATTGCAGCTCCTGTAGGGGTTGTGGTTTCAAAAGGTACTGCTCCAGTAGTAATTGGAACCCCTTTTAAAATTTCAGAAGTAGCTGGGGCTGGCACTGGCATACGTCCATGAGCACACTTAACAAAGCCACCACCCACTTCTACTGGAGAAGCTAAAACTCTATCCACCTTTAAGTAATCAAGACAAATTGCAGCTCCCACAATGTCAACAATAGAATCTGTAGCTCCCACCTCATGGAAATGAACTTCATAAAGAGACTTTCCATGAACCTTAGCTTCAGCCTCTGCTACTTGTTTGAAAATTTCTATACTAAGGTTTTTCACATTATCACTTAACTTACTCTTATTAATAAGATTTTCGATAACACGCAAATTCCTGTGATCATGATGATGGGAGTGGCCATGTTCATGAGAATGTCCTTCTCCGTGAACTTCTTCATGTCTGTGAATATCTTCATCCCCATGTGTATGCTCGTGTCCATGAACTTGTTCATGTTCATGATTATGATTATGAGAATGTTCATGCTCATATGAATGATCATGGATATGACTTCTTTCATCAACATTTCCATTGTGATGCTCATGGTGATGGTTCTGTGCATGAATATCACCTTCTCCACAGTTGTGGTTATATGCATGGGTATGGGATTCTTCATCATAATGATTATGAGGCTGATTATGCAATTCTTCCTCACCATCATTACACTTATGAGTATGAATATCTCCTTTTTCATGGTTGTGATTCCATTCATGGTGATGATCATGGCCTCCATCATCACTTATATGCTCATCTTGATTGTATTTTTCGCCACTGTGTTCATGGCGTTCCTCACGAACCTGCCAAAACTCTGCACCGTGATTATTCTTAGCTTCATGGATATGTTCCCTTTCAGCCCGTTGATGCTCCTCATGGATATGTTCCCTGTGCCCATTTTGATGCTCTTCATGACTGTGGTGCCGATGCTCTCCCTGATGATGAGTATGCTCCTGCTGATTTAGCAAAATTACATCCACCTTAGTTCCTGTGATACCTTTTCTTGCATCACTTTTTACCTTTATCTCATATTCCTCACTAAGACCTAATTTCTTAAGCTCTTCTATTAAACAAACTGGATCTACACCTAAGTCAACCATAGCCCCAAGATGCATATCTCCACTAATTCCCGAAAATGTATCATAATATAAAACCTTCATCTTAATCCCTGCCTTTTCTAAATCATTCATAACGAAAGTCACTTTTTCCTTTGTACTAAGGAATATCTTTGTATTTTTATCCCTTTAAACACTTCTATGGATATTTTTTAGCTAGTTTTTTTCATACCAGGTAGAATAAACTTGCTCCTCTTCAAAACCATACTTCTTATAAAACTTATAAGCCAAAGTATTTGAGCTCATAACTAGGAGTTTTATGCTCTCAACATCTTTATGCTTCAACAAATCAATACTCTTATTTAATAAAAGCTTTCCAAAGTTCTTGCTTCTAAACTCTTCTAATATAGCAATATTATCAATCCAACCCACATTATCAGCTATTGCAAGCATGTATACCCCTATGCTTTGCTTCTCCCATTTAACAATTCCAATAAAGTCTTCATTACCCATATATCCATGAAATAATTCCCTTGTTTCATTTATGCTCAAAGTTGCAGCATTTGGAGTTTCCTTGAATCCATCATTGTGGATTGCCATAAATTCTTCGAGGGTTTCCTCACTAAGAGGTAATAGGTCTATATTAGCATCCTCATCTCTACGAGGCTTTGTTTCCATATTAGTATTTACTGCATTGGATATAATTTCTTCCTCACCTTTAGCTTCTAATGAACTCTGCTGCATATCAACCTGTGGTTTTTCCTTTTTAGTATATTTCATTATAATAGCTTCATGAGTTTTAAAGAAATCATTATCTAATATATAACCTTCTAAAAAGCTTAATTTATTTTTTATCCCTAAACTAATCTTATTGGCACCATGTTCCTCACAGATATTAATAGCTCTATGCAAAAGTTCATTAACAATGTGCTCCCCATAGGCCTTCAAAGAATAATCTAAGAAATCCTTATTCATAAAAATTTCAGTGATAAAAGCTTCTCCTTTAATTGGCACTTCCTTTATTATAACCCCTATAGTTCCGAGGATTTTGTTATCATAAAAGGATACAATTAAAGTATCTCCATTATTAAATACTTCGCTTAAATAAAATTTCTCCATGTCTACAAATGACTTATCAAATAATTCATTTGCTTCCTTTATAAAGTCATAAACCTGTAACCTTTTCTCACCATCTAATTCTTTAAAAGAAAAAATCGCCATAACACCATCCCCTTCTTTCAATTATAATAGCTAATTATACCACTATTCCTTCATAAATTGTAAAAAATAGGTACATTTACATAATTATTATATAAATGCACCATGATTCATAATTTATAAACTTAGTTTTTTCTTATCTTTACAATTCTATCAATTTTCTCAATGCTTCCATCTTGTTTTTTCACTTCTACTGTAGCTTTAAAGGAACCATTTCTATAACTATCCTTAATCATTGGAGAGTTAAATCTTCTAGTATTTGTTCCTTGCACTCCACCTTCAAGATTCTTAGTAAAATACATATTTATATTATCATTATTGCCAGTATTTCCATCAACAGGTCCGTTATTAACTGGTGCAGATTTCAAATATTCATCTATTCCAGCGTAAATAGATAGTGCAATAGTATTTATATATTCATCAGTTTTCATTTTTTCAAACTCTACTGGGTTGGTTATAAATCCTGATTCAGTTAAAATTGCTGGCATGTTAGTTGCCTTTAAAACATAAATAGATGGTGATTTAGTTCCTCTGTCCCTAAGCCCTGTAGCTTGTATCATTTTATTTTGAACCTTTGTTGCTAAATTAAAACTTGCTCCAATATTATCCTTATAATATAAGGTTTCTATACCATTTGCAGTATCAGAAGAAAAAGAATTTTGATGGATGGAAACAAATAAAGTTGCTCCCCATTTGTTTGCCATATCCGCTCTTCCTTCTAATGACACATAAGTATCATCATATCTACTCATCTTAACTTGAATACCCTGACTCTTTAATTTTTCTTCTAGAACCTTTGCCATTCTAAGATTAACATCAGATTCTCTTAGGGTTCTATCCGTGCTTATGGCACCTGGATCTGCCCCTCCATGACCTGGATCAATAAAAACTTTATAGGAATTAGAAGATAATGTAGTAACAGAAATTTTTTCTGTAGAGTTTAAATCAGTAATCCTTCTTGCAGCTTTCATTTTATCAGCATCATTTACAAATACTTCAAATAAAAACACATTCTTATCAATTTCTGCAGACACTATGGTGGTACCATGGGACACCCCTGTAATATCGCCCTGCTGCGTTAAAGTTAATATTCCACTTTTAGAGGTTTTCCATTTAACATTATGTAAATTTTCCTTATTTTCATTTAAAAATTCCCCTAAGGATGCTTTTTCTCCCTTATCAAGAAGAAGTCCTTCCTTAACTACTATGTTATAATCCTTATACTCCTTAATAACTTTAAGTAACTCTTTGCCATCCTCTTCTGCAGCAAAAACCTTAACTGTAGGATAGATACTAAAAAGGAATATAATGGCCAACAACAAATTTAAAACTTTAAATCTTTTCTTCATGAAACACTTCCCCTTTCCCAACACCTTTTATACGCATTAAACATTACTTTCATCCACATATATTTAAAATTTCTCTCTTAAATTTTAATCATTAACTACCAATATATTTGTATTAAGCTTCTAACCACTTGCCATTTGTAAATTACTGTAACTTAACCTCTGAAAAAGTAAATTAAAAGCAAAATATTCCAATATAATAGTTGTATTTCTACATTAAACTCCAAATTCCTTTAACTTTCAAAAAACTTTTCTTATTTTTTTATTTCCTTTAAAATCAGGATTATATGTAAAGATATTTTCCTGCCCACACAATAATCACTTTAGGAAATTTAACAGCATTTTGATGGCTTCAAACTCCCCTTTTACTGCTCTACTAGTTGTAAATTATAGTAAAAGTGAAACATTAAAACAAAAGGAGTAGACTTCTCTTTCGAGAATTCCACTCCCTTAAATTTGTTTTATTTTTAAATCACTAGGTATTACTTAACCCAAGCACCATCAGCGCCTAGTTTATGTGAACCTATTTTAGTATTATGAGCCATAGAACCATCAGTATTTAAATAGTACCATTTGCTTCCTATTTGTACCCATCCAGTTTTCATAGTTCCATCTGATCCCATGAAATACCATGTTCCGCCTTGCTTAACCCATCCTTCAGCCATTGTTCCATCATTATTTAAATAGAACCAATTGCCTCTTTCTTTAACCCATCCAGTTGACATAACGCCATCTTTGTTTAGGTAGTACCACTTGCCTCCATCTTGAAGCCAGCCTTTTTTGCTAACTCCGTTTGAATCATTGTACTTCCAATTTCCATTTTCTAAAACCCAACCTGTTTTTACTACAGGTATTTCAGGTTTAGGATTAGGAATTGTGCTTTCCATTAAATCACTGAAACTAACTGAATTACTAGCAGTTAATACTGGGAAAGTAATTGTAACAGGTTTGTTTATATTAGTAATATCTGAATTGAACTCTAAACCTATTGTGTAAACTCCAGTTACTGGCTCTTGTCCATTAGCTGCAGCATCTTTATTCATTTGTCCTAAATCAAGTACAAACTCCATGTTACCTTTTTCATTTATAACATATCCATCAGCATTCACAGCAAATCTAATAGTGATACCTTTTTGTCCTAAAATCTTTATTCCATCAAGTTCATCAAATGCTGCATTCATTTCCTCTAAGAATTGTGGTAAATTGCTTTCATAATCAGCAAAAACCTTTTCCATTTCAGCTTTAGCAGCTGCTAATTCTTCTTGTGGTAATCCTGACACAGAAAGACTTGATAACATGTACTCTTTAATAAATGCTATTGCATCTTCATTTTGTGCAAAGTTATTAGCAGTGTATCTTAATAATTCCTTAAAAGTAGCATCATCAAATTTAATTTCATATATTTCTGCAGATTGTGATACTCCGTTTTGTACAATAGTTTCTGATCCAACTCTTTTAACTATGTCTTTGCTTGGTTTAAATTGAGCAGCATATTTATCTATGAAATCCACTAATTTACCTTGGAAGTCCTTGCTAAACTCCATGATTTGCTCAAAGTTTGGCTGTTGTGCTCCTGGAATATTAGCCATATCTTCAAAGTCAATTACCATATATTCTTTCCCTGCAAGTTCTGGTACTTGTGAAGTAAACATTGTAGGAAGTTTAACTATCTCCCTAAATTCTGGCTGGCTTTTTGTTAAATCAGTATCCACCCATACCCCCATGTTAATAGACATATCTGGAGATTTAACTTCAATGTTGCTTTCAACTTTAGCTATTGTCTTTTCCTTATTTTGTTCCATCTTAGAAGTCACAGTAAGCTTTGAGTTATTAAGCATTGGCATAATTCCTTGAACCATTTCTGCTTCTTGAGCTGATAAATTTTCAGCTGACAGATTTAAACTCATTTCTGTCTTAGTTGTAGCTGTAGTAATGTCCTGAGATTTGTTAAGTGCTCTATAAAGCGCCATGTCATCCGTTGAGCATCCTGTAAGAACTGCAACAGACATTAATGCTCCAATTCCTAAGGCAACTATTTTTTTAATTGCTTTCATTTTTTGGTTCCTCCCCATTTATATATTATTATGTTACAAAAATAAAGCTTCATAAACTTGAATAATGGACATATATAAAAGCCCAATTATTAATGAGTTAATTTTTTTGTAACTAATACACTATAATTATACATTATTTTCCTATATTGTTAAATATTTAATTTGTTAAATTTACTTCATATTTAGAATCACACAATTAACACTTAATTGCATTAATTCACATTTGACCATTATTACCATACATACTTATAATTTACACATGTAGATAATATTACCATATACAATATTCTTTTCGTAACAAAAGAGCCATACCTTTAGTATGACTCTCTCTTTTTTACATAAATTACTTAAAATCCTTATTTTAACTTAATTTTCTTATCTATCTAGGATAAAATTTTTAAGTAAATACTGAAAGTTTTATTAGTTTTTAGACTTTTCTTTACTTTCACTACTCTCTTTTTTTACTTCTACCTTTTTCTTAGCGTCTTCCTTTTTCTCTTTAGCCTCAGGAGCCTTCTCTACTGCTTTTTCTTTTTGCTCGGCTTGGACACTTTCTTCTACTTTCTTAGGAGCCTCAGTTTTTACTTCTTCTACCTTTTTAGCTGCTTCAACTTTTTCCTCTTCTGCCTTTTTAGTTTTCTCAGCCTTTACTTCTTCTGCTTTTTTAACTTCCTCAGCCTTAATTCTTTGCACTTCTGCAGGGATTTCACCTTCTATTTCATCTTTAAGTTCTTCTTTTTTTAGAGTTTTTTCAGCTGCATTCTTAATAACCTTAACATCTTCCTTAATTGCCTTATCTATTTCCTTAGCTTCTTCTTTAACTAATTTTATATTAGCCTTAGCTTCTTCCACTGCTGGGGTCAATTCATCTATTTTCCCTTGAAGTTCTAGGACTAATGCTTCATTACCTTCTAATTTAGCTTGCTCTAATTGTTCTTTATATGAATTAAGCTCCTCTTTTGCCACACTGTAAGTTTGCTTTGCTTCCATAAAGCTTACTAAAGCTTCTTTCTTTCTAACTTGACTTTCTATAACTCTTTCAATAACTACTTTAGATCCCTCAGGTAACTTTTCTGAAAGTGCATTTAACTTTGCAATAACTCTTTCAGTATAAGCTTCCATATTTTTTATAGCTTCTTCGAATCTTTCTTTTTCCTCAACAGGCATGTCCTCTATGTTTTCAGTTTCTTCTTCTATTATTACATCTATTTCTTCTTGAACTTCTTCACTTTCTGCAATAACTTCATCTGCAAGTTCCACTTTTTCTTCTTCTACCATAACATCTGCTTCAGCTAATCTTTCTTCGGATATCTCAGCTAAAACTTCTATTTCCTTAACTGGATCAGTATTAATAGCTAATTCTATGTCCTCTGTAACTTTATCAACAAAATAGAAAATGCTATCAGGTGTGATTCCTGCTTCAACTTCCCCTGTATCAGCGAAAGCATTAGTTGGCGCCATTGCCAGTGCCGCAGCTATAATCAGCGTTAATATTTTACTCTTCATGTAAATTCCCCCTTTAGTTTCTTATAAATATCCCTAGTTTTCTACTCTTAATGTGCTGTTTAATTTGTATTATTTGAAAAATCCCTAAAATAACAAATATGCATACTTATATATATTTGTATTCGTTACCTTTCACCCATTACTTAATGGCAAATTTTGAATTTGAATTGAAAATTTATTCTCACTCAAATATATATGAATAATAAGTACAATTACTGGAAATACCTCTCGAAATAAAAAATAAAAGAGCCATACCTTTAGTATAGCTCCTTCATCTTTACAAAAACTCCTCAAATTTCTTCTCTGCCTTAAGTCCATTTAACAGGTGTTTAATCTCTTGATCTTTCGATTTATCCATAACAAGAATAACATCCCCAGCATCAACAATAACTAAGTCCTTTACTCCAAATCCAATAACAAGATTTTTATCACCAAAAACAGAACAGTTTTCACTAGCTTCTAAGAAAGCATTTCCAGAAATACTATTTCCCCTGTGATTTGATAAAAATCTCGATAGTGCGGCAAAGGTTCCAATATCATCCCATGTAAATTGGCATTTTATCACATAGGCTTTTCGGGTTTTCTGCATAATTCCGAAATCAACGGATATGCCATCAATTATCTCATATTGTTCCTTAATAACTTCATTTTCAGCTTCCTCACCAATATGCATATAAATCTCATTAATAGATGTATGCATCTTTGGTAAATATCTTTTCATTTCTTTTAAGAATACATCTGCTCTCCTGATAAAATTGCTACCCACTTTACCATTGAATTTACTACTTTGAGAAAAAGTTATTTATGAACTTATTAAAACAATTTTACTCCAAGCTCTCTAGAATTTCTATTAGTGACAATAAAATCTTCTCTAGGATTAGAAGTGTTGTTTCTGACTTAACTGACAAGGATTTCGATGAGGAGTTTCTTAATCCAAATAAACTTGACTTAATTTCTAAGGTGTATACTATCTCTATAGAACTCTTATATCATAATTACTATAAAGAAGTGTTATCTAACTACGGTAATTCTATTAAGGAGCTAAGAAGCAACTTAAACCTAACTCAAAAATATTTAGCTAAACTTTCATCATTAAGTCCTATTTCAATTGGAAAATTTGAAAATGAAATCTCTTTTCCTTCAAGAAAACAATTTATTATGATTAATAAATTTAAAAATAATACTTCTTCATAGATTCTCCTAATAAAAGCTCATAAAAAGCATAAGCTTGAGAGTTTTTTGACTCTCAAATATGGTAGGCAATAGCATGGTTATGGTATGCCATAACCATGCTATTGCCTACTTTTTGATTTCATAATTTAACTTTATGAGTATTAACGGTTTCATGGAATCCCCAATTAAATCCACTAGCTTTTTAGTTGCTCTTCCTTTGTATAATACTTTAAATTCACTATGCACTGAATTCTTTCTAATAAAATTAGATAATTTTATTATGTAGTTACCTGCTTTACCTTTTCATATTTGCATGATGATACCTAAAGAAGTAATTTTTTCTTCTTCATCACTAATATACTATTTGTAATAAAAAGTGAGTTGTTTTAATGATACTCTATTTTACAATCTATCATTAAAACAACCCATCTCTCCTATTTATTAAGTCCAAACTTCCTAATCTCTAAACTATTTGTTTATTAACTTTAAAATCACTTAAACTTTATTCTTTTCATCCTTAATTGCTGAAATAGTATTATATATCTTATATACATAAAAAACCAACAAAATTAAAAGTGATAGCATTATACCTCGCATTAACCCTATCTCAACAGGTGAATATGAAAACACAAGCCCTGCATATATTGATATGGATATAAGTGGCAATGTTATTGTTTTTTTTAGAGTTCTTAAATATTGCTTATTAAATATTTTAACATAAATAATTATAACTAAAAGATAAACAAGTATTAAACTTAACATAACCAAGATATTTTTAATATTCGATTGAAGTATATTAAGACTTAAATCTTTTTCTATCAATAATAAACTAAGAGAAAAAAAACATATACAAATTCCTATAAAAGTAATTTTTTCATTATATTTTTTTTCTTTAGATAAGCGACTAAATAAGAAAAAAAATACCGAACTAGAAATTAAGGGAATGATTAATATATAGAGCAATATTGATAAAATGACTGAATCCATAGGAAACCCCTCCAATCAATTACCAACCTGGATATTCTAGATAATTGGGAGAATAGTGATCACCGTAAGTAACACTTATAACTCCATTACCAATTGATATTTCGATGTTATCGGCAACTTTAGATGTCCTCCTAGCATATAACATAATTGTATTTCCATGACAATTAGCTATATTTGTGCCGCTTGTATTAGGCTTAACAGTGTATACGATTCTAGCATAGGTAGAGCCATAGGCAATTGAACCAGACCCTCCCCCTAATGCAGAAACATGATTAGTTATAGCACCAGAAAGGGATGTCCCTATTTTTGAAACTTGAGTATAATCATAGCTTAAACCCATGGAGTCACCATATTTACCTCCAAATAGACCTAAGAGCCCAGCTGAATTGCCTGATGAGTAAGTCATTTCACCCCAAATATCCATGTAATTCTGTGTAAGATTTTTATACATAGTTACTGTCATAGTTCCCTTGGTCACTGACTTTGGTGTAGCAGCAAATGTCAGGATATTATCATCATAAGCTAATGGACTTACAGTTTCTAAATTATTGTAGTTTTCATCTGTTAAAGGTATAGTTTTTTCTTCCACAGCTATAAATCCAAGAACAGCATATGCTTTTTTAGGTCCATATTTATCAATAAGCTTATTTTTCAGCTTTACATATTCTTTATCTTTCTCAGTTGCATTTTGTTCAAAAATAAGTGAGTCATCTGATATATTTTCTACATTAGATAAACCAAAATCACTTGCAAACACTTTCGTTGGTATTACACATAAAGTTAAACAAAATACGAGCATCAGCAACTTTTTAAAAAACATATTTTTATTATTCATAATTAATAAACCTCCTTTTAAAATGTTAAATCTGCCGAATATTTTTCCATTCCAGATCCTGTAATACTAATTCCTATATATCCAGCTTGTACCGAAAAAGAAAAATTATCCCCCAAATTAGTAGTTCTCTTACCATACACTAAATTTGTTTCTTCATATATATTACTCACATTAACACCTGAATATCGAGGTTTAACCATAAATACCATACGAGCATAGTTACTGCCACCTTTAATTGTTCCTGTGCCTCCACATGAATAAGGAACATAATCTTCTATGACACCTGAGTAGCTTGTAGATACCTTATAAACATTAGAAGTAGCAAAGCTACTAGCCATGACATCACCTTTTGTTTTTGCTCCCACGCCAGAAGTATCAGTTGTATAATTCATTTCATACCATATGTCCATATAATTACTAGTAAGATTTTTATAAATAGTAATTACTAAATTACCTTTACCAGTAACTTGACCAGGCACACTCACCCTACTATCAATGACTGGATCAACTGCCATCGGCAAATAGGATGATGTAGAATTTACTGAATTACTATTGCTATCTATCGGTATAACTTTTTTTTCAACTGGTACAGAACCAAGCATTACATAGGCTTTCTTATAACCATATTTTGATACTAGTGAATTTCTTAACTTCACATACTCCTTATCCGCCGTAGTAGCTTCATTTTCAAAAGTAGTTATATCGATTGAGTTATCGATATACCCATTTGAACTAAAATCATCTGCAAATGCTTTAACAGGTGTTAAACAGAGCAATGCAAGAACCGAAGAAAACATTAACTTTTTGATTAGACCTTTTTTAATCATTAAAAATCCCCCCATAGATTATTTTGATAATATTTTTTATAAGATTACATAACTCCTCTATTTTAAATAACCCTCTAAATACAATGATGAAAATTTTGATATTATTGAAATAAGCTAACTTTGTATATGAATCATTGTAATAAATGGAGCTAATGCAAAAATTGTGCCCATGTGTGGTATGCTTCCTCCTTAAAAACTCTTACTTTAATATGACTAATCATTGATATGTTGTTACAAAACTCTTTAGTTGAAATTTTAAGCATTATCTTAACAAAATCACCTTTACAATTTCATATTAAATTGCATCTTCAATGGTCCCGTTCCGATTATATGCTTATTAAAAACTAAAACTGAAGGCAAATAATATCCATACAAACTTCTTAAGTAGTTTTTTAATAGTTTGCATATTTTCTATGATACTGTCATATTTCAAAGCTTGTACATTAACGTTACAATACTATTTTTCTAAGAGACTTCTATAGAAAAAATTATAGGATCCTTTTCCCCTAATGGAACTACATCGTTTGACACTATTGCGATATTATGCCTACTACTTATCTCCAAATTAATATTTGTAGCATTATTTGAAACAAAATACAAATTCACCGCAGTTAATAAAACAATACATAACTTTTTCATATATACCCATCCCCCTAATAAAATCTAAATAATCAATACACATTTTATACTTTTGTTCTAAACTTAAAAGTCTTATAAAATACATATCTCTCTTAAGCTTCTTAAGTACTACTATAATAGCCTAGGCTATTCAATTAGGTCAAATTAGTGAATTGCTCACTATTCACTATATATGGTAAGATTAATGAATAAACTTATTATTGTTATTTATCACTTAATAAACCTATAACAATTTATAACATTCTAAGATTTGTTCTATTTTAGAACAGGAGGTAATGATGTCTTTATTTTTAGGTGAAAAGATTAGGAGTTTACGACAAGAAAAAAACCTTACCCAGCATGAGCTTTCGAGTAAAGTTCTATCACGTCCTACCTTAAGCAAAATCGAAAGTAATAAAGTTTCACCTTCGATTGAGCAATTAGAATATTTATCACAGAAATTAGAGGTCCCAATCACATACTTTTTTCTTTCCGACCTTTCTAATGAGTTATATTATCCTTCAAATCATATTAGTATGCTTTATAATAGTGAGAAATACGCAGATATTGCAACTAATTACGAAACCCAGAAATATAATTACACATTGATAGATTTATATTATATTGGAATGTCCTACTTTATGATAGATTTATTTCATCAATCCGCTAAATTATTAAAAAAGTTTATTTGCTTATATAAAAGCGAAAATTTAAATATCAAGAGATCTTATTGTGCAGAAATTGCGGTTGCTCTGAACACTTTAGCTAAAATAGTACTAAAGAATAAAAATTATGAAAAGGCACTTAAATATTTATTTGCAGCAAGTAATCATATATATAGCTATAATTATACTGACAAAGAAATATACTTCATTATAAATAATAATATTAGTAGTATCTATTGCATTTTAGGGAAATATTGTTCTGTAAAAGAGGAGTTAGAAAAGTTTTTATCTAAAAATAGTAATTTTTATTATAATAAAATTGTAGCTGGTATTTATTTAAACTTAAACATTTCTTATTTTCACATTGGCGATTACAAAACCGCCCTCGATTATATTAAGAAAGCTATATTTTTATTTAACGTAACTAATGACACTTATCATGAGGGTGAATGTTATATGAATTATCTTAACTGTTTACGTTATTTATCAAAATTTGAAGAAGGTATTCTTTTAGTAAATGATTTAATTAAAAATGAAAACTATTGTAAAGAACTCCATGAGTCTTATAAGCTACAAGGATTAATAATAAACTACAATAGTGAAAATATTGATTATATTATCAATAATTATACAAATATAGAGCCTAAATTTCTTAAAAAAAAGAACTTAATGAATTATTATTTTATTTGTGGTTATGCAGAATATACTGAACTTAATTATATTAAATCTCATAAATATTTTTTGAAGTGTGAAAACTTCCTAATAAAAAATAACCGCTATTTAGACTTAGGAACTATGTATAAAATTTTTGCTCATATTTTAGATGCAGAGGAATACATTGAAAAGTCAAAGCATTATTTAGCATTAAATAATACTCATCCCTCATCTTTATCAGTTAATATAACTTTACCTGAAAAAACTTAACATTAATTAAATTATCTGACCTTTTATGTATTAGCAAGGTATATAAAATTTTACCAAACCATATCTATGTTTCAATATAGGTATGGTTTATTTATATTGAAATTCAAATTCTTTAATGATAGCTACATACTTAATCTAAGAAGAAACAGTTGTAACAAACTAGGAATTAAATACTTTTCAAAGTACATATTTTTGTTTGCTGAAAAAATATAGTATACAAATGCTTAACTCTAAAATAGTTCTCATCACTGTATTTAATATGTCATAAAGACTTTTTACTTAATAACTATTGCAAATTTTAATAACATTTGTTTTTAACCAGATTTATTATGCATCTAATTTTCTTTAGTAATAAGTCCCTCCTGTGAAAACATACTTTATTATAAAACATTATCAAGGATATTTTATAGAATGTATATACGTTAATAAGGATAACGAGAGCTACAATATTGAGATAATTATAAAATAACTAATTATTACCTTCCAAGATGAATATATATAAATGAAATCAATTATCTTGGGGGATTTATGCCAAACCAATATACAAAAGTATCACTCCAGATTGAAATAGAAAGTCCAAAAGATACAAAAGTTTTGGAAGAAGAATTAACTAAAACCTATTTTTCAATATTAAAAAATCATCTTCCCAAAAATAAACCTATTATTGAGCAAGTTATAACTAAAATTACTGAAGAGTTTCAATGATAAAGAGAGGGGTTTCTATGAATGCAGCTATCTATGCAAGAAAATCCAAGCTTACTGAAAAAGGAGACTCTATCGAGAATCAAATAAAACTCTGTAAGAATTATTTATCCCACATGTCTGTAGAAGAAATTTTCGTCTATAAGGATGAAGGGTTCTCTGGAAAGAACATAGATAGACCAGGGTTTATAAAAATGTTAGAAGATGCTAGAGATAAAAAGTTTAACTTACTTATATGCTATAAACTAGATAGAATCAGTAGAAATGTTGCAGACTTCTCCACTCTAGCTAATGATCTTGAAAATCTAGGAATATCTTTTATTTCAGTTAATGAGCAATTTGATACCTCTTCAGCTATGGGACGGGCAATGATGTATATTGCCAGTGTATTTGCTCAATTGGAAAGAGAAACTATTTCTTCAAGAGTAAGAGACAATATGTATGCCTTAGCAGAAGCAGGAAAATGGCTAGGTGGAACCACCCCCACTGGCTATAAAAAACAAAGATTACAACTAAAAGATTCTGATGGTAAAGGTAGAACCTTTTGTATTCTAGTACCTATTCAAGAGGAAATAGAACTAGTTAATCTTATATTTGATAAGTATTTAGAATTAAAGAGTATCGGTAAAGTTGAAAAATACATGTTAAGTAACAATATTAGAACCAAAAATAACAAAGATTGGTCAGCAAATTCCATAAGTGCAGTTCTTACAAACCCTGTGTATGTTAGAGCTGACAGTAAGGTTATAAGTCATCTAAAATCAAATGGTCTAAAGGTAACTGGGAAAGTTGATGGTATACATGGCATATTAACGTACAAGAAGCGTAAAGGTAAAAATGGTTCAAATCGAATAAAAAACACCTCTGAATGGATAGCTTCAGTATCTTTCCATGAGGGTATAATCTCCTCTTCAAAATGGTTAGATATTCAGAAAATAATAAACGATAATAAAAGTAAAGCCCCAGCACTAGGTTCGAGTCATGAGGCTTTGCTTAGTGGAATGATTAGGTGTAGTAATTGTGGCAGCCCCATGAGAGTTGCCTATGGTAAACAATATACTAATAAAGGGATTAAAAAATATTATTACATGTGCACATTGAAACATAATTCAGGTAAAACTAGATGCACTAATCGTAATGTTAATGGTGTGGATTTAGATGAAATTATCCTTGAAAAGCTCAAAGAATTAAGTCTTGATAAAAGTACTCTTATAAAGGAATTAAAAACCTATAAAGATGATTTAGAAAAATCTGATGAGAACACAGGAGTAAGGAAGATTACCTCCTCAATTAATCAAAATAAACAAATGATAGACAATCTGTTAAACAACATAGGTTTAACAACAGATACAGAAACGGCTACTATGTTACTAAATAAAATTAGCGAATTAAAGAATGAAAATAAAATCATGGAGCAGAAAATTAATGATATTAAAGTTCAAAGTATGTCACAGGTAGGCACCTTAAATAACATAGAAAAAATAATGAAAAATTTTAGAAATTTATCAAATATATCATGCCTATCCTCAGTGTCCGAAAAAAGGAAATTATTATCCTCTGTGATCTATAGAGTATATGCTGATGGAGACACTGGCAGAATTTTAGTAAAACTAAAAGGAGTAGAAAACCTATAATGTTTCTACTCCTATATTGTTGAACATAGGGAATATGTAATATAATTTTGACATCTTAAATAAGTTTGCTCTTTAGTCAGTTTTTAAAAAATTTCCGACAGCCACAAAACCATTTTTCTTATAGTTTCTTGCCAATTTCTATTGAGTCTTTATGCTACACCTGTACTTATATTTTTTAATTCCCATTGTCCATTTTTGTATATCGCTTTGTACGTTGGGATAACTGCCCCTAAATTACCATACCAAGAGGTTGCTTCAATTACAGCTTCATTGTCCTTAATGTCTTCAAACCAATATAGATTTGGTGATAAATCTTTAAACCCTTCTAGTACTTTTTCCTTTGATTTTTCATCAAGACCTACAAGTGCATCTTTTTTTATCGCTATAAATCTATTTCCACCATTCTTTATTTTGAATGCATCTCTCATGACAGCTATATATAGTTTAACTCTTTTTTCTTCTTCTTTAGTATTTTGACTACTATTAAATACTTCACTTACTTCTTTTGTTGTTTTTTCAGTTCTAGTTTGAAAACAATTATAGTCTTTATTTACATTTTGTAAATACATTACTACTGGAATTGCTAAAACAATAAATACAACTAACATTAGAGCAATTATTTTTTTCATAAAATCACTCCTTTTGCAATATAGTTTTAGCAATAAGGGATTAGTTTATTAGAAGTTCAGAATATAAATCAAAAGCGACGTAATTTTAACTTACGTCGTTTGATAATAAGATTAGGAATTAACTCAATGATAAATTGGAATTTATCTTTGCAGAGCACTTATTTTATACTATAGCTTTTCATTATTTTTATAATTGTCATTCAAAAATTGCATAAGTGCTTCGATTTTATCTTCTACATTTTTCTGGCGATCTCTAATCCCACTTTGGCTTAATGGTTTTCTTTCCTTAATAAATTCCATTTCTCTTTTTTTCGTGATCCGTTATTACTATTTTTTTCAATTAACTTAAATTTCAATGTTATGCCTTGATCATCAATTGTTTTGTCTGTAAAACCAAAATATTCCGGTTTCTTTTTTAACTCATATAGATGTGATGCACATCGTACTAAAACAAAAACTCCTCAGATGAGGAGTCTATCCATTTAACATTATTCAACTATAACATTAGCAATATTTTTTTCATTTTGAATTACATTTACATTAGCTTTTTTAGCATCATAGATTTTTTTAATTTGCTTTGCATATTTATCTGCTAATGCCTTTGCTTTACTGCTATCAGCATCACTTTTCAATGTAATATTTGCAGTTACAACATCATTATCTTTAGATGCATTAATCCCCTGAACTCCATCTTCACTTTGTATTTTTTGCATAAGTTCAGTAAGATCTTTTATCTCAGCCGTTTCCAGTTCTACACTTTGTGATGCATTACCTTCAGCATTACTATCAGTGGCACCATTGTTCTTTGCAGCACAACCTGTTATAAAAATAATAGCTGCCATTAATATCCCAATATATAACTTTTTAGCTTTCATTACATAGTCCTCCCTAATTATTATTGAGTTTTCAGAGACATACTACCACTATCTATAAGTTAAGTCAAATCTTACTTCCATTTAAAGGTATCAAAGCAATAAAATTTATTAAATCTAATTAACTCACAATATAGTTATACTCTTCTTGAGTTATCTGATTATTAGCCAACATTTCATCTAATTTTTCAATTGCTAATTTACCAGCTTTATATTTTCTATTTAATGCTTCTATCAATACACTTATTATAATATTCCCCTATCTATCATTTCTTGAATTAATAAATCTTCACTTTCTTTAACGAACTTTTCAGCACTCATTCTTTGAAATAAATCTTGTTTTTCTGAGTACTCATTTTGTTCATTTTTTACTTCTTCTGTTAATGGTATAAAATTATTACCTTGCCAATCATAAGCAAATCCAAGTGGCGGAATTGGTGTTTCAAATAATTTTAAATCTTCATTGTAAGTCCATCCTATTTGAACAATAGAAGGTACTTTTATAGCACCTTCTATATATTCATCCACTATATCTATTATTAAATTGTCTTTCCTAATAGCATATTTCACTGCTTCATTATACATATGCATTTACATCACTTCCCCTGATTATAGTTACTTCCATAATAACAACAAAGCCAGTACCTCCAGTGCCAGCAAGTGATGTCTTTGTACCAGCTCCGCCACCTTGACCGTACTGACCTAAGCACCTCCGTCTCCACCATTACCAATAACTGCTCCATCAAACTTCTTGAATGCTTTACCATTTATAGTTACTGCTGCAGTACTGTTTGTAGTTGCCTTGAAACTGTACCTTTTACCATTTACTAATGTTATTGCATCAGCAGTTCCGGTAGAAATTAAAATTGTTGTTACTTCATTCACTTCAGTTTTAGTCGCCATATCTCCCCATTGCGACATAATTCATTATAATTTCCAATCACACCATAGCTATATTTTACCACAAGATATTAAAACTATATTTGCTACTAACTTATAGTTTACTCTGTATGTGTTTTATTAAGCTACACATAATAATAGTACTACTCTTAAGAGGTGATAAGTATGATTAAACCTAGTAATACCAACGACACTTTTGGGTCGCAATTTCATAAGGAGACCATCTGCTCTCCAAACAAACATACCAGAGTTCCAGAGGTAGGTGCCTTTCAGAAT
>NZ_JAVWDJ010000053.1:0-24396 GCF_036642255.1 Clostridium sp. | reverse complement strand
AGAGTGCTAGCCTTCCAAGCTAGTTACGAGGGTTCGATTCCCTTCACCCGCTCCATTTATTTAATTTTAAAATAAATATAACATTACACTTAAGATGAAGACTTAGCACTGGCTATGGAAAAATTTGAAGCAATATGCACCCATAGCTCAGCTGGATAGAGCGCTGGACTTCGAATCCAAAGGCCACAGGTTCAACTCCTGTTGGGTGCACCACAAAGCAAAGTCATCAAAAGAATAGAATCTCATTGATGTATAAAATAATAGATATTTATTAGAAATCTTACAGAACATTGTAAGTTTTTTTGCTTTTGAGATATTTATTTTTATGATTTAACTTTATAGTAAATTATATATTGAACATCTAAAGGGAGGATCTAAATATAATATAATGAGATTGATTAAAGGTAATAGGATATGCCTTGGAAAGTTTTAAAATGAACTTCGTATTATTTTAGAAAAGTATTACTACAGGCTAATGATTGCAAATTAGAAAAGAAAAATAAAAAATACAATATTTAAATAAAGAAAAAAAGATAGTGAATTTCACTATCTTTTTTTCTTTATTTAAATTACTTTATTTCTATAGAACTTTCAGTCTTTTTAATATAATAACTATAAAAGTTTTTAATAAGTATTTTTACTATGTTATAGATAGGTACCGCAAGAAAGGCTGCAAAAAAACCTCCAAAGTAAACACTAATGGTGATTACAAGTATAGTAGTAAGTGGGTGCATATGAAGTTGATTCCCAGTAATATTAGGAGTAACAACGTTACCTTCAAGTTGTTGAACGATTACGGTTAATATAAGAATTTTTACTATCATACCAAAGCCCATACCAAGAGCAATAAGAACAGCAGGTAGAATACCAAGTATTACCCCTAAAAAAGGAATAAAAGCTGTTATAAGTGAGAATAAGGCTAATACAAGAGCGTTAGGCATTCCGATAATTAAATAACCAATAAACATCAGTGACCCAATAACACAAGCTACCATTACTTGTGATGTAATATATTGCTTTAAAACAGTATCTATTTCGTGTAGTATTTTAAGAACAAAGGATTTTATTCTTGATGGCAACATAGAGGAGAAGGTATCGTAAATTTGTCTATCATCCTTTAAAATATAAAACATTATAATAGGAATTAAAACTATTTGTGCGAAAAAATTACCTATAGAACTAGCTACCACAAATACATTTTTACTTATATCAGCAAAAGAATTTGAAATAAAATTAATTCCCTTTTGTATAGCTTCATTAAGATTAAAGTATTGGTTTAACTGAGGAAAGATATATCCGTATTTAGTATTTAAACTTTGCACAGAGGTTGTTAAGGTATTGATCAAACTTTCACCTTGAGATGCAAAAATTGAAGAAGAATAAGTGACTATATAAATTAATAGTACAATTATCAATAATATGGATATAACTGTTGCCCAAACACTTGATAGCTTGAACTTCTCTAAGTTTCTCTTTACTGGTCTAACCATATAATAGAGGAATATGGCTAATACTATTGGAATAAACATGGCACTTATAACGGTACGAAATGGAGTGAATATAAAAGGCATTTTACTTAATAAGAAAGCAATAAGTAAAAACAAATTTATTATAATTAAGGTTGATATTAATTTGGTATTTTTTAACATTTGAGACCTCCTTGTAAATAATAATCATATAATAAATATAGTCTATAATATACCAATAAATGAAAATAAAAGCAAACAAAAGGAAGCATGAGTTAAATTAACATGATAATAAAATATTTGATTGATTTAATATTATTTAAGGGTATTTAGTACGTTTAGCACAATAAAATAAAAAAGCTCATACGAGAAGTATGAGCTTAACGTTATTTAATTCTGGCCATAATTCTTGGGTATTCTTGCTCTACAGCTTGGAATATCACTGCTAGCATTTCGAAAACAAGCTCTGCATCGAAGTTGTTATTAAAAGGTATACATATCTTAGCGCTAACTACATTTTTATCTTCGAAGAAACTAATATATTTATATGTTGAATTTAATTCGTTAAATAACTCATATAATCTAGCTTTGATATTTTCGTCATTAGGAGTACTTGTTATATGAAAACAGAATATATCAACTAAGGTATCATCATCTCTAAGAGCGATAACGGCTCTTCGTTCACTTCCTCCACCTAAGACTTGCTTTTCTACTCCATCTATAATTATTTTTTCAGGGAAAGAGAATATAGTAAATTCATCTACATTTACTCCCTTATTCATCTGAATCTTATGGTCATCAATGTATTTTCCGAAGGCGATTGAGTTGTTTTTCATAAAAAGTCCCCCTTAAAAGTATATGTTATATATTATCGAAATATTAAGTATATTAAGCTTATTATCGCATAAATAGGTATATATGTAAATGAAAAGTTTAACGTGAACTACTAGTATATGCAAAGTTTGGTAAATAATTCCCAAAATGTGGATAAAATTGGGGATAATGTGGAAAAGTATTATATAAATTGAAATTAATGGAAAGTTATACACATGTATATTGATGTATCCTTTATAGTTTCAAAATCAAGTCTCTAAAGTCATAAATGTGTATAAGGTTATCAGAATAAAAAAGGCTGCATTAAGCAGCCCTTTCGTTAGGAAATCTTAGAAATAACTTCTTTATTATATTGAACTAAAGAGGTGAGATATTGTTGAAGTTCATTAGTTCTTTCTTTGTCCATTGGCTGAACACCTTCAAGCCTGTATTTAATGTTTAATTGTTCGTATTTATTTACTCCAAGAATATGATAGGGAAGTAATTCTATTTTATCTACATTAGGAATTTCTTCATTAATTATTCCAGCGATTTTATCCATGTGTTCATTTGTATCTGTATAACCAGGTACTACAACATGTCTCACCCAAACTCTTGTTTTCGAGCTTCTAAGAGCTTCAAGAAATAAATTTACATCCTTAGTATCTCTCCCGGTTAAAACTACATAGCCATTACTATTTACATGCTTAATATCTAATAATACTAAATCCGTATACTTTAATATTTCTTCATAGTTACCATCACCATAACCAGCGGTATCAATTGCTGTATGAATACCATTTGCTTTACATAATTTAAGCATTTCTAATAAAAACTCAGGTTGAACTAATGGATCTCCACCTGAAAAGGTTACTCCACCGCCAGAACGAGAGAAATAAGGTTTAAATCTCAGAATTTTCTTCATTAATTCTTCAGGAGTGACTTCCATGCCACCATTTAAATTCCATGTATCGGGATTATGGCAATACGCACATCTTAATTTGCAGCCTTGAAAAAATACTACTGTTCTAATACCTGGTCCATCTACGAGGCCCATACTCTCTATTGAATGTATTCTACCTTTTATCATAATTTATTCCTCCTTATTAGTTAGGAATACTTAAGCCTTGCTTCATTGCATACTGAAATAAAAATATAATTTTTACTTTAGTATAAAATGAAGTTTTTAATATATGTGAAGCACCTGGAATCAATCACAGGTACTTCAACCATATACTTAGGATATTTAATTCCTATTTTTAAAAAACTTATATTTATATGAAATGTTAGCTATTACATTGTTTCGTGGAAAGTTCTGCTGATAACTTCCATTTGTTGAGATTTAGTCAATCTGTTAAAGTTAACAGCATAACCAGATACTCTTATAGTTAATGTTGGATATTTTTCTGGATGCTCAACAGCATCTAAAAGCATTGCTCTATTTAACACGTTAACATTTAAGTGGAAAGCACTTTGTCCGAAATATCCATCCATTATAGATACTAAATTATCTATTCTTGTGTCTTCATCTTTTCCAAGTGCCTCTGGAACTATAGTAAATGTATTAGAAACTCCATCTTGACAGTAGTTTCTATATGGAATTTTAGCCACTGAGTTAAGTGATGCTAATGCTCCATTTTCATCTCTTCCATGCATTGGATTAGCTCCTGGTGCAAATGGCTCTCCATCTTTTCTTCCGTCTGGAGTTGAACCAGTTTTCTTACCATATACTACGTTAGATGTGATTGTTAATATTGATAATGAATGCTCAGCATCTCTGTATAGTGGATGCTTTTTAAGTTCATCAGAAAACTTCTTAACAACTTCAACAGCAATATCATCAACTCTGTCATCATCATTTCCATACTTAGGGAAGTCGCCTTCGATTTTAAAGTCAATTGCTATTCCTTGTTCGTTTCTAATCGGTGTAACTTTTGCATATTTTATAGCACTTAATGAGTCTGCAACAACTGATAATCCAGCAGCACCAAATGCCATGAATCTTTTAATTTTTGTATCGTGTAAAGCCATTTGTCCAGCTTCATAAGCATATTTATCATGCATGTAGTGGATAGTGTTCATTGTGTTTGCATATAGGTCTGCAACATACTCAAGAACTTTCCAGAAGTTAGCTTTAACTGCTTTGTAATCAAGAACTTCATCATTGATTGGTTGTACAACATCACAAACTTTCTTGAAAGTTTTTTCATCAATACCGCCGTTAATAGCATAAAGTAATGATTTACCAAGGTTAGCTCTTGCTCCGAAGAATTGCATTCTCTTTCCTAGTTCCATTGCCGATACACAACAAGCTATAGCATAGTCATCACCATAAACAGGTCTCATTACATCATCATTTTCATATTGAATTGAATCAGTTAAGATAGACATTTTAGCACAATATTTTTTAAAGTTTTCTGGTAACTTTTCAGACCATAAAACTGTCATGTTTGGTTCAGGTGCAGGGTTTAAGTTTATTAAAGTGTGTAAGAATCTAAAAGAAGTTTTAGTTACAAGTGGCTTTCCATTTATACTAACTCCACCTAAACACTCTGTGATCCAGTTTGGGTCCCCAGCAAATAAGTCATTATACTCAGGCGTTCTCAAGTGTCTTGCAAGTCTTAATTTGATTACAAACTGATCTATAATTTCTTGAGCTTGTTCTTCAGTGATTACACCATTTTGAAGGTCTCTTTCTATGAATATATCTAAGAAAGTAGTAACTCTTCCAAGTGACATTGCAGCACCGTTATTTTCTTTTATTGCTGCTAAGTATCCGAAGTATAAGAATTGAACTGCTTCAGTTGCATTTGCAGCAGGTTTAGAAATATCAACACCATAAGATGCTGCCATAGCTTTTATATCAGCTAATGCTCTGATTTGCTCAGATAATTCTTCTCTTAATCTTATCATTTCATCTGTAGTATGACCTTTTAAGTTTTTAGCATCTTGTTTTTTCATTTCAACTAAGAAATCAATACCATATAAAGCTATTCTTCTATAGTCACCTATAATTCTTCCTCTACCATAGGCATCTGGAAGACCAGTCATTAATCCAGCACTTCTTGCAGCTTTCATTTCAGCTGTGTAAGCATCAAATACACCTTGGTTATGAGTTTTTCTATATTTACTAAAATATTCAGCTATTTCAGGTTTAATATGGTATCCATAAGCTTCTAAAGAATTTTCTACCATTCTATATCCACCGAATGGGTTAACAATTCTTTTTAATGGAGCGTCAGTTTGTAATCCTACAATGACTTCATTATCCTTATCGATGTAACCTGCAGCATAATTGTTGATTCCTGAAACTTCGTTAACTTCAACATCGATTATACCTTTTTTGATTTCTTCTAATATTAATGCATGAGCTTTTTCCCATACTTTTGTAGTTTTAGCAGATTTGCCAACTAAGAAGTTGTCATCTCCTTCATATAAAGTATAGTTTTTTTGGATAAACTCTCTTACATCAATTTCTTCTTGCCAAAGTTCACCTTTGAAATTTTCCCATTGTTTAAACATATATTTTCCTCCTATTTAATAGTGCAATTAAATTAATTACACACAGAATTAATAATTTTACTTAATCGACAATTATTTTTTTGTGTATAAAATCTTAAAATATAAAAATAATTATGTAACAATCTATAAATAAAGTAATTTACATCAGTTATCTATAAATAATAATAATTGTCTTTCTGTTATAATTGTACTACTGAAACAGAATTGTTTCAACCCCTTTTCAATATAATTTCAAAGTCAGAAAATTTGGAAATGAAAATAGTATATAATAACCTTTATGTAAAATAAATCAAAAATATATTTGCGTGAAAACTCTATGAACTCTCATGAATACAAGCATTTGGAGGTTAACAAATAATTTCAAAAATGAAAAGGTTTAAAAAGGAAAAGGAAAATTATTAAGAAAAAAGAGACGAAAAGTTAACAATAAATTAAAATATAACAGGTACAACAGAAAAATAATACAGATATTGGACTTAAATTTACAAATAAAAAAATGTATTTTTAGTAGAACATTAGAATATAGGACTAAAGTTTTCTATAGTTTTAATAATTAATAAAAATTCATATTGGGAAAAATCACAATTAAAGTAGTTAGAATTTAAAGCTTGAATAAAATAAATTATTATTTGGTAACTTAAAGAAGAGTGAGCTATAAAAATATTAATTTATAATTTAATATGAAAAAAATACTAATATTTTCATATATGAGTTATAATAAATTAAATGGATTATTATAGAAGAATAAATTTTAAATAGTCCTAAAACATAGTATAATCTTTATGTTAATGATTTTTATTGAGGTTGCTAAAATTATAAAACTATAAGTAATAATTTGTTTAATCATTAAGTTATGCGAAATTTATTTCGTAAAACTTAAAAAACTCAAGAAACTTTCGTAGTTCTATGCATAACAGTGTAGTTTTCATAAAAATTCGTAAAAATGATGAAACAGATGTGAAAAAACTACTTTCAGCAGTATAAGAACTCGTAAAAATAGTATTGTTAATAACGGAGGAGATTTTTGTGGGTAGAAGACCAAGTATGTTTAGTAGAAATTATCGTAGGCAAATAAGAAAAAGAAGGCTAAAATACATAATCGCTATATCAACAATTGGAATAGTCATGACAGTTATTATATTGAGTGGAGGTATAAACTCACTAACTTCAAGTATCAAAGAAACAATGGAATCTGCAAAAATGGAAGAAAAAAATAAAAAAAGTTTAGAAGATGAGAAAGATGCAGTAATTCCAGAAGATAACAGTGGTAATGAAACAGTTGAAAAAGATAAAATACCTGAAGAAAAATCAAAAGAAGAGTCCTTTGACTTGAATTTATATGGTGATAAAAATATAAAAATTACCTATCTTATCGAAAATGATACAGCCACATTTAAAGAGGTTTTAGGAGATGAAAACATTACTTCTAGTATATCTCCATCAAAAGATAAGATAGTAGTTTTAGATAGTACATATCAAGATTTATATCTAATAGATCTGAACAGGAATATAAGTAAAATTACAAAACCAGAGTACATTTCAACAAAAAAACAAGTTTTTAAGAAAGATGATATATTAGCTCAAATGGATAACTACGTATGGGTAGAAAAACCAAATTTTATTGATGATACTCATATAGCATATTCCAGCAACTTACCATGGATTAATAATAGTGGAACAAGGTATTTATGGATTATTGATACACAGACAAGGGAGCATAAGAGTTATACTAAGGTAAAAGGTGCTAATTTTCAATTCGGAGAACATACTCCAAAGGGTATAACCCTGACTATAGATAATAATGTTATGTACATAGATGCAAATGGTACAGTTAGTATGTAATTTAATCTATGGAAAAAAACTTGTAAATAGGAATAATTTTGTTGTATAATCTACTGAGTATAATTATTGTACTAAATATAAATTACGTGATAATGTAGTAAATTATTGTTTATTATTGAAATATATAACTTTATTGCTATATAATTTATGTAATCTATGTTATAATTTAAAAAATGAATATTGAGTCAGTTATTAGGAGGAAGAAATAATGAACGTTAAAATGGAGAAATTAGAAAAAAACGTTGTAAAGTTTGAAGTAACAGTAGAAGTAGAAAAGTTTAATGAGGCATTAAAAAAATCTTATGCAAAAAATGCAAGTAGATTTAATATACCAGGATTTAGAAAAGGAAAAGCTCCAATGAACATAATAAAAAAATATTATGGAGAAGGAGCATTATATGAAGATGCTATTAACTTTATATATGAAACTACTTATCCTCAAGTTTTAGAGGAGAATAATATAAATCCAGTAGATTATCCATCAATAGATATAGTTGAAATTGGTGAGGGAAAAGATTTTGTTTATGTTGCCACTGTTCCAGTAATGCCAGAAGTAGAGCTAGGAGAATACAAAGGCGTTGAAGTTAAACAAGAGAGTTATTCAGTGTCTGATGAAGAGATTGAAAATAGATTAAAAGAGTTACAAAGCCAAAATGCAAGAGTTGAAACTAAAGAAGATGGCACAGTTGAAAATGGAGACATGGCAGTTGTAGACTTCAAAGGATTCATCGATGATGTTGCTTTTGAGGGTGGAGAAGGAAAGGATTTTGAACTAGAAATAGGTTCAGGAACTTTCATTGACAACTTCGAAGAACAATTAATTGGATTAAAAAATGGGGAGTCCAAGGATGTTAATGTAACATTCCCTGAGCAATATGGAAGAGAAGAGTTAAATGGAAAAGCTGCTAGATTTGAAGTTACAGTTAAAGCAATAAAGAAAAAAGAACTTCCAGCAATAAATGATGAATTTGCAAGTGAAGTTTCTGAATTCGAAACTCTAGAAGAATTAAGAAATGATATTAAAGACAAAATGCAAGCTGCTAATGAACTAAAAGCTAAAACCGAATTTGAAAATTCAGTTATAGAAAAAGTTGTTTCTAACGCAACTGCAGATATACCTCAGGCTATGGTTAATAAAGAACTTGATGGAATGATACAAGACTTAGAAATGAGATTAAAATATCAGGGATTAGATTTAGAAACTTATTACAAATTTACAAACACATCAGAAGAAAAATTTAGAGCTCAAATGGAAGATGTTGCATTAAACAAAGTAAAAACAGATTTAGTTATTGGCAAAATTGCTCAAGTTGAAGGAATTACAGCTTCACAAGATGAAATTACTGCTAAAGCAAAAGAAATCGCAACATCATATTATGGTGGAGAAGAAGTAGAAAAAACTGCTGAGCGTTTAGTTGAAGTTCAAAAAGATTATTTAGAAGTTCAAATTATAAATGAAAAAGTAAAAGATTTAGTAGTTGAAAATAGCAAAGCTGTATAATAATAGAATATAAATAAATAATTAATTGCCAGTATATGCTGGCAATTAATTTTAAATAAATAAGGTTAAAAATATATAATAAGGTTAAAATTAAATTGTAGCCTAAAAATTATTGCTATTTAAGGAGGGTGTTTTATGAGTTTAGTTCCTATGGTTGTAGAACAAACTGGTAAGGGTGAAAGATCCTATGATATTTACTCAAGACTATTAAAAGAGAGAATTATTTTTTTAGGGGATGAAGTTAACGATACTACAGCAAGTTTAGTTGTTGCACAACTTTTATTCCTAGAATCAGAAGATCCAGATAAAGATATATATTTATATATAAATAGTCCAGGGGGATCAATTACTTCTGGTATGGCTATTTATGATACAATGAATTATATAAAGTCTGATGTTTCAACTATTTGCATAGGCATGGCAGCATCTATGGGTGCGTTTTTATTAGCTGCTGGGGCAAAAGGCAAGAGATTTGCATTACCTAACAGTGAAATAATGATCCATCAGCCATTAGGTGGATTTAAAGGTCAGGCTACTGATATAGATATTCATGCAAAAAGAATTCTAAAGACTAAAGAAACACTTAATAGAATTTTAAGTGAAAGAACAGGTCAACCAATTGAGAAGATTAGTCATGACGTTGAAAGAGATTATTTCATGTCTGCAGAAGAAGCTAAAGAATACGGTTTAATTGACGAGGTAATTGATAAAAAGAAATAGCTTTAAAGGGGTGTTGGCATGCCAAGAAATGATGAAAAGAAAAAGTTCAAATGTTCCTTTTGTGGGAAAAGTGAGGAGCAAGTTAGAAGACTTATAGCTGGACCGGGAGTATATATATGTGATGAATGTATAGAACTTTGCTCTGAGATTATCATTGATGAGCGTGATGGTGATGTACAAATTGACATGGATACACTACCTAAACCAGGTGAAATTAAAAAATATCTAGATCAATATGTAGTAGGTCAAAATGATGCTAAAAAGTCCTTAGCAGTTGCAGTTTATAATCACTATAAGAGAATAAACTCACCAATAAGTGATGGAGATGTTGAATTACAAAAAAGTAATATATTATTATTAGGACCTACAGGGTCTGGTAAAACACTACTTGCACAAACCTTAGCTAAAATGCTTAATGTACCATTTGCAATCGCTGATGCTACAACATTAACAGAAGCTGGTTATGTTGGAGAAGATGTAGAAAATATATTGTTAAAGTTAATTCAAAATTCTGATTATGATATTGAAAAGGCTGAAAAAGGTATTATATATATCGATGAAATTGACAAAATTGCAAGAAAATCTGAAAATCCTTCTATAACTCGTGATGTTTCTGGTGAAGGAGTTCAGCAGGCTCTATTAAAAATTCTTGAAGGTACTGTGGCATCTGTGCCACCACAAGGTGGAAGAAAGCATCCACACCAAGAATTTATTCAAATTAACACATCTAATATATTGTTTATTTGTGGTGGAGCTTTCGATGGATTAGAAAAAATTATCACAAGAAGAACTCAGAAATCTTCTATAGGATTTGGTGCCGAAGTTCAATCAAAAGAAAATAAAGACGTTGGCGTATTATTAAAACAGATAATGCCAGGAGATTTATTGAAATTTGGTTTAATTCCAGAGTTTGTAGGAAGACTACCAATAGTAGTTACCTTAGATGCTCTTGATGAAAGTGCATTGATTAGTATATTAAGTGAGCCTAAAAACGCACTAATTAAGCAATATAAAAAACTGTTAGAAATGGATGATGTGCAACTTGATTTTGATGAGGCTTCATTAAAAGCAATTGCTAAAGAAGCAATAAAGAGAAATACAGGTGCTAGGGGACTTAGAGCAATAATTGAAGATGTTATGAAAAATATTATGTTCGAAGTGCCTTCAAGAGAAGAAATAGAAAAAGTAATAATACATGAAGAAACACTAGAAAGTAAGACACCGGAGTATGTATTAGCGCCTAATGGTAAAAGAGAACCACTTAAACTTGAGAACAAAAACAAGCCTAAAAGAGGTTCGGAACCAGCTTAAGGAAGAACTGCTGTAACAACAGCAGTTTTTTTATTTCCTGAAATAAGTTTACGAGAAACTTATTTATTATTAAATCTACTTAAAAGTAAATTTACTTTTAAAAATTAACTTTAGGCTAACTTTAACCAGCTATAATAATCTGAATATATAAGTTTTTTAAATTATAAAACCAATTAAATGCTTCTAATATTTTCTATATTTTAGAATATAAATCCATTTATTTGTAAAGACTAGTAGTATATTAATAGTCTAAATAACAATAAGGGAGGGAAGTTAGTTTAATTGGCGTTAAACTAAGATATTTATGGGATCAGCAACAATAATAATAATGTTAATTCAGCTGTTTTTTACAGTAGTAATAGGCTTGTACTTTTTTAATGCCTTAAAAGGACAACAAAGTTCTAAAGTAGTTGTAAATAAAGAAAATACAAAGGAAATAGAAAATTTACGAAGAATGAAAAGCATAAGTCTTTCAGAGCCACTTACAGAAAAAAGTCGTCCGTCTACCTTCGAGGATATTATTGGTCAAGAAAAAGGAATTAAGGCCCTACAAGCAGCAATTTGTGGCCCTAACCCCCAACACATTATAATTTATGGACCGCCAGGAGTTGGAAAAACTGCAGCAGCAAGATTAGTTTTAGAGGATGCAAAAAAAAGACTTACTTCACCTTTTGGTCCTCAATCTAAATTTATTGAAATTGATGCAACTACAATTAGATTTGATGAGAGGGGAATAGCAGATCCTCTTATAGGATCAGTCCATGATCCTATATATCAAGGAGCAGGGCCTCTGGGAGTCGCTGGTGTACCACAACCGAAACCTGGAGCGGTAACTAAAGCACATGGAGGGATTTTATTTATTGATGAAATAGGTGAACTTCATCCTATTGAAATGAATAAGCTTTTAAAAGTTCTTGAAGATAGAAAAGTGTTTTTAGACAGTGCATATTATAATGCAGAAGATCCTAACATGCCTTCATATATAAAAGAAATATTTGATGAAGGTTTACCAGCGGATTTTAGACTTATTGGTGCAACAACAAGAAATCCTGAAGAAATAATTCCGGCTATAAGATCAAGATGTGTAGAAGTATTTTTTAGAGGTCTTCAGCCAGAAGAAATAGAAACGATAGCTCAAAAGGCTATTAACAGAATTGGATTATGTCTTGAGACAAAGGCAGCGGAAATTGTAGGAAGGTATGCTACAAATGGAAGAGACGCTGTTAATTTAATTCAGTTAGCTTCAGGGATTGCAATAAATGAGGAAAGAAAAAGTGTAACAGTTAGTGATGTAGAATGGGTAATTGAAAATGGTCAGTACTCACCGCGCCCAGATAAAAAGATTAATGAAAAACCGCAAATTGGGTATGTAAATGGCCTTGCTGTATATGGCGCAAATATGGGAGCTGTAATGGAAATTGAAGCAAGCGCAATAAAATCTAAGTCAGAATTAGGAATGGTTAAAATTACTGGAATCGTGGAAGAAGAGGAACTTGGAGATAACAACAAAAAAATGAAAAGAAAAAGTACGGCTATGTGTTCGGTGGAAAATATGGTTACTGTACTTAGAAAATTTTATAATATCGATATTAATAGCTATGATATTCATGTTAACTTCCCAGGAGGAACACCTGTAGATGGTCCTTCAGCTGGTATTGCTATTACAACTGCAGTATTTAGTGCAATTACTGGAAAGTGTGTAGATAATACAATTGCTATGACTGGAGAAATTTCTATTCATGGAACTGTAAAACCTGTAGGTGGTGTAAATGCTAAAGTACAAGCGGCTAAAAAAGCTGGAGCTACAAAAGTGTTAATACCAAAGGATAACTGGCAAGATAGCTTTATAAGTATAGAGGGATTAAAGGTGGTACCTGTATCTTCCATTAAAGAGGTAATAGAAGAAGCCATTTTAAAAGAACAAATAATTCATATTAGTGTTGAAAATATGGAGCAAAAAGTAGATATGTTATCAGCTACTCCACTGGATGCATAAATATAATATAACTATAAAAAGTATTTACATTGGGAATATTGATAAAATATAAAAAACTTGTTGCAAAAAGTATTTATATTTTATTGATCCTATGTAAATATTTTTTTGCGAATTAACTTATTATGCAGAAAATTAACAGTTTACTCCAATTTTCATTGAAAAAACTAGTTTTTATATGTATAATATATAAGTCTTAGGGTAACTAATAATTTGATAATAATAATAGTTAATAACAATATTGGATGTGAGTTATTCCAATATGAATAAATTACTAAATAAGTTTATCTATATAGTTTACTTAATAAATATAGAAAAGAGGGGAGAAAAATGGACAATGAGTTATTGCAACTTCCTTTAATTCCTTTAAGAGGAGTAAATATATTTCCATATATGGTTTTACATTTTGATGTAGGAAGAGGTAAATCTGTTGCTGCAGTGGAAGAAGCGATGGAAAAAGATCAAAAGATTTTCTTAGTGGCGCAAAAAGATGCAAAAATTGAAGAGCCATCTGAAGATGAGATATATACTATGGGAACTTTATGCCATATTAAACAATTCGTAAAATTACCAGGAGATCACTTAAGAGTATTAGTTGAGGGAGAAAAAAGAGCAAAACTAAGAAAGTTTGTTAATGGAGAAAAGTTTTTCCATGGTGAAGTAGAAGTATTAGCTGATATACCATGTAAGAATGAGGTAGAATGCAAAGCATACAGAAATTCTATTGAAAAAAGCTTCGATGAGTACATAGAATTAAGTGAAGAAGGCTTAACTGAAATTTTAATGGAACTTGAAGAAGAAGATGATGTGGGAAGATATTGTGATATTATTAGTGCATTTTTAATGCTTAAACCGGATAAAAAGCAAGAATTGATAGAAGCAATAGATTTAAAGGAAAGACTAGAAAAGCTTCTTATTATAATTAAAAATGAAATTGAAGTACTTAAAATAGAAAAGACAATTGGAAGTAAAATAAAAAACAAGATAAACAAAGTTCAAAAGGAATATTATCTTAGAGAACAATTAAAAATTATACAAGAAGAACTGGGTGAAGAAGACGAGGGTACTAGGGAGATAAATGAATATGAAGATAGAATATATAAAGCTAAACTTCCAAAGGATGTAAAGGAAAAAGCTTTATATGAATTTAATAGGTTAAAAACTTTAGGAGCCTCCAGTCAAGAAAGTTCAGTTATTAAAACTTATCTGGATTGGATTTTGGAATTGCCATGGAACAAGTTTTCAAAAGATAACTTGGATATAAAAAATTCAAGAAAAGTACTGGATGAAGAGCATTATGGCCTTGAAGATGTTAAAGAAAGAATTATAGAGTATTTAGCAGTTAGAAAAATTAGTAAGACTCTTAAGGGACCAATACTTTGTTTAGTAGGACCACCAGGAGTTGGAAAAACTTCTATAGCGAAATCTGTGGCAAATGCTCTAGGAAGAAAATTCGTAAGGATGAGTCTTGGTGGAGTTAAAGACGAAGCCGAAATAAGAGGTCATAGAAAAACCTATGTAGGGGCTATCCCTGGAAGAGTAATCTATGCTATGAAGCAGGCAGGATATAAAAATCCTCTGTTTTTACTTGATGAAATAGATAAGATGGGAGCAGATTTTAAGGGAAGTCTTGCAGATGCACTGCTTGAAGTTTTAGATAGTGAACAAAATTCTACTTTTAGAGATCATTATTTAGAACTTGACTTTGACTTATCTAAGGTATTGTTTATTACTACTGCAAACTCATTGGATACTATATCTAGACCATTGTTAGATAGAATGGAGATTATTGAGGTATCTGGATATACGTCAGAAGAAAAATTCAAAATTGCTAAAGATAAGCTCATTCCAAAACTTCTCAAAGAACATAGTATAGATAGCGAAAAATTGACCATTCAAGATAATGCTATTACTACATTAGTAGAAAATTATACTAGAGAATCAGGTGTAAGAAGCCTTGATAGAAAAATTTCTTCAATAATAAGAAAAGCTATTACTGAAATGGTAGAAAAGGATAAAGAAAGTCTTACAATAACATCAGCTACTGTTAAGAAATATTTAGGCCCTACTATATATAGCTATGACGATCTAGAAGAGGAAGATAAGATTGGTGTAGTTACTGGACTAGCTTGGACTGGTTATGGAGGAGATACTTTACCTGTGGAAGTTACTGTAATGGAAGGTGATGGTAAGCTCCAACTTACAGGGCAACTTGGTGATATTATGAAAGAATCAGCTAAAGCTGGGTATAGTTATGTAAGATCAAATGCTGAAAAATATAAAATTGATAAAAACTTTTATAAAAATAAGGATATACATATACATATACCTGAAGGAGCTATTCCTAAAGATGGGCCATCAGCAGGAGTTACTATGATTACTGCTATGATTTCAGCTCTTAGTGAAAGAAAGGTTAATCATAAAGTAGCTATGACAGGAGAGATTACGTTAACGGGTAGAGTTCTTCCTATAGGAGGACTAAAAGAGAAGAGTTTAGCAGCATATAGAATGGGAATAAAAACAGTTATTATTCCGAAAGATAATAAAAAGGATTTAGAAAAGATACCAAAGTCAGTTAAATCAAAAATTAAATTTGTGATCGCAGAAAAAGTTGAAGATGTATTAGAAAATGCATTAATTGGAGAGATATAAAATGGAAATTAAACAATCAGAATTTATCATTTCTGCTGTGAAGCCAGAGCAATATCCACAGGATGGAAGAGTTGAAATTGCTTTTGTTGGACGCTCAAATGTTGGAAAATCATCATTAATAAATACAGTTACCAATAGAAGAAAACTGGTAAAGGTCAGTGGAACGCCAGGAAAGACAAGATTAATAAACTTCTTTTTAATCAATAATGGCTTCTATTTCGTAGATTTACCAGGTTATGGATATGCAAAGGTTTCGAAGAGTGAGAAAGCCACTTGGGGAAAAATGATGGAGCTATATCTTATTAATAGACCACAGCTTAAAAAAGTAGCACTTTTAGTAGATTCTAGGCACAAGCCTACAGAAGATGATATTTTAATGTACAAATGGATTAAACATTATGGATACGAAGTTGTTGTAGTAGCTACAAAAAAAGATAAGCTTACAAGAAATGAGATTCAAAAGAGTATTAAGGTCATACGAGAAGCTTTAAATCTTGATAAAAGCCAAGAGATTATCTTTTTCTCATCACTGAAAAAAGAAGGAAAAGAAGACCTATTAAATGAACTTTTTAAAGATATAGAAATTGTAAGTGATGAAGAATTATTAGGTATGGAAGAGAAATAATTATAGTGTTAGAAGAAGATATTTATAAAAATAACTTCAAGTAAATAATTTACAACCAATATATGTTAAATAAAAAGTGCCTGAAAAGGTACTTTTTATTTTTACCACTTTGGTATACTATTAATATAAAAGCATAAATTAGTAGTGAAACACCTAAACAGGAGGATCTTATGGAAGTGATAATCAATGTTTTTATAATAGTGTTAGTGTATTTAATACCACTAATTGCTTTTGCTAGAAACACAAAATGGAGAAGTTATTCTAAGCCAATTAATATTTTAATTTCAATCGCATATATTATTATGATTTTTGTGCTGCCAAGCATGCAAACAAATATACTACCTTTTATACTTATAATAATAATGATAATAAAAATGAAAAGAAATACATATCTAAGGGATGATTACTACAGTTATAAGTTTTCATTAAACGATTTTAGTTTGACTAATGCATTTAAATATGCTGCGTTTGGCTATGGAATAGTATTTGCAATTTCATTAATAAGCCAAATTATTTTGAAATTATTAAATTTTCAGTTGGAGCAGCAAGAAGTGGTTAATGTTTTAGCTAGTTACGATATATTAAAATTTTTACTTGCTGCACCTTCTGCTGTAATATTTGCTCCAATTGTAGAGGAGTATGTTTTTAGATATGTTTTATTTAGTAAATTACTAAGAGGAAAGTTTAAAGGGAAACTTGGATTTGTTATAAGTTCAATTATTGTGAGCTTAATATTTGCTACGGTGCATTATAATTTAGCTGCACTAGGGATGTTATTTGCCATAAGCTTTTATAATTGTTACTTAATAGAAAAAAGAGGGTTTTGGTATGCAGTGTTCAATCATTTTTTTGTAAATATGATAACTACAACTTTACTATTTATTTCAAAGTTAATCCAATAAATTCAGATAATAATTCTTATACTACAAAATATAAATAAAGTGTCAACTGGCCATTATAAATAACACTGAGTGTATTTAATTTTAAAAAGCTAATCAAATTTTAATACTGATTCTTTTTATATGGTAAATCTTCCATATGGAATAAATAATATGAATTTAAAAACCAAAACAGCTGTAGATTCGCAAGAATTTATGGCTGTTTTATATTTTCCAAAAATCTTTAAATCATATGTAACAAAATAAATAGATATTAATAATATATTATTAGGCAAAGGAATAGAAAAATCTATCTAAGGAACTAATGAAATAATTTATAAAAAACTTTAAGTTATAGCAGTGTCAAAAACTAAAGAGATTCCATAGTATATATTAGACAAAAGATAAAAATTAACTGAGTCTTCTGGTAAAGGAGGAAGAGCTGTGGAAAATTATTCAAGTCTTTTAAATTTATTATCAGGAATGGATTCTTCACAGGCAGAAGGCACATCAGGAATATCATCATTATTAGGTGGTAACAGAAAGTTATTAATATGGGTAATCTTATTTTTAATTTTCTTTAGTTGCTATTGTAACCGTAGAGGTTATGGCTACGGTGACAATAACTGCTGCTGTGATTATGATTATGATTATGATGACTGCTGCTGTGGGAAACACAAAAAACACAAATGTAAAGATTGTTGTTGTGTAGAAATAGATCCTTGTTGCTTATGTAGAGGCGGCTATGGAAACTATGGATATGGCAATAACTATGGTGGAGGATTACTTGGTGGCTCAGGCTGTGGAATAAACATCTGCACAATAGCAATCTTGGCTGCAATTTTTCTTGTTAGAAAAGGCTGCTAAAGAAACTAAGTATAATTACTAAAGTAAGTAAAGCTCTAAAGAATAGTATTAAAGTAACAATAAAAAAAATATATTAAATAATCAGAAGACAAAGGAATAAAGCAACTCTATTTAATAAAGTATCAAGAATAAACTAAAAGCTAAGAAAAAAATAAATTTAAAATGGGAGGATTTAACCATGTGTGGATGCGGAAATCAAAGATTTAATTTTGAACCTTGCACAATTTTACTAGTAATTGCAATACTAGGCAATCAGGGATTACTAAATGACTCACCTCAAGCTAAAAATGCATTAACTTTATTACTTCTTTACTGGTTATGTGGATGCAATAAAGGTAACGTTAGTAATGTAGCTGGAATAAGAGAAGAAAGACCTCGTAAATGCTGCAAAAAGAAAAAAATAAAAGTTTGCTGCTGCTAATTAACGAAAGAAATTAATTAACTACAAAATAATCTAATAAACAATTCATTGCAAAGGAGAGAGAAACCATGTGTGGATGCGGAAATCAAAGATTTGGTTTAGAACCATGTACAATTTTATTAATAATTGCCATATTAAATAATCTAGGTTTACTTGATACTTCATGTAATCCAGTTGCTAAAAATGCATTAACACTGTTATTCTTATGGTGGTTATGTGGACGTAATTCAGGTAATCAAGGTGTTTCACCATATAATAATGGAAGAAACAACTATGACGGATGCTGCTGCTAATAGAAATTAGTAAGTTAGAAGTAAACAGAAGATAAGGTAGATGTGCAAACCATAGCCCATTGTGGGGGGTTTCTAGAAAGATAAGAGTTTTAGCAGTCCATGTGCAAACATGGATTGCTTTTTAAAATTAAAGATAAAGTTAAAATTTAAAGTAGGGTATGAAATTGCCCTTCAATATTTAAAGGGGTGAGTATATGGGAAAGCATAAGCATAGAAGAAGACAGAATGATCAAATGATTAGTCAGCAAATGCCAGCACCAATGCCTGGTCTAGGAGGCCTAGGAGATATGTTGGGCGGAGGTATGGGTGGTGGAATGAATGGTCTAGCAGGAATCCTTTCTTCACTGGGAGGAATAGGTGGCTCTGGTGGTGCAGGGAATGGAATGTCATCAATATTGTCAGGTCTAATGGGTGGCGGAGGTCAACAAGGAGGAGATCCACTATCAGCATTAGGTGGTATTGGTGGAATAATGAATGCATTGCAAGGATTTACAGGTGCTGGGGCACAAGCTCAACAGCCTAAGCAACCGCAACCCCAAGCTAGTAGTTTAAAAGATATGCTTTCAAACATAAGTGAGTCAGACATGGATGCTTTAAGAGATGTGTTTAATGGTTTACTTAAAAATGATAATACGAAAGCGCAACCTAAATCTGAACCTGTAGTTGAACAAGTTAGAAAACAAGAACAATCAATTGAGCAAATATTATCTAGCCTTGATTTTAATTCCATACTAAGTAGTATAAATAATATGGATTTAAGTAATTTTGATTTTGACAACATAGATTTTAACAATATTGAGTTGGACAATATAACTTTTCAAAATCAGGGAATAGAAGATGAAGATGGAAATATAACAACTGTAGAAGAAAATGATATCATTGAGGAAAATATATTTAGGAAAAATATGAACTTAACTGAAAAGGAACTTTATGAACTTGTAGGTGTTCTAATTAAGCTTATTGAACCTAGTAAACTTAAAGCACTGGAAAAACTTTTAACCAATTAAATATGTGTTTGACGATTCAGTAAAGTTTTTAAAATAAAAACACATAAATCTTCACCGATTTATGTGTTTTTGAGTTTTTTTTAAATAATCTTAATCACACTAGGAGAAAAATAAGTTCATCCTAATTACTTGAGCTTTCTTGAGTCTCATCGAGATTAAGCATGGTGCATTTACCATCTAGCAATCCACTCTCATTAATAACTAACTTTTTCACAATAATATCGCCCTTAACTTTTCCTTGGTTTTGAATAGTAAGGATATTTTTGCATTTGATATTTCCATTTACGGTACCATTTACAAAGGCATTATTGCACAATATATTTCCATTAATCTCGCTATCAGGACCAACTATTACATCATCTTGCCAAAGAATATCTCCATCAATTATACCATCTATTTTTATTATTCCTGTTCCAGAAAAGTTTCCAATAACATGGCAATTATCTCCTACTAAGGTCTCAATTTTATTTATATTTTTTTCTTTATCATAAAACATATAGTAACCTCCAACAAATTATTTTTTAAATTTAATTCAGTGTGTATAAATTATTCAAAACGGTTAACAATATTAATGTAATAGGAGTTGAAATCTCCATAATCTCTAAAATATTAATTTTAGAGACCCCCCCATCCCCCTTGGGACCTGTAATGGTCCCAATTTTTTTTATCTCAAATTAAGAGATGTGATTTTATAGGAAAGACTCCCATCAGGCTCAGTATATTTTGTAAGCACTAAATCAAAGGTCATATTTTTCGTTAATTTATCATCTGATAAAGATGTAGCTTTAAAGTTAAGAGTCCACTTCACTTCGTGAGGAATACCGTTTGAGTCCCAGCTCAAATCTTTAAAGGACCCATCTTGAAATGAATAAGACATATTATTGTTAGCAGCTCCATAAAGCAAATTCAAATCATTTCCACTAATACCATGATGAAAATAAGATGGCAGGGCTAGGGCATCATTTGGAAAGCTTTGTATTAAAGATAAAAAATTAATAATTACATTGCTACCCATGTAGTTTATTGGATATTCATAGTTAAATTTCTTAAGGGTATTTTTTATAAAAATATAACTATTATAAAATATTTGTCCATTTGAAATGTTGGCAGAAATTATCTTAGGAGTTTTATTATTTTTAATATCAGCAAAGCCCAGTATATTGTTGTTGGAACAAAAGATGTCTTCATAATTCTTATCATTCCAAGCGAATATGTGTTGAATTGGTTTTCCATGGAAGGAAGATTGTAAAAAGATCTCTTTTATATTATTTCTTGAAGCGTCTAGTATGCTTACTCTCATGGGCCAAGTGCTTACTGATTCACCTAAGGTTGGAAACTCCTTACTAGCATCTAATCCGTAACTAGTACCATCATGAAGATTAATTTGAACATAATAAACTTTGTCATCTCTTTTTACATATAATATATCCTTCTTACTATCACCATTGAGATCTTCCTGTATTGTTTTGCTATCTTCCATAGGTGTGAAAAATGTTGGTGTTGATACTGAATAGTATCTTACAGCCAAAAAAAGAATACACACAACTAAAGCAGATAAGGTATAAGCATAAAAATGCTTTTCTTCTAATATTATTTTTCTTATCTTCATAAAATCCCCCCTATAGTAAAGTATATGTGCAGTTATTTGTATTAATTATTACAAACTTAAATTTATAGAAAAAAAAAGGACTAGCTGCATGCTAATCCTTTAAAAGTACTATTTTTCATTATTGCATTTTTCGCATAGTCCATAAAAGTATACTTGATTAGAAAGAATATTATACTTAGTATGATTTTTAATTTCATCATTTAAAAAAGAAAATGAAATTCCTTCAATATCATCTACTTTAAAACAATTTATGCAATGAATATGAGAATGTGTCTCAACATTTCCATCATATCTAAAGTTTCCTTCTCCTACATTTATTTCTTGCACTAGATTTACATCTACTAAAACTTTTAATGCTTTGTAAATAGTAGCAAGACTCATTGTAGGATACTCCTCCTGGAGTGCTTTATAAATAGTTTCAGCAGAAGGATGTTCTTTAGTAGATTTTAAGTATTTATAAACAGCTATACGTTGAGGGGTAAGTTTTAATTTTTTTTCTTTAAAAACTTGTGTGAAATTATCCATATTGATCTACCTCACTGTTTGATTATATTTATTATATAATAAATATTATCCATTGTCAAAAGAATTATATGAAAAAAATATAGAAAAATGTATAAAATTGATAAAAATATTTTTCAAAATAAATATATTTTTATTCAATTATATAATGTTTTACATATATTAGTAATATAGGAGAGGAGGAGAAGTTGCTTTGAATAAAACTTACGTATTAGATACCAATGTTATTCTCTATTCATCAGGAGCATTATTATCTTTTGGGGATAATGATGTAGTGATACCAGAAGTAGTTCTTGAGGAGCTGGACAATTTTAAAAAGGATAAGACTGATTTAGGAGCTAATGCAAGGCATGCAGCAAGAATTATTGATAGGTTGAGAAAGGAAGGGAACCTAAGTAAAGGGGTTCTTCTCCCAGGTGGTGGTAATTTAAGAGTTGAAATGAACCATTATGACACTGTGATGCCACCGTCATGGGAAAAAGAAAAACCTGATAATAGGATACTACAGGTATGCAAGGCCTTAAAGGATCTTGGGGAAGATGTAATTCTCATTACAAAAGATATCTTTGAAAGAATTAAGGCTGACACAGTAAATATTAAGAGTGAAGATTTTTATGAAAAAGTAGTTCCAGAAAATGACAACCAATATACTGGAAGAATTGAAGTATATGTTCCCTCTTATAAAATTGAAGAGTTCTATACAAAAAAAACTCTAGATCCATCAGAAGCCTTATGCTACTCTTCTGAGATTGAAGATTATTATGAGCCAGAACTCTATACAAACCAATTTGTATTAATGCATTCAATGGAAAACACAAAACAAACTGCTTTGGGAAGATATGATGGAAAAAGAATAGTACCTTTATACTATAAAGATATAAAACCCTTAGGAGTGACACCGAGAAATGTAGGACAAAAATTTATGTTAGAAGCCTTATACACAGATGCAATTAAGGCTCCGTTAGTTATTATCAAGGGGCCAGCTGGTACAGCTAAAACTTTGTTTTCGCTAGCTATAGGTTTACAAAAAATTATAGAAGAAAATACTGGACAGTTTAGGAGAATTTTAGTATGCAGACCTAATGTAACCATGGATGAAGAAATCGGGTTTTTACCAGGATCAGAAGAGGAGAAAATTGCACCTTTTATGAGGCCAATCTTCGATAATCTTGAAATCCTTGTGGATTCAGATGAAAAGGAAAGATATAAAAATGAAAAAGAATTACAAGATAAAATAAAAGAACTATTTGATAGGCGAATAATTACTACAGAAGCAGTGGCATACTTAAGAGGACGTTCTATAGTGAAGAATTGGGTTATTATTGATGAAGCACAAAATCTTTCTCCAAAGCAAGTTAAAGCAATAACTACAAGGGTTGGAGAGGGTACTAAACTAATACTTATTGGGGACCCTGATCAAATAGATCATCCATTTATGGATTCAAGGTCTAACGGATTGTGTTATGCTTCTGAAAAAATGAAAGGTAGCGAGTTATGTTATCAGGTCACTTTAAAGTTTGATGAATGTGAAAGGTCTGCCTTATCCTATGAGGCTGCACAAAAATTATAACAAATTAAAAAGGCCTTTGGCCTTTTTTTATTTCTATAATTCCATTTTTAGAAGAGTATGATATAATGAATTTACTTATGACTTTAGAGAGGAAGATTCTAAATGAATGTCAATAATTATTTGTTAGATAAAATATTAATAATTCCTGCTATTTTGTTAGCATTTACTTTTCATGAATATGCACATGCAGTAATGGCAGTTAAACTTGGGGATGATACTCCTAAACTTCAAGGAAGACTTACACTAAATCCATTTGCACATGTAGATGTTGGAGGCTTTATTATGATTCTATTAGTTGGGTTTGGATGGGCAAAACCTGTTATAACAAATCCAAAAGCCTTCAAAAATTTTCATAGAGATGATTTAAAGGTATCTATAGCTGGACCAATAGCAAATTTACTTTTAGGGTTAATTATGACTATATTATTGGTGATATTTTATAGGTTTTTTGGAGAATTAAAAAACACTAACATGAATTTGTATATTGTAGTTAGCGATATCCTACAAAATGCTGCGTTATTAAACTGTGTTTGGTTTTTCCTTAACCTCTTACCTATACCGGGATTTGATGGTTTTCATGTGGTAAGTGATTTATTCCCTAAATTTATTTATAAGTTGTCACCTAACATATATAAATATCAGATAGCAATATTCATGTTATTAATACTACCTATATTTAACGGGATGTCTATATTGAATTTTATAGTAGGAGTGCCAGGTATAAGTTTATATAATACATTTATAAAGTTCTTAATTTCGATAATTTAAACAAGGAGAGAAAAAA
>NZ_JAVWDJ010000052.1:9678-24847 GCF_036642255.1 Clostridium sp. | reverse complement strand
TTTTTAAAAGTGTAAAAGATAATTATACAAGTACTTTGAAGTGATTATCTTTTATTAGTCATTTTTTTATAATGTTTCCTCTAGATCAGAGAATATTAAGTGTTAAATCAAAAGTATAATTGTACTAAATTACTAATTCAAATCATAAGATTACATAGACAAGCCTATTAGAATAATGTATTTAAATTATAGTGTTTTTCACTTTCTAGGTGGTGGATAAAAATGATAGACAAATTGGCTATTCAGCTTACTTCCTTCATTTGTACTGAGGGCTACAACAATGCTAAAGATAGAGCAAAGATACAATATGGCTTAAGTATACTTTTAAGTGAAGGATTTAAAGTTATTTTCCTAGTTATGTTTTTTAATATAATTCATTGTCAGAGGTATTTTTATTTTTCCTTACTAATCATGATGTCAACAAGAGTGTTTTCTGGTGGAATCCATTTAAAAGGAACCTTGAATTGTTTAGTTTTAACAACATTGTTATTTTTCTTCACTAGTAACCTCGCCCCCTTAATATCTAGACTTCCAATAGTATATTATCTTTTTGTGAGTTTAGGTAGCCTCATAATTGTTTTGGTCAGGGCTCCAATATGCAGTGTAAGGAGACCTATAAAATATAATAAAAAAAAGCTGCAGTATAAATTTACCGCGGCATTTTCTGTAATTTTATGGACCTTTATTTTATTTTTTTTAGAAAGTAGTCCCTATGTAAACTGCGGCTTCAGCACTCTGTTGATACAAAACATACAACTTGTGCTAGTTAAAAAGCCGAAGCTATAACCTATCTAATTAACTTATGAAATAAGGAGGTCATTATGAAAAATTTAATTAACCACTTCAAAGGAAAAACCATCTTGTGTGTACTTTGCCTCACTGTAACTTCATTTGTATATCCATGGTATGGCTCCTTCCTCTTTCTTGGGGAACCAGACATCCCAGAGTCCTTGAAAGAGAAATATTAGACAAGTTATGATAATTTAATACTAAATATTGTATTGTTGTTTTTAAAAGATAGTTGAATTCTACCCCCGTAGGATTCAACTATTCTTTTAACAGTATGCAGACCATATCCTCGATTTTCACCTTCTTTTGTAGTATATCCTGCATTAAATATCTTGGAAATATCATTAAATTCTATCCTTTCCCCTGTATTACCAATTTCAATAATACAATTTTCTTCAAGATACCCTATGTTTAAAAATACTTTTTTAAAAGAACTTTCCGAAGTTAAGACAGCATCAAAAGCATTATCTAAAAGATTGTTCAAAACCTCTGAAAGCTCATGGTCCTTAAATGGAAACTTGGAGTCCCCTTGAATAGTATAATTAAACTCAATATTATATTTTGTAGCCTCATTTATTTTGTTGTAGATAATGGCGGTTACTACTGTATTATCTATTTGTAACACCTTCTCTATATTTTCCAAGGAATCGTTAAGTGAATCTATATATTGTGTTATAGTTTCCTTTAAGTTCTTTTCGTCAGATACTAGAACAAGGCCATATACAGTATTTAAGTGATTTTTAAAGTCGTGTTGTCTCCTTCTTACATCCTCCAATAGCTTTGATATCACAGGCGAGTACTTCTTATAATCCTCTAGGGATTTCTTAATTTCATTATTTTTCATATGATACTCAAGAATAAACAGATTTGCCAAAATGAATACTATAGGAATAATAAGATATAGAGAAATCTCATCCAAAAACTCACTTCTTTTAAAATTCCATATCCATTTAGCAGTAACTATATACATGAGAAGATTCACTGAAAAAAAGTATATTTTAGAACTTTCCTGCTTAAAAAATATCATTAGTTTTCCATAAGATAAAAATTTATAAATGCAAAAACTTAAAACCATGCATAGAATGTTAGCAATAAGTAAATAAATAAAATCCTCACTTGCCATGAATGCAGGAATAGACAATCTAAGAACAATTATTATAATAAGCTGCATTATGCCAAAAATAGCTAAAACTAAACCGAACTCTAATAATAAGTACTTTATTTTTTTCTTAAACGTTAGATTAATAACTACTAGTAAAAAGAGATAATTAATAAAAAACTGCAAAGGTGGATAAGTATAATTTGTAATTAGAACAACTACTGATGTGATAACCACAATGATAATGCTTTTATATACTCTATTTTCATATTTTTTATTAAACATATTCCAAAGCAACATAAAACTTCCTACTTCTAGAATTATCAAGACGAATATCTTACAATCGCTCATTTATTTCCCCACCGCCACATTATTAAAATTATCCATTATACATTTTTTATAGCTATGTCCTAATAATGCAGTTTTGTCCGTGTTATTAAAATAAATTTTGTAAGATGTTTTATCATTGCTTTTTTCAATTTTATTGATATATTTTAAATTCACCAAATAAGATCTATGGCTTTGAAGTATATACTTATCTTCTATCATTGAGTTCAATTTCTTTAAGGATAAATAATCTATGGTGAAAGAACCGTGTATAGTATGAATTATTGAAGTTCTAATAAACACTTCCACAAAAATTATTTCATTCACAGATATTTTCACCTGGATGTTCTTTATAGGAACAATGATAAAATTTTCACTAGTTTCCGTAACTTCCACCTGATCTCTGCAATCTGATAGTAATCGCTTTGTTATATTCTGGATATTTTCCTTGTTATAAGGCTTTAATATATAATCATAACAGTGAATTTTCTTAAAGGCTGAAAGCATATAATCCTTGTAAATTGTTACGAATATAATCCAAGTCAGTCTATAGCTTTTAATTTTTCTTATCTCCAGAGCAAATTTAAGGCCTGATTCATTTCTTAAATTAATATCAATGAAAAAGAGATCTATCCTCTCCATCGCGGCTATTTTAATAGCCTCTTCTATATTTCTAGCTTCATATACATGGTATATGAGGTCTAATTGTTTTATAATATCTGACAGGGTTTTTAACTGAATACAATCGTCTTCTAGAATTAGTATATTGTACATATAGCCATCATTCCCCTTCGTATTAAATTCGATTTAATTAAATATTCTAGATTTGTTTTAAAATACCTCCAAGGATATTAAATAAATATGTTAACCAAATTAAAATAATACGAGAAATTAATGACATAATTTGGGTGTTTTATGTTGCATTCAATATGCTATAAAAGATTATATGGTACAATTAAAGTACAAGCATCTACTATTTTCTAAACTCCATAAAAAGTGAGCGGATTGCACCCTATCTACAAATAAAAAAGGAGCGTGGTTTTATGAATTTAAATTTTATTATTGTTATTCTATGTGTTACAATGATGGGAATTGTTGCTATGCTGCTTGGTTTTTGCTATAAACAGGAGATAATGAAGGCTTTGTTTCAATCAAAAACAACTATAAAAAATGATGAAGTATCCTCTGAATTAACATTAAATATTGACAAAAAAGAAGGCAATAAGTAGCTCTGCCAAGCTGCCTATTGCACCTAAATAGTTTTTTAATTTTAAGCAAACTGCACAATCCCGCAATCAGCTCACTCAATAATTATATCACAAACTATTATAACATTTCAATACATTTATTGAAAATTATTACACTTATTTTTACATTTCTTTTGTCATGTTATTCACAAACATGTAGCATATAAAACTTGAAATTAGACTCGTTATAATAATTAAACCTAACGTATGAGCTCTACATTAAACTTCAAGATATCAGCATATCCAATTGATACAACCCCATTTATGTTGAAGCAATATAAATCCGATCATGAGGAAAGAGTATGCATAGAATGTATACCCTTTCCTTATATTTTGGACAGTATTGGTAATAATTAGTTTTTTCTTATGGTAATCAATGTTATAATTAGTATATCATGGAGACCACTGGTAAAATTCAAAGGATTTTTATATAAGCGCTTTTATCTAAAATATGAACCAAAAGAAGTCAAAATCATATAATAATCTAGTATTAAAAGAAAAGAGGGATATCATGTCATTAAGTGTTAGAAATTTAACAAAAAAATATGGTGACAAAGTTGTTGTTGATGACTTAAGTTTTCAAATTAATCAGCCAGGGGTATATGCCTTATTAGGGACAAATGGTGCCGGGAAGACAACAACACTGCGTATCATTCTAGGGATGCTAGCAAATGATGGCGGTGAAGTGTTATGGAATGGAAAACCCTTAGATGCAGTGAGAACAAATGTGGGTTATCTTGCTGAAGAACGAGGATTGTATCCAAAGTATTCCTTACTTGATCAGCTGCTATATTTTGCAAAACTAAGAAATGTACCTAAGAAAACCGCAATGAGTCGTATTGAATACTGGTCTGAACGCTTGCTAGTAACTGAACATATATTTCCACCTAAGGTAAAAGGCAAAAAATCTCCCAAGCCCCACCGTGCAGATCAGTTGTCTAAAGGAAATCAGCAAAAGATTCAGCTCATGGCCACATTGATTTCTGATCCAGAACTAATTATCTTGGATGAGCCCTTAAGTGGACTTGACCCTGTAAATACAGATTTGTTTAAGTCCATCATAAAAGAAGAAATAGCAAAGAATAAATATCTAATTATGTCTAGTCACCAAATGCCTACTATTGAAGAGTTTTGTTCAGATATCACAATATTAAATCGTGGAGAGGCAGTACTTCAAGGAAACTTAAATGAAATAAAAAAGGGGTACGGACGTGTAAATCTTTTTGTGAAGAGTGATGTAGATATTTCTTCCTATGTCTCTTCTTTTGGGCTAACTATTGTTAACAAGACACCAAGTGAATATCATCTTAAAGTTCAAGGCGAAGATCATGCTATGGCATTCTTGGCAAAACTTATTAACGATAAGATTCCTGTTGTAAAATTTGAATTACGTGAACCATCGTTGCATGAAATATTCATTGAAAAGGTAGGCGATGCTCATGAATAAAGGTAACCTTACGGGTTGGAGGGGTGTCTTTAACTTTACTTTAATACAAACCCTAAAAAGTAAAGCCTTTATCATTTCATATGTGATACTTATTGTGTTAATGTTGATTTCAATGCCCCTTATACGATTAATTACTACAGATAGAAGTTCAGATATAAGCTCACCAAGTCCGGTAAAAAAAGTCTATGTGAATAATGAAACAGCCCTTCCAGATATGAATTTTAGTGAGATTCTTAAGGATTCCAAGCTAAGTCATATCACTTTTGAGCCCATTAAGGAAGATTTAAATATGATTTCAGATCGAATTCAAGATAAAGAAAAGGAATCTATTATTCTAACCATAACTGAAAGCCAAGATAAATATTCTTTAAACTTTATAAAGGCCAGCGATGGGCCAATTGGGGAAAATAGTTTACAGCTCTTGGCAAGTGCCGTAACTCACCAATTTGAAATTTTCAAGATAAATGTATTGGGTATCGAAGATGAGCAACTCACTATGATTAACGCAAAGGTTAGCACCAATGTGTATATGGCAGATGTGAATGGTGTTGAGATTATAAGAGAAGATACCTCCATATCAAATGGTGAGTATTGGTTTATTTATGGAATTTTATTTATAGTAATGATGGTAAATATTATGGCTAGCACACAAATTGCTACATCCATAGTAACAGAGAAATCCACACGAGTGATTGAATACCTGTTAACTTCTGTTAAACCACTGGCTATTATGGTAGGTAAAATTATGGCCATGCTAACAGCAGTGTTACTTCAGGTGATTTCCATGATTGTAATCTTATTTCTTTCAAATAGGATTTCAAGTGTTTTATCTTCTAATAATGTAGAGAGCGTACTTTCGCAGTATCTTTCTAATGATATCTTCCAAAACTTAAACATAATTAATATTGTATTCTGCTTAATAGTAATTGTCCTTGGAATGATTTTTTATGCTACTTTAGCTGGTGTTGCAGGAGCATCTATAAGCAGACTGGAAGAAATGAATGAAGGACTTACCTTATTTACCTTAACTAACATTATAGGTGCATATATAGGAATAGGTGCTGCAAGCGTATTAATGGCATCAGGACTAAATAGCTTTGTGTTTTTTTCCTTGTTATTTCCTTTGTCATCTGTTTTTATATTACCCGGTGCCCTTTTGGTTGGAAAGGCAACTCTTCCCATTGTAGCAGGCGCCATTGCACTACAGGTAATATTCATAATCTTGTTGTTTAAATTTGTTGCAAGGGTTTATGAGACACTGATACTTCATAATGGTAACAAGATTAAAATCAAAGAATTGCTGAAGATTTCAAAGAATATGTAGAAGGGGGAAGGAAAGATGAAAGATAATTTTAGAGGATGGACTTCCGTATATGCATTTACCTTTTCACAGGCTACAAAAGGTGCAGGTTTTAAACTTGTTACAACCTTGGTTACACTCATAATATTAGGGGCATTTGTAGTAATGAATTTGGTGATGGCAAAGCCAGATAAGAACAATAAGGATGAGCCATCTCCAATTCAAGCAGTATATGTCCTCGATAATAGTGGATTAAAGCCTACAAATTATAATGATATGATTAAACAGAGTGAACACATAAAATTTAAGCACATTGATTTTATAGCTGCCACTGAGAAATCTAGTGATGAAGTTATTAAAGCAGCAGGTGCAAATTCCTCCGAAACCATTGCTGCAATTATTACTGCAAAAGAATCAGACTACGAATTAAAGGCAGTTATACCCGAAGGCTCTAATATTAAAAAAAATCAAGCAGAAGCATTGCTTAAACAAATGTCCTCTGCTTTTGAATCCAATAAACTCATGCAAGCAGGTCTATCCGCAGAACAACTTATAGCGGTACTTAAGCCTGCAGTAGTTTCATACTTAGAAGTTGGTGAAAGCACCAGTGTAATCACCAAGGTAATAAAGGTTGCGGCACCTATGTTGTTTAGTTTTATCATGTATTTCATGCTACTGCTTTATGGTCAGACAATAAGTAAATCTGTGTCAACTGAGAAGACTTCAAAGCTGATGGAAGTCTTATTAACCTCAGTCCACCCATATGCTATGATAACTGGTAAGGTGTTAGCTGTGACCTCCATGGCCCTTTTACAATTTGTAGCCTGGATTATTGCAATATTTGCGGGATTATACGGTGGAAATGCGGTTGCCCATGCAATTTATCCTCAATATGAGAATTCTGCAATCGCCATCATTAATTTTTTAAAGGATAACATTGGCGAAACAGCATTGACTCTTCCAGCAGTACTTTTAGCAATAATCTTTTTTTGCTTGGGATTTTTGTTTTATTGCATCATTGCCGCAGTTACAGGTTCTATGGTTTCCAAACCTGAAGATGTAGCTTCTACTCAGGCAGTGTTCCAAATCCCGGTTATCATAAGTTGGCTTATTTGTTATTTTGGTCCTCTGCTTGGTAAGGAAGGATTAACCTCTGTAGCCAGATACATTCCTTTTACAGCTCCTTTTACAGTTCCAGCAGATTTAATTACTGGTACCATAGGTCTAACTGAAGGCCTTATTTCAACGGTGATACTATTAGTTTTCTCCTTGTTAACCATTATATTGGCAGCTAGAATATACAAAGGACTTGTTTTATATAATGGACAAAAGCTTAGTTTTAAGATGATTGGAAATGTATTAAAAACTAATAAATAAAAGTGAGACCACATTGTAATTAAGTTACAGAATGTGGTCTCACCTTTTTTAGTACTGTTTCTTAAATTAAGTAACTTGTTAACCATGAGTGCTGTGAAGAATATTTATCAATATCTTTACCTTGCATTATCCTGGTTTAATGAAAAACAAAGAACATTTTTAAGCAGAATTGTTCAACTTTAATCATTAGAATTGACACATAATTTCAAAATAGATTCTGCAGCTATCAATCAATTCTTTAATAGAAATTCTTTCATTTTCTTTGTGGACACAGCTTAAATCCCCTGGACCAAGAATGATGCAATCAATCCCCTTCTTTCGTAGGATGGAGCCATCCGTTGTTCCAGCAAAACAGGCTGTGTCAAATGGAATCAGTAACTCATCATAGATTCCATTGATTTTTGAAATAATTGGTGCTGCAGATGGAAGGATCCACCCTTCTCGTTGATCAATTATTTCAATTTTCCCTTCATATCCTGGGTTCTGAATTTTCAAATCCCTAAGGATTTTTTCCATTTCACTCCAGATAGTCTCAGTCTTATGATTAGGAACAAGCCTTGCATCCACCTTTAATTCAAGCTCATCAGGAACAACACAAGGTTCTACACCAGCATGAATGCTCAGTGGTTGCCAAAAGGATTTACCATACATTGTGTTTTCATACTCGCCAAAGTTGGTTTCATCCATTTTATTCAAAAGCTGTCGAGCAAAATCAATAACATTTTGCCCCTTTCCTTGGGATCCATGGCCTGTGTTCCCTACTAACTTCAAATTTCCATAGGTTCTACCTTTACCTGCAGTACAGATTTTTAAGCTGGTTGGTTCGCAAACGATGACTAATGAAATATTGTTTAATAAACTTTCTTTCAGCAGAACCTTAGACCCTTTCATACTATCTTCCTCATCTACTGTTGCAATGAAATAGATGTCTTGAGATGGAACAATATCTTTCCTAACAATTTCTGACATTGCAACCATCACACTTGCTAAACCTCCTTTCATGTCTGAAGATCCTCGTCCGTAAAGAAATCCTTCATGGATTTCTGCAGAAAATGGTGAGGAGTTCCAGCGATTAAATTCTTTATCGCTAACAGGAACAACATCCATATGCCCTGTAAATGCAAGAGGTGCGGAACTGCTTTTCCCCGGGATTATTGCCACCACATCAAATCGTCCGTTTTCAACTGGGAATATTTTTGTTTCTATAGATGATTTTTTAAAAAACTCTATTAAATATCTTCCAACGGCCTCCTCAAGCCCTGGGGGATTGATACTTGGTATTTGTACCAAATCACAGGTAGTTTTCAAAAGCAATTCCTCATCTAAACCCTGTAATGATGCGATATTCATTGAATTCATAGTATTTGTATTTCCTTTCCTTCAAAATTTAATTATTTAGTTTGTATTTGGAATAGTCTTCAAAGGTGAAAAACTTTGTTGATTTTGTTATGGATTCAAATTCACTAACGTCCTCAACTTTAATCTAAATTAGAATCAAAATACAATATTATCGCCTGTTGTTCACTTAATTATAATTGGGAGCCTTCTATAACTATATTTTACCATAAAATAGCAATAACTAAATTATAAGTTATCCAGTGAAGATAATTAATATTGTGTGAAAACCCAATTACATGACCTAATTAAAAACGCTCTACAAATGTAGAGCGCTAATTTTATAATATGAAGAAAATATAGTAGTTTAATTTAAGGGTTAATTTTATAAAATATATTAATCAGAAATATATTTTATTTTACAGGTGCCATGAGAATCCTTCCTGTTCCACGATATACGTTAACTAACCCCTCACCTGACACAGCAGAACCAACTAAACTCTTGCTGGACTTTTCAACTTTAAAATCTAGTGAATCAGACCATGCTATAGCATAATTACCATCAATTCTAACCTCATCATTTTCAAGTACAAATTCTATAAGTTCATCTCTTGGTACTGGACTCTCCAATACAGCAATTCCTTCTCCTCTAAGACATAAGTTGAATAATCCTTCATTTCCAAGCATAGCTGAAGAAAGATTAGATCTAGCTATTACCTTTTGTTGAACCTTGGATTCACAAGCAAGAAAAAGTCCATCTTCAAGTACTAGTCCACCCCATTCTGAAACTTCTTCAAGTAGGATGTGTTTATATGTAGGTTCTAACATCAATAAACCATTTCCTTGATATTTAGGTTTAATTGCAGATTCTTTTGTTACTTTAGACGATAAAGCCTTACCTATGAAATCACCAAATCCCTTAACATCAGCAGCCATACTAACAGCCCCTGAGGTCCACTGCATTGCTCCAGCACTAATTGTATAAGCATTGCCTTTTAATTCTATTAAAACTTGCCTTTTCCTAACATTCATTTCTGAAGCAAAATAGGAAGCAATAGCATTTGTGGAATCTACACTTAAATCCTTTTTGTACTCAATAACCTTTATATCTCCTCTTGAAGCTACCACTTCTATGTTTTTATTGTCATATAGATTTTTACACGTTATCATATGAATTTCCCCAACCTTTTCATTATATTTTATTTGCAATTAGCATTTTATATATTATTATTCAAATAACCTTAATTCTATGTATCACACAAATTATCCTTCTTTTAATTCAGCTTACACTTATAGCAAATATCACTGTAAGTTGAAATAACTATAGGCACACTACTATATAAGCTTTAATAAATTCTACAGTGAAAAATATTAAAATTCTCATTGATTATAATATAATTGTATGATACAATTATATTAAAGTGAGGTGATCAAATGGATAATAAAGAATCTACTCAATGTTCTGTAGCAACACTTAATATAATAGGGCAAGATGAAAGCTGTTGTGTTGAAGAGGTAGGCCAATTAGTACAAAAGTTAGTTAGAGTGTTTCAATTATTCGAAAGAGATCAAATTAAAGTTCATGGTTTTACAAGCTCTCAATGTTATGCAATGCTTGAAATATTAAAATTTGGAAATTTAACTATGAATGAACTAAGCGATAAGATGAACCTTGATTCCAGTACTATGACAAGAGTAATCGACAAACTAGTTCGAGATGAAATTGTCAATAGAGAAAGAGATGAAGCAGATAGAAGAGTGGTAATAGTAAGTTTAAGCGATAAAGGTAGTGAAGCAGCGAAAGAACTTAGCTGTTCAGTAAATGAATACTATAAGAAAATAATAAAAAACATCCCTAATGGTGAAGTATCAGATATACTTCAGTGTGTATCAAAGCTACTAAAAGCTTTTGAAAAAGCTAATCCAAATTGTTGCTAAATTTTTTATAATGTATTTGTATAATACAAATATGCTTTTAGATTACATTAGTTATGTAGTCTAGGCTATCATATATTTGTATGATACAACTAGTGTTCTATACAAATTGAGTTTTAAAATTAATAATGAAGGAGAAATGTTTATGATAAATTTTATTAAAGATATTCTATTTAGTGTTTGGAGTTTTTTAGTTGCAGACTGGTACATCTTACTTATAGGTATTATCTTAGCTATAAGTGTAAGTGTTTACGTTGATACAGAAAATTTAAGAAAAATGCTAATGAAAAAATCAGGAATATCAGTACCTGGAGCAGTTATTTTTGGATCCTTAACCCCTCTTTGTGCCTGTGGTACCATGGCTGTACTATTTGCAATGTTTGCTTCTGCAATGCCTTGGGGACCTGTAATGGCATTTTTAATATCATCTCCTCTAACTAGCCCCTCTGAATATATGTTTGAAACTGCTTTCTTCGGAAGCAAATTTGCAACAGCAATGTTAATTTCGTCAATTGTACTGGGGCTATTCGCTGGGTTTTTAGCAAATTTTTTAGAAAAGAAAACAAACTTTTTTAAGAATCAGTTTAGAATGATTTCGGATAAAAGTAAAAGTTGTTGTTCAGAAAATACTAATGTTAATGAGCATAATTGCTGTACTTCAGATATAGAGGTACCCACCAGTGAAAGTTGTTGTTGTGAGAAAATAAGCAATAAGAAAACTATGGGGTTTCTACAAAAATATAAATTAGATAAACTACTAAAAGAGTTTGTTAATATAGGCCTAAAAAAAATACTTCTATACTTTGTAATCTTCATCGCTATAGGTAGAGTAGTTGAAATGATAATACCTCAAAGCTTAATTATGACTTTATTTAGTGCAGATAAGGCTTACTCAATTCCACTAGCTGCAACAATTGGTCTTCCATTATATTTAAATGACTCCTCAGCGTTACCATTATTAAAATCTCTAATAAATTCAGGTGCTGGAGAAGGCGTTGTCCTTGCATTTATGATAACAGGTAAGGCCACTGGAATACCAGTTATTGCAGGGATGTCAACATTCTTGAAGAAAAGAGCAATGTTATTTTATATAGGAATTATTTATGTAGGTGGTATCCTTGCAGGATATATTTTTCAACTAGTTGCACGTTAGTAACTTATAAAAAAATGTTTAACTCAAAGCAAAATACTCTTGTTTTCAATTAGTATTTATCTCAGAGTCTATCTATCTTCAAGATTAAAATATAAGAAAAACTATTTAGAGTTATAACTTTATATTTTGTATAGTTATAACTCTAAATAGTTCATAGTAAGTGTTAGTTTATATGAATTCCGTATATTTTCTCACTTTGTGCTTTTACTATTAGTTTTTGTTTTCAGTATTTATATAACTTCTATCGTTACCCAAGATTATCTCAACTTCATAAAATTCATTAAAATCATTTGTATACTGAAAATTTCTTATGCCGAATTGATTTTTAATGTATTGGGTAGCCTGTTGTTCTAACCCATATATAGTAATTTTTGATTCACTACCTGCTTTTCCATCAGTTACATCATAATTAGTAAATCCTAATTTTTTTATATACTGACCAAAATCTGTAGCTAATCCAGGTTTATTGGTTCCATTAACAATCTTTATTCTAATATCTTGTTGATTAATGTCAACAAATTCACTATCTGAGAAAACAGCATTTATCTGCTCGTTTTGTGCTTCATCATAAAAGTAATAAGAAATTCCATTTTCATAGCCATCAGTCCCTGGAAGCATATGATATTTTATATTTTCTTTTTGGGTTTTAGTTAGATTCATAGCGTACTTCATAATATCAGTAGCATTTAAATTTGTCTCAATATACTTAGGAAATATTGATAATATACTTGGGATTTTTGTGATTATTGCAGGGCTTTGAAGTTTATCTACAACAGTACCAAAAAAATCTTGCATATGCTTAATTCTACCTAAGTCTCCATCTATATATCCAGTACCATCATTATTTTTTCTCCATCTAATAAAGCCTTCAGCCTGTTCACCATTTAGTCTTTGAAATTCGGCACTCTTTTTTAAGTTTATATGAAGGTTTTGTGTAGGATCATCATAGTACATATTTCTGTCAACCACTACATCTATGCCACCTAAGGCATCTATAAATTCCCTAAAAGCAATTGTATTAATTTTAACATAATGATCTATTTTAATGTTTAATAATTCTTCCACAGTATCTACAGCTAGAGGTATTTCCCCTATGGCATGAGCAGCATTAATTTTTTGATTTTGCCCATAAATTTCAACCTTTGTGTCTCTTGGAATTGATAAAACGTCATATTTTTTATCTTTATAATTATAATGAACAACCATCATTGTGTCAGTTCTTCTTGGATCGCTTTCATTATTCTCATCACCTTCACCATTATCAACACCAACGACTAAAAAATTAGCAGATTTATTTATTTCTTCTACGGTGTTGTTATTGTTTTTACCTTCTTTTTCTGTAATAGTACCCTTCTCCCCATTTAAATCAACAGAATTGTTACTAAAACTTTGTAAGTATGCATATACAGAGGTTGTAAGTATTACTACAATAAAAAACACTCCTAATAGTATATACGAAAATTTTGATTTCTTCTTCCCTTTATCAATGATAACATCTTTAATAATTTGATTTTCTGAGTTTTTATTGCTTGGGTTATTAAGTTTATTCTGTTTATTTGCCATAACATCACCTACTATTTTTAATAATGGATATAAGCGAATACATCATGAAATTATTTCATCCTAAGGATCTATATTATTTTCAATATTACTTGATAGATATTATCATCTAATGCCTAACATTATTGAAATTTTAAAAATTATTTATATGATACCCTATAAGTAACACCTTGTCCAGTTTTCATATTTTTATTTAAGAACTTTTTGTACTCTCTCAAAATTTATTTATAGTAGTTTCTTTAATTTGATTATCTCCCCAAACTGCTAAGATAGATTTCTAGTACTGTAAATTCTATGAGGATTACACAAAAAAAGAAGTAATATCATGAAATTATCCTACTTCTTTTCTTACACCTTAACTTATTATTTTTTTATTTATAAAATTAAAACTCTGCTTTCCCCATCAACTATTACTTAGACTCAGTCACCTCATTACACTTTGCTATAAAAAGATATGAATACATTGGCATCAGTGTGTAATAATACCTATGTACAGTAATAAAGTAAGGAGGACATTGATGAATAGTAACTCAGGCTTATTGTTTCAGATTTTTGTAATTTTTTTACTAATCCTAATGAATGCTTTCTTTGCTGCTTCAGAAATTGCAATTGTATCTTTAAATAGAACTAAGATTTCGCTATTAGCGGAAGATGGAGATAAAAAGGCACAACTATTATTAAAACTCATGGAAGAACCAAGTCGCTTCTTAGCTACTATACAGGTTGGAATTACTCTTGGTGGATTTTTTGCAAGTGCATCAGCTGCTGCTAGTCTCTCACAACCCTTAGCCTTTTTGCTTTCCTCTGCTAATATTCCAGGTAGTGGTCAAATTGCACTAATAACAGTAACTATAATTTTATCCTATTTTACTTTGGTATTGGGTGAATTGTTTCCAAAAAGAATGGCCTTGCAGAATGCTGAAGGTATAGCCATGTTTGCAGTGAATCCAATTATATTCATTTCAAAATTAACAGCGCCCTTTGTAAAAATTCTAACATTATCCACCAATTTTCTCGTAAAGGTAACAGGAATTCAAGGTGAAGGTCTTGATGAAAAAATTTCAAGAGAAGAAATTAGATTGATGATAAATGCAGGAGAAGAAAATGGCGTAATCAATGAAATAGAAAAAGATATGCTGGATAATATATTTGAATTTGATGATACTATAGCACGAGAAATTATGACTCCAAGGGTTAATGTATTCACCCTTGATATTACATTACCTGTTAGTGAACTTTTAAATAGGGTCTTAGAAGAGCAGTATTCAAGAGTTCCAGTATTTGAGAATCAAGTTGATAATATTATTGGAATACTATACATGAAAGATTTATTTATTGAATCTTGTAAAGACAGCTTCGATGAGGAGAAAATAAGACAGTTATTAAGACCTGCATATTTTGTTCCTGAGACTAAAAATATAGATAAATTGTTTAGAGAGTTACAATATACTCAAAATCATATGGCCATACTCATGGATGAATATGGTGCTTTCAGTGGAATTGTTACCATAGAAGATCTCATTGAAGAAGTAATGGGGAATATCTTTGATGAACATGATGAAAATCATAATTCTATAGTTAAAATTGATGAAAATAATTA
>NZ_JAVWDJ010000052.1:0-9578 GCF_036642255.1 Clostridium sp. | reverse complement strand
ACCACACTTAAAAATATGGCATATTTCACCTTTAGAATGAGAAACCCAGTAAGCACAACGATAAAAGTAACAGATAAAACCATTAAGTAAGATATCAGATAGTTACTAAGCATTTTCTTTGCTTCATTAAGAGTGCTAGATATTTTATTGTTATCATGAGAAATTGAATCAATTAAGGTTTTCTTTCCTTTGGCCATATCCTTTGTAAAATAATATGTACTGATAAAGGTAAAAATTGTCACCATAAGTATATATGGCATAGAAGTAACTACTCCAATTACACCGGATAAAACTGCTGAGGACACAACTAAAGCAAGATTCGAAAGTTTTGTAAAACTACTTGAAAGATTGCTCTCTATCACCCCAATAATTGAGGGATCTAGATTAAAATAAAAGCTCTCTATTCTTCCAAGAAAATCCGAAATTAAAGTAGGATTTGTTGAAATATAGGTTTGTACACCTTTTGTGAATTGAATTACTTCCTGACTCAATTTTGATATAGTAACAAAAACTACTATAGAAATAGTGCTAAAAAAAGTGATAGTAGTTAGTAAAGCTGCCAGTGCATTAGGTATTTTAAATCTTTTGATTAAGTGTCTTGTAGGTTTAACTAGAATTAAAGCTGATAAAAGGGCCATTACAAAAGGCAAAGTATAGCCTAAAGTCTTTACAAAAACTACAAACACAACAGCATATAAAATAAAAAATATGAAAATCTTATCAAGTCTTTTTATTAATAGATTCATATACTCCTCCTGTCTAAGATAAGGTACTTCTTAGATTAATATAAATATACCATTATATTCATGATTATGTTTATATTGTAATACTTTATTATGATAAAATAAAGGGTTTAAGAAATTATTAGAACCTTTTGTATAAAACGAAAGTCCAGTTTTCATGAAGTCCAAAACTTTAATTTTTAATCTAAGAAAACAGCCCTTAAGAAAAGTTCTCTAGCATTTCTTGGCGCTTAGCTGATTTATCTTAATGACTAAAATTTATAACTTCTATCTATTACCATTTGCTTTTAGTATGTGCATTGGTAAAGTTATTGAAAGAACCAAGTGCACTGCATGCCATAGCAATGGCCATGGAATATAGTAAAAAAGGTACTTTATTGGTATATCAGAGTTTTTCATATAGATGTTTTAACTATAACATTATTAAAAACATATAATGAAATTAATCACCTATTATAAATTACAACCTTCAATAATAAATATATTAAAATGTTTTGTAATTAACTATATTTATTCAAATATGCTACAATTCATAAATTTATTTGGCTATATACTTTACAGTTTTGTAACTTAACAATCAAATTAAAATTGTTGCAAGTGAGAATAATTAATTTTTATTCATACACAATCTTATTTATTAAGATATACTTTAATTAAATATAAAACTCCAAGGTCTTTTGCAATATAAATTTTTATACCAAAATCTGTATTTAAGAATTGCTATTAATAAATATAAATTAAGGGAAGTCATTTGACTTCCCTTAATTTATATTTAACTTGTTTTCCTGTAAGATTGTTTTACAAATTTCTTATATTTATCTAATAAATACCCATTCTGATTCCGTAGACAAATCTTCACTATAACTATAACCTTCTTCATCGAAATTTTTCAACCCGCTAGGCGATGTAATCCTATTTTCAACTATAAACCGGCTCATAATCCCTCTAGCTCGTTTTGCATAGATAGTTATTACCTTATAAGTTCCACCTTTGTAGTCCTTAAATACAGGAGTAATTACCTTTGCGTTTATTTTTTCTAAATCTATTGCTGATGAGTACTCTCTTGATGCTAAGTTAATTACCACATTATCTCCTTGAAAGTTCAATTCTTTCATAAAATAACTTGTAAGTTGATTCTTCCAAAAACTATACAAATTACTACCTTCAGTGTTTTTAAGCTTTGTCGCCATTTCTAATCTATAAGGTTGAATGATATCTAAGGGTCTTAGGGCACCATATAACCCTGAAAGTATTCTTATATGCTGATTTGCAAAATATAACTGCTCCGCATTAAAGTCCTGAGCATGTATTCCCTGATAAACAGCCCCATCATAGGCAAGTAAAGCTTGCCTTCCGTTTGATAAATCATGTACCCTATTCCAATGTAGATGTCTCACAAAGTTTTTCTCTGCAAGATCACTATTGATTTTCATTAGGCTCTCTAGCTCAGGAGGAGTATAATTCATTAGCTCTTCCATCAACAAATTAGCTTCTTTAATAAATGTTGGTTCTGTAAATACATTAGTATTAATATTTTTGTTTAAATTTATTGTCTTTGCTGGTGACAATATAACTATCATTTAAAATCACCTCGCAAAGATTATATCATAGGAAATTATATAAAATCATTAAATTTTAACTTTTAATCTTCCACCGTCTTATAATTAGGAGTATTTTTGATGAAAAAAAAATGTTAGTTTATATTAAAAAGTGAATCTTTGTTAATTGTATATTTAACCATTATGAGCTAGTGATTTTCCTTTTGGCATTGCATTGAAATGCTATTTACTCCTTTCTTTTCCTATGGCTCTTGTGATAATAAGATACACTAAAAGGCTGCTTGGAGCATTTATCAGTCCAAATAGACCCCAAAGCCAGTAGTACTTCTCCTTACGCTTTCTAGCATCATAAAATATCCATGACCCTTGAATAAGAAGGATAGGGATAGCTATTAACACTATAAAAACAATTTCATTTTTTGTTGCTCCCATTATATTTCACTCCTTCTTCTTTTAACTGATATTGGAACAATAACCCATGGAATTATGAACATTAAAACAACTTGCGAAGAAAGTATAAATTTGTATCCAAGGTTTAAGCCCAAAAATCCATATAAACATAAAATCAATAACCCAGTACTAAGGAAAAGAGAAATCTCAATCTTGAACCTTTTTCCTTCCCTAATTCCATCGGCTTTCTCGATAATGTCAAGGGTATCTATATGAAAATCAAAAATATCCTCATTTAAAATATCAAGTTTTTCTGAAGTCTGCTCAAGTTTTTTGTCAAAGTCAATATTTTGATTTAAAGACTTGTTTTCTTCTTTAGACTCTCCATAAAATTCGTCTATAGATTTTCCTTCCTGTTCATCAAAACCCTTCATCATATCATCTCCCTTATTTCCATATCTGTGACTATTTGCTTCACTGCATTGTGAATTCTTGAACGTACTGTTCCCAATGGACAGCCCTGTATCTCTGCAATTTCTTCGTACTTATAACCATAATAATGTTTCAATATAAAGGCAGACCTTTTCTCATAAGATAATTTCTGTATGATTTTCATGATTTCCTCATATTCAATCCTTGAAATAGTAGTGTCTTCAAATCTTTGACCACGATCCTCAAAAGATTCTTCAATGACCTCAAGAGATTTATTTTTTCTAAGATAGTCCCTATATAAATTAGTAGCTATCTTTATGAGCCAGGTTGAAAATTTAGCTCTAGGCTCAAACTTCTTTATATTCAAAACTGCTTTTAACATTGTATCTTGAATTATGTCCTGAGAAAGATGTGGGTCACCAGTCATTTTAATAACATAACCCTTTAGTATTTTTAGATTTTCAGTTAGAAGGGTATTCATGGAGCTTTTATTTCCCTTTTTAGCCATATTTATAAGTTCTAGCTCATTCAATAGCAATCACTTCCCTTCAGTAATTAAACGCTTGTTTAGAAAAATAGTTCAAATTTATATAAATTATATGTTCATCATACTAATATAGATATAGAGATGTCAGCTGGTTATTAATATTTACTACTGCTTTGGATATCTTTAGTACATACATATTATAATCCTAGAAAAGAAATTAAATGTAGCAAGTGCCTTCCACATACGTATAAATTATGCGACAGGCACCCTAAAATCATTACTTACACAAATAAAATAGTATTTGCTCAATGTATTCTTTTTTTAATACCCTTTTTTATTTATATATATATTTACTTATGATAATGCCGTTGTGCTACTTTCAATTTTTTCATAGTAGTCTTCTCCCCAATGACACATCATTCTAAGAATGGGCATTAAGCTATCTCCTAAATCTGATAATGAATATTCTACCTTTGGAGGAACTTGAGGATAAACTTTTCTATTAACTAAACAATCACTTTCTAACTCTCGTAGTTGCTGCGTTAACATTTTTTGGGTTATTTGGGGTAGAAGCTTTTTTAACTCACTAAATCTTTGTGTTCCCTTAGTTCCAAGATGCCAAATAATAATAGGTTTCCATTTGCCTCCTATTAAATCCATTGCAATCTCAAAGGTGCACGAATACTCTTTATTTTTAATATTTAAAACATCTTTTTCACAATTCATATTAATCTCCTTTTCTATAGTATCCTTTTAGGTACTATAACACAAAAAAGTGCGTACTTGTACTAACAAGCCTTATACTCTAGAATAATATCATAGCTAAGAAATAGTATCAATATAGCAAGAGGTGGTAAAAGATATGTTTGAAGCAATTCGGTTAAGAAGAAGTATTCGAAAATACACGGATAGACCAGTTGAAGATGAGAAGTTAATTGAGGTTATTAATAGTGCTAGGCTTGCACCATCTGGTTCTAATACTCAGCCTTGGCATTTCATCATAGTGAAGTCAGATTCAATTAAAGAAAGATTAGCTAAAGTATCTCATAATCAAGAATGGATGTTAACTGCTCCAGTTTTTATTGTATGTGTTGCAGATATACGTTCTAGAATTAAAGAAGATATTGAAATTTCATTAAATGAAATTAGTCCTGAACCAGAGGTTAAACAAGTAATACGAGACACTTCAATTGCTGTAGAACATTTAGTCCTCAGCGCTGAAATCTTAGGCTTAGGAACTTGCTGGGTTGCGTGGTTTACTCAAGAGGATATTAGACCAATATTAAATATCCCTAATGATAAATATGTAGTTAGTATTATTACCCTTGGTTATCCAAATGAATCACCTAAATCCCGACCACGAAAAAAACTTGAAGATATAGTCCATTATGAAAATTGGTAGTTGATTGTATCAATTTTGCACTACATTAGTATTATTAATTTATGATAACAAAAAAATTAAAGCGAGGTATAAACATGAAAGTATTACTTATTAATGGAAGTCCTAAAGCTAAAGGCTGTACTTATACTGCCCTAAATGAGATTGCAAAAGAATTAGAGAAGGAAAATATTGAAACAGAAATTTTCCATATCGGAAATAAACCTATTCGTGGCTGTATGGCTTGCGGTGGCTGTTCTAAAAATGACTTAAATAAATGTGTATTTAATGATGATCCAGTAAATATTGCATTAGAAAAAGCTAAGGATGCTGATGGTTTTATTTTTGGATCTCCTGTACATTATGCAGGTGCATCAGGTGAGATAACTTCTTTCCTAGATAGATTTTTCTATGCTGGAGATGGGTTTCAATATAAACCAGGTGCTGCAATTGTAAGTTGCCGTCGTGGTGGTTCCACTGCAGCTCTTGATCAGCTTAATAAATATTTTACTATTTCACAAATGCCTATAGTATCTTCTCAATATTGGAACATGGTTCATGGTAGTACCCCTGAACAAGTTGTGCAAGATTTAGAGGGAATACAAACCATGAGAACTTTAGGTAAAAACATGGCATGGCTTTTAAAATGTATAAATGCTGGAAAAGAATCAGGGGTGACATTACCTGAAAAAGAGCAAAGAGTTTGGACTAATTTTATACGCTAAGTATAAGTAATTGTCTATGACATGGATAAAGAGAATAACCAATACCTATTTTAGTTCTTTATAAAAAAACATGGATTTATATTAATCTTGAGTAACTAAAGCAAGCCAATCTCTTTTAAAATTAGAGATTGGCTTGCTTTAGTTATCATTGTTATACTCTTAATGATATCATTCGAGGGATTTGATATATAAGTTTTTTGATAATTCCCTAAGCCTATCCTCATCTAATATGTATACCGTTTTATTCTCGCATTTTATAATTAATTTTTCTTCAAGATCCTTAAAAGTCCTATTTAAATGCCTATAGGTTGTTCCCAAGAATTGAGCAATTTCTATGTAGGAGGAATTTAAAACTATATAATTTTCATCTGTTATATGCTCCACCAAATAGCTTGATAATCTATTTATAAGAGGATATACAAAATTATAGGAACTATTATTAATGGTTGCATAAAGTTTTTCACTTAAAGAATCTATTAAATGGTGCAGCAACTTCAGATTATCTAAATATTCTTTTCTAAGTATATCTGAAGGTATTGCTATCAAATAAGTGTCTTCTACGGCATCAATGTTACAAAGTATAGGAAGATTTTTTAAAAGTTCTAAATCTCCTATTGTATTAAATTCTTTATAAAACTTTAAAAGCATTGCTTTTCCATTTTCAAAGGGATAAGAAATCTTTATTTTACCTTCTACAAGTAAATAGTAATATTCAAGATCAGATTCTGCCTCCAAAATATGCTCCTCTTTTTCATAAAAATGAAGTTGTGCATGATGTAATATATCTTTATCTAGTATGTTTTCTATATTATGCTTTAGAATATAATGATTCAAAATATCATTATTTAAAATTTTTTTCATAAATCCTCCTTAACATGACACATGTCATGTCTAAATTCTTAGGAATATTGTAATTTATTTATAGAGAGTTGTAAATCATAGGAGGAATTAAAATGTATAAAAATTTAGCGTTTATAAATGGTGTTATCCTCGCAATAATGGTTTTTTATAATGGAATGATAACTAATATAACTGGGCCATATATGAGCACCTTAATCTTTCATGTACTAGGATTTTCATTAATAATAGTTATATCCATAATAAAGAAAAATAAGCTTTCAAACTTAAAACAAGTACCCATTGTGCTTTTCCTTCCAGGGATATTAAGTGTAATAACTATACTTTTAAACAATATATCCATACCTGAAATAGGATTAACACTTGCCATCGGTGTAACTTTATTTGGGCAACTCGCGATGTCTAGTTTAGTGGAGCATTTGGGGTTGTTTGGTATGCCGGTGAATAAGTTTAAGAAAGAAAAAATACTTGGCTTTTCAATAATCTCACTTGGGATAATTTTTATGATTACTATGTAAGGAGGGGTAAAATGATCTATATATTCTTGTGCTTTTTAACTGGAATAACAATAGTTGTAAATATGATGTTAAACGGAAAACTTGCTCAAAGAGAAGGTATGATAAATGGAGTTTTTATAAATTATTTAATGGCCGCCATATCATCTATTATACTTTGTGGTATTATGTTAAAATCCATGCCTTCATACTTATCTATAAGTTCTATTCCCCTACCCTATTTATTAGGAGGGTTCATAGGTGTTTTAACCACCTATATGTTTAACCTTATTGTTAATAAAGTACCAGCGGTATATGTAGTTATACTTCGGTTCGTAGGTCAAATGCTTGCAAGTGCAGTTATAGATTATATTTACTTAAGTATTTTCTCTACGGGCAAGATAATTGGAGGAGTACTGTTTCTTATAGGATTAATATTAAATTCAAAAGTTGATACTAAGTATGCACAAAAAAAACTTAAAGTTAGTGAAACTATTTAAACTGTTCAATTAATAAAAAATCGGTGATAATTTACATTATCTAAACCACATAAACTTCATAGACAATGTTTGGTTCTATTTATGAAATGGAAACTCCTAAACTTCAATTATTTCAAAGGTTGTTTTTATCATAAGAATTGTGTACATTAAAATTAAGTAAATTATGAGTTATATACTTTTATGAGGTTATAAAATAACAATTTAACCAATCATATCTAAAAAATACTAAGAAGACAAAGTCAGTTCATATTTGGGTGAAGTTTTAAATTTAATTACCTACAAATTAAAGAACTAACTATATGAGGAGGATTATTATGAAATACGAAATTATAATTTTTGATGCAGATGAAACTCTATTTGATTTTAAAAAATCTGAAAGAGAAGCTATTAAAAATACTTTGTTGGAATTTGATGTAGAATATGATGAAACTCATCATCTGAAAATATATCATGATATAAATACTACTATATGGAAGGAGTTTGAGGAAGGACTTATTACTCAGAAAAAGTTAAAGACTGAAAGATTTAAAAGATTATGTGATAAATTAAATATTAAATTAGATGAAATGGAGCTTGCAAAAGCATACATCAAGCATTTAGGCAATGGATCTTTTTTATTTGATGATAGTGTAACTCTAGTAGAAAGTCTTCATAAAGATTATAGACTTTCAATCATTACCAATGGACTTACGGATGTTCAAGATAATAGAATAAGAAAATCTATTATTGCAAAATATTTTGAGAATATAGTAGTGTCTGAGGAAGTTGAAGTGTCAAAGCCAGATCCTAAAATATTTGAACATGCTTTAAACAATATAAAACATACTGATAAGAATAAAGTGCTCATAGTTGGAGATAGCTTAACTTCCGACATACAAGGTGGAATAAATTTTGGTATTGATACTTGTTGGTATAATCCAAGTAAAATTGAAAATAAAACTGAGATAAAACCTACTTATGAGATTTCTAGTTTGTTAGAACTTAAGGATATATTGGAGAGATAAGAATATAAAAAGCATACTAATTTAGTATTTTAGCATGCTTTTTATATAACTAAAGTTCACTAACAAGCATTCCTTCAACTGCTGCCATAGCTGCTGTTTTTGGGGATACTAAATAAATTTGGGCATTCTTATCTCCCATTCTACCTGAAGAATTTCTTGGAGTAGTAGTAACAACAACATCTGTGTCGCTTAGAACTCCTTGATGTATACCAGAGCAAGCACCACAACCTGGATTTATTATTATTCCTCCACTATTTCTAATTATTTCGCTATAGCCTAGTCTATCCATATCGTTGACAACTTTTCTTGAGGCTGGACATACTATTAAGGTAACATCATTGTGAATTGTTTTATTCTTTAAAATTTCAGCTACCTGTTCCATATCGTCTAGCCTACCATTTGTACAACCACCAATGTAAACCTGAGAAACAGCTTGTCCTTTAGCGTCATCTAATGAAACTACATTTTCTACAGATCCGGGAAGTGCAACTACTCTTTTAATTTCATTAGCATTCATCTGGAGCACTTTATAAAATTCACACTCTTCTTCTAAGTTTTCAACCGTGAAATAAACAGTTTTTGCACCAACTTCTCCCAGCATATTTGAAATTGTCATTTTTTCACTTACAGTAAGTGCATTTAAAGACTGTCCACATAAAAGTATTCCATTGCCTTTCAAATTAGTAATTCCCGCTTGTTTTATTATATTTAGTATTATGTCTTTTCCTGAAACACTAAGTTTTCCTGAATTATTTTTTGGAAATTCACCTTGTAAATATATCTTAACAATTTTAGGGACTACAATGGTGTATTTGTCTGTAGCTAGCACATGAACCATCTCTTCTGGTGTAATAGAAAATGGAAGTGCTCCTAGCCCAGCAGAAGTACACATATGACCATCTACTCCAACAATAATCTTGTCCTTTAGCCTCTCACCAAACTTCTCAACAAAGACCTGATGTAAAATACCTTCACCATTTTTATATAATTCAATTCCAAATCTCTTGC
>NZ_JAVWDJ010000051.1:0-26138 GCF_036642255.1 Clostridium sp. | reverse complement strand
GTATGGCTGGGATATTTACAGTAATGGCAATAATTTTTATAACAATAAAAGCATTAAATTCGTTTTTTAAAGAGAAAAACTAAAAGTTTTAATTAGGGTTTAGAAAAATGATTTAAATAATAAAAAGAATAAAAAATGTGCCAACATTAAAGTAAATGTTGGCACTATTTTTATACTCTTCTTCTTCCGAATATTAGATCAGCTAGGAAAATTACAACTGAGGCTATTAATAAAAGATGAATAGCTGTTCCAAAAAAGTTAAATATAAATCCAATTAACCATAGTGCAAAAACTATTCCACCAAGCCATCTTAAAAATCCCATATTCATACCTCCTTATGTTACCCTTATACCTTTTGCAAAAGTGAAATTAATTAAAATAAGGGTAATTCTAGTATTTACAATAATAGAATTATTATTACTATTTTTAGGAAGTTTTTAAAAATTAATTTTAGAATACTAAATCCCAGCTAATTTCTAATTGTTTTGAAATCCTTGTATAAGTTAAATCACTGATTTTAATAAAACTAGGTACTATTAATTCTAAGGCAAAACTGAGATCAAATTAAAACCAGAATATGAAAAGTTATAATGAAAATGTTAGTTAGATTCCATTTTATTAAGTATAACCTTTATGTTTTCTAAAGAATTGAAAAAACTGTCAATATCGTTTTTTTCTAGGGAAGAAATTTTTGATTTGAGTTTATCTCTAAATAATTCGAAATTATCTATAGCTACCCTTCTTCCATTTTCCGTAATTGATATATCAATTATTCTTCTATCTTTTGGGTTAGGTGTTCTATGTATTAATCCCTCTTGGTATAATTTATCTATTAGTGGTGTGGTGTTTGGTCGAGATACACATAGAATACTTGATATTTCTGATATTGTAGCTGTTTCTTGTTCTAATAAAAAGTTTAAAATTTGAAAATGATAAGGTGGAATTTCTTTCTTTACCATCTGAAATATGGGTCTTATGAGCTTTTTATTAATTAGTGGTAATATGTATAAAATGTTATCAATAACTAAATCTAAATCTTTGTCTTCCATAAGTTAATCCCCTTATTACTAAATATTCTTTTAAAATTATTGAAAAATCCAGTGTATTAGCTGCTATGATGAAGTTTATTAAGGTATATATTTAAAACTTAAATTAACAGCACAAGTATATTATAAAACCTTTTTACTAAGTTGTAGAAAAAAATAATAAAACTTTACAATAAGTTTATATTTTTGTGCATTTAATTAAAGTTGAATCTTGATTTACGTGAAATGTTAAAAAAATATAGTATTACGCAACTATATTTTATATGACAAAAGACATAATAGGAGATAGACATGTTTATTAATGAAAATATTGTGGAACAAAACAAAAGATTTGGTAATGAAATTAACAAATAATGAAATATATTGTATAATAGTCTTAAAATATTATACAATTGGAGGGCGCAATGAAGCATAAAGTATATATATCAAGCAGAGTATCCAAACAAGTTCAAGAATATATTGGAAGAAGTTGTGATTATACCATGTGGGATAGTGATTCCAAGATTACAAGAGAGGAACTATTAAAAAATATACAGGATGTAGATGGCCTCATAGTATTTGGGCATAAAATAGATGAAGAACTATTAAATGCTGCTCCAAAGTTAAAAGTTGTTAGCAATTTAGCTGTAGGCTATGATAATTTTAATATTCAAGCTATGAAAAAAGGAGGAGTTATTGGCACCAACACTCCATATGTGTTAGATGATACGGTAGCGGATTTGATTTTTGCTCTAATTTTGTCAACATCAAGAAGAATTGTAGAATTAGATAAATATGTTAGACAAGGTAAATGGGATAAGGATATAGATGCAAAGCACTTTGGGTTAGATGTTCATGAAACTACCCTAGGAATTATAGGCATGGGTAACATAGGAGAGGCTGTTGCTGCTAGAGGAAAATTTGGATTTGGAATGGATATTTTATACTATAATAGAACAAGAAAAATCCAGGCAGAGAAAGAGCTTGGAGCAAAATACTGTTCATTAGAAGAAGTTCTGAAAAGATCAGATTTTATAGTATTAATGACTCCATTAACAGAAGAAACAAAAGAACTTATCAGTTATGAACAATTTGATATGATGAAAGAAACTGCAATATTTATAAATGCATCTAGAGGGCAAACTGTGAATGAAGAAGCACTAATCGATGCATTAAATAAGAAGAAAATCTTTGCCGCAGGCCTTGATGTGTTTTATAAAGAGCCAGTAGATGTGAACAATCCGCTTTTACATATGGATAATGTGGTGACACTACCGCATATAGGCTCAGCTACTGCAAAAACTCGTGAAGAGATGGCCATGTTAGCAGCAGAAAATATGATAACAGCCCTAAAGGGTGAAGTGCCACCTACTCTTGTAAAAGATTTTAAATAAATGAAATTTAGGACATGTTAAATGAAATATAGAAAGTAGCAAGGATGTATCCTTGCTACTTTATTTTTATAATGTTTAAGAAATTTTATTTTCCAAACTTCAGTTATGGGGAAAATTTTCCCTTCTAAGTTATTGAATTAATACAATCGATGATTGCTAATCGTAAGTATCTATTTCGATTCCAGCCATCTTCATCAGATATAAAGCGTTCCTTGTATCGCTAACTCCATTTCTAAGCTTATAGTCAAAGAAAATTTTATTATCCTTATAGTACTCTTTAAAGTGATAGTTTTTTATAGAAGAGTTTTCATTATAAATCTCCCCAAGTTCTAAGTCATGTGTGGATACCATACCCAGAGTGTTCTTTTTTATTAATTGATGAATTAATATTTTTGCTCCAAGGTGTCTATCAATGGAGTTAGTACCCTTAAAGATTTCATCTAATAAGAAAAATACTTTCTCCCCTTTATTAGTTAAATCTATTAGAGCTTTAATTCTTAGTATTTCTGCATAAAAAGAAGAAATACTCTCTTCAAGATTATCACTAGTTCGCATACAGGTAAAAATCTTCATTTTACTGCAATAAAACTCTTTGGCGCTTACTTTAGATCCTACATAAGCTAATATGAGGTTTATTCCTATTGTTCGCAACATGGTACTTTTTCCTGCCATATTAGAACCAGTGATGAGTATAATTTTATTTTTTTCATCTATGTTTATGCTGTTGCACACAGCATTTCCTCGTAGAAGGGGATGACCTATATCTACAGCTCGTATTAATAAATCTTCCTTTGTAAGAATAGGAGTAGTCCAATTCGTGTTGTTACGATTAATATTACTTAAGCTTATAAGAGCTTCAAATTCACCTATAATGTCCAACATAGCTTTAATGTTATTACCATATAGTTTTTTAAAGGTTTCTAAGTCATAACATAGTTTGTAATCCCAGAGAAAAAGGATATTTAGAGGAAGATAAAATATATTTCTTCTATCTGAAATTTTACTAACAATCTTATCTAAAAGCTTAATTCCTTCACTTAAGTTTTTATTATCATCTGTTTTAAGTTTCTTTTGAAGAGTAAATAGATAAGAGCTTTTAAATCTTGCCTTCTCTATGTATAAAATCATGTTTGAGTAGCCTTCAATATCTTTTTTAAATTCAAATATCTGTGATAACATCATGTTTCTTTCATTGATTTTATAAACTAATAATAATATGTTTATACTTCCAAGGATCTTAGCTAAAGTAAAAGTGAAATCAGTAACAATTATTGGGAATAGTAAAGACATTACCATTGAGATACTCATGATATAAACTAATGGATTTATAAAAGGCTTTAAAAAGTTTTCATTTACTGAGGAACACCATTGAATTAAAGGATTTGGATCATTAAATTTCTCATCCTTTATCATACCTTCAGCTATAAGTCTTTGGCAAAAGTGGAGGTTAGTGCTTAATTCTTCAATGGCGATTTGTCTTTCTTTAATTGTATCAATAGAAAATTCAATGTTACCGCAAAGTTCATCCTTAAGCCGTATTCTTCCATTAGGAGTAATTGAAGAACAGATTCTTTGAAATAATGAATTTTTACCTAATATATCTAAATCCACAGCATAAGGGTGGTTATCATCCCTTAAATCTATACCATCATCCAAATCTGCATATTGCCCATTTATTCTTTTAATATGAACTTTATTAAGGTAAATGAGAATATCTAATTTGAAAATATGTCTTTTCACCACGGAATGGAGCTTAGATATGTACAAAATTCCTGTGATAAACAATAAAATAGAGGCTATAGTTAAATAATAATTAATAATCTTATATGAAAAAATGAAAATTACAGTACAAAGTAAAAAAAATATTAGTCTCATACCACTATAGTAATTACTTAGTTGTTTTCTTGACTTTTTCACTTTAGAAAATGTCTGGATTCTCTTCTCAAACATAGCTTCCTTGTTTTCTAATTGACCCATAAGTTGCCTCCTAAATGTTTTTTATTTGTTTTTGGTACATAATTTTATATTAGTTCATTGATATGCTACGAAGCTGAAACTCATCAAAGTTGCTTCAAAAATTACCTATTAAAAGATCATAAAAGTATATATTAGAAGAAATTATCTAATGGTACCTCTAGGAGTAGTAAAACAAAGTATATATTTTATAAATTACCATTAATTGTATAAGAATATCTTAAAAATGTAAATAATTAAAGAAAGTAAATTTCTATAAATTTGACATAGGGTCTATAAGAATATAAAATAAATAAGTTAGCATGTATTTGAATTTGGAATACTAGTGATAAGATGCTAAATTGAATATCACAACTAAAACAACAAGGGAAAGATCTAGTACTATTTTGAGTTCATAATTAAGCTTGTGACACTAAAGGAAATTGTTTCTATGGTAGTATTACTATCAATGATTCTGTCACACTGTATTACACAAAACAAACTAGTATGCTCACTGTTATTTTTGGGTGATGATCAATTAAAATTGATATTGATTAACATTATATTTAAGATTTACAGCAACTACTGGAGGAATAAATATGGCAAATACCGTTGAATATAAAAGTCTAAAAGGAAATTATGTTATTGTGGATGTGAGAAGTCCAGGAGAATATAAAGAATCAACTATAAATGGAGCAATTAATATACCATTATTTGATGATGAGGAAAGAGCTACCATTGGAACAATATACACTAGAGAAAGTACGGAAAAAGCAACAAAATTAGGAGTAGAAATTGTCTCGAAAAAGCTTCCTGGGATATATGATAAGGTTCACGAATTAGAGAAAAACTATGACAAGGTAGTTTTGTTTTGCGCTCGCGGAGGAATGAGGAGTGGATCTATTTCAGAACTATTAGGAGCCCTTGGTGCAAGAGTAGAAAGAATTAAGGATGGATATAAGGGATATAGAGCATTTATAAATGAGGAGCTTCCTAAACTTAATGATAGGGTAGAATATGTGGTTCTTCATGGGAATACTGGAGTAGGAAAAACAGAAATTCTCAAGAAAATGAAGGAACATGGATATGATGTACTTGATTTAGAAGGTTGTGCAAATCATAGAGGATCAATTTTGGGGTCTGTGGGGCTTGGGGAAACTACATCCCAAAAGCAGTTTGATTCAAATATTTATGAAGAATTAAAAGCTGTAAAGGGTAAGTACGTATTTGTAGAGGCTGAGAGTAAAAGAATAGGCAGAGTTTCAATTCCTGAATATATTCATAACAAAATGAAAGAAGGAATCCACATATTTGTAGATGCGGATATTGACTTTAGATGTGATCTTATTATAAAAGAATACACAGAAAATGAAAATCATAAAGACGAGATTTGCGATGCTTTACTGAGACTTAAAAAGCATATAAGTGAAAAAAACATAGAACATTATTGTAAACTAGTGAAGAGTGGACAATATAATGAAGTAGTTAATGATTTAATGGTTAAATACTATGACCCACTTTATATGCACAGTTCTGATAAGTACGAATACATCTTAAACATTATGGTAGAAAATATAGAAGCTGCAGCAAAAATTTTAGAAGATTTTATAGATAAGTATAAGGATATTCCGAAAGAATTATGTGATAATTGTGAAGAATAAATGAAAAAAAAGGAAAAACAGAACATTTGTTTCTGTTTTTCTATTTTTTTCTCTTTACTATCTGACAATATAATTATAAAATAAAATCTGTAACTCTTTGATTACGAACTCTGATGATTCTTAGAAGAGAAAAATTAACTATTTAAGTGAGGTTTCAAATGAGCTTGGAAAAAATAAGTTACTTATATTCTTCATGAGATTTATAAAATTAAACTTTTGAAGGAATTAAAACTCTTCCAAAAGTAGTTAAAGTAAAAGGGAATATGGATGATTTAATTAAATTTTATATATGCATCAACTAGGATATGCTTAAATCATGAGGTATTATTAAAGTTGGATGTTATAACAACATGTGTGGGAGGAATAATATGCCGGTTAATTATAACGAAAACAAAAATGTGAGCTATGAAGTTACAGACTTAACTTCCTTGGAAAAACTAGAACCAGTTAGAATTAGGCCAGGAATGTACATAGGATCTACAGGAAGTAAGGGGCTTCATCACTGCATATGGGAAGTTTTAGATAATGCTATTGATGAACTTACTAATGGATATGGTGATAGTGCAGAAATCATTTTAAATAAAGATAAAACCGTTACAATTATTGACAATGGAAGAGGTATACCAACAGGAATACACCCTATAAAGAAAAAGTCAGGTGTAGAGATGGTATATACAGAACTTCATACTGGAGGAAAGTTCAATAATTCTAATTATAAGACTTCTGGAGGACTTCATGGAGTAGGTGCAGCAGTAGTAAATGCACTTTCTGCTTGGTTAGAGGTTGAGGTTTATCAAAAAGGAAGTATTTTTAAACAAAGGTTTGAACACGCCTTTGATAAGGAGTTAAAAAGAAAAATGCCAGGGACTCCTGTAACAGCTCTTGAAGTTGTTGGAACTACAAGAAAAACAGGAACAAAAGTAACATTTATGCCTGATAGTGAAGTTTTTGGTAGCGTAGATTTTAAATTTGATATTATAGATGAAAGACTTAAAGAACTAGCTTTTCAAAATAAAGGGATTACTTTAATTTTAAAAGATTTAAGAAAAGATGAAAAAATAGAAAAAACCTACTATTCTGAAAGAGGACTCTTAGATTTTATTGATTATTTGAATGAGAGCAAAACAGTACTTCATAAAGAGCCAATTTTATTTATTGGAGAAAGAGAAGTAAATGGGATAATGGTTCAAGGGGAAATTTGCGTACAGTTTACTGACTCTACTACTGAGAACATTGCAAGTTATGTAAATAATATACCTACTACAGAATCAGGAACTCATGAGACTGGATTTAAGACTGGTATGACTCGTGCCTTTAAGGAATGGAGTAGAAAGCTTAATCTTGTAAAGGAAAAGGACAAGGAATTCGAAGGAGACGATTTAAGAGAGGGAATGACAGCTATTGTCAAGATAAAAATTAGTAATCCTATGTTTGAAGGACAAACTAAAACAAAGCTTGGTAATGTAGAAGCTTACTCTATGATGAATGACCTTTGTTATACTAAATTCGGTGAATGGATTGAGGATAATAAGGAATTAGCAACAGTTTTAATTAATAATGCACTGTCTGCTGCTGCTAGAAGAGATAAGATTAAGAAGATAAATGAAGCTGAGAGAAAGAAAATAGGAAACGGTACAGCTCCATTAGCGGGTAAAATTGCAGTGTGCACACTAAAGAATCCTGAGTTTACAGAATTTATTGTGGTGGAAGGAGATTCCGCAGGAGGATCAGCAAAACAAGCAAGAGATAGAAGATTTCAAACCATAATGCCTTCTAAAGGAAAAATTATGAACACTGAAAAGCAAAAACTTGAGAATGTATTAGCTAGTGAGGAACTTAAAATATTCAACACTGCTATTGGTACAGGAGTGCTAGATGGTTATAAAGAAGATGAATTAAGATATGGAAAAATAATAATTATGAGTGATGCAGATGTAGATGGGTATCATATTCGTACTTTATGGATGACCTATATATATAGATATATGAGACCACTTATACAAAATGGACATCTATTTTTAGCACTACCTCCACTTTATAAGGTGTATAAGAATACTAAAAATGGAGAGGTAGCGCAATATGCTTATAGCGATGAAGAACTTGAAAAGGTTAAAAAGGAAATTGGTAAGGGTGCTCTTATCCAAAGATATAAGGGACTTGGAGAAATGAACCCTGAGCAGCTTTGGCAAACTACTTTGAATCCAGAAACAAGAACACTTCAAAGGGTAACCATTGAAGATGCAGCAAAGGCAGAAAAAATGATATCTCTACTTATGGGAGATGTGGTAGAACCAAGAAAAAATTATATGTATAAATACGCTGAGTTTTAGGGGGGATAAATATGGCTAAGAAAAAGGATAATATACCTGTAGATAATAATATAATAAATGTTTCTATTGATGAAGCTATGCCAGATAACTACCTTCCTTATGCTGTGGAAGTATCAAAGGATAGAGCCCTTCCAGATGTGAGAGATGGGATGAAACCTGTTCATAGAAGAATATTATATGGAGCTTATATGCTCAAAGCTTTTCCAGATAAGCCATACTACAAATCTGCGAGAATTGTAGGAGATATCTTGGGTAAATATCATCCCCATGGAGATGCCTCAGTGTATGATGCCATGGTAATTTTAGCTCAAGACTTTAGTACTAGAAAACCACTTATTGATGGACATGGTAACTGGGGAAGTATAGATGGAGATAGTGCTGCAGCCATGCGTTATACTGAAGCAAGATTATCTAATATCGCTATGGAAATGCTAAGAGATATTGATAAAGATATAGTTGATATGGTAGACAACTATTCGTCAAGTGAAAAAGAACCCTCAGTACTTCCTTCAAGATATCCTAATCTGTTGGTTAATGGAGCCTTTGGTATTGCTGTAGGACTAGCTACTAATATTCCACCTCATAATTTAGGAGAGGTTATAGACGCATCACTTGCTTATGCAGATAATCCAGAGATTACTACTAAGGAGTTAATGAATCATATAAAGGGACCAGACCTTCCCACAGGTGGTATACTCATAGGGAAAAATGCCTTAGTTGCTGCCTATGAAACAGGAGAAGGAAAGGTAACTTTAAGGGCTAAAACTAAAATAGAAACTTTAGAAAGTGGAAGACTTGGTATAGTAATAACTGAGTTTCCTTACAAGAAGAATAAGGCTAGATTACTTCAAAACATATCCGATATGACTGCTGATAAAAAACATTCTAAAGCACTGGAGAGTATAGCGGATATAAGAGATGAATCAGACAGAAATGGAATAAGAGCTGTAATAGAATTCAAAAAAAATGTTAATGAAGATAGTGCGAATAAGGTATTAAAATATTTATTTAAAAGAACAGAGCTTCAAAGTAATATATCCTTTAATATGGTGGCCCTGGCTGATGGAAAGCCTAGAACCATGGGACTTAAAACACTGCTTCATTTTTATGTGGAACATCAAAAGGAAATTGTAACAAGAAGGACTAAGAAAGAATTAGAAATAGCAGAAAGAAGATTTCATATTGTAGAAGGCTTTATTAAGGCTATAGATATTCTTGATGAGATAATTGCTACTATAAGAGCTTCCAAATCAAAAAAACATGCTGGAGAAAATCTAGTAAATAGTTTTGGTTTTACAGAGGTTCAGGCAGAAGCAATTCTAGAGATGATGCTTTATAGGTTAACAGGTCTTGAAATTAATGTTTTCCAAAAAGAATATAAGGATTTAGAAATTCTAATTAAGAAACTTAAAAAAGTTTTGGACAGCGAAAAAGAACTTTTGAAGGTTATTAAAAAAGAATTACTAGTTATTAAGGAAAGTTATGACGATCCACGTAGAACTGCCATAGTGGAAGATGATAGTGAGGCTAAAATAGAGCTTGAAGAACTTATAGTGGAAGAAGATGTAGTGATTACTCTTTCAAATGAAGGATATATAAAAAGAACTCCGCTTAAAACTTTCAATAGGACATCACAAGATGTAGAGGATATTGACCATAGGGAAGGCGATTTCAACAAATTACTTCTTGAGTCTAATACAAAAAGTACAATTATTTTCTTTACTAACAAAGGAAATATGTATCAAGGAAAGGGCATCGCTATTCCAGAGTTTAAGTGGAAAGAAAGAGGAGAAAAAATAGATACCTTATTCAAAGGGCTGGATTTAAATGAAGAAAGTATTATTTCCGCATATTCTATAGATGATTTTCAGCTAACAAGGGAGATATTATTTTTCACTTCAAAGGGAACAATTAAAAAAACAGAACTTAATAAGTTTTATACAAATTATAGTAAGATTGTAGCTATGAAGTTAAAAGAAAATGAAACACTTGTTAGTGTTGAGTTAATTGAAAGTAGCAGGGAAGCAAAATTCATTAATATTTGGACTAAAAAAGATTTGAATTTCACTGTTGAAGAACCGCAATTAGAAGCTGTTGATAGAACAATAGCAGGGAGTCAGTTATTTAGGCTTAATGCAGAGGATGAAGTGGTGAAAGTTCAATATACTGAAGAATTTTCCTATAAAGAATTCTATGTTACTTTAAATGAAAAAGGAATACTAAGATGTAGTAATAGAAAAAGTAAAGAAAACTTAATCACTATTGCTACCTCTACTAGTGATTTATTATTATTTACATCCAAAGGAAATGTTCATAAGATAAAGGCATTTATGATTCAAAATATAGATAAAAAAGGTTTAGATATTAGAGAAATTTTAGAAGGTTATAGTAAAGAAGATTCTATAATTAGCATGATTTCATTAGTAAATTATAGGGAAACAGAACACCTCTATTTTATTACAGCAAAGGGTATGGTGAAAAAAACTTGTTGCGATGAATTTAGTGGAGAATTTTATTTTGGAACTGCCTGCAAGTTAAAAAGTGAGGAAGATAGGGTGATTTCAGTAAAATTAGAAGAAAAGGAAAGTGACGTAGTAGTTGTATCTAAAAAAGCTATGTGCATTAGATTTTCTAGTAACAGTGTAAATCCTATGGGAAGGAATGCATCAGGAGTTACGGGAATAAGCTTAAAGGATGACGATGAAGTAGTTTTTGGAACTTTAATAAGAGGTGGAGTTGTGACCTCAGATTCTCTAAAAGATCTGTGTGTTGATAAATATGAAGGTACATTAAATTTTGTTACAGTAAGTGGTGGTGAAAAATCTTTAGAGGTAGAATCAATTCCAGTGCAAAATAGAGCTGGAAGAGGAAAAAATATAATGATATTTGTAAATGATGATGAAATAGAAAAAGTTGACTTGTCATAGAAAGTAGAGCTGTTTTCATGAAAAAAACTGTATTGAAAAATGGAATGAAAATAATATATGAAAGAATCCCAGGAAGCATTACATCCTTTACCTTAGGACTAGAAGCAGGGGCAAATGTGGAAAGTCACAGGGAATTTGGACTTGCACATGTAGTAGAGCATATGGTTTTTAAGGGAACAAAATCCAAAACAGAGAGAGAGATTAACAATATTTGTGATGAAGTCTTTGGATTTCATAATGCTATGACCAATTATCCCTACGTAGTGTATTATGGAACTTGTTTAAATGAGGATTTTCAAACAGCCCTTGAGGTTTATAGTGATATAATTATAAACCCAACATTCAGTGAGCTAGGATTTAAGGAAGAAATAAATGTAATTATTGAAGAACTAAAGGAGTGGAGTGAGGATTTAGTTCAACACTGTGAAGACATATTGTTTTTTAATGCCTTTAAGGAAAGAAGGATTAAAGAGCTCATTATAGGAACAGAGGATTTATTAAGAAGTTTTACCACAAAAGATGTTACAAACTTTTACAACAAATATTATATGCCAAGTAATACAGTGATTTCGGTAGTAACCTCACTGGCTTTTGAAGAAATAATTAAAGAAGTTGAAAAACAGTTTAATTCTTGGGGAACAAATGAAATTAAGGCACAAGAGCAATTTAAACTAGTAGATAAACTTCATAGTGAAAATAGATTTGTATCAGAATCTGAGATTAATACCAATCTGACAAATAAAATTACACCACTTTATGAAGACGTTATATCTAAGAAATTTATAAAGGAAATTTCAAATATTAATGGAGCCAAAATTCAATATATCTTTCCTATACACCAGCTTTCCGAAAGAGAGATAGCTCTTTTAAGAATATTTAATGAAGCTTTTGGGGAAGGAACAAGCTCTATTTTATATGATGAAATAAGAACTAATAAAGGTCTAGTATATGATGTATCTGGTAAGATTAAGAATGAAAAGGAAATAAAACTGTATACAATAACCTTAGGGACGTCTAAAGAAAATGTAGAAGATGTATTAAGGATAATTGATGAAAAAATTAATGAAGTAAATAAGGAAACTAAACTATTTTCCCTAAAGAATATTAATAAATTTGTAAAGTCACAAAAACTTAAAAGAACATTAACTCTGGAAAAATCCATTGTATTATCTATGAATATGGCAGTTTACGAAATAATGTATAAAAACAGTGATCTTCTCTTTAATGAATTTGAGTTAATTAAAGATGTCACTGAAGAAGAACTTCTAGGGGTAGTTAGTAAAGTTTTAGTAAATCCTGCAGTACAGTTGATTATTCCTATGGATAAGTAATTGTATAAAGCACATAATATTTTAATTATCATATATTGACATTAAACAATATTCGTATTACAATAAATTAAATTATTAAAGACTATGAAGAGAAGAGTAGAGAGATGTGATTTTTGTACAGAGAGCTTCCGATGCTGAGAAGGAGCGAAAAACTATCTTTTGAAAAAAGCCTCGGAGTTGTGCATTGAACCTATTGAAGGGGATGATGTGACGGGAGCTCCCGTGATAGAGCTAGAGTATAATCTTTTTTTAAAGCCGTACTTGAAAAGGTTGATATGGTGACATATTAATAAACTGGGGTGGTACCACGAAGTTAATAACTCTCGTCCCCAAGACATTGTCTTGGGGGTGAGAGTTTTTTTATTTGTAAAAAATGAGTAAATCAATAACTTGGCATTAGTTTTATATGTTGAAAAGTTATTAAGGGCAAATTGATGGAAATGACAATTAAAATGTAAAGGTGGTATCATTATGTACAGAAATTTAACTAATATTGAAGATTTAACCAATATCATGGAGGATGCAAATGAATTCATGGTGGAAAGAATTAAGAAATTAAATGAATTAATTGATAGAAATATAAATCCATATCCTTATTCTTTTGAAGGTATTACTCATTCAAAATTTATTTTAGAAAACTTTGATAATATCCAAAATGAACAAGCTTTTATTTTAGCAGGTAGGATAATGCTCCAAAGAAGAATGGGAAAGGTAACTTTTTTAAATATTCAAGATCAAGAAGGTAATATTCAAATATACCTACAGGAAGGTACTTTAGGAAAAGAAGAATATGAAATTATAAAATTTTTGGATACAGGAGATATTATTGGAGTTGAAGGTACTGTATTTAAAACAAAAACAGATGAAATTACTATTAAAGCAGAAAAGGTTACAATATTATCAAAATCTATAAGACCATTACCAGAGAAATATCATGGCATACAAGATATGGACTTAAGACAAAGACATAGATCGCTAGATATGATAATGAATGAAGAGGTTAAAGAGAGATTTATAAAACGTTCAAAAGCTATGTATGCTCTTAGAGAATATATGAATAGCATGGGATTTATGGAGATGGAAACTCCAATACTTGATACTAAATATGGTGGAGGAGAAGCAAAGCCTTTTATCACTAATGTAAATGCTCTAAATTCAGAAGTATTTATGAATGTTTCCCCAGAGCTATATTTAAAGAGATTAATGGTTGGAGGAATTGAAAGAGTATACACATTAGGAAGATCATTTAGAAACGAAGGCATTGATAGAACACACTATCCTGAGTTTTCTCTTTTTGAATGTTATATGGCTTATGCAGACTATAATGATATGATGAGACTTATGGAAAATATTTATGAACACGTATTTAATCATGTAAATAATTCAACTAAAGCAGTGTATGATGGCATGGAAATAGATTTTAAAGCTCCATGGAAAAGAGAAAGAATGTGTGATCTTGTGAAAGAGGAAACGAAAATAGATGTAGAATGGCTAAAAAGGGAAGAAATTATTAATCTTATTAAAGAAAAAGAACTACTAATAGAGGCAATTAGTGAAGGATTAAATCTGGAAGAAGCATCGAAAGGTGAGTTGATTATGACATTATTTGAAGAATACTGTGAGTCTAAGCTCCTAGAACCTACTTTTGTAATAGACTTTCCAATTGAGTCTTCGCCACTATGTAAGGTCCACAGAACCAATGTCGAATTAATTGAAAGGTTTGAACCATATGCCTTTGGAGTTGAACTAGGAAATGCATACTCTGAACTAAATGACCCACTTAGACAAAGGGTATTACTTCATGAACAAGCTGATAAACTAAGAGCAGGACTTGAAACTGCAAGCCCTATGGATGAAGAATTTGCAGTAGCTATCGATGTTGGCATGCCACCTGCAGGAGGGTTAGGAATAGGCATAGATAGAATGATAATGTTTTTAACAGGTGCAAGTTCAATTAAAGATGTTATAGCTTTTCCACTAGTAAAAAGGTAGATATACAAAGGCTAAAAATATAATATAATATTAATTAAAAATATAAATTTTTTAAAAAATACAATTTATTTGACGCAAAAGCTAAAACTGACCCCATATGCAGAATCTGCATATGGGGTCGCATGTATTTTAAATTGTATCTAACTACTATTAGGCAAAAATAGGTTGGCAAGTTTAATAGATTTTACACGATATATTAAAAGGTGTTGTTGTGGAGAAATCACAATAGTGCACAAAATAAGTTATCATAGAACACCCAGGGATTTTATCTATAAAGGGGAATTTAACACTTATATTTTATTAATAAGTCTTAAATTTCTGCAAGAATTCTTTTTTAGTGATATTATTAATATTGTATAAGTAATGAATTTTACTTTAGTTATAGGTTTCCTTCATAAAAATCTAATTTAATTATTGCGAAAGATTTAATGGGAATCAATGTTGAATCATATTTAAGTTAAGTGTTGATTTTTATTCTCTAGAGTAGGAACCTTATTTTACAAAATGGGAAAAGGAAATTAGTAGGTGATAAAATGAAAGCAATATGGAATGAAAGACCATGCTCAATGGAAATGTTAAAGCAATTATGTGCAACAACTAAAATAAGTCCAATAACTCTAAGAGTATTATATAATAGAGGAATAAACACTGAGGAAAAAATAAAAAAGTTTCTAGATTCCAACCTTATGGAACTACATAATCCTTTTCTTATGAAGGATATGGACAAAGGCGTTGAAATAGTAAAAAAGTCAATAAATAATAATGAAAAAATAGTTATATATGGGGATTACGATGCTGATGGTGTTACTAGTACTGTAATTTTATATAAGGCACTCACTACATGTGGTGCTAATGTGGATTATTATATTCCTGATAGAGAGCAGGAAGGTTACGGAATGAACCTAGATAGAATAGAGGAGTTGTCAAAGGATAATTGTAATTTGATATTAACCTGTGACAATGGAATTTCGGCAGTGAACGAAGTAAGAAGAGTAAAGGAACTTGGAATGAAGATTGTAGTCACTGACCACCATGAACTTCCTTTTACTGAAGAAGATTATGGTAGAAGCGTTATAATGCCTGAAGCAGATGCAATTATTAATCCTAAAAGACCGGATTGTAATTATCCTTTTAAGTCTTTGTGTGGTGCTGGTATAGCATTTAAATTTGCAACAGCCCTGTATAGCATTATGGGTATAAAGGAAGCCGAAGTATTTAAACTTTTAGAATTTGCAGGGATAGGAACTATTTGCGATGTTGTAGACTTAATGGATGAAAATAGAATCATAGCAAAAGAAGCTCTTAAAATCTTGACCCACTCTGAAAATAAAGGAATCAAAGCACTTAAAGAAGTTATAGGTATAAAAGATGCTGTGAGTTGCTATCACGTAGGATTTAATATAGGACCTTGTATTAATGCTACAGGAAGACTTCAAACAGCAAACTTATCTGTAGATTTATTACTTTCTCAAGATGAAAGCGAAGCAAAGAGTATTGCATCAGAAATTTATAGACTTAATAAAGAAAGACAAGATTTAACTAATAGTAATGTGGAAGCTGTGTGTGAAATTATAGAAAGTTCTTCTTTAAAAAATCATAAGGTTTTAGTAGTTTATAAAAAAGATATGCATGAAAGTATTGCAGGTATAGTGGCAGGAAGGATAAGAGAAAAATACAATGTGCCTACCATCATTCTTACAGAAGGTAAAGAAAGACCAAAGGGTTCAGGAAGATCTATTGATGGATATAATATGTTCGAAGAGATATTAAAATGTAAAGATTTATTATTTAAGTTTGGTGGGCATCCTATGGCAGCAGGACTTTCAATTGATGAATGTAAAATTGATGAGTTTAGAAATCAACTTAATGAAAATTGTATACTAACTAAAGAGGATTTAGTTCCAAAGGTTTTTGTAGATTCTCAATTATCACTTCAATATGTGAACGAACAAGTTGTTAAGGAATTTAAAACTCTTTCTCCTTTTGGAAAGGGAAACCCAACACCAGTACTTATGGCAAAAAACATTAAAATTAAGCAAATTAAATTTTTGGGAAGTGAAAATCAGCATGTAAAAATACTGTTCTATATTCCTAGCACTGCTAAAACCATAGAAGGTGTATATTTTAATAAGGGAGAGTACACTAGAACTTTATTAGAAGAGTGTTATGGTGATAATTATATGATTTTTATAAATGCGCCAAGTGATCTTTATATGGATTTACTATTTGAACCGGATATCAATGAGTTTAATGGACATAGAAACTTACAGTTAAAATTAAAAGATATTAGAATCTTGAAATAGTATTTGATATGGTATTATATTAAATAATGGTTTAGCAAGGCATATTAATAGAAGAATGACACATAATAAAACTAAACTTATAGTGTGTTAGGAGGAATATTATATGTCATTATCAAGAAATCCAAGAGAAAATCTTGAAAAATCCATAGAAGCTTTACAAAATATTCAAAGCTTTTTAGGTGTTAATAATGAATTTGAGGAAAACAAACATTGTAATAAACTAAGTGAAAAATCAATAGAAAATGTAAAGGATATGCGCAACCCATTAGGGTAAATTAAATTTCTAGGTAATTTAATATTCAGTAAACTTAAAGTTAGGATAGGTATATCCACATATATAATTTTAATAGTAAAGCTAGCAAGAGTGATATCCTTGCTAGCTTATTTCTTTAAGTAATATAAGTGAATTTATATTACTTATATAATCAGTTTGTATATGGATTTGTATAGATTAGAATCTATACAAATCCAATATAAGTTTTTAAATTATAGGTTTCTTTCGTAAGATTCAACCATTTTCTTAACCATTTGTCCGCCGATTGATCCAGCTTCTCTTGATGTTAAGTCTCCGTTGTATCCTTCTTTTAAGTTAACTCCTACTTCTCTAGCAGCTTCCATTTTGAATCTGTTTAGTCCTTCTTTAGCTTCTGGAACTAATACTCTGTTTCTGCTTGACATAATAAATTCCTCCTTTATAATTAAAGTTTAATTATTAAAGACTTTACTATGAAACTTTGTAATGTTACTGCTTATGAATCTAGTATAGGGTTTAAATTATAAATTTCTCTCGTAAGATTCAACCATTTTCTTAACCATTTGTCCGCCAACTGATCCAGCTTCTCTTGAAGTTAAGTCTCCATTGTATCCTTCTTTTAAATTAACTCCTACTTCTTTAGCAGCTTCCATTTTAAATCTGTTTAATCCTTCTTTAGCTTCTGGAACTAATACTCGATTACTTCTGTTAGACATATTAAATTCCTCCTTTTTAGTTAAGATTTTTTTAGGTTTAAATATATAATTATATTACTGTGTTCTCACAAATAAATTATCAATAATCAATAAATTAACTCATTTATTTGAATATCTTAATTATTTAAGAGAACTATAGTAATAGAATTAACTAGTTGAAATTTTAAAGTTCTTCTCAATTTTTAACTAGTAAAATTTAACCACTCAAATATGATTTTTTTACTACGTTAGATATAATTCTTAATTTAGTTTTCATTGAACTTGTGTTTGTTTTGCTGTTTGTAATATTATTTTGTCCACCAAGTTCTTTAATATGTGAGAGAATTTATTCCAACATTGGTTATTTATATTCATATTTTTCACATTAAGCATCCATTGAATGTAACTAATTAATAATATGGTGTGTTCGTGGAATATTACATTACCAAAGCTTTTGATAGTACAAATACTAATGATAACTATTTCCTTGCGGCAGAAAAATATATATGAATAGAAAATATTATTATCTCGGGCCCTTGTTATTTTATTTCAAATAACTAAAATTTCCTTGTATGCCTCCTTTTGTTTTGGTACTATTATTTTAGTCTTTGTTTTTTGCAATATTTTGAAGTGCGTTTGTACCATTGCAGAGTAAAGCACATATGTAAACTACTTGACATTGCTTTTTTATGTTTATAAAATTTTAAAAATATAGTAATGTAACTTTAAATTAAAGTTAAGTATATAATATTAATGTAAGATTTTCATATAATGAAATGTTCATTATTTAGGAGGTAACAAATTTTGAATAGCAAGAAAATAATAATGACTGGCGGAGGAACTGCAGGTCATGTGACACCAAATATTGCATTAATGCCAAAGTTAAAAGAGCTTGGATACGAAATTCAGTATATTGGAACTGAGAATGGAATTGAAAGAAAGCTTATTGAAGATGAAAATATAAAATATCATATAATTTCTAGTGGGAAATTAAGAAGATATTTTGATATAAAAAATTTTACAGATCCTTTTAAAGTTGTTAAAGGGGTTTTTGATGCAAAGCGAATACTTAAGGAAGAGAATCCAGACATAGTTTTTTCTAAAGGTGGATTTGTTTCTGTGCCTGTTGTTCTAGGAGCTTTTTTAAATAAGATTCCAGTAATAATCCATGAGTCAGATATTACTCCTGGTTTAGCGAATAAAATTTCAATGCCTTATTGCACAAAAATTTGTGTAACATTTCCAGAGGCATTAAATCATGTAAATAGAAAAAAGGCAGTATTCACAGGTTCTCCTATTAGAAAAGAACTTTTAGAAGGAAGTAAAATAAGAGGGAAAGATATTGCTGGATTTAAAGATGAAAAACCTATTATATTAATAATTGGAGGCAGCTTAGGTTCAAGAGCCATTAATAATGTGGTTAGAGAAGCTCTTAATGAACTTTTAAAAATGTTTAATGTAATTCATGTTTGCGGAAAGGGCAATTTAGATTCTGCTTTAAAAAATAAAAATGGATATGCTCAATTTGACTACGTTAAAGATGAATTACCACACTTAATGGCAGCGGCGGATGTAGTGATATCTAGAGCTGGAGCTAACTTGATTTTTGAACTTCTAGCGCTTAAAAAGCCAACTCTATTAGTACCTCTATCAGCAAAAGCTAGTCGAGGTGATCAAATTTTAAATGCAGAATCCTTTGAAAAACAAGGATTTAGCATGGTGCTTCAAGAAGAAGATTTAAATCCAATAATATTAGATGAAAAGCTAAAAACACTCTACAATGAAAAAGAAAAATATTTAAAGTTCATGAATAAAAGTGAAGTTAAAAATAGTATAGAAAAAATAATTAATATAATAGAACAAAGTAGAAAACATAGAGAAAAGTAACTTTTCTCTATGTTTTTTTACTTAAGACATCTAAGCAAAATAACAAGTTAAGACTTCTCCTGATATTTAATATCAACAATGAAGCTTGCACCCACAAAGAACCTGTTGACATAGCATGAATCAAAATGGCATAGCATACTCACTAGATGTTTTTAAAAGATTTCTATCGGTAGTTTGATAATAAAAGTTTGCTAATTTGGATAGTACTAATAGAAAGTGATTTTCATAAAAGCAGATACAAAATTTTTTTATTTAGTAATTAATTTATATGAAAATAAAAAATACGAAGAGTAAATGCAATGAAGAGGAGTTGAGTGACTGTTGAAGATTAAATTTTTAGGTGGTGCAGAGTGCGTAACGGGTTCTTGTCATCTAGTAACAGTGAATAATCATAATATTATGCTTGATTGTGGCCTATACCAAGGTGGAGATGGAAAAACTAATGAAAATGATAATTTTGAATTTAATCCAGAAGATATTGATATAGTGATTTTATCCCATGCACATATGGACCATAGTGGCAGAATTCCATTACTTTTTAAGAAAGGTTTTAAAGGTAAGGTCTTATGCACAAATGGTACAAAGGATTTATGTAGTAGTATGCTACTTGATTGTGCCCATATATTAACTAATGAAGTGGAGTGGAAGAATAGAAAACGAGCTAGAAAGGGGTTAGATCTCTTAGAGCCCTTGTATCACATAAAAGATGCAGAGCTTAGTTTGAAAAATTTTGAAGGATACAATTATGATGAAGAAATTACACTATTTTCAGATTTAAAATTAATTTTTAGAGATGCAGGACATCTTTTAGGTTCTGCTATATGTGAAATTTTAGTCAATGACTTGGAAAAAGGTGTAAGAAAGTTGGTATATAGTGGGGATATTGGAAATATAAATCTGCCAATACTAAAAGATCCGGCTACTATTTCCCAAGGGGATTTTGTAATAATGGAGACAACTTATGGAAACAAGGAACATAAAAATGTTCAGGAGAACTTAGATGAGTTAATACAAATAATAAAAGATACCTTCAAAGTAGGTGGAAACGTGATAATTCCATCATTTTCAGTAGGAAGAACACAAGAGGTTATATATGTATTAAATAAATATATAGAAAAAGGGGAAATTCCAGAGTGTAAGGTATACATTGATAGCCCTCTAGCAAGCAAAACCACTGAAGTTTTTAAGAGTTATGAAGATTATTTTGATAGAGAAGCAAGGGAATTAATCAAAGATGGTGATAATCCTTTAGAATTTAAAGGACTTTATTTTACTGAGACTGCAGAAGACTCTATGGCCTTAAATGGGGTTAATGGAATAATTATCATTGCAGCTAGCGGAATGTGTGAAGGTGGGAGAGTTGTACACCATTTAAAACATAATTTATGGAAAGAGGAATGCTCAGTTGTTTTTGTTGGATATCAAGCTGAGGGAACCTTGGGAAGAAAAATATTAAATAGAGAAAAAGAAGTAAAAATATTAGGGGAAGAAATTTCTGTAAAAGCAAAAATTTATAACTTAGAAGGTTTATCTGGTCATGGAGATAAAGTGGTATTGTTAAACTGGTTAAAAGGTTTTAAATACAAGCCTTCCCGGGTATTTTTGGTGCATGGTGAAAGTGATAATATAAAATCTTTCAATAGAGAAATAAGTTCAATTGGCTATAATTCCGTGATTCCAAGGAAAAATGAAGAATTTAATTTGTAAGAATAATTAAAAACTTCACAAAGTGTTGCGCTTAAAATGTTAATTTAGGGTTGAAATTTAAAATTTTTGAGTTATAATTTTAATTGTATGTTATGTTAAACTTTGACAACATCAAAAAGTTAAAGTTTACATAAATACAATTGCAATTACGGGTAATATTCTAAAAGTTGTTACTGTTTTCACAATTTAATAACTCACATAAGTGAGTATAAGATTTAAAGAAAGAAGGTTGCTTGCAAATGAGAAAAATGAAAACTATGGATGGAAATACCGCTGCAGCACACGTAGCCTATGCCTACACTGATGTTGCCGCTATATATCCAATAACACCATCATCGCCAATGGCTGAACACTGTGATGAGTGGGCAGCGCAAGGAAGAAAGAATATTTTTGGACAAACTGTAAAAATGATGGAGATGCAATCAGAGGCTGGAGCAGCAGGAGCAGTTCACGGTTCCCTTCAAGCAGGAGCATTAACTACAACTTTTACAGCTTCTCAAGGTCTATTACTAATGATACCTAACATGTACAAAATGGCTGGAGAGTTACTTCCAGGAGTTTTACATGTAAGTGCTAGAGCATTAGCAGCTCAAGCATTATCAATATTTGGAGATCATCAAGACGTAATGGCAGCTAGACAAACTGGATTTGCACTTTTAGCAACTAATAGTGTACAAGAGGTTATGGACCTTGCTCCAGTAGCGCACTTAGCAGCAATCGAAGGAAGAATTCCATTCCTTAACTTCTTTGATGGATTCAGAACTTCTCATGAAACTCAAAAAATACAAGCGTGGGACTATGAAACACTAGGTAAGTTTTTAAATAAAGAAGCTTTAGAAAGATTTAGAAATAATGCTTTAAGCCCAGAGCATCCTGTAACTAGAGGAACAGCTCAAAACCCAGACATATACTTCCAAGCAAGAGAAGCATCAAACCCATTCTACAATGCAATTCCGGAAGTAGTAGAAAAGTACATGGATATGATCAATAAAGAAATAGGTACTGACTATCACCTATTCAACTATTATGGTGCACCAGATGCAGATAGAGTTATAGTTGCAATGGGATCAGTTTGTGATACTATTGAAGACACTATAGATTACTTAACTGCTAATGGAGAAAAAGTAGGATTATTAAAAATACACTTATTTAGACCATTCTCACTTGAACACTTCTTTAAACACATACCAGCAACTGTTAAGAAAATTGCTGTATTAGATAGAACTAAAGAGCCAGGTTCAGCAGGAGAACCATTATACCAAGATATAAGAAATGCTTATTATGACAGAGAAGAAAGACCAGTTATTATAGGTGGAAGATATGGACTTGGATCAAAAGATACAACTCCATCACAAATAGTTACTGTGTTTGATCACTTAAAAGAAGCTTCACTTAAAAATGGATTCACTATTGGTATTGAAGATGACGTTACAAATACATCATTAAAAGTAACAAGAACAATCCAAACTACACCTGAAGGTACAATAGAATGCAAATTCTGGGGATTAGGTTCAGATGGTACTGTTGGAGCTAATAAGAGTGCTATAAAAATCATCGGAGATCATACAAACATGTATGCTCAAGCATACTTTGATTATGACTCTAAGAAATCAGGTGGAATAACAGTTTCTCACTTAAGATTTGGTAAGAAAGCTATAAAAGCACCATACCTAATTAATCATGCTAACTATATAGGATGTCATAATCAATCATATATTTACAAGTATGATGTTTTATCAGGTATAAAAGATAATGGTACATTCCTATTAAACTGTATGTGGAATGCAGAAGAATTAGAGAAAAACTTACCAGCTAAAATGAAGCAGTATATTGCTAACCACAATATAAACTTCTACACAATAGATGCTGTTAAGATTGCAAATGAAGCTGGTCTTGGTGGAAGAATAAACATGGTTTGTCAATCAGCCTTCTTCAAACTTGCTGATATAATTCCAGTAGAAGATGCAGTTAAATACCTAAAAGATGCAGTTGTAACTTCTTATGGTAAAAAAGGTGAGAAGATAGTAGCAATGAACCATGCTGCAATAGATGCAGGAATTAACTCAGTAGTTAAAGTTGAAATTCCTGAAAGCTGGAAAACTGCAACAGATGAAAACTTAGAAGTTAAAAAAGCAAAACCAGAATTCATTGAAAATATCGTAGAAGTAATGAATAGACAAGAAGGAAATAGCCTTCCAGTAAGTGCTTTCCTAGGAATAGAAGATGGTACATTCGAGCACGGAACTGCAGCTTTTGAAAAGAGAGAAATAGCTGTAACTGTACCTGAATGGCAACCAGAAAACTGTATCCAATGTAATCAATGTTCTTATGTGTGTCCACATGCTGTAATAAGACCATTCATTGGAACAGAAGAAGATTACAAAAATGCACCAGAAGGTTTAGTTCACCAAGCTGCAAAAGGTGGAAAAGCTTTCGAAGGCTTAAGATTCCATATTGGAGTTTCAGTTCAAGATTGTACAGGTTGCGGAAACTGTGCTCAAGTATGTCCAGCTAAACAAAAAGCTTTAGTAATGAAGCCATTAGACACTCAAAGAAATGAAATACCAAATTGGGAATTCAGCTTAACATTACCTAAGAGAGAAAATCCAATGAATGTTTCTTCAGTAAAAGGAAGCCAATTTGAGACTCCACTTTTAGAGTTCTCAGGTGCTTGCGCAGGTTGTGGAGAAACTCCATATGCAAAACTTATAACTCAATTATTTGGAGATAGAATGATGATAGCAAACGCAACAGGTTGTTCATCAATCTGGGGAGCAAGTGCACCTGCAACTCCATACACTAAAAATGAATGTGGACAAGGACCAGCTTGGGCTAACTCATTATTCGAAGATAATGCTGAATTTGGCTTAGGTATGTACCTTGGAGTAGCTCAATTAAGAGATAAACTTGCATTATTAGTAGAAACAGCTATAACTGAAGGCGTAAATGAAGAATTAAAAGCTGCATTTACTACTTGGTTAGAAAACAAAGAAAGTGGAGAGGGCTCAAAAGCTGCATCTAAAGTGGTATTACCATTACTTGAAGAGGCAAAAGCTAACTCTGCAACTTTAACTGAAATCTACAAAAACAAAGATTACTTTGTTAAGAGATCACAATGGATATTTGGTGGAGACGGTTGGGCTTACGACATCGGATACGGTGGATTAGACCACGTTCTAGCTAGTGGAGAAGACGTAAATGTATTAGTTATGGATACAGAAGTTTACTCAAACACTGGTGGACAGTCTTCAAAATCTACTCCAACTGCAGCTATAGCTAAGTTTGCTGCTGCTGGTAAACAAACTAAGAAGAAAGACCTTGGAATGATGGCAATGAGCTATGGATATGTTTATGTAGCTCAAATATCAATGGGAGCTGATCAAAACCAAACTCTTAAAGCTATAAGAGAAGCGGAAGCTTACAAAGGACCATCATTAATCATTGCATACGCTCCATGTATTAACCATGGAATTAAAAATGGTATGGGATGTACTCAATTAGAAGCTAAGAGAGCTGTTGAGTCTGGATACTGGGCAATGTACAGATTTAATCCAGAACTTAAAGAGCAAGGAAAGAACCCATTCTCATTAGATTCTAAAGCTCCAACTGCTTCATTTAGAGATTACTTATTAGGAGAAGTTAGATATGCATCTCTAGCAAAAGTATTCCCTGAAGCTGCAGAAGCATTGTTTGAAAAAACAGAAAAAGATGCTATGGATAGATTAGAATCTTACAGAAAACTTGCAGCTCAATAATAGTAATTAAAAGAGGTAGCTTAGGCTACCTCTTTTATGTATGTAATAATGCTAGACTTTGGCAGTTTTCATCAATAAAATTCTTGGAAATCATCATAATATAAGCTTGGAAATTATTCATACATTATAAAGATACCTTAAGGTAACTATATTGAACAAATTGCAAAAAAGAGTTGTCAATTAATATAGTTTTTTTATTGCAAAATTAATTAACATGTATTTTTCTATTGTAGAAGTGTTATCTATTTATATAAGTTTTTTATTAATATCTATATAAATAAAAAATAGAATTATTTTAAAAGAATTTTCAAATAATAAGCTTGCAAGAACAAAAGAATTGAAAAATAAGGAAAGTTAAAATAAAAAATCCCATATATTTGAAAAAAATAGAGGTTTTAATAAAAATTTCTATAAATTTTACCAAAATATAATATAAAAACACTTTTAATATCATAATATTAAGGGTACAATTATAACATACAACTTAAGGAGGTAGTTATTATGGAAGAAAATAAAAACGGTTGTTGCTGTGGCGGAAATGAAACTCATGAGCATGAACATCATCATGGAGAAGGAGATTGTGGATGTGGCTGCGGTTGTGATGACCATGATCATGAAGCGTTAATAGTTGATTTAGAAGACGAAAATGGCAACACTATTCAATGTGAAATAGTGGATGGATTCCTTTTTGAAGAAAATGAATATGCTTTAGTACAAAATCCAGAAGATGGTTCAATATATTTATTTAAAGTTGTTGGTGACGATGAAGTTGGAGAACTTGTTGTTCCAGAAGATGAAGAATATGATGCTGCAAGAGCTTATTATGAGCAGTTAATTGAAAGTGAAGCTGAAGCAAAATAAATGTTTAAGTCTTTTCACTAAGAGTCGTTGTATTGCAGCGACTCTTTTCTATTAAATAATAATA
>NZ_JAVWDJ010000050.1:0-26259 GCF_036642255.1 Clostridium sp. | reverse complement strand
ACCTGATGTAAAATACCTTCACCATTTTTATATAATTCAATTCCAAATCTCTTGCAAAAATCATTTATTTTTTTATAATTCTGTCTGGATTTAATATCAGGTGCAGGTAAAAAATGATCAACTGTAACATGAAGCTTATTACCATAATTTATAACTGCATCCTTTTGTAGCTTACTAAATTCCTCAATAATTTTAGGCATAGATCCATCGTGAGTTAAAGCAAAGTCAATAGCTATGCTTACTTCTTGTCCAAATTCGACACTATCTAGTTTCGCCATTTTTGCTAAGAGGTTATATATTGCGTTCATCTAAACCCCTCCTTTATGAATTTTTAAAGGGGATGTGCTCCATCCCCTAAATAGAAAAGTATTTTATGGAATTCTTAACACATAGAATAATAACCAGCATATAAGTGCACCAAACACTGACATTGCCAATCCCCATATCATCATACCTTTATAAAGTGGTTTTCTGTCAATATGATCAGGTGCTGCAGAAATAAACACGGCACCAGTAGTGGAAAGTGGACTCATATCAGTTAAGTGGCCAGCAACTACGATACTTGAAATTAATGCTGCTAAATCAGTTGCAGGTGAGCCTATTTGAGCAAGGAGTAGTGGTGCCATTGGTAAGAAGGCTGGCATGATAACACCAGAAGTACTAGCATAAGCAGAAACGATAGCTGCAAAGAATCCTACGACAAGAACAGCTGTTACAGGTGTAGAGAAGTTAGCCATGATCTCTGCAAATAAATCCATTCCCCCGATATTTTTCATAAGTTCTACCATTACAGATACTCCAGTTACTAGCATGATTGCTCCCCAAGGCATAGTTTTGAAGGCAGCTTTTTCATCGCCAGCTTTAAATAAAACTAGAATAGAACCAAGTAAAAATGACATAAAGCCTATATCAAACTTAAATCCAATAACTGAAATTATAAGAATACCGATAGCAGTAAGAGTAGCTATTTGTTGGTAATTGAAACGCTCGACTTCCATTGTAGCTAAGGCTTCGGCTCTAGCAGCTCCACCATCTTTAGTTGACCAAAGCTTACGTCCACCATATATAAAATAAGCTGCCGCAGCTACAACAATGTGAACAATTAACATGTTGATCCATAAAGTCATTCCCATATCTGGAAGGCCCATCTTTTCTAAAACACTGTTCCCTACGATTCCGTTAGGAGCTAATGGAGACATAGCACCTGCTTGAGCACCATTTCCAACAACTAGAGCCATTAGAAGAGGTGGAATACCTACTTCAGCAGCTAAAACCATAGCAGGAGGTGCAAGTAGTGCAGAAATACTAATCTGTCCTGGACCCATGGATGAAAGACCAAAAGCCAAGAAAAATAGAACGATAGGAATAAGAGCTACTTTTCCTTTAACAGATTTAACCGCATATCTAGTTACTTTATCCAAAGTACCGTTACTTTGAGCTATACCGAAGAGATAGGTTACTCCGGCTAACATTAAAAATAAACTTGTTGGGTAACCAGCCACTAAAGTTTTAACCTTTACTCCACCGATGAAGTAGCCAACTACCAATGCCATTCCTAGGCAAAGAGTTCCAAGATTTGTATCTTTCCAAATAGTAATAATGATTGCAAGTACTAGTACGATTAGAGAAACCATAGCCATATTGCTGGCTAAAAATTGTCCAATTGCGTCCATAAAATTATCCCCCTTATTTATTAATAAAAAGTTTTTAGAAATACTTATAAGTCCTTTTTGGCTTGTGTTTTTGAATTGAGTATGGATATAAGTTATGGTTTATAAGTAAAAATCTATTAAATATCCTACACAATTCATCCCCAAATTTTAGTAAAGAATGATAAAATCATTTATCCTCCCCCTTCTAAAAATTCTTATCCTTATACTTTAACCTGCGAAAACCATAGTGAAGGCTTTCGCGGATGATAAGCTGATTACGAAAGTTTACTTAAGTAATGTTTCTGCCACAGCCTTCGATGCTGTTCCAAGTTCCACCTTAAAGCCTAATTCGTAAAGTGCCATTTCTACCGCTCCCATAACAGCATAAACGTCCATGTTACTGATTGAACCAAGATGTCCAATTCTAAATATTTTACCTTGAAGCTTTGATAATCCACCGCCTATGACAACGCCATATTTTGTCCTTAATAATTCTGCTAAGGCTTTATATTTAATATTTTCAGGCATTAAGATTGCAGTAACAGTATTTGATTGATGCCCATCTTCAGCAAAAAGAGTTAATCCCATAGCTTTTATTGCATTTCTTACCGCTGTACCCATAAGGTCATGTCGTGCCCAAACAGTTTCAATTCCTTCATCTAATATCATTTTTAAGGATTCTCTAAGTCCAAATAATAAGTTAGTAGCAGGTGTATATGGGAATTGATTTTCTTTCATCTTTTCTTTTACTGCTTTATAATCCCAATACCATCTAGGCATCTTAGAATTTTCAATTAAACTCCAGGCTTTACTACTTACGGCTACCATACCCATGCCTGGCGGAAGCATAAATCCCTTTTGAGATGCACTAACTACAACATCCACATCCCATAAATCAGTTTCAAAAGGTAAGCATGCTAATGAACTAACTGCATCAACAATTAATACCGCAGGATGACCTAGGTCCTTTATAACCTTTGAAACCCCTTCTATATCATTTGTTATTCCTGAAGTTGTTTCATTTTGTGGTAAACATACTCCCTTAATTTCTCTGTTGATATCATTCACTAGAATATCTCTAATCTCTTCAGGTTTGACTGACTGTCCCCATTCCTTTGAAATTCTCATTACCTTTAATCCATAGTTCTCAGCAATAGCAGCCATTCTTTCACTAAAAACCCCTAGTGATGCGGCTACAATGGTATCTCCTGGAGAAAACAAATTAACTATTGCTGATTCTAAAACTCCGCTGCCGGAACTTGGAAATAGTAAAACATCATTGTTTGTTCTGTATATGTTTTTTAGTCCATTAACACATTCAGTTACTAATGCTTCGAATTCTGGTCCCCTATGATTTATAATAGGCTGAGATAAACTTCTTAAAATTTTATCTGGAATATTTGTAGGTCCTGGTATTTGCATAAATTGTCTTTGTTCCATAATTAATCGCTCCTATCTATATGTTGGTAATTATTTCCTCTATTGAATTTATGACATACTGAAGATCATCTTCCTCAATACCGAAGTGAGTAACCATTCTAAAAGATGTTTTTGTTATCTTCTTTGCTTTAATACCTTTATCTAAAAGTTTTGATAAAAATTCTTCAATAGTAATAGGTAATGATGCTATTGAGCCAGTAACTATATTTGTATGAATCATTGAAGTATCAACTGTTAATCCATTAAGTTTAGATATTCCATTTCCTAAGAAGGTAGCATTTTTATGGTCAATAGGTATTTGTGGCATCATAGTTTTTAGGGCAACTATACCTGGAGCTGCAATAAATCCAGCCTGTCTGTAACCACCGCCTATTCTTTGCTTCAACCATCTAGCTTCTTTAATAAAATCTTTATTTCCTGCCAAAATAGCGCCAAAGGGACTAGCTAAGCCTTTAGTTAAAGCAAACATAACTGTATCTACGTTTTTAACTATTTCATTTACCTGGGTACCTGAAGCTACTGCTGCATTAAATATTCTAGCTCCATCCATATGTATAGGAACATTATGTTTTTTTCCAAGCGCACATACCTGATTTATATTATCTACTGGTACAACCAATCCAGCATTTAAATTATTAGTGTTTTCAACACATATAAGACCAGTTTTAGCGTTTTGTATACCCTCTTCTCGAATTAATTCTTCCATTTTTTCTATATCATAAATTCCATTAGGTATTGAGATGGGTCTAGTTTGAACTTGTGAAAGTGCCGCAAGCCCACCAACCTCTAGATTATATATGTGAGAGGTATCTCCCACTATTACTTCTTCTCCTCTATTAGTAATCGCCATTACAGCTATTTGATTGGCCATTGTTCCAGAGCTAACAAAGAGTCCGTCCTCCTTACCCAAAATACCTGCTGCTAATGTTTCAAGTTCCCTTACCGTGGGATCTTCTCCCATAATGTCATCACCAACAACAGCATTGTACATAGCTTCTCTCATTTCTTGGGTAGGCTGAGTAACAGTATCTGACCGTAAATCAATGATATGTTTCAATTAAATCCCCTTCTTTCCTATAATGTTCAAGTTCTAGCAAGTAAACATTTACTTCAGTGTTTCAATTAAGAATTTTCATTTAATTACTTATAAAGCAAAAGTTATGCCAACTTTAGAAGCATAACTTTTTCATTGAAATTATTACATATATTAACATTTTTTCTATGAATTGTGACAAAATTTTAACATTTATCATTTATCCAGTTACATAGGCGTTTCAATAACATTTCAAAATGAAACTTTGTTTGAAACGTCGGTTTCATTATGAAACATTTTAATAATTAACATTATACTTTTTAATTTTTCTCCAGAGGGTTGTCCTAGATATTCCTAATTCCTTTGCGGCATTTGATATAGAGCCCTTATTATTTTGCAAAGCATATTTTATGCTTATCTTTTCATTTTCTGCAATATTAAAAGATTTGCCTGCCCCGTTATTTTCTATTCTTTGAATATCTTTAGCTTCTACTCCATCACTAAGTTCTTCAACGTGAAGAAACTGATCCTTTATATCAGACATATAAATTACAGTTTTTTTAGCCATAACAGTAAGTCTTTCAGCAAAATTTCTTAATTCCCGAACATTTCCAGGCCAATTGTACTGAGTTAGATAGTTAATGGCTTCTCTATCAAGTTGTACTTTTACTTTTTCCATCCTTTTACAGTAAGTTTCAATAAAATAATCTAGAAAGCAAGAAATGTCTTCCCTTCTTTCTCTTAAGGGTAAAAGTAAAATTTTAAGGACATTTAGTCTGTAAAATAAGTCTTCTCTAAAATTTCCTTCTCTAATTAATTTATACAAATTTTTATTTGTTGCAGCTATTACTCTTACATCAATTGGGATAACTTTATTATCACCAATTCTCATTACCTGTTTCTCTTGTAGTACCCTTAAAAGTCTCCCCTGAAGCAGTGGATTCATTTCAGATATTTCATCTAAAAATATGGTTCCTCCATGTGCGAGTTCAAATAGACCTCTTTTTCCTCTTTTGTCTGCTCCTGTGAAGGCACCTGAGGCATAACCAAAAAGCTCTGATTCTAGAAGACTTTCTGGCAATGCAGCGCAATTAACCGCAACAAAAGGCTTATTTGATCTTCTACTGTAATTATGTATAGCTTGTGCCATAATCTCCTTACCTGTGCCAGTTTCACCCTCAATCAAAATAGTTGAATTGACTTTAGAATATTCTTTACCAATTCTCACAGTCTCCTTAGAGTTCACACTGCATCCGATAACGTCCTCAAATGTATAATTTGCATAGTGCCCTGTTGCTGCTATTTCCTGTCGTATTTTTTCATCCATCTTATGGATATCGTCTGCATCCTTTAAAATAGCTACAGCATTTATGGTTTCATTCTTTATTTGAATTGGAATTTTAGAAATAATAAGTTTTATACCCTTTATCTTTTTTATAATTTCTGTTTCCTCAACTCCACTCATAAGAGTATCATTAAGTTCTACTTCAGGAAGCACATCTTCGATATTCTTTCCTAAAATATTCTTACCATATAAATTAAACAATTTTTCTGCAGAGTGATTAAAGATATTTATAGTGCCATCCTTATCTACACAAATTATTCCATCATGTGAATTTTGTATAATTGCCTTTACCCTTTCTCCTGCTTCTTTTTCTTTTCTTAGCTCTATAATAATTTTTTTGGCTTCCTCTATTGCGGTGATAAAAGAATCTTTCCCGGATTTTATTACTACAAATTTTATACCATGTAAAGGAGCATATTTAGCAACAATTCCACCCCCTACTACTACATTAATTCCTGTTTTAGCGATTTCTATTATCTTCTCTTCAACTTCTTTTTCATCCTTAACTTGATACATTTTAACAGTTCTTCCTGCAATCTTTGCATAGCTTTCACTTGCAAGAAGCATATTATTAAAAGCTATAAAAGCCATATTCTTGTTAATTTTTTCAGCTTCACTTATAGCTTCAAATATATCTAGTGGTGTAATTGGAACGGCGATGGTTGGAATATTTATACCAGTTGCCTTTATTAAAAGTTGTGTTCCCCCCCGGGCAATTATGGCATCATAATCTTCTTGTTCAGCTTTCCTAGCAGCAATAACCCCATTACCCATTGAGCCTTCTAAAATTATTATCCTATCATCATAATTTTTTGCTGCAATTCGTGCTGTATCCATTAAATCTTTTGGTACAATTATTGCAATCTTACTCATAGCTTATCTCCTGTCTAATGTTAAATAATAAACGTATAAACTTACATTATTTATTCTATATTAAATGTTTAACTCCTTTAATTCTCATAATCATTTGAGATATGAGTGGTTTTTTATTTAGAATCATTAATACTTCAAGTGTTCTTTTGGTTAAGAGATTTATACATATTAAACCTACGTCTCAATGCCATAAGCATATCTTTGGACATTGGTTAAAATTAAATAGGATATAGTTTAAAAAACATAATATCTTAGTTTTTTATGTAGTATTGAATAGTCAACTCAATTTTAACAAATAAAAGTAGCCGGTTTAAGTGGATATAAATTAGGTTCACTGACTGTGAGAAATTCTCTGTTGTATTTTAACCTGAACTTTTATTATATGGGATAAAGAGGAAATACGCTTGCGCTTTCTGTTGTAACCTTTAGTTGAAACTTTGAGTATATTAGAGAGAAGTATTCTAAATTGGATGGTGCTAGTATGAAAATAAATAACTTGGTTTTTGAAGGTGGAGGCATCCATGGTATTGCATATCTAGGGGTTTTAAACTATTTATACGAAAGAAATATAATGAATAACATAAAGCGTGTTGCTGGAACTTCAGCTGGTGCTATAACTGCTTGTATTACTAGCTTTAATCTTCCTTTTACAAATATTAAAGAAATTGCTGATTCTTTGGATTACAAAAAAATTCCTCAAAGGGAAAGTATAAGAGATATCGACGAAGTCCCTACTTCTTCACGAGTTGAATTAGATAAACTATTTGAAGATGCCATCTGTGTTCATAGGTTAATAAATCATTATGGATGGTTTTCTAGTGAATACTTTTATCAGTGGATAAAAAAACAAATAGAAATGCAATTCGATACAAGTATGAAATCTCCACCTTATACATTTGCCGACTTTAAAAATCCATCTATTCATAAAGAAAATAGACCTTTCTTTGATCTATATATTATTGGAACAGATGTTTCCTATAAGACCTCTAAAGTATTCTCCTATCAGACTACACCTAATATGGAAGTGGCAGAAGCAGTAAGAATCTCTATGTCTATTCCTATATTTTTTGAAGCTGTTAAAACAGAGGACCACTCGTTAACAAATGATTCTACAGAAAACATCTTTTCAGACGGAGGAGTGATGAGAAATTACCCAATAAACATTTTTGATTATCCAAGAATTGGAGGCAGAACAGTATATAGAGTTAACCATCAAACTTTAGGTGCAAGATTTAAAGAGCATATAAAATATAGTAAAATAAATGGCTTTCTGGATTATATAATGAATCTATTGCTTTGTTTTTCTAGAATTCAACAGGAAGTTTACAAAGATAGTCCGCAGGATATTGCAAGATCAATTGATATAGATACTGGAGGAGTATCTGCGGTAAATTTTAATGTAACTACGGGGGATGATATATATAATTTCCTTTACTTAGAGGGTTATAAAGCTGCTGAAAACTATTTTAAGGATAAGGAATTAGACGTTAAACTCTAATAAATTTCAAGATTTAAAACTTGCTAACACTAGGAAGTACTAACTCATATAACATAGAAGTTAAATGCATATAGTTCTATAACAATTAATTTAAGCCAGTATTCAATTATATATACAGCTAGCAACTGTGGAAAAGTCACTTAAAAGCATTATTAAAAAAGTGCAATTATCTTTATTCTAGAGGTTGTAATTGCACTTCTTTAATTTCTATGTTTTAAGCATTTATAATTAGGAAACACCCATTAAACCATTACTTCATAAGAAATAAACCATAAATTATATATCTTGGTTGCTTTTATTTCTTCATGAAGCATAATACCCTTGCCAAAAAAATCGTAGACACCAATTATGTCACCACTGAAAGGAAGTTCAATTTCCTTAATTATATCCTTTTCATTTTTGGAATAATTTAATATCAATATCCCCTTAGAATTTCTTTTTTCTGGTGTAGCAAAAAAATATAAATTAGAATTTCTATCAATAACATCATTACATTTTTTAAAGAAGTATCCTTGTTTCATTACTACTTTTTCATCAATTGCCACAGAATTTATACTAAATTTAATTGGAGGCCTTTTGGTATAAAACTCATACTTATGAACTGCCTTAATATGTCTATTAGATTCAGATATTTTAACGCCTTCTTCTATGTTAGTTCTTCCTTTATATACATAATTTCCATTGAGTAAATTTACTTTAAAGTTCCTTGTATAAAGAAATTCTTCCTTAGCATCACAAATTCAATTACTCTTTCTAGATTTATATCTACTAAATTCTTTTCCAATGCATATTTTTCATCCATTTCTCTGTGATACCAGTGGGTCCACACGTACTTTCCTGTATCTAAGCTCAAACATGCAATTCCTGTTCCTATGGTTAAAGATCTCACTCTTGACATTCTATCAGTTATCAATAAATTATGTTTCTTCACATAAAACTCCTTAGAATGTGAATGCTTCCATGGAGCGTCCCAAATTACATTTCCATTTTTATTAATTAAAATTCCATTTCCTAAAATTTGCTTTTCTTCAATATATAAAAACCTATCAAAAGCTAAGGAAAGTCGTTCATTTCTAGTAGCAATTCTTTTTATACCACTAATGCCCATGTTATCCACCATCTTTCAAATATAAAATATATGTAATCATATATTTCAGCGCGATAATATATTCCTAATTGGTTTCTAAAAAGTAAAATTTTTATTACATAATGACACATCAGAATCTATTTAAATTTTAAATATTGCCTCCTAAATTAGTAAATCAATGCAGATATTTCTTGAAAGATTTTATTTTTATATACCTTTATTAAAATTGATTTATTCCGTGTTTCTTTATAAAGTTTTTAAATTTAATAAAATCAATGGAGGATATTATTTTATTTTACAGAATATACATTATATTAATGTACAAGTCTCAAAAAGTATGAGTCTCTATTTTCGTTTTGATTAAAGTTTTTTAAAACTTTCTAAAGTTAAACTTGATTCTTTATATAATTAAATGGGGGGCATTATTATGAAAATTTATATTTCTGTAGACATTGAGGGAATAAGTGGAGTTGTTACAGGAAATCAGACTCACGAAGGTGGTATTGGCTATGAAAGAGCACGTAAACTTATGACAGAAGAAGTAAATGCAGTGATAAAAGGAATAAGATCTCTTGGCATTACTGATATTTTGGTGAATGATTCCCATGGACCAATGACTAATATACTTATAGAAGATTTAAATGAAGACGCAAAGCTTATTTCTGGAAGTAAAAAACTCCTTGGCATGATGGAAGGCATAGATAAAAGTTATGATGCAGTGATGCTCATTGGATACCATGCTAGGCACAACACATCTGGAGTTTTAGCCCACTCTTATGATGGTAGAGTTATTTCTGAGATTAAGATAAATGGTAAAATAGTTGGTGAAGTTGAATTTAATTCTATGCTTGCTGGTTATTTTGGTGTGCCTGTGGTTATGGTGTCTGGAGATGACGTGCTTTCAAAACAGGTAAAAAGCTTTAACATGGATATAGAGACGGTAGTGGTTAAAAAAGCTCACAGTAGATATACTGCTGAATGTTTACATCCTAAAAAGGTTCATAGAATTCTTCATGATTCATCAGTTAAGGTTCTTACATCGGATTTTAAGAACATAATTAAACCTTATAAAAATCAAAATGATAATAAGATCGAACTTGAAATGACCTTTTCAAATAGTGGTCTTGCTGAAGGAACTTTATTCATACCTGGGGTAGAACTTATTGCGCCAAATAAAATTAGATACATGGCTAAAGATATGTTAGAAGCATATAAAATGAGAACTGGTCTTACAAACTTATCATCTTCTGTATTAACATAGAGGTGATATTTTCAGCAGATTTAAGAAATCATTATTAAATTCTTTTGAAATCTCTCATACTTATGTGTGCTCTATAAAAAAATTTTTATTAATAAAATTACCGTGAACTACAACAATAGACTCCTTTCAGTTTATTAAGAAACTTTAGTTCTAAACCTTTTATATTAACAATGTCAAAAAAATAAGGAGATGCAAAAATGCATCCCCTTTATTATTTATTCATTTTTAATACTCCAGTTCATATTTTTGTAATCTACTTTGAGAAAATAAAACATCCTTATATTTTCGTCATTCTCAAGGAGATATGGATAAAGTACAAATAATCGCTTGCACTAGATTAGTCTCAATGTATTTACATTATTTTTTATCATCTTCTATACCCTTTGAATCTAAAGTATAATAATACTGAACCTTATTTTCATCACTTTCTTTAATCATCACAATTCTCAAGGTCATTTCGTTTTTAGCTCCTATCGGCTCTACATACGTTATATAATCTTCATTTCCATGAGTAGTTTCCACTGTTATATTGGCTTCTACTATTAATTTATCTCCTTCATAATAAGACTTTTTTATTTTCCTATCTATAATTCTCTGCTCTAACTCATTTAATTTGTAATAATTTATAGCTTTTTCTTTAGTTTTATTTTCTTTTAAAATCTTTTTACCTTCAGTGGAATAAAATTTTAATTCTTCATCTCCCTCGATGGTCTTATAACTTCTGTTTATAACACTGTTTAATAATCCATTTACAGTAATATCAGTAGCATTATCCAATATAATATTTCCTTCTATTTCCTTTTTTTCTTCAACCTTAGATGAATTAATATATTTTATTACTGATGTCGTAATAATGTAACCTGATAAAAATAGACCTGTAATTATTAACAACAAAATAGTACTTCTTGCAATTATTCGTATATGACGCTTTTTTAATAACTTTTTTCTTTTATTTACTTTTTTCGTAGTTCCTTTTTTGGGTTGTGGTTTTTTATTCATTATGTTACTCCCTAGAAAACTTACGTAATTAATAATCAAGTATAAATAACATATATCTCATGATTAGGCTATTTCTTAAGAAAAGCAACGGTACATAATTTTACTTTGTTTTATTTTAACTTTTCAGGAGATTATACTATTTTTTATACCTATGAATTTTATGTAAAAATAATAAAACTCCAACATCTGGATAACTCATCAATATTTACATGTTTATTATATCACCTTTTGTTATAATTTTTTAATATTTCAATAAGTTCTCTTATAAGTTTTTAAATCATTAAATTATCTTTCAAATGTAATTTTTTGATTCTTTGCAGTATCTTTCATAAAAAAGATTAACAAACTTTCCATGGCTGAAGCTCTAAAATTAAGAATGGAATAAATTATAACAATAAAATAGCTAACATCATAAGTTTAATTGATGTTAGCTATTTTCATATATTCTAAAATTAACACTAAATATTTTCTATTTTAACTACTTCATAACCTGCATCTTCAATAGCATCTTTAATTGCTTCATCTGATACATTGCCTTCAGCAACAGCAGTCTTGGAAGTTAAGTCAACCTTTACGTTTGAAAGTCCTAAATCTTTTAATGCATTAGTTGCATGCATAACACAATGTCCACAACTCATTCCTTCGATTAATATTTTCTTTGTCATTTTTATATCTCCTCCAGCTTAATCTTTTTATTGCCCCCCCTATACCCTTGGGGGGTGTTTATGTATTAATAATACTCCTTATATTCTAATAAGTCAATGTATGAAATTCTGTTATTAAAGGACTTTTTATTTACTTTTCTTCAAATTGCTGCTTGATGTCTATTAAATCCTCTTTTTTTCATCCCCTCACAGGGTATTATTCTTGGTTTGTAATTTAACTTAAAAAAGCTAGGTATATTTTAAAACATACCTAGCTTAATCATTACGCTATATTTGTAACTCTAATTACAAGGATTTCATACTGAAAGATATCCATAGTTTGCTTAACACATTGATCAATTGTTTTATTTCTTTAGAATTTAATAAAAACTAACTCAATTTTGTTATACCCACAATTTATATTTTTTTAACAAATTCAGATTTTAAACTCATAGCACCAAAACCATCAATTTTACAATCAATGTCATGATCTCCATCAACCAAACGTATATTTTTAACTTTTGTGCCTATTTTTATCACAGATGAACTTCCCTTTACTTTAAGATCTTTGATTACTGCTACAGTATCACCATCGCTTAATATATTTCCATTTGCATCTTTAATAACCTTTTTATCTTCATTGTTTTCAATATTTAATTCTAATGTCCACTCATGTCCACACTCTGGACAAACAAAAACACCGTTATCTTCGTAAGTATATTCTGAATTACATTTTGGACAATTTGGCAAATTAGACATAATTCATTTCCTCCATTCGTTATTGCTAATTCTAATATATAAGAATTATTTTTAATTTCATATTACAACTTCATAAAAATATCAGTTAAAAAGTTGAAATAATAAAGAGCATATGGGTTATTTTTAAAATGCTTTTTTACTATGTTATACTAGCACATTCTTCACACTTTGACAAACTGCTTACTTAAGGCGCTTCGCTTAATAGGTATCATAAGCAAATATAATTTTCTTGAAATTATTTAGAACATTCTATATCTCTTCTTCAGTAATTGTCCTTAGTTTAAATCCTTATCTACTTCATAATTTAAAATAACTCCTTCTATTTTCCTAGAAGAAAGTGATTTTAATTACTTAATTATATTCTAAAAAAGATTCATAGATATCTGTCCCCTCATAATGCCTATGCTCATATCATAGATATTTTTTTCATAAAACAAAACCCAAATTCTTTTTAAAAAATTTGGAAGATTTGGGTTTTTACCTTCTCTATTATTATGGATTTTTTTCAACTTTCTTGCAACAACCACTGTGGATATAGTTTGAATAACCTTCTGCCTTGCTAATCTCATCCCCTTGATAAATAGGTTCATTACAAAAATCACAGATGTTATTATACATTGCTGTTTTTCTTGTATCAGGTATGGCCAAAGGCTTCTTTTCTTCTAGCTTACTTTCTAACTGTTTTGTTGCTTTTCTTATTTCATTTTTATTGTTACTACATATAAGCCAATTAATATAGTTATCTAGATTACCTTTAAACATCATTTTTGCCTTTTCCTCTGCAACTTTTACAACATAATCATCTATGGTAAGGGTTAGTCTCTTTATGTTTTTCATTTCCATTTAATTCTCCTGCTTAACTGTTTTTACTAGCAGAATATGCAGAGATTTTAAATTGGTTATTGTTTTTCATCTTCATTATTTAAAATAATGAAAAAAAGAAGCCAGTTAAGACTTCTTTTTATAAACAACCATCCAATTGTGAACAGCTGAAAGGGGCTTTTATTTTGCTTTTTTACGAGTATACACATCAAAAATAACAGCTAGAACTAGTACTATTCCTCTAATCATGTATTGATAAGATATTCCTACACCAATAAGGTTCATACCGCTTGTTAAGGAAGCCATTACCAAAGCTCCAATGATTGAACCTGTTATTTTTCCAACTCCACCAGCTGCAGATACTCCACCAACATAAGCTGCTGCAATGGCATCAAGTTCAAAGGATACTCCAGCTGTGGTGGTAGCTGATTGAAGTCTAGAGGTGTATAAAACACCAGCTAAGGCTGCAAGCATACTCATGGATCCAAATACAAAATATGTGATTTTCTTTACATTGATACCGCTAAGTTTAGCTGCTTCAGGATTTCCACCTACAGCATAGATATGCCTACCTATAACTGTTTTTGTAGTTAAGAAATTATAAATTACTGCAACTACCATCACAATAACTAAAGTCCAAGATAGTCCATTATAACCTGCAAGAATCCAAGTAATGTATGCAATTACTGCGGAGACAAAAATAATCTTTAATACTAAGATATTTTTTGATACAACTTCAAAATTATATTTTAGCTTGTTTTTTCTTGTTTTAAGTTCATTCCATATAAAATATCCAATAGCAAATACACCAAAGATTAGTGTTAGTATATGATAATCTCCTGCGCTAATAATATCTGGAATGTATCCATTTCCTATAGCATTAAAAAAATCATTTTTTATAATAATGGTTCCCGTTCCTTCTGTCACTTGTAACAAAGCACCTCTAAAGAACATCATACCTGCCAGAGAAACTACAAAGGACGGGATATCTAATTTTGCCACTAAAAAACCATTAAACAGTCCAACTATTAAACCCATAACTAAAATTGCGGGAATGGTTAGGTATACAGGAACTCCTACTTTAGTTAACAAAATAGCAGTAACCGCACCTAAAAATCCAGCTACAAAACCTACAGATAAATCAATATGCCTAATTACAAGAATTAAGGTCATGCCTATGGCAAGAATAGCTATATATCCTGTTTGATTGATTAAATTACTTATATTTCTAGAAGATATAAAAAGTCCATCTGTTCTGATAGTAAACACTAACATAATTACAGCTAAGGCAATGTACATGCCGTATTCTCTAATATTTTGCTTTAATAAACCTTTAATTTCCTTGATAAACCCCATTGTCAATCCTCCTTAGTGGCCATTCCCATAATTATCTCTTGAGTGGCCTCATTAATTGATACTTCACCCTTAATTCTACCTTCAGACAATACATAAACTCTATCACTCATACCTAATATCTCTGGTAGTTCTGAGGATATCATTATAATACTTAAACCTTGTCGTACCAATTCATTCATTACTGTATAGATTTCATATTTTGCACCTACGTCTATTCCTCTGGTAGGCTCATCCAAAATCAAAACCTTAGGATTTGCAATCATCCATTTTGCTAAGGCTACCTTTTGTTGATTTCCACCACTTAAATTTCCAACAATCTGTTCAATGCTAGGTGCTTTGATATTTAAAGATTCTTTATATCCATTAGCTATCTTTATTTCTTCATTTTCATTGATGACACCATTTTTTGATAATGAGTTTAAGCTAGTTACTGAGATATTTTGCTTAATATTTTGGATAAGAATCAACCCATCACCTTTTCTATCCTCAGTCACATAAGCAACCCCTGCAGTAATTGCATCACTAGGCTGTTTAAAATTAATCTTTTTCCCGTTTAAAAATAACTCACCAGAAAGTTTATAGTCTCTCACGTTTCCGAAGACACTTTGGGCAAGCTCTGAGCGACCAGCTCCCATAAGACCCGCAATACCAATGATTTCTCCTTTTCTTACATTGAGACTCACATTCTTTATTATTTGTCTTCCTAATTTAGGATCATAAGCATTCCAATTCTTAATTTCAAATACAATATCCTTTGAAGGTTTAAACTCTCTCTTAGGATAATAGTTATCTATTTCACGGCCTACCATATTTTTAATTATGATGCCTTCTGTAATTTCTTTTTCTTTGGAATCCATAGAACAAATAGTTTCACCATCTCTTAATACTGTTACTGTATCTGCTATGGATAGTACTTCTCTTAGTTTATGGGAAATCATAATACATGTAATTCCCTGTGCTTTTAGTTCTCTTAATAAACTAAGAAGATTTTCACTATCATCATCATTTAAAGCTGCCGTAGGCTCATCCAAAATAAGAAGTTTTACATTTTTGCTCAAGGCCTTGGCAATTTCAACTAACTGCTGTTTTCCTACACCTAAATCTTTTACTTTCATAGAAGGATTAATATTAAGCTTTACCTTTTTTAAAACCTCATTTGCCTTTGCTATGGTTGAATTCCAGTCTATAGTGAATCCGTTTTTAACCTCATGTCCAAGAAAAATATTTTCATATACACTCATTTCAGGAACTAATGCTAACTCCTGATATATAATGGCAATTCCTGCCTTTTCACTATCTCTTACGCTGTTGAATTTTTGCACTACTCCATTATAGATTATGTTTCCTTCATAGTTTCCAAAAGGGTAAACTCCACTTAAAACTTTCATAAGTGTAGATTTGCCAGCTCCGTTTTCACCAACTAAACAATGTATTTCGCCATTCTTAACTTTGAAGTTTACATTATTTAAGGCTTTAACTCCTGGGAACTCCTTTGTAATACCTTGCATTTCCAATATGTGCATGTTCATAGTGTAAATCTCTCCTTTATTCACACATTTTACAATAGCCAGAGAAGTGACTTGTCACTATTCTGGCTATCAAGGGAACTTATCTTACTTATTTTAATCCATTAAATTCATCAGCTTTATAGTATCCAGAGTCAACTAAAGCAGCTTTAACATTTTTACTATCAACAACTATAACTTCTGTTTGTTTAGCTTTTACATCTACGCTACCATTGTTATAAGAACCTGTAGTTTCAGGTGTTTTTCCTTCTAATAAGGAAACTGCCATAGCTATAGAATCCTTTACTAGAGTACGTACATCTTTAAATACTGTCATAGATTGTTTGTTGTCAATTATATATTGAACTGAAGCTTTCTCAGCATCTTGTCCAGTTACAACGAAGTTAGTTACAGCACTATCTGCTCCAAATGTATCTGCAATTGCACGAGCTGTTCCATCGTTTGGTGCAAGAATAAATACATTTCCTTTGTCAGCAGCAGTAGCTACCGTTAAATGAGATTCAGCTTTATTTTTTGCTTCATTGAAATCCCAGTTTGTTGTGATTTGGCCAATGATTTTACCCATTTCGTCACGAGTCAAAGTAGCTTTATCCTTAAGAGTTACAGCTTCACTTGAATTTTTTATTACAAAAGTACCGTCTGCGATCTTAGGTTGTAATGTCTTCCATGCTCCTTCAAAGAATAAGAAAGCATTATTATCTGATGATGCCCCAGCGTATAAGTAAAGTGGATTTCCAGTACCAGTTGCTTTATCAACTAAGTATTTTGCTTGCGCTGCTCCTACTGCAATACTATCAAAAGTTACATAGTAATCAACAGCTTTTGTATCAGTGATTAATCTGTCATAAGAAATTACATTAACTCCATCTTTTTTAGCCGCTTCTACTGCTGCAGCTGCTGCAACACCATCTTGTGGGCAAATAATAAGAGTTTTTATTCCTTTTGCAAGTAATGCATCAACATTTTCTTTTTCTTTTACTGATGATCCTTGGCTGAACAGAATCTCAACAGAATATTTTGTATCTTTTAATGCATCTTTAAATCTTGTTTCGTCTTGAACCCATCTTGGCTCATCCTTTGTAGGTAAAACAATTCCGATGTCTACCTTTCCACTAGTTTCTTTTCCTGTATCTGTTTTTGCTGTGCATCCTGCAAATATACTTGCAGACATAACCCCTGCAACTAAAACTGCAGCTAATTTAGAAAACCTTTTCATTTAGTACCCTCCCCAAATTTTATATTTATTATTTAATTAAAGTATATCATTTGGTATCTAGACTTATTTTACATATAACTTCACTTTTTTGTTTTTTTAATATTATGACAAGTTGTACTAGGACTATTTTAACATTAAAAAAAGTAAGGTTTTTTATTACCTTACTTTTCAGTGCTATCATTTCTCGTTGGCCACTGGGATTTAGCTACATTCATATATACATCTTCAAGTTTATGAAAGCCACTATCAACAATTACTTCTTTCATATTACCCTTTTTAACAAGGACTGGCGGAATTTTATAATATGGAACTTCATATTTCCCATCAAAAATAGTGTAATTTGTTTCTACGCTTTGCCCCTTTGCCAAGCTAATAGCATATTCTGCAGCAGTTTTGGCAATTTTATCAATAGGTTTAAACACTGTAGCATATTGAGTTCCTTCTACTACTCTTTGACAACCATCTAAATCAGCATCATGACCTACTACAGTAACTTTTCCTGCTAGTCTCCTTTCTGCAAGTGAGTTAAGAGCTGCACCTGCCAAAGTGTCATTAGCTGCGATAATGGCATCTATCTTTGTGCCTTTTTTAAAGGATTCTTCAATAAATTTAAAGGCATCTTCATATAGCCAGTTATTAATCCAAGTTTCTCCTACAATTTCAATTTTACCGTTGTTGATGCCTTTTTCTAGTTCTTTTTTATAACCTTCACTAAACAAAAAGGAATTATTATCAGATTTTGAACCATTTAAAAGTAAATAATTTCCCTCAGGTGCCTTTTCTAATGCAGCCTGACCCATTAATTCCCCAACTTTTGAGTTATCAAAGGAAATATATAAATCTGCATCAGAATTCTTAACTAATCGATCATAGGAAATTACTTTTACTCCTCTACTTTTAGCAGCCCTTACAATATTGGCTGCTTTATCAGCATCATTTGGTACTAAAACAAGTACATCTATATTTTGTTCGAAGAGATACTGAACTTGTTTTTCTTGTTCTACACTATCACTATTGGCCGTTTGTACAATAACCTTAGCTCCTAGTTCATTAGCCCTTGCCACAAAGATATCCCTATCTCTTAACCATCTTTCGTGAACCAAGGTGTCCATGGCAAAACCAATTACTATCTCATCTTTATCGGTTTCAAATCCTCTAGTTTCCAGCGCTTTATTTTTGTCACATCCGTTTAATATCAAATTAGATACAATAAGTAAACTAAATAAAAGTAATCTACTTAAAAAGTTTACAGACGTTTTTAGTGTATACACACTGCCCCCTCCATCCCCATTATCCATTAATTCTTATATTCAGTTGGTGAAATTCCAACTCTTTTTTTAAAGATTCTGCTGAAATAATTTGGATCACTATAACCTATTTTGTAACATATCTCTTTTATAGTGAACGTACCACTAGCTAATAGATTCTTTGCTTTTTCTATTCTAATACTAGTAAGATAATCAATGAAATTCTCTTTCATTTCTGCTTTAAAAAGTCTACTGAAATATTGGGAACTTACATTGACTTCTCTTGAAATATCTTCTAAGGTTATTGCCTTATAGTAATTTGCTTCAATATATTCTTTGGCAGCTTTAATTATTTCACCTATTTTATTATGTCTATGATAATTAATTTCAGTGGAAATATTCTCAATAGTTTTTTTACACCATAACTTTAGTTCTTCCATTTCTTGAATTAGTAACATTTCTTCAAAAAGGCCTACTTCATTAGCTTTAGAGGAAATATCATATTCCCATAGTCTGCTATTTACTAAAAACATTAATTCAAGTAATTTATTTTTAATCTTTATTGGCTGGCCTTCATATTCCTTTGATAGCCATCTATAAATATATCTAAAGGCTTCAATACTTTCCTCTGATTCTCCTAAAGAAAGCTTTTGTAGTAATAACTTCTCTTTATCATATGGGTATGCAGTATATTCGGCATCTATTGTTTTTATATTATTGTAATGAATAATACCTGAACTCTTTAAATATCTTAAAGCTTGCAGGGAACTTTCATAAGAAGAGTGTAGGTGTTCAACATTGTTGCATACTGAACCAATACCAATTTTAAACTTATAATTTGACTTTCTGGAAAGTTTACTTAACAAGGTATTAGCAAAAGAAGTCGCTTCCTCCTCTTTAGAAAGCTTCTCTGAATTACATTGGTTAGGAACAAATATTACAACTCGGTTTAACATAACTGGACCAACAACACATCTGTTAATAGAATGAGCAGTATCTTTAATAAAGGTGTGAATACTTTGATTTTCACTTGTAAATTCAGGAGTACTTTGGATATTTCTATAGTTTTCTTCCTTAGAAAACTCCAGAGTCAAAACATAACCACCGTGTGTTGGAATCTCTAGAAGGCTTAGGTAGTTTAGTATATCTTTCTTATTATCTTCTAGGGATGTAATGGAATATATAAATCCATTCTCTAATACAGGAATAAGATTTTCGAGTTTCTCTTTCATTCCCAATTCTTTCGCTCTTTTTTTTCTTTGAGCCTCAATAATCTCTGCGGCTCTTTTAATCACTTCAATTACTTTTAGTTTATTCACAGGTTTAAGTAGGTATTCAAGAACTCCTAAATTAACAGCTTCTTTTGCAAATTCAAACTGTTCAAAGGCAGTAAGAACAATGTATACAATGTCCTTATAACGACTTTTTATTTCTCTAATAGCTTCTATACCATTTATACCTGGCATTCTAATGTCCATGAATATCAAATCCGGAACAACATTTTCTACTGTCTCAATTGCTTCTCGCCCTGATCTTGCTGTTGCAACCACTTGTATATCATCAAAGTTATTTTTTATTATGAAACTAAGTGCGTCGATTACAATTTTTTCATCATCTACAATCATGATACGAATCATCTCAAAATCCCCCTAAACCACTATAAAATAGGTATATGAAGTATCATTTCTGTTCCATACCCAAGTTCACTATAAATATCGATTCTTATATTAGTATTGTAAAAAATATTTAATCGACTGAATATATTATTTAGTCCAATCCCGTTACCTTGTGCTTTGTTTACTACGTCTTGTGTTTTCTCCTGAATTTCTTCACGAGATAAAATCTCTTTAATTTTTTCCTTAGACATCCCTTTTCCATTATCTTTTACTGAAATTTCTGCGTGGTTTCCATTTTGCACTGCATTGATATTTATCAATCCTGTATATTCTGCATCTCCAAGGCCATGAAAGATTGCATTCTCAACAATAGGTTGTAAAATAAGGCAAGGAATTTTTAAATCTAAAATACTCTCCTCAGCACTTATTGAAAAATCAATTTTGTCAGCAAATCGTTCCTTCAAAAGATACATATAGCTTTCAATATTATTCATTTCATCTCTAAGGGTAACTGGCCTGTCCAAGTTTCTGATATTGTATCTGAAAATGTTTGCAGCATGTTCTATGAAGGCACAAGCACGATCTGCACCTTCTAACATTGCAATTTGAGCTCCCGCATTTAAAGTGTTAAATAAAAAATGAGGATTGATTTGAGTTTGAAGAGCGTGTAGTTCCGCTTCCTTTAAGTTACTTTTCATGATAGCGTTTTCAAGCTCTTGCTCCTTTAGTTTTCCTTCTAATTCTGCTTTTTCTTTTATTTCACTAACATTTTGAATAATGCTCTTTGACATTTTATTAAAAGCTTCTGCCATAACTCCAATTTCATCATCTGATTCTACTTTTATGCTATATATATTATAATTTCCCTTAGAAATTTCACCCGCTGCTTGGGATAGTTCTGTAATAGGTTTAGTAATGGTATAAGCAAACCATAAAATTAGTAATATACTAATTACAATAATAGATAAAATTAATGCTATACTCAAGGTTTCAACTAAGTAAAACCCGTTTCTTATAGCTAGATAATGATCTGTATTATCCAAAAATACTGAGTTGTTAAGTACCTGAATAGATTCTTTAATGTATTGATATACTTTTGCGCTTTCCTTAGAATATAAAAGATATTCATCAACAGCTCGTCCTCTTCTAGCCATAACAGCTTCATTTGTTGCGTTTAAATAAGTATCCACCATATTTTTAACATTTTTCATAATAATCATATGTTGTGAATTTAAATAATCGAGCTTTATTGCCTCTGTAGCCCTTCTTAGTTCGTTGCCATATTTATAATATTGGTCAAGACTTGTGGAATATTTTGATGACAAATAATCATTATAAACATAATCAAATTGTTCTAAAGTTTTATGTAGGGTGTTTAGCTTCTCATTCATTTCAAAGGTTTTACTCATCTGTTCTATAAGGACTTTCATGGTATATAGTGGATACGCGTTAGTCGCTCCCATAAGGATTATAGTAGCCATAAAATAAATTATAAGCTTTTTCCTTAGTTTATTTTCCTTCCACAACCCCTTTAAATTACTCCAAAGCTTCATTTATTCTTTTCCATCCTTTGCATAATCATTGATATTGCTTTTAGTAATAGTGTAATTATCCACTTTAAAATAGGTGGAGGTTCTTCCCTTTTGCTTAGTGTCCATCAAAGCTAAAATAGCATTATAACCCATTTGTTCTAAATCTGGTTTAACAGAGCCAAAAACAAGTCCTCTTTCTATGTAACGAAGAACTTCAGGGGAATCGCCAGAACCTATAATGTGATACCCTACTTTATTTAAATCTACTAATATCTCAGCAACAATGCTTGTATCTCTTGCTGTGGTACAAATAATTGTATCAAGAGCTGGATTAGAACTTATAATATCCTTAATTGCTTCTTCAATCCCTTGAAATCCTGATGTGCTGTATTCAATTGGCTTAATTTTAATCTTTGGATGATCTTTAATTGCCTCTTGTATGCCAGATAACATTAAGTTTTGTGCCATTATCCCTCCAATAATACCATCACTCATTAACACAACAACTTCTCCCACATCGCCAGTTGCCTCGATAGTCATCCTTCCAAGTTGTATTCCAGCGTCATAAGTATTGATTCCAACAAAGGCGGTTCTAGAGCTATTTTTTGAATCAGTTCCCATAGTTACAACAGGTATATCTTGCTTTGCAGACTTCTCGATATATTCTTTTCCCTGTACTTCATCCCAAACATAGGTGACAATTCCATCTACCTTTGAGGCTATGGCCATATCCATGTACTTCCATTGCTCCTCAGGATTATAGATATTTGATCCTTTAAACTCCACTGCAACTCCCATCTCTTTAGCAGCCTTTTTCCCACCTTCTTTGATTGACTCCCAACTGAAATTGTCTTGATTCCCAGAAATCATAACAAAATGATAAGAGGGCATTTTTTCAGGCATAACCATTTCATCGTCATTTTTTATCTCATTAAAGGAACTATTCAAATTATAAAAAATGAAAAAATTTACACCAAAAACAGTTAAAATGATTCCGATAAAAATAAAAATATAAGATTTTTTCTTCATGCTTAATCCTCTTTGCATTATAAATAATAATCTATGTTTTCTTAAAATTCAATCTTGTTTACCTTTTCATATTAACATAGCTCTATATTTGTGTCTATTTTCTACAAGCTCTACTAATTCACCTCTTTTAAGTAGTAAAATTATCTTATAAATCTTTTCAGAAGCTGAATCTGATGAAATTGTGTTTTAAATTTCTTCACTTGGAGGTAACCTTGTGATTTCAGTGATGTACAACCTTCTAATATTTTAGTTGTAATAGCCCTAATACTTTTTAATCAATTAATTAAAATCACAATAAGACTTTGAATTATACATCTTAAAAATTTTTTATATAAAAATTTTGCTCATATTATTATAAAACTTAGATAATAATATATTCAGCATTATTATTCACAGTCATTTACAGTTTGTTAATAATCCGGGTATAATTTTAAATAATGTAAACTTTTACTAGTGTGATTATTGAAAATAAAAATTATATTCATAAAATTTTAATTTTTACTTCACATTCGACAACTTTCGTGATAAAATAACTTTAATCCCTAAGGAAAATAGGGGCAAGTAGTCAAAAAGTAGCACACTATAAAGTATTGTGCAAATCTTCGGTCTTATTTTAAACCACATTAAACTATATTTAACTATAGGAGGAATTATTATGGGAAATTTATTTAAGAAGTGGAGTCAAATTAGCTTGGTAAAACAAATAATCATTGGTTTGATTGTTGGTATTATCTTAGCTATTGCAATTCCAGATGTTGCAAAGCCAATAGTTATTTTTGGTTCACTATTCGTAGGTGCTTTGAAAGCCATTGCACCAATACTAGTATTATTTCTGGTAATGGGAGCTATCTCTCAACACAAGGCTGGTCATAAAACTAATATGAAATCTATTGTAGTTCTATATCTTTTAGGAACACTTTTAGCAGGATTCGTAGGAGTAGTTGCAAGTTTCTTGTTCCCAGTAAGTTTAACTCTTGCAGCAGGAGCTGAAAATGTTACACCTCCAGGTGGAGTTGTAGATGTTCTTAAATCATTACTACTAAACCTAGTAGACAATCCAATCAAAGCTCTTTTCAATGCTAACTATATTGGTATATTAGCATGGGCTATACTTCTTGGTTTTGCACTTAAAGGTGCAGCTGAATCAACAAAATCAATGATAGCTAATTTTTCAGACGGATTATCTCAAATGGTTGTTTGGGTTATAAGCTTTGCACCATTAGGAATCATGGGATTAGTATTTGATACTATTGTTACAAGTGGACTTGGAGCATTAGTAAGCTATGGAAGATTACTAATACTTCTTGTTGGTAGTATGGCATTCGTAGCATTTATCATGAATCCAATCATTGTGTATATATGCATTCGTCAAAATCCATACCCACTAGTGTTTAAATGCTTAAAAGACAGTGGCATTACAGCATTCTTTACTCGTAGTTCAGCTGCTAATATTCCTGTAAACATGAAATTATGTGAAAATCTTGGTTTAGATAAAGATACTTACTCTGTTTCTATTCCACTAGGTTCTACAGTAAACATGGCTGGTGCAGCTGTTACAATTTCTGTTTTAACTCTTGCAGCAGTTAACACTCTTGGTATTCAAGTAGATTTTGGTACTGCATTAATCCTAAGTGTACTTTCTGCAGTATGTGCTGCTGGTGCTTCAGGAGTTGCAGGTGGTTCATTACTACTTATTCCACTAGCATGTAGCTTATTCGGAATTCCAGCTGACATCGCAATGCAAGTAGTTGGAGTTGGATTTATAGTAGGAGTTGTTCAAGACTCTTGTGAAACTGCAGTTAACTCATCTACAGACGCATTATTCACTGCAGCTGCTGAATTTGCTAAGTGGAGAAAAGAAGGAAAGAAAATCGAAATCAAAAAAGCAGCATAAAAAATAAAACAATATTTAATGAATGATAGAAATTAAATAATGGTGTTATTTTACATCAAATGAAGACCTCTAATAGCAGTATACCTGCCCTTAGAGGTCTTCTCTTTTATGATAACCTATACTTAATGCTTATTACAACAATTCCTTAATTCTCTTTCTATCAATGATATATTATATTTACTCATAATATAATTAACGCTAAAACCTCTATCAGAATACACGCTTCATTTACTGTTAACTTTTAATTAATATCTAAGACTCTCTACTATAAATGTACTACAATAAGTTCATATTATTAAAAATTTGTAAAGTTATCACAGATTTATGAATTAAAGTACCCTAGGTTAATTAAAACTTTTTTATTTATTGTCCGATTAATTATTTATTTTTCTAATAAATAATTGAACTTATAAGATTAAAGGTAAATCCATAGACTACTTAAAAATTAGTTATGAATTTTCGTTTATAAATTTATTTAAATAAATTTTGTTTTTTCTCTATGTAAACTGGATTTATATATCTTTTTTCAACTACATCAATTGGTATACTGCATAGTTTTTTATAATAATTTTTATCTCTATTTATGACTCTCCATCCAAAAAGAATAAAACTTACAGGTTCCCATAGAGCCACCCACCCAATTATAAGTAAGCTTTCCTTAATTATTTTTATCATACTAATATGGCTAAACTTGTCTAGTATACCTCCAATTATAAGACAAAGTATAAGAAAGAGAATTCCAATAAAAAAGTTAATTCCCCACTGTCTAAATTGTTCTTTTAAATATATTTGGGTCTCCTTTACCTTATAGCAAAAATGACTATGGACTATTTCTTCAATTTCATCATCATTTCCAGGATTCTTACTTTCCTTTATAATAATAAGTAACTTTATTCTTTGACTTATTGGATAACATTTCACAACTTTGAATAAATACTCCTCGATTGCCTTGCTAAGACTCTCCTCAACTGAAGCTATGCTTCCATCATTTTTTAATAAATCCCCTATGTTTTTTATATCTATATTTAATTCAATAATATCTTTATCCTCTATTTGTGAGCATCTTGATTCTTTAGTCTTGAACATTTTGAAGTTCCCCCTGAATACAGAATCTTTATAACAATAGTAAATTATATTCTTTTAGTCTATGGATATACATAAACATTCCTCACTTTAGAATATTTGCTATTTTCATTTAAAATATTCTAAAATTATTTATTACTAAAAACATCATAGAGACTTCACAATATATAGAAAAAAGTACTACATCTAATTTAGATTAGTACCTTTTATGGAGAACTTCTTTATTTTTGGTGTTTTTCTAGACAAGATTTACATATGCAAGCTTTTCCTTTTTTATCTTCTGGCACTAAATCTAACACATGCTTAGGGACTTTTACTGTATCACACCAACATCCACCTTGGCCATG